>NZ_JBSFSI010000018.1:0-141738 GCF_053589675.1 Streptomyces sp. NPDC003284
CTGGCAGGTGCTGTGGGCCTGCCGGTGGCGGGGGCGCCACGGGGGGGCCGGCCGGGGCGCGCTCCGGTCCCACCGCTGTCCGCCCGGCCTTCCCGCCGCGTCGGCGTGCTGGCAGACTCCGCACGTGCCTGACTACGACATGCTCGTCATCGGATCCGGACCGGGCGGCCAGAAGGCCGCCATCGCCGCGGCCAAGCTGGGCCGCCGGGTCGCCGTCGTCGACCGCCCCGACATGGTCGGCGGGGTCTCCATCCACACCGGGACCATCCCGTCCAAGACGCTGCGCGAGGCGGTGCTGTACCTGACCGGCCTCACCCAGCGCGATCTGTACGGGCAGAGCTACCGGCTCAAGGAGGACATCACCGTCGCCGACCTGACCGCGCGCACTCAGCACGTGGTCGGCCGCGAGGTGGACGTGGTCCGCAGCCAGCTCTCCCGCAACCAGGTCGCGCTGTTCGCGGGCACCGGGCGCTTCGTCGACGACCGCACCGTGGCCCTGCGGGAGTCCTCGGGCGAGGAGCGGCTGCTGAGCGCGGAGCACATCGTGATCGCGACCGGCACCCGCCCGGCGCGGCCGGACAGCGTGGCGTTCGACGGGCGGACCGTCATGGACTCCGACAACGTGCTCGCGCTGGAGCGGGTGCCGCGCTCGATGGTCATTGTCGGCGCGGGCGTGATCGGCATGGAGTACGCCTCGATGTTCGCCGCCCTCGGTTCCCGGGTGACGGTGGTGGAGAAGCGGCCGCAGATGCTGGACATGTGCGACGCCGAGATCGTCGAGGCGCTCCGCTACCACCTGCGGGACCTGGCCGTCACCTTCCGGTTCGGGGAGACGGTGGCGGCCGTCGAGCGGCATCAGAACGGCACGCTCACGGTGCTGGAGAGCGGCAAGAAGATACCGGCGGACGCGGTGATGTACTCGGCGGGCCGGCAGGGTCTGACCGACGGGCTCGATCTGCACCGGGCCGGTCTTGCGGCCGACCGGCGCGGCCGGATCGCGGTCGACGAGCACTACCGGACCAAGGTGCCACACATCTACGCCGTCGGTGACGTGATCGGCTTCCCGGCGCTGGCGGCGACCTCCATGGAGCAGGGGCGGGCCGCCGCCTACCACGCCTGCGGGGAACCGGCGGGCCGGATGGACGGGCTCCAGCCCATCGGCATCTACACCATCCCGGAGATCAGCTTCGTCGGGCGGACCGAGGACCAGCTCACCGAGGAGTGCGTGCCCTTCGAGGTGGGTGTCTCCCGCTATCGCGAGCTGGCGCGCGGGCAGATCGTCGGCGACTCGCACGGCATGCTGAAGCTGCTGGTCTCGCCCGAGGACCGCACCCTGCTCGGGGTGCACTGCTTCGGCAGCGGCGCCACCGAGCTGATCCACATCGGGCAGACGGTGATGGGCTGCGGCGGCACCGTGGACTACCTGGTCAACGCGGTGTTCAACTACCCGACGCTCGCGGAGTCGTACAAGGTGGCCGCGCTGGACGCGACGAACAAGCTGCGCCAGGTCGACCGGCTCGGGGACTGAGCGCGGGGCCGGGTCTCCCCTCAGGGTGCGGTGTCCTCGCCGGGGAGGGCGCCGTCGTCCTCGGGGCTCACTCGGCCGGGGAGTCGGCGGGGGCCGCCAGGTCCGCCGTCCACTTCTCCTCGATCCGGCCGACCTTCCAGACGACCAGGGCGAGCACCCAGGTGACGAAGAACAGGCCGACGACGACGAAGCCGATGACGTTCAGGTCCAGGCCGCCGACCCAGTCCCAGAAGGCGCCGTGCAGATCGAGTTTGTCGGCGAGCAGGCCCAGCAGTTCGACCGTGCCGATGATCAGGGCGACGGCCACGGACAGACCGGTGATGGTGAGGTTGTAGTACACCTTGCGGACCGGCTTGGAGAACGCCCAGCCGTAGGCGAAGTTCATGAACGAGCCGTCGATCGTGTCCAGCAGCGACATACCGGCCGCGAACAGCACGGGCAGGCACAGGATCGCGTACCAGGGCAGCCCGGAGGCGGCGCCCGAGCCCGCGAGCACCAGCAGGGCGATCTCGGTGGCCGTGTCGAAGCCGAGGCCGAAGAGCAGGCCGAGCGGGTACATCTGCCACGGCTTGGTGATCGACTTCATGAACCGGCCGAGGATGCGGTTCATCAGGCCCCGGCTGCCGAGCTGCTCCTCCAGGGCGGCCTCGTCGAAGTGGCCCGAGCGCATCTCGCGGAACACCTTCCAGATGCCGGCCAGGATGACCAGGTTGACGGCGGCGATGACGTACAGGAAGGCGCCGGAGACCGTCGTGCCGATCAGGCCGGTGATGTCGTGCAGCCGGGAGTCGTCGTTCTGCACGGGTCCGGCCAGCGCCCGGATGCCGAGGGAGAGCAGGAAGGCCAGGCCGAAGACGACGCTGGAGTGGCCGAGGGAGAACCAGAAGCCGACGGAGAGCGGGCGCTGCCCCTCGTGCATCAGCTTGCGGGTGGTGTTGTCGATGGCGGCGATGTGGTCGGCGTCGAAGGCGTGCCGCATGCCCAGGGTGTAGGCGGTCACGCCGATGCCGATGCCGAACGACTTGGTGCCCAGGCTGTAGTGCTGCGGCGCCACGATCCAGACGAGCGTGAACCAGCCGATCACATGCAGGGCGAGCACGAAGGCGGCCATCCCGCCGACCCTGGTCCACTCCTGCCGCGTCATCGAGGTGCGGACGCGGTGCCAGAGCGGGCCCTTCGGTCCGGTCGTGGCGGGGAGGGGCGGAGCGGAACCAGGGGCGGCCGTCATGGGAGAGGTGTTCCTTCGGGTGGGGTCGTGCGGGCGGACCCGGGCCGGGGCCGCCTTCTGCCATCGTCACCCACCTGCGCACCATGTGCAGTAAAGGCGACCACCGTTCTTGACCATGGGACGGAAAAGTCCAGGTGGGGAGCGGTCCGGTGTGCCGGGCGCCAGGTCTTCACCCGTCCGGCCGATCGGGGGGCCGTCCGCGACGGACGATATCGTCTACAGTGGCGTAGACGGTCTACCGGCCTGTAGTCGGTCGCCACCGGCCACCGTCGCTCGTCACCCGGACGAAATGAGCCCCGCGCCGATGAACCCCTCCCCGCTCCTGTCGTCACCGCTCGCCGTGAACGTGCTCGACGCCCAGTCGCTGCTGGCCGCCTTCGGCGTGCTGGGCGTCGGTGCCGTGATGTTCGCCGAGACCGGACTGCTGATCGGCTTCTTCCTGCCCGGCGACTCGCTGCTGTTCACCGCGGGCCTGCTGTGCACGGGCACGGCGGACCGGGGCGTACGGCTCTCCCTCCTGCCGCTGCTGCTCACCGCGGCGGCGGGGGCGCTCGCCGGGTCGCAGTGCGGGTTCGTGCTGGGCCGCAGGGCCGGGGGCGCGCTGCTGGCGCGCAGCCGCTCGCGGCGCCTGCACGAGGGCGCGCGGCGCGCCGAGGAACTGCTCGGCCGGTACGGGTACGCCAAGGCGATCGTGCTGGCCCGCTTCGTGCCGGTGGTGCGCACCGTGCTCAATCCGATGGCGGGCGCCCTGGGCGTGCCGGTCCGGACGTTCACGGTGTGGCAGGTGGCCGGCGGCCTGCTGTGGAGCGTCGGTCTCACCCTCGCGGGGTACGCGCTCGGCTCGTCGGTGCCGGACGTCGACCGGTATCTGCTGCCCGTGATCGCGCTGATCGTGGCGGTCTCGCTGATCCCGGTCGCCGCCGAGGTGGTGCGCTCCCGGCGCGCGGCGAAGACCGAGGAGGCGGGCGGATGACACCGGTCACTGCCGCCGCGTCCGCGCCCGCGCGCCCGTGAGGCGCCGGGACGCCGCCGATCTGGCGGGCAGCGCCGCGGTCGGCGCCTGGGCCGCGTTCACCGTCGTCGCGCTGGTGGTGGCCGGTGGCCACGGCGCACCGCTGCGGGTGGACGAGACGCTGCTGTCCTGGTCGGTCGGCCACCGGCCCGCGACGGCGGTGGCCGTGGCCCGGGGCGTGACCGCCACCGGGACGGGCGTCGTCCCCTATGTGCTGGTCGCCGTGGCCGGTGCGGTCGCCGGACGGACGGCGCGGCGGCGCGCGGTCGCCGCACTGCTGGGCCTGGTCTGCCTGGCCACGGGGCAGCTGGCGCGCCGGGGCGTGATGGAACTGGTCGCCCGCCCGCGTCCGCCGCGCCCCGACTGGGCGACGCACGCCTCGGGCTGGGCCTTCCCCTCGGGGCACACCACCACGTCGGCGCTGACCGCCGCGCTGCTGGTGCTCGCGGTGCTCCTGCGCGCCCCGCGCGGCCGTACGGCGCTGTGCGCGGCGGTGGGCTGCTGGGCCGTCCTGGTGGGGGTGAGCCGGGTGTATCTCGGGGTGCACTGGGGCACCGACGTGGCCGGGGGCTGGCTGTTCGCGGCCGGCTGGTCCGGGGTGTGCCTGTGCGCGGCGCTGCGGTGGCTGCCCGCCCGCTGCCTCGCGGCGTTCACCGGGCGGGGACCGATGGCCGACGAGCCGGAGCCGCCGGTGACGCCCGAGGGGCTCGGACGCTCGCACGCGCGCTGAGGCGCGGACGGCGCCCGGCGCACACACGGCGCGGGCCGGGGTGCGGGCCGCTCACACCGCCCGGCGGCGGATCAGGACGCCGAGGACCAGCAGTCCGGGGATCAGGGGCAGCCAGACCGTCAGGAGGCGGTAGCCGAGGACGGCGGAGGCCGCCGCGGTGCCGGGCGCGCCCGCGGAGGTCAGCGCGAAGGCGAGCGCCGCGTCCAGCGAGCCGAGGCCGCCGGGGGTGGGCAGCAGGGCGGCGGCGCTGCTCGCGGCGAGGTAGAGGAGCGCCACCCGCAGCGGGGACAGGGGCAGTCCGACGGCCTGGACGACGGCGATCACCACCAGCGCGTGCGCCGCGGCGAAGGCGAACGAGCCGCCCCACAGGGCGGCGGCCCGGTGCGGCCGGGCGTGCACGGCCCGGATGTCCGCCCCCACCGCGCCGACCGCGCGCCCCCACCGGGCGCGCAGCGGGCCGCACAGCAGGACCGCCGCCGGCACCGCCACCGCCCCGGCCGCCGCCAGCGCGGTGACCGGGACCTCGGGCAGGCTCAGTACGCCCGGACAGAGCACGGCGAGCACGGCGATCAGGACGCCCCTGGCCAGCGCCCCGGCCACGGCCTTGACGGCGAGGGCGCCCGCCGAGCGTCCCGCGGGCAGCCCGCAGCGCATCAGGAACCGCAGGTTGACCGCGCCCGCGCCCAGCCCGGCGGGCAGCACGTGGTTGGCGGCCGAGGCGGCGAACTGCGCGGCCAGCAGCCGCCCGCGCGGCAGCCGTTCGGCGACGGCGCCCTGCTGGGCGAGGGCCGCGCACGCCCAGGTGGCCAGGGCAGCGGTGGCGGCCAGCAGCAGCCAGCCCCGGTCGGCGGCGGCGAGCCGGTCGGCGCCGGAGGCGACCACCGGCCAGTGGCGCTGCCCGAGGTAGGCGGCGCACAGCAGGACCGCGAGCAGGGCCGCGGTGTGCCACCGGGTGCGGCGCCGCGGGGCGGCGGCGGGCGGGGCGGGAGCGGCGGGAGTGAGCAGCGGGGAGGTCATGTGCCGGGACCCTTCTGCGCCGTCGGCGCGACGTACGCGAGCACGTCGCCGAGTCGGTGGGCGGGCCAGCCGCGGGCGTACGCGGGCGGTTCGCCGCCCGGCGGGACGAGCGCGGCGACCGGGGTGTGCCGCGCGGTCTCCTCGATGGCGGCGGAGGTGGAGTTGGCGTTGTGGCCGCCGGTCGCGGCGGAGCCGCAGCCGGTGTGGAAGGCGAGCGGGATGGCCTCCTCGCCGGTGAGCAGGCAGGGCGGGCGCACGCCCAGGGCGTGCAGCGCGTCGGCGGTGCGGTCCCAGGCACGGCGGTCGGCCGCGGTGCGCTCGGCGGTGCGGTCCAGGACGGTGTACTGGGCCCCGAGGTGCACGGCGAGTGCCAGCGCGGTGAGGGTCAGGGCCCGTGGCCGCCAGGTGCCCGCCGGAGTGGTGACGCGGTGGACGATGCCGTCGGCGACGGGGACGGCGAGCAGGGCGTAGGCGGGCAGCAGGAAGCGGGGCGCGGCGTAGCCGATGAGGAACAGGTAGGGGAAGGCGGCCGTGGCGGCGCAGGCCAGCGCGACCAGGGTGGGCGTGGTGCGCCGGGCGCGGCGGGCGGCGAGCAGACCCAGTAGGGCGAGCAGCGGCAGGGCGTACCACCAGGCGGTGACCAGGGGGCCCGGCAGGGCTCCGGTGCACGGGCGGCACAGGGTGCGCCCGCCGAGGCTGCGCAGCTGGTCGGTCACGGCGACGTGCCAGCCGAGGTCGCCCTGGATGGCGGAGGCGTCCGCGAGGCGCCGCAGCGGGCCGCCGTGGCCGGCGAAGGACTCGGCGATCCACTCGGCGCCGCCCGCGACCGTCCCGGCCAGGAGCGCGGACAGCGCTCGCCAGTGGCGTCCGGCCAGGGCGAGGAGCAGCAGCGGGAGGGCCGCCCAGACGGCGTCCATGGGGCGCATCAGGGCCATCAGGAGGCCACCGGCCGCCAGGCCCCACAGCGCCGCCCGGTCGTGCCGGTCGGCGCGGGCGCGCACGAGGCAGCCCGCGCAGCCGAGCGCGCCGACGGCGACCCAGTAGTTGGGCATGGCCTGGGGGCCGTAGAAGAGGGTCACCCACAGGGAGGCGAACAGGGCGCCCGCGAGGGCCAGGACGCGGGCCGGGAAGTGGTGGCGCCACACCCGCAGCGACAGGTAGAGGGCGAGGCCCGACAGCAGCGCGAGGTAGCAGCGCAGCAGCACGGTGGAGGACGACCAGGCGGCGACGGGGGCGACCAGCAGCGGGACGCCGCGGGCGCGCGGGGCGCTGAAGAAGGCGGCCGGGGCGTGCGGGCTGACCTGGCTGACGTAGACGACCTCGTCCCAGCCGAGGCCCGTCGCGGGGCCGACCAGGAGGAGCTGGGCCAGGACGAAGGCGGCGGCCACCGCGGCGAGCAGCGGATCGCCGCGGCGGCGGGCCGCCCGGCCGGTGCCGGGGCTCGGCGCGGTGCGCCGGGGCCCGGCGAGAACGGCTTGCGTGTGGTCGGCCATGTCCACCCCTCGTCCCTACGCACTGTAGGGTCTTCCGCTCCTCAGTGTGCGCGACCGTGCGCGGGAGCCGGCAAGACGCCGGGGAACCCCCGGGAAAACGTCGCGGAAGAATCCGCGAACCCTGGCGGCGGGCTCGGCGCGGCGCGGGCCTCCCTCGTGCGGTCACTCGCGGATCGCTCGTGGATCGCTCGTCGATCAGGGACAAGCTAACCCGCTCCGGGCCCCGCGCCGGGCGGGACACCGCCGGACATCCGGCACCCCTACGCGCTGTAAGGTTGAGGGCATGGCTGGCAGAGGGCCTCACGGCAGGACGGAACGGCGCAGCCCGGGTGAGCTGGAGGGCGAGGTCCTCGCCGCGCTGTGGTCCACGGAGCGTCCGTTGACACCGGCCGAGATCCAGGTGGAGATCGCCGGGGACCTCGCCTACAACACCGTGCACACCATCCTGAAGCGGCTCTACGACAAGGGTCTGGTGCTGCGGGAGGTCGACGGGCGCCGCGGCGCCTACCGGCCCGCGAAGGACGCCGCCGAACTGACCGCCCAGGCCATGCACGAGGCCCTGGACCGCGGCCCCGACCCGGTCGCGGCGCTGCGGCAGTTCGTGACCGGTCTGAGCCCCGACCGCGAGCGGGCCCTGCGCGAACTGCTCGCCGCCCGGCCCGCGTAGGACCGGCGCGCGCCCGGTCCCGTACGCGGACCGGGCGTCCCGCGCGCGGCGCCCGGGTCAGTGGGCTCCCGGGCTGCGGTGCGGGGGCTGTTCCGGGGCCGGCAGGTGCCGGGGCGGCGGGACCGCGCGGACCGCGGGCGCGTCCGGGCGCAGCGGTACGTCCTCGCCGTGGTGGCAGACCGTCAGGGCGGGGCCGGACAGCAGGGTGTACGTGGCGTTCTGCTGGGTGATCTCCACGCGCAGCAGGCTGCCGCGGAACTGGAGCGTGAAGGCCAGCCGGCTGAACTTCTCCGGCAGCCGCGGGGAGAACTGGAGGGTTTCGCCCTTCCTGCGGGTGCCGCCGAAGCCGGTCACCAGCGCCATCCATGTCCCGGCCAGCGAGGCGATGTGCAGCCCGTCGCGGGTGTTGTGCTCCAGGTCCGCCAGGTCCATCAGCGCCGCCTCGGCGGCATAGTCGTAGGCGAGCCGCAGATGGCCGGCCTGCGCGGCGATGACCGCCTGGACGCACGCGGACAGCGAGGAGTCCCGCACGGTCAGCGGTTCGTAGTAGGCGAAGTTGCGGGCGATGTGCTCGTCGTCGAACTCGGCGCCGCAGGTGTACATCGCCAGCACCAGGTCGGCCTGCTTGACCACCTGCTTGCGGTACAGGTCGAAGTAGGGGAAGTGCAGCATCAGCGGGTACTGGTCGGCGCGGGTGCCGGCGAAGTCCCAGCGCTGGTAGCGGGTGAAGCCCGCGCTCTGCTCGTGCACCCGCAGTTCGGCGTTGTACGGGATGTTCATGGCCTCGGCGGCGTCCCGCCAGGCCGCGCTCTCCTCGTCGTCGGCGCCGAGGAGTTCGGCCTCCTTGGGGTGGCGTTCGACCGCGTCGGCGGCGGCCAGCAGGTTCGCCCGCGCCATCAGGTTGGTGTACGTGTTGTCGTCGGCGACGGCGCTGTACTCGTCGGGGCCGGTGACGCCGTCGATGTGGAAGGTGCCGCGGTGGTCGTGGTGGCCCAGCGAGCGCCACAGCCGGGCGGTCTCCACCAGGAGTTCGAGCCCGGTGTCGCGTTCGAAGTCCTCGTCGCCGGTCCCCGCGACGTAGCGCACCACGGCGTGCGCGATGTCGGCGTTGACGTGGAAGGCGGCGGTCCCGGCGGGCCAGTACGCGGATCCCTCCTGGCCCTCGATGGTGCGCCAGGGGAACGCGGCGCCGCCGAGGCCGAGCTGGGCCGCCCGTTCGCGGGCCGCGGGCAGGGTGCTGTGCCGCCAGCGCAGCGCCTCGGCCACGGCGTCGGGCGAGGTGTAGGTGAGCAACGGCAGCACGAACATCTCGGTGTCCCAGAAGGCATGCCCGTCGTAGCCCGAGCCGGTCAGCCCCTTGGCCGGGATGGCGCGCTCCTCGGCGCGGGCCCCGGCCTGGAGCACATGGAACAGGGCGAACCTGACGGCCTGCTGGATCTCCTCGTCGCCGTCCACCTCGACGTCGGCGCGGGCCCAGAAGTCGTCGAGGTAGGCGCACTGCTCGGCGACCAGGCCCGACCAGCCGCCGTGCGCGGCGGCGGCCAGGGCGGCGTCGACCTGGTCGCTCATGGCGGGCAGCGAGCGGGTGCCGGACCAGCCGTGCGCGACGAGCTTCTCCACCCGCAGCGTCTGCCCCGCCTCCAGGACGGCGGCGACCGTCAGCCGGGCCAGGTCGGGGTGGCTCTCGCTGCTGGTGGAGGTGCGTTCGGGGCCGGAGACGACGTGGTCGGCGGCGACGGCCACCCGCAGTCCGCTGCGCCGGGTGCGGTGCACCAGCCGCAGCCGGTGGCCGGAGGCGAAGTCCTCCTCCGGTTCCAGCGGGGCCTGGAGCGCCATCGCCGCGCGCGGGTCGCCGTCGGCCTGCGGCAGCTGCTCGTTGGCGACCAGTTCGGACTGGATGACCACCCGGGCCTGGCAGTCGACCGGCTCCACCTCGTAGGCGATGGCGCCGATGGAGCGCTGGGTCAGGGAGATCATGCGGGTGGCGCGCACCCGGACCTTGGTACCGGCCGGGGAGACCCACTCGCAGACCCGCTCCATCACCCCGCGGCGCAGGTCCAGGACGCGCTCGTGGGAGAGGAGCCGGCCGTAGCGCAGGTCGAACGGCTCGTCGTCGACGAGCAGCCGCAGCACCTTGCCGTTGGTGACGTTGATGACGGTCTGGCCCGACTCGGGGTAGCCGTAGCCGGCCTCCGCGTACGGCAGCGGGTGCACCTCGTACACGCCGTTGAGGTAGGAGCCGGGGAGGCCGTGCGGTTCGCCCTCGTCGAGGTTGCCGCGCCAGCCGACGTGGCCGTTGGAGAGCGCGAAGACCGACTCGCTCTGGGCGAGGACGTCCAGGCTCAGTTCGGTCTCGCGCACGGACCAGGGCTCGACGGCGTACGAGCGGTGGGTGATCACGCGGCGCCTCCCTTCGCGGCGGGTCCGGCGGGCCCGGGGGGTCCGGCGAGGAGTTCGGCGAGGTCGTCCACGACCACGTCGGCGCCGTGCGCGTACAGGGCGTCGCGCTGGCCGACGCGGTCGACGCCGACGACGTACCCGAAGCGGCCGGAGCGTCCGGCGTCCATCCCGGCCAGGGCGTCCTCGAAGACGGTGGCCCGTGCGGCGTCGACGCCCAGGTCGCGGGCGGCGGCGAGGAAGGTGTCCGGATGCGGCTTGCCGGGCAGCGCGCGCTCGCGGGCGACCACCCCGTCGATCCGTACGTCGAACAGATGCTCGGCTTCGATGGAGCGCAGCACGTCGACGGTGTTGGCGCTGGAGGAGACGATCGCGGTCTTCAGGCCCGCGGCCCGGACCGCGTCGATGTAGCGCAGCGTGCCCTCGTAGGGCTGGACGCCCTCGGTGCGGATCTTCTCCAGGACGAGCGCGTTCTTGCGGTTGCCGAGGCCGTTGACCGTCTGCGCGTCCGGCGGGTCGTCGGGGGTGCCCTCGGGCAGTTCGATGCCGCGGGAGGCGAGGAAGGTGCGCACCCCGTCGGCGCGGGGCCGTCCGTCGACGTACTCGTCGTAGTCGGCGGCCGCGTCGAAGGGCCGCTGGTCACCGCCCCGCTCGCGCAGGAACGCGTCGAACGCCTCCTTCCAGGCGGCCGCGTGCACCACGGCCGTCCTGGTGACGACCCCGTCGAGGTCGAAGAGGCAGGCCAGGATCTCATCGGGCAGTCCGAGCTGTGTCATACAGGCACCCTTCCCCGCGACGCGGTGTCGACGGAGTGTCGCATGCCACATCCGGCGGACTTCATCCCTGCCCCGGGGTCACTTTCCGGCCTTCGGGCGCCCGCCGCCCGCCGGGGAGCGCGTCCGGCCGGGTGACACACTGGCGGATGTGCCGCTCGCCTTCGACGACCTCCTGGCCCGTGCCCGCGCCCTGCCCCGCCCCGGCCACCGCGCGATCCTCGGCATCGCGGGCAGCCCCGGCGCGGGCAAGTCGACCCTGGCCGAGCGGCTGGTACGGGCCCTGAACGGCACGGCCGAGCCCTGGGTGGCGCATGTCCCGATGGACGGCTTCCACCTGGCCGACGCCGAACTCGACCGGCTCGGGCGCCGGGACCGCAAGGGCGCACCGGACACCTTCGACGCGGCGGGGTACGCGGCGCTGCTGCGGCGGCTGCGCGAGGAGTACCCGGGCAGCGCGGCGGGCGGGAGCGAGGCGGACGGCGAGACCGTCTACGCGCCCGGCTTCGAACGCGTCCTCGAACAGCCGCTCGCGGGCGCGGTCCCGGTGCCGCCGTCCGCCCGGCTGGTCGTGACGGAGGGCAACTACCTGCTGCTGGACTCCGGTCCCTGGAGGCGGGTGCGGGCCCGGCTGGACGAGGTGTGGTTCTGCGAGCTGGACGAGGCCGAGCGGGTGCGGCGCCTGGTGGCCCGGCACGAGCGGTTCGGCAAGGGGCACGCGGAGGCCGTGGCCTGGGTGCGCCGGAGCGACGCGCGCAACGCCGAGCTGGTGGCCGCGACCCGCGCCCGCGCGGATCTCCTCGTCCCGGCGACCGCCCTGCCGGTGTGGCCCTGACCCGTACGGATCCGCCCGCGCGACCACCGGTCATGACGGTGAGTGAGCTATGTTGAAGCGCTGTGGGAGACAAAGGAGGCGCCTCGGTGCCATCGCCGCAGCAGGCCCGCGCCCAGGCGTCCGCGATCACCTCGGGCAGGTCGGTCCCGCGGACGCAGGCCGCACCGGCCTCGCAGCTCAGGGCGCTCTTCGACGGCCCCCAGCTGTCCCCCGGGCAGCGCCGCATCGCCCAGTACCTGATCGAGAACCTCGCCGAGGCGGCCTTCCTGTCGGTCACCGAACTGGCGGACCGGGTGGGGGTCAGCCAGCCCTCGGTGACGCGGTTCGCGGGCGCGGTCGGCTTCAGCGGCTACCCGGCGCTGCGCGAGCGGCTCCAGTCCCTCGCGCTGGCCGGGCTCGCCGGCGGTCCCGGACCGGTCGAGGAGGACCGGGGCAACGAACTCCAGGCGGCCGTCGACGCCGAGATCGAGAACCTGGAGAACCTGCGCCGCGACCTGGCCGATCCCGAGCGGGTGATCAGCGTGGGCCGCGCGCTGTCCCGGTCGGCGCCGCTGACCGTGCTGGGGCTGCGCATCTCGGTCTCGCTCGCCGAGTACTTCGCCTACGCGGCCCGGCGCATCCACCCGGACGTGCGGCTGGTGACCCACGGCGGCAGCGTCGCCTACGACGCGCTGCTCCAGTCCCGGGAGGCCGGCGGCACCTGGGTGCTGGCGTTCTCCATGCCCCGGCACGCCCAGGAGACGCTGACCGCGGTCCGGGTGGCGCGCGGCGCCGGGCTCAAGGTGGCCCTGGTGACGGATCTGGCGCTGGGGCCGGTGGCGGACGAGGCCGACGTGACCTTCGCGACCGGCACCGGTTCCCGGCTGGTCTTCGACTCCTACGCGGCGCCCGGCATCGTCTGCGCCGCCCTGCTCCAGGCGATGACCGACGCCGACCCCGAGCGGACCCAGGCCCGGCTGGAGGAGTACGAGCAGGTCGCCGACCAGCACCAGTTCTTCCTCAAGGACTGACCGGCTCCGGTCCTCGGGCCGGTCCGGCGCCGCGGTGGTCGGAACGTACACGGACCAGCCCCCGTAAACCCGGCATGAATGTTTTCATACGCCTTGCAAAGCGGATGGCATATATAAATACTGCTCACGGATCGCGGCCCGGCTCCCTGCGTCGGCCCCCTCCACGACGCACGCCGCACACCCGGAAGCGATGACCATGCCTGTGACCACCACGCGTGTCAGCCCGGACTGGCCCTGCCAGGTCAAGCCGCCCGGCAGCTACGACTGGGAGCGCTCGGCGGTCAGATGGCTGCGGGACCTGGTCCCCGCCCGCTACAGCAGCTACCCCGCGCTGCTGCGCCATCCCGTGCTCCTCGCCCGGCACGCGCAGATCCAGGTGCAGCAGGAGGTCCGGGTGGCCCGCACCGCTTTGCAGACCGCGCGCGCCGACCTGCCCCGGCTCGGCCTGCCCGAGTCGGTGATCGAGCACACGATCAAGCTGTACGCCGGGGAGCTGCTCCAGCTCCAGCACATCGCGCGCAGCGTCCGGGCGGTCACCGAGGCCCTGATGCGGCACGGCGGCGCGGGCCGCTGAGACACCGCCGCCGGGGCCCGAGACGCACCTGACGCCCCCGGAACGCCCGCTCGCACAAGTATCCGATCGGGCCGTGATCGGATCAGGTCATCTGTGCGATGCTCGTCCCGTGACCGGCGAATCCGTGTTCCCCGGGGAGTCCGGCGGCGCGCCCGGCCCGGCCGCGCCGACCGGTACGGCTGCCGTGGTCGAGCGGGCCAAGGGCGCGCTGATGGCGCTCACCGGCTGCTCCCCCGAGGCCGCGCACGAGGATCTTCTGCGGCGGGCCAAGGCCGCGCACCGCACCCTGACCGAGGAGTGCTGGATCGCCCTGGGCACGCTGGTCCCGCCGCTGAGCCATGCCGCCGGGGCCGCGACCGCCGACGAGGAGGCCGAGGGCGCCGTCCTGGCCGGGCTCGGGCGGGCGCTGACCCAGGTGGAGACCCCGCCGGACCTCGCCCGGTGCCTGCTGGCCCACCTCGCCGGGCCCGTCGGCGCCGACGCCGTGCTGATCCATCGCCGCCCGCCGTCGGGCGAGCCGGTGCCGATCGGGTACGCGGACATCGACGGGACGCGGGCGCGGCGGTGGCGGGACGTGCCGCCGCCGGCCGGGACCGGCGGCGCCGGGGACCGCACCGGCCGCGCCCCGCGCCGGACGGAGAACGCCGTCTGGCTGCCCGTGGGCGGTACGGACGACGCCGAGGTCGTCATCGGTGTGCTGCGGGAGCGGGCGGACCCGTTCACTCCCCGCGCCCGGGAGCTGCTGCGCCACGTGTCCTGGCTGTGCGCGGGGCGGCTGCGCGACCTCGGCGCGGGACAGAGCCGGCCCGGCTCCTCCGGATCGTCGCGGCCGCCGGTTCCCGCGCCCGCGTCCCTGCCGGTGGACGGCCTGTTCGCGGCGCTGCCCGGCGCGGTCCTGCTGCTCTCCCCGCTGCGCTCGCCCTCGGGTGACGTGACGGACTACCGCGTGGACGCCGCCACCGCGCAGGGCGCCGACGTGCTCGGCCGCGACGCGGGCGACCTCGTCGGGCGGCGGCTCCTGGAGTGCTGGCCGACCGCCGCCGGGGAACCGCTGTGGCAGAGCTGGCTCACGGTCCTCGACACCGGGGAACCCCGCGAGGGCGAGCCGTTCACCCTGCCGGGGCCGGGCACCGACCGGCGGGAACCGCCGCGGTACGTGGTGCGGGCGGCCCCGCTGGGCGACGCGCTGGTGGTGAGCTGGCTGCGGCACGACGCCTCGGACCGGCAGGCGCAGCGCCTGGCCGAGCTACAGCGTCTCGGCCGGCTGGGCTGGGCCGTCTGGAACCTGGACACGCACGAGGCGGCCTGGTCGGACCAGGTCCACCTGCTGCTCGACCGCGACCCCGCGCTCGGCCCGGTCGCGGTGGAGCGCCTGCCGGACCTCGCCGTGCCGGAGGACGGACCGGCGCTCGGCCGGGCCGTACGGGAGCTGCTGCGCGACGGCACACCCTTCGACGTGCCGTTCCGGGTGCGGACGAGGGCGGGGCTGCGGCATCTGCGGGCGGTCGCCGAGACCGTCGTGGACACCGGGGGCCGGCCGGTGGAGGTGCACGGCTTCGTCCAGGACCTCACCGCCCAGCGCAGCGCGGAGCTGGCCCTGGTGGAGAGTGAGCGGACGATGCTCGCCCAGGACGGGGTCCTGCGGGCCGAGCGGATGCTCGCGGGCCGCCTCCAGCACGCGCTGCTGCCGCTCCCCCGCCACGCGGTGCGCCTGGCCGGGCTGCGGGTCGACGTCACCTATCTGCCCGCCGAGTCCGGGATCCACGTCGGCGGCGACTGGTTCAGCGCGGTCGAACTGCCGGACGGGGACGCGCTGTTCGTGGTCGGCGACGTCGCCGGGCACGGGATCGACGCGGTGGCGACGATGGCGCAGCTCCGGTTCACCGCCAAGGGCATGATCTTCACCGGCTCGTCGCTCACCGGGGCGCTGGCCCGCCTCAACACACTGCTGCTGCACTCCCGGGACACCAAGGGCACCGCCACCCTCGTCCTGGCGCGCTACGCACCGCGCGAGCGCCGCCTCGTCTGGGCCCAGGCGGGCCACCCGCCGCCGCTGCTGCTGCGCCGGGGCGAACCGCGTTACCTGGAGCGTCCGTTCGGCGTGCTGCTGGGGGCGACCGAGACACCGGTCTACGCGGAGGCCGAGTGCCGTCTCGAACCCGGGGACCGGCTGCTGTTCTACACGGACGGACTGGTCGAACGGCCCGGCGAGAACATCCAGCGGGGTCTGGAGCGGCTGGCCCGGAACGCGGCCGCCCACCACGCGGACGCGCCCGGCTCCCTGGTGCCGCTCCTGGGGTCGATGCTGGAGGGCGAACGGCGCGACGACGTGTGCGTGCTGGACGTACGCGTACCGGGCGGATCCGCGTAGGCGGCACGGCCTGCGCATCCGGCACGAACGGCGGACCCGTCCATGCCCGGTGCACCCGGTGCGTCCCGCGTGTCCTGCTCCCTGCCCGCTTCCGCTTCCGCTCCCGCTCCCGCGAGATGGTACCCAGTACCTTTACGGGCGGCACTGAGTGCCATACTCTGTCGTGTGCACGGCGGCACCGCGAGCCGCCCCCGCCCGTGCACGGGTTCCCCGGCACGCGGGATTCCGGCCCAGCGCAGGGAGTTGACCAGCGTGTACCACCCCTCTGGAAACGAGACCGGTGCGGCGGCCGGCTCCGCGACCGCTCTGCTCGAACCCGCGGCCGGTGACCGCGAGGCGCTGACCTTCCAGCGCTGCACCTGGTGCGGTACGGCGATGTACCACCGGCTGCTGTGTCCGGTGTGCGGGGGCAGCGAACTGCGCACCGAGCGCAGCGCGGGCACCGGCACGGTCCGGCACGCCGCGATCGTGCACCGCAACACCCCCGCCGCGCGCAATGTGTCGATGGTGGAGATGAGCGAGGGCTTCGTCGTGCGGGGCAGGGTCATGGGGCCGCTCATCGCCATCCACGGCGGCGACCGGGTCCGGCTGACCACCGCCAAGGATCCGGTGCGCGGCGAACCGGTCTTCCAGTTGCTGGACGAGCCCTACCGCGCCTGGAGCTGACGGCGGCTTCGTCCGGCCGGAGCGGTGAGCGCCCCGCGGCGGCGTCGCGGTCGTACTCCGGGGACCCGGCGGCTCCCGTGCGCCGGGCGGGGAGGGCGAGCACGAGGAAGGTCAGCAGCGCGCAGCCCGCGTAGACACATCCGGGCCAGGCCAGCGCCCACGGATACGGGCCGGGCCGGGCGAGCCGGTCCTCGGCCCCGATCAGCCGCGGCACCAGCCGGGCCCCGGTGACGGCCGCCCACAGGACGAGCACGGTCCGGGCCGCCGCCCGGGTGCGGTGCGGGCCGTGTGCCAGCCAGATCATGGCGGGCAGGCACCAGATCCAGTGGTGGCTCCAGGAGACCGGGCACACCAGCAGCCCGTACAGCTCCACCGTGACGAGGACGCCCAGCGGGTCGTCACGGCGCAGGGCGGCGCGCAGGGCACCGGCCGCCGCCAGGGTGACCAGGGCGAGCGCGGCCCACCAGAGCGCGGTGCCGCCCGCGTCGTGACCGAGGAGCCGGGTGAGCGCGCCGCGCAGCGACTGGTTGCGCACCGACCACACCGGGCCGACGCGCCGTGTGTCCGTCACCAGACCCGACCAGTAGCGTTCCGACTCGCCCGGGGCGATCCACCAGGCGAGCCCCACGGCCGCGCCGCCGGTGGCGACCGCCCAGCCGGCCGCCCGCCACTGCCGTGTGGCCAGCAGATACGCGCCCGCGACGGCCGGGGTCAGTTTCAGCGAGGCGGCCAGCGCGACGGACGTGCCCCGGACGGTCGCGCGGCGGCCGAACGCCAGGCCCCCGACGACGGCCGCGCCCAGCAGCAGGTTGATCTGGCCCTGGTCGAGGGTGTGGCGCACCGGTTCCAGCCAGGGCGCGGCGGCGGCCCAGAGCAGGGCGCGGTCCCGGTCGCCGCCGAACCTGTGCGGCAGCAGCCGGAGCGCGCCCGCCGTGACGACGAGCACCGCGGCCAGGGAGGCGGCCCGCCAGAGCACCACCGCAGCCGTCCAGGGCAGGTGTGCCAGCGGCAGCAGCACCAGCGCGGCGAACGGCGGATAGGTGAAGGGGAGTTCGGGGATGGGCGGCCCGGTGCGCACCACCTGGTCGTAGAGGCCGCCGGTCAGGACGTGCGGCGCGGCCTCGTGGTAGACGCGCAGGTCCAGCGGCTCGGCCGGACTCAGGAGCGCGGTCAGCGCGTACAGCGCGAGGGATCCGGCCAGACACCACCCGGCCCGGCGCGTCAGCCACCGGCCCGCGCGCCGCCCGTGGACCGCGATCCTCTTCACCGCACCAGCTCCGTCGCCTCCGCGCCACCGGTCGCCCCGGCCGCCCGTCTCGTCCGTGTCCCGCCCCAGGAACGACCGGTGGCCCACCGGCGTCACCGGTGATACGCCGACGGAGTGTGGTGCGGGTGTACTCCGGGCGGCCCGCGGCCGACGACGGGCCGAGGACGCGAACCGCACGGTGGCCGCGCCGTGTTGACACTGGCGTGATCATGTCGCTGACGTCGCGCAACTCACGCCTCACAGGCAACCCACAGCCCACCTGCCCCGTCCTCCGGAGCACCAGTGGCCCCCGGTACCGACGGGGCGCCGCGTCCGAGCACCGGAGGAAGCCCGTGTTCCGAGGAGTGTTCCGAGGAGGGGACCGTTGATCCGCGTCCGTCGAATAGGGGTCACCGCCGTGGCGTTGCTCGCCATGGCGGGAGCCGCGCCCGCGTCCGCACAGGCGGCGGGGGCGGCGCAGGACCGACTGCCGTCCGCCGCAGGGCAGTCGGCGGCGGCCGGTGACAGCGGCACCGGGCTCCCGCCCGGCTGGCGCGTCACCGGGTCGGGCGACGCCCGGCAGTTGGAGTGGCACACGGGCACCCCGGTGCCCATGGGCGACGCGCGCGTCGAGTTCTACGCGGGCGACCGCCTGCTGGGCCGGCCGCGGCCCGGCGGGGACGGCCGTACGTTCCGGCTGGACCTGAGCGCGGCCCGCACGAAGGGCCTCAAGAAGCTGACGGACCTCCAGGTCCGCGCGTCCGGCCGCAGACTGGACGCCGAGGACACGTCCGGGGCCGCGCAGGCGCCGGGCCGCAGCGGCGCCCTGGCGGCGGTTCGGCCGCCCGCCCCGCTCCCGGCGGGCAAGGTCGACCCGGGCAAGCCGGGCACCTACCGCACCACGACCGGCGAGTACCGGCTGGGGTCGGTCCGGCTGCCCGGCTTCCCGGCCCCGGTGGAGATGCAGGCCGTGGTGGTGACGCCGCAGGGCGCCACCGGCCGCCGCCCGCTCGCGCTGTTCCTGCACGGCCGCCACGCCCCCTGCTACACCCCGCACAGCGACGAGGTGTCCGGCGACTGGCCGTGCCCGGCCGGATCGCTGCCGATCCCCAGTCACCGCGGCTACCTCCAGGACCAGAAACTGCTGGCCTCGCAGGGGTATGTGACCGTGTCCATCGCGGCCAACGGCATCAACGGCCAGGACTGGCAGGCCGAGGACGGCGGCGCCCAGGCGCGTTCCTCGCTCGTCCGGCAGCACCTGGCCCGCTGGGCGGACTGGGCCGCGCACCCGGCCACGGCACCGGCCGCCGTACGCCGGGGCCCGGTGGCCGATCTGTCGCGGGTCCTGCTCGTCGGGCACTCGCGCGGCGGCGAGGGCGTCAACCGCGCGGCCATGGACAGCCTGTACCCGCCCGCCGCCGACCAGGACGGTTATCACGGAAAGACCCGCTGGCACATCAGCGGCACCGTGCTGATCGGTCCGACGGTCTTCGGCCAGAATCCGGTCGCCGACGTCCCGTCCGCCACGCTGCTGCCCGGCTGCGACGGTGATGTCTCCGACCTCCAGGGCGAGGTGTACGTGGACGGCACCCGCGGGGTCAGCCGCGGCACCGCCCTGCACAGCGCCGTGTACGTGGTCGGCGCCGACCACAACTTCTTCAACACCGAGTGGACGCCGGGCAAGGCCGTGGCGCCCGCCGACGACGACTTCTACGAGGACCCGGACCAGCGCGACCCGGTCTGCTCCCCCGGGACCGCCACCCGGCTGACCGCGGACCAGCAGCACCGGGCCGGCGCCACCTACATCGCCGCCGCCGCGCGGCTGTTCGTCGCCGGGGACGACCGGGTGCGTCCGCTGCTGGACGGCTCCGGTGTCCGGGCGCCCTCCGCCGACCCGGCGCGGGTGCTCACCCACGCGGTCGGCGCCGGCCGTACCGGCGGTCTGCTGCCCGACGGCCCGCTCACCGTGACCGGCGGCGGTGCCCGGCTGTGCTCGGCGGTGGACCCCGACGCGTCCGTCGCCTGCCTCGACGAGAACACGCCCGGCCGCTCGCCGCACTTCGCGCAGTGGGACACCGACCGGGAGGCGGGCCGCCGCGCGGTCGCGCTGCGCTGGTCCGCCGCCGGTTCGGCGGTACGGATCCGGCCGGGCTCCCCGGTGTCCCTGAAGGGCGCCGAACAGCTCGCGCTGCGCGTCTTCGTCCCGCCGAACACCACGGGCACCCGGCTCGACGTGGCCGTCACCGACGCCGCCGGACACCGCGCGGCCCTCGGCACGGTCCGTGCCGACGGCCTGCCGGGCACCGAGCGCACCGCCTCCTACTGGGCGCGCGAGGTACGCGTCCCGCTGGCCGCCGCCACCCGCGCCGGGCTCGATCTGCGGCGGATCGCGTCGCTGGAGCTGACCCCGCGCACGCGTTCCGGGCGGGCCTGGCTCATGGACGCCTGGGGCTGGCGTCCGGGCACCCCGGCGGTGCGGGCCGCCGCACTGCCCCGCGTGGACGTCGGCCGGCTCACGGTCAAGGAGGGCGACTCGGGCGAGCGCACCTACCGGGTGCCCGTGCGAGTGTCCGGGCACGGCAGCGGCCAGGTCCGGGTGTACGTCATCGATCCGGTGACGAACGAGGCGAAGGGCCGGCTGGTGACGGTGCGGCCCGGCGGGCACTCGATCGACGTGCCGGTCCTGGTGCGGGGCAACACCCGCTACGGCGCGGACGTGGCCAACGACATCGTCGTCAAGGCGGTGCACGGCGCGGTGGTCGGCTCCCACCGGGGCGGGGTGACCGCCCTGAACGACGACCCGGCGCCGACGGTCACGGTGACGCCCGTCGCCGACCGGGTCACCGAGGGCGAGACGCTGAAGTGGCGGGTGAACCTGTCCGCGGCCGCCGACTCGGACATCGTGGCCATCTTCGTCGTGCAGCCCGTCCCGGACGGCCCGGAGCTGTCCACCAAGGACGTCGACCCGCAGTGGCTGTCGGACACCACCGGTGAGTCGCCCGACCCGGAGCGTCCGCTGTCCTCACTGGACATGTACCTGTGGGCCGACGTGCCGGCGGGCGAGCTGAGCACCGAGCTGAGCGTCCCCACGGTCCGGGACCAGGTGGCGGAGCAGCCCGAGCGGGTCCGCATCGCGCTGACCGGCGACGACGGGCAGGTGCACGAGGGTCTGCCGGTGGTGACGGGCACCGTCCTCGACGCCTCGTAGGCGGCGCCCACACCCCGGGTGGCTCCCGTGCGCGGATCAGCGCGCGGGGGTCACCCGGATCCCCACGGTGCCCCGCTCGCCCCGGCGCAGCCTGCTGCCGAGCAGGGTGAGGCGGCCGATCAGCCCGTACTTGCGGGCGATGAGGCCCCGGTAGCGCGCGGTGGTGTCCCGGTCGCAGATCTCCGCGGTGGCGGGCAACTGGTCGCCGGTCGGGTGCCCGCGCACGTCGCACGGGCCGACCAGCACGTCGGGGCGGGCCCGGATCCGCTTGACCTTCCAGGAGTCGGCGGCCGTCCACACGCCGAGCGCGGCGCCGTCGCGCACGACCCAGACGGGCGTCGCCACGGGTGTGCCGTTCTTGCGGTAGCTGGTGATCAGCACATACTTGCCGGCCCCGAGCCGTGCCACCGGATCCACGTCCATGCCTGGCATCCTAGGCCGGTTCCGGTCCTCGGCGCCGGGTCCCGGAACAGGGAACGGCGGGCGCGGTGGCCTCGGCGGGCGGCCGCGCGGCGGGTGCGGGGGTGCTGACAGTGCGCCCCGGCCGGAAGGGCCGGGGCGTGCGGGACGGGGGCTGCGGGAGGAGCGGGGAACCGGTGCCCGGCGGCGGCCAGGGGCACCGACCGGGGCGGCGGCGGGTCAGGCCGCCTGGTCCGAGACCGGAGCGGCCGTGGCCCACTCCATCACGAGGCGCTGGTACACCTCGCGCTGCTCGGTGGTCAGTGTCCCGCCGGACCTGCGCCACAAGGCACGGATCTCCTCGTTGACCTCCGCGGCCGATCGCTCGGAGGCGGCTTCAACAGTGGTGGACATGCTGTGAAGCATATGCCGATCGATGTGAAGGCGGAGTGAGTAAGTGCGATCGAACCGGACATAGCGGACCGTGTTGCTGCTCACGTCGATCCGGGGCGCCCCGCCCCCTCCCGCGCCCGTACCTCAGGTGCCCGGCTTGCGGCCGTAGACGAAGACGTCGTCGCCCTTCTTCAGCAGCGACCAGTACTTCTTGGCGTCCTTGGTGGTCATGTTGACGCAGCCGTGCGAGCCCGGCGGGTTCCACACGCTCACGCCGACCGAGTGGAAGGCCTGGCCGCCGTCGAAGAACTGGCTGTAGGGCATCTTCACGTGGTACAGCGTCGACACGTGGTCGATGTGCCGCCAGTAGATCTTCTTCAGACCGGTGCGGGTCTCGTACTTGTCGCGCCCGGTGCGCACCGGCACGGGGCCGTACACCAGCCGCTTGCCGTCCTGGATCCAGCTGAGCTGGAGCGTGAGGTTCACGCAGGCTATGCGGCCCTTGTTGGTCGGGCACCTGCCGTCCTTGTTCGGGTTCTTCCCGACGGCCTTCTGCTTGTTCATGAGATCCATCACGCCCCAGGTGACCGGGCCCGCGTACCCGATCGTGGGGGTGATGCCGTGCTTGCTCTGGAAGGCCTTGATCGCCTTGCAGTCGGCGGCCGACTGCCGGCCGTCGGCGGGACGGCCGAGGAACTTCTCGACCTTCTTCTGGTACGGCCCGGTCGACGCCGTGCAGCTCGACGCCGCCTGGGCCGGTGCCGTGCCGAGCGCGAGTGCGAGCGGCGTCACCAGTCCGGTGACGCCCAGCACCACGGCGCCTCGTCTGCCCATCTGCCTCATGCTGGGCTTCCCCCTCGGTTCAGTCGTGTGTCCGCGCTTTCCGGACACTTCCGGACAGCTAGACCGCCTCGGGACCGTGCCGGTTGTGGAACGGTCCGCATCGAGACGGAACGGTGACACTCGGCGCCGCGCGGCGGCCTCACCCGGTGCGGCCGGGTGTCCCCACAGCGGTGTGGAAGCCCGTGTTCACGGCGGTCAGGCCGCCGTCCACGGTCAGGGCGGTGCCGGTGATCCAGGCCGCGTCGCGGGAGGCGAGGAAGGCGACGGCGGCGGCGATGTCGTCGGGCTCGCCGATCCGGCCCAGCGGATACAGGGCGCCGAGCCGGTCGAGCGCGGCCTCGCGCCCCTGCCAGGCCGAGGTGCGGACGGTGCCGGGAAGGACGACGTTGACCCGCACCCCGCGCGCGCCCGCGTGCCCGGCGAGGGTGCGGGCGAGCGAGATCAGGGCCGCCTTGGCCGCGCTGTAGGCGTGGTTGCCGAAGTCCTGGAGGCCGTTGACCGAGCCGATGCCGACGATCGCGCCCCGGCCCGAGGCCGCGAGATGGGGCAGCGCGGCGCGGAAGCAGCGGCGCGCGCCGTGCAGGGTGATGTCGAGGTCGCGGGCCCACGCCTCATCGGGGTCGTCCTCGAAGAGCGGGGTGTCCGGGGAGCAGTGCGCCGCGGCGGTGACCAGCACGTCGAGCGAGCCGAAGGCGTCCACCGCGTGTGCCACGGCCGCCTCGACCGCGTCCCGGTCCGCCACGTCGCACGGGCGCGCGCGTGCGTCGAGCCCTTTCTCCCGCAGGCCCGCCGCGGTCTCCTCGGCCGCGTCCCCGTCCGCGTCGGTCACCAGGACCCGCGCCCCCTCCTCGGCGAGCCTGCGCGCGGTGGCCGCGCCGATGCCGCGCGCCCCGCCGGTGACGAGAACTCCGTACCCCTCGAACCGCCTTGTGTCCGTCATGGGCCCGAACCTAGTGCGGTGACGGCCCTTCCGGACAGACACGGTGCGGCACATGTCCGCCCTTCTCCCCCGAGGCCGAACCGCTCCTGGCGGAGGCCGCCCTCCCCCTCCCCCCCCCGGCGGGCGGCCGAGGGGGCCGGTGGTCCGTGGGTGTGCGTTCAGCGGTAGCCGGTGGTGTCGGCGGGGCGGTCCGCGTCCTGGACCTCGACGAGGTAGCGCCAGGCGTCGGGGCGGCTGCCGTCCAGGTCGGTGAAGCCGTACTCGCGGGCGAGGGCGCCGCTGGACAGGGACCGGCCGTTCCAGCGGGTCGCGTCCGGGTCGGCGGCGAGCGCGGCGACGGCGCGGCCCACGTAGCGGGGGGTCTCGGAGATCGCGAAGTGCGGGACCTCCGCCAGGGCGTCGCGCCAGTTGTCCTCGCGCACCCCGAAGTGGTCGAGCATCAGCTCCGAGCGGAGCCAGCCGGGGGTGAGCGCGACGGCGGTGGCGCCGCGCGGCCCGAGTTCGTGGCCGAGGGCGAAGGCCATGCGCAGCACGGACGCCTTGGCCAGGTCGTAGAAGAGGCTGACCCGGTAGGTGTCCCGGTTGTACTCGGCGGTGCCGTCGGTCATCTCCACGACCAGGCCGCCGGGCCGGCGCAGCAGCAGCGGCAGCGCGTGGTGGCTGGTGACGAGGTGCGTCTCCACGGCGAGGCGGAGCAGCCGCAGCCCGTTGTCCAGGTCGTGCTCCCACACCGGGGTGTCCCACTCGAAGAGGTGCTCGCCGCCCCAGATGTCGTTGACGAGCACGTCGAGGCGGCCCTGTTCGCGGTCGACACGGTCCACCAGGGCACGGACCCGGCCGGGCTCCAGGTGGTCGACGGGGACGGCGATGCCGCATCCGCCGGCCGCGGTGACCAGGTCGGCGGTGTCCTCGACGGTCTCGGGGCGGTCGTACTCGGAGCGGCGGGCGCGGGTGCTGCGTCCGGTGACGTACACGGTGGCCCCCGCGGCGCCGAGTTCCACCGCGATCCCGCGGCCCGCCCCGCGGGTCGCGCCCGCGACCAGCGCGACCCTGCCCTCCAGTGGACGTGACATGTCCGGCCTCCCTTGTGCTCGCTCGTGCGTGCGGCGCGCGGTGGGTCCGCGCAGTGTGCACGCCGAGCATCGCGGGGAAGCCGGACATCTCCTGTCAGGTATTTCCGGCGGGGGCGGGCCCCGGCGGCGGCTCAGTGGCCGCGGGCGATCCACTCCTGGAGGTGCGGGGCCTCCGCGCCGATGGTGGTGGTGTCGCCGTGCCCGGTGAGCACCTTCGTCCCGGGCGGCAGCGTCAGCAGACGGTCGCGGATCGAGTCGATGATGGTCGGGAAGTGGGAGTAGGACCGGCCGGTGGCGCCGGGGCCGCCCTGGAAGAGGGTGTCGCCGGTGAAGACGACACCGAGCCCGGGGTCGTACAGGCACACCGCGCCCGGCGCGTGACCGGGGGTGTGCAGGACCGTGAGGTCGGCGCCCGCCGTCTCGATCACCTGGCCGTCGACGAGGTGCTCGTCCGGTTCCCGGTCGGGGTGGGTCGCCCGCCACAGCGGCAGGTCGTCGCGGTGCAGCCAGATCACCGCGCCGGTGAGGTCCGCGAGCGCCGGGGCGGCGTCGATGTGGTCGTTGTGGGCGTGGGTGCAGACGATGGCGGTGAGCCGGCGGTCGCCCACGGCGGCGGCGATGGCCTCGGCGTCATGGGCGGCGTCGATGACGATCGCCTCGTGGTCGTCGCCGACGATCCACACGTTGTTCTCGACGTCCCAGGTGCCGCCGTCCAGGGTGAACTGCCCTGCGGTGACGAGGCGTTCGATGCGGGCGGCCATCAGAGGACCACCACCGAGCGCAGCACCTCGCCGCGGTGCATCCGCTCGAACGCCTGCTCCACCTCGTCGAGTCGGATGGTCTCGGACACGAACTTGTCGAGCGGCAGCCGCCCTTGCAGATGCAGGTCGACGAGCATCGGGAAGTCGCGCGAGGGCAGGCAGTCGCCGTACCAGCTCGACTTGAGCGCGCCGCCGCGTCCGAAGACGTCCAGCAGCGGCAGTTCGAGCTTCATCTCCGGGGTGGGCACACCGACCAGGACGACGGTCCCGGCCAGGTCGCGGGCGTAGAACGCCTGCTTGTAGGTCTCGGGGCGGCCGACCGCGTCGATGACGACGTCGGCGCCGAAGCCGCCGGTCAGGTCGCGGATCGCGGCGACCGCGTCGTGGTCCTCGGAGTTGACGGTGTGCGTGGCGCCCATGGTGCGGGCGGTCTCCAGCTTGCGGTCGTCGATGTCGACGGCGATGACCTTCGCCGCGCCCGCCAGATGCGCCCCGGCGATCGCCGCGTCGCCGACACCGCCGCAGCCGATGACGGCGACGCTGTCGCCGCGGCCGACGTTCCCGGTGTTGATGGCGGCGCCGATGCCCGCCATCACCCCGCAGCCCAGCAGTCCGGCCACGGCCGGGGAGACGGCCGGGTCGACCTTGGTGCACTGCCCGGCGGCCACGAGCGTCTTCTCCGCGAAGGCGCCGATGCCCAGCGCCGGGGACAGCTCGGTGCCGTCGGTGAGGGTCATCCGCTGCCGCGCGTTGTGGGTGTCGAAGCAGTACCAGGGCCGTCCGCGCAGACAGGCACGGCACCTGCCGCACACCGCACGCCAGTTGAGGACGACGAAGTCGCCGGGCGCCACCTCGGTGACGCCGTCGCCGACCGACTCCACGATGCCCGCGGCCTCGTGGCCGAGCAGGAACGGGAACTCGTCGTTGATTCCGCCCTGTTTGTAGTGCAGGTCGGTGTGGCACACGCCGCAGGCCTGGACCCGTACGACGGCCTCGCCGGGCCCGGGGTCCGGCACGACGATGGTCTCGACCCGTACGGGTTCGTTCTTCCCGGGTGCGATCACGCCGCGCACTTCCTGCGCCATGGTGGAGTTCCCTTCCGTCGGCCGTTCGTCCGTCCCCGCGACCCTACGCCGTGACCGGCCGGCGGCGGCGCGAACCCCGCGCCGCCACCGGGTGTCCGGCGGGCCCGCTCCGGCTCAGCTCGGGATGGCGGGGACCAGCCCGAACAGGGGGGAGACGAGACCGGCGACCGCGTTCAGCCGGCTCAGCTCGTTCAGGTCCTGGACGTGCTGGAGCGAGGAGAGCTGGTCGGAGACCGGCGGCACCGCGTTCTGCCGGTCGGCGGGCAGCCCGGTGCGGGCCAGCGAGTCGAGCACGCCCATGGGCAGCGCCCGGCCGACCACTGGCACGGACGAACCGGCGGCGCTCGCGGGGAGTGCGGCGAGCCCGGTGAGCGAGGCGGCGAGGGAGGCGACGGCGACGATACGTCGAGTGGAGATCATGTCCTGAGCAACGGCGCCCGGTCCCGCCCGGACACGGGCGCGCCCGCCCGCTCACCCGTCAGGACGAGTACACGGCGAACACGGGACGAGTGCGGGACGAGTGGGGGGCGGGCGGCACAGGACGGGCGCGGGACGGGCACCGGCGCGTCGCCCCGCCCGCACTTGCCGGTCCCGGCGCGCCGGAGGACGCTCGAAGGAGAGGCCCCGGAAGCGGCTCCTGCTCCGGGGCGCCGGGGCTCGTAGGAGGCCACCATGGCGACCACGGCAGGTCCCGCCTTCGACACCGGCGCGCTGCGCCGGGGCATCGAGGAACACGCGGCGCCCACGCTGCTGTCGCTGTACGCGGACGACGCGGAGATCCGCATCGTGGACCGCGACAGCAGGCCGAGCCACCCCAGGGTCCTGCGGGGCCGGGCGGAGATCGGCGCGATGCTCGACGACGTCTACGGCCGGGACATGACGCACCGGCTGGAGCGGTGCGTCGTCGAGGGCGACCACGCGGCGTACGTGGAGTCCTGCGCGTATCCGGACGGCGTCCGGGTGCTCGCGGAGTCCATGGTCTCGCTGCGCGACGGCAGGATCACCGACCAGATCATGGTCCAGGCGTGGGACGAGTGACGAGGAGGACCGCGGGGTTCCAGGTCAGCTCCCGGCTGACCTGGTCCTTTTCGGCCCGCGGTGGACTGGGGCGGGCGCGTTCCCCGCTGGCGCGGCGCTCCGGTCCGGCCCGGACGGCCACGGCGGCGGCCCGGTGCCTGTCCGCCGCGCTGCTGCGGTCGGTGCTGCGCGCGGCCCGGCCCGGCGCGCGGCCCGCCGCGGTACGGGCCCGGCGGTCACGGCGGGGCAGGCTCCGGTGAGCGGGCCGCACCCCCGGCGAAGGGCTTGCGCGGTCCTCGCCTAGGGTGGGGGCGGGCCGTGACTGGCGCTGAGGTGGAGCACCACCGGGGAGCGGCCCCAGCCGACGTCACAGCCGCGCGCCTGGGCGATCCGCCGCACGCTCAGGAGTGGACATGTCCCAGGCCCGTCTCATGGACGGCACCGCCCTCGCCCGCCGCATCGTCGAGCGCACCGCGCACCGGGCCGCCGAACTCACCGCCCGCACGGGCGTCCGGCCGTGCCTGGCCACGGTGCTGGTCGGCGAGGATCCGGCCTCGGTCACCTACGTCCGGATGAAGCAGAACCGGTGCCGCACGGCGAACATCGCCTCCCGGCACGTGGAGCTGCCCGCCGCGACCACCACCGCCCGGCTCGTGCGGACGCTGCGGGACCTCTCGGCGGACCCGTCGGTCCACGGCATCCTGCTCCAGCACCCGGTCGGCGACCACATCGACGAGCGGGCCGCGTTCGAGGCGATCGCGCCCGAGAAGGACGTCGACGGCGTCACCTTCGCCTCCTTCGCCACGATGAGCTTCGCCCTGCCCGGCTTCGTCTCCTGCACGCCCGGCGGCATCATGCGGCTGCTGGACGCCTACGACGTCGATCCGGCCGGGAAGCGGGCCGTGGTGGTGGGGCGCAGCGCGATCCTCGGCAAGCCGGTCGGCATGCTGCTGCTGGCCCGGGACGCCACGGTGACGTACTGCCACTCCCGGACCCGGGAGCTGTCGTCCGTGGTCCGCGAGGCGGACATCGTGGTGGCGGCCGCGGGGCGGCCGCGACTGGTGCGCGGCGAGGACGTCAAGCCGGGCGCGGTCGTGATCGACGCGGGCTACAACGCGGGCAATGTCGGGGACGTGGACTTCGCGACCGCGGTGGAGCGCGCCTCGCTGATCACGCCGGTGCCGGGCGGGGTCGGCCCCATGACCATCGCCACGCTGCTGGAGCAGACGGTGGACGCGGCCGCCCGGCAGCTCGGGGTGTGATCCCGGCCCCCCGGCCGCAGGGCCCGAGCGGGTACGGCGTCCGGACGGGTGCGGCCGTTGCGGGCGCGTGGGGGTGGGCGCGCCGACATGGCCGGGTCGTTCGCCGTCGGCGGGGCCGCGCGCGGCCATACTGGCCGACGTGCGCGTAACGATCATGACGGCGGGTTCCCGGGGTGACGTGGCCCCCTTCACCGGGCTGGGGCACGGTCTGGCCCGCGCGGGCCACGCGGTCACCCTGGTCACCCACGGGTGCTTCGAGCCGCTGGTCGCCGGTTCGGGCCTGGACTTCCACGCTCTGCCGGTGGATCCGCGGGCCGAACTGGAGTCCACCCGCGGCCGGGGGCTGCACCGCAGCGCGACGGACACGGGCAAGATGCTGCGCGCCGTCGGTCTGGTCCGCGCGGCGCTCGCCCGGATGACGGACGACCTGGTCGCGGCGGCCGAGAAGAGCGACGTACTGCTGCTGTCCGGCTCGCTGGGGCCGGTCGGGCACGCGATCGCCGAGGCGCTGGGCGTGCCCAGCATCGGCACGCATCTGCAACCCCTCTCCCCCACCCGGGAGTTCGCCCCTCCGCTGCTCGGCGGCGGCCACTGGGGCGCGGCGGCGAACCGGCTCGCGGGCCACGGGGTGAACCTCGCCATGGAGCGGGTCTTCTCGGCGGCCGTGCCCACCGTGCGGGCCCGGCTGGGTCTTCCGGCCGCCCGGCGCGGCACCGCCCGCCGCATCCGGGCGGGGCTGCGGCAGCCGGTGTTCCACGGGTTCAGTCCGCTGGTGGTGCCCCGGCCGCGCGACTGGCGGCCCGGTCTGCGGGTGTGCGGCTACTGGTGGCCGTACGACCGTGAGGACGGGCTGCCCGCGTATGTGCGGCGGTTCCTGGACGCGGGGCCCGCGCCGGTCTTCGTCGGCCTCGGCAGTGCGACGGTGCCCGACCCGGCCCGGCTGAGCGGGACCATCGTGCGCGCGCTGCGGCTGGCCGGGCTGCGCGGGGTGGTGCAGCGCGGGTGGGGCGGGCTCGCGGCGACCGGCGAGGACATGCTGACCATCGACGAGGTGCCGCACGCGGCGCTGTTCCCGCGGATGGCGGCCGTGGTGCACCACGCGGGCGCGGGCACCACCGCGGCCGGGCTGCGCGCCGGGGTGCCCGCCGTGCCGCTGCCGGTCCAGTTCGACGAGGGCTTCTGGGCCGAACGCCTGGTGTCCCTCGGGGTGGCCCCTCACGCCGTCCCGCTGCGCGGGCTCACCGCGAACGGCCTGGCCGCGGCCCTCGCGCGGGCCACCCGCAACCCCCTCCACCGGGAGCGCGCCGAGACCCTGGGCGCCCGCATCCGCGAGGAGGACGGCGTCGCGCCGGTGCTGCGGGCGGTCGACCTGCTGGCACGCTGAGGGACGAGGGACCGGGGGCGCCGGGCACCCCCGGCCGGCCGGATCCCAGAGGCCGGGCGCCCCTCCGGCCGCGCGGCCCTTCGGCGTCCCGCACCACGCCGGACACCAGGCGCGGCACTGGCACTGGCACCGGCACTGCGCCGGGCCCGGACCCCGCCCGGTCCGCCGGTCCGCGCGGCCGGTCGCGCCGGGCACCCCCGCCGCACGGCCGGGGTCGCCCCCCCTGGCGCCCGGCGGTCACCCGCGCGCGAAGCACCGGCCTCTGGCGACGCCGAAGCTCCACCGGCCGTCCGTCCCGACGGCCCCCCGACGGCACGGACGGCCGACGGCCCCGGGCTCCTCCCGGGCCGCGGTCCGGTCCGCCGGTCCGCCCGCCCGGTCGCACCGCCCCCCGCCGCAAGGCCAGGGCCACCCCCCGGCGCCCGGCAGTCACCCGCGCGCGAAGCACCGGGCCGGGGCGACGCCGAGGCACCACTGGCCGCCCATCCCGCCCGGCCCCGCCGACAGCTCGGGCGGAGGCCCGCGCCCGCCCCAGCCTGCCCCTCAGCTCTTCAGCCGCCCCACCGCCTCCACGGCCTCCACCACGCGCCCCACCCCGTCCTCCTCCGCGAGGCGCCCGGCGACGGCGGCGGCGGACCGGGCGTGGGCCGGGTCCCGTACCGCGCGGTCGAGAGCGTCCGCCAGGCGCTCGGGGGTAAGGCCCGCGAAGGGGATCGCGGCGGGGGCGGCGCCGAGGGCGGTGAGGCGGGCGGCCCAGAACGGCTGGTCGGCGGTGACCGGTACGGGGACGGAGGGCACCCCGGCGCGCAGGGCCGCCGCCGAGGTGCCCGCGCCCGCGTGGTGCACGACGGCGGCCGTGCGCGGGAACAGCAGGGCGTGCGGCACGTCGCCGACCGTGAGGACGTCGTCCCCCTCGGCGGCGAGCCCGGCGGCGCCGGACTGGAGGACGCCGCGCAGCCCGGCCCGGCGCAGCGCCCGTACGACGGTCCCGCTCAGGCGCTCCCCGTGGCCGCCGGCCATGGAGCCGAACCCGATGAACACCGGCGGGGGCCCGGCGGCGAGGAAGTCTTCCAGGTCCGCGGGCAGCCGGGCGCCCGGGTCGGTGTACGGCCACCAGTTGCCGACGACGTCGAGACCGGGGCGCCAGTCGGGCGGCCGGGGCACCACGTGCTCGCTGAAGCCGTGCAGCACGGGCCAGTGCGCGGCCTCCCGGCGGCGCCGCTCGGCGGCCGGGGTGCGCGCGGGCAGGCCCAGCTCGCGGCGGAGGGCGGCGACCGCGTCGCCGTAGAGGCGGTCGGCCGTCCGCAGTCCGAGGCGGCCCGCGGCGCGGTTGCCGAGACGGCCCAGGGAGCGGATGCCGGTGACGACGGGCGGGAAGGCGCCGGTGGGCGCGGTGGGCTGGAGGTAGGCGCCGACGCTCGGCAGGCCGGTGGCCTCGGCGAGGTGCCAGCCGAGCGGGGCGGTGGTGGTGGACAGCACCAGCAGCTCGGTGCCGTCGCCGACCGCGGCGGCAAAGCCTCCCGCGAGCCGGTTCACGAACGCGGCGGCGCCGCGCATCAGGCCCCGCCGGTCCGGGGTGCCGCCCTGGGCCTCGGGCCGGCCGGGCAGGCCGCGGAACTCCAGGCCGGCTCCGCGGACCAGCGGCGCGAAGGTGTCCGGGGCGGCGAGCACGACCTCGTGTCCGGCCCGGCGCAGCCCGGCGCCGAGGCCGGTGTAGGGGTCGACGTCGCCCCGTGATCCGGCGGCGGCGATCAGGATTCTCATCGGTCCCCCTCGGGGTCGGTGCGGCGGGCCGCGTTGGCGTGCACGGCCCTGCCCAGATAAGCGGCGAGGCCGGGGCGCTGCTGGGAGGGCGGGACGACCAGGGCGAAGGCGCGCGGGTCGGCCACGATGTCGTCCGCGATGCGCCGGTGCATGGCGGGCGGGCAGGAGGTGAACCAGCGGGAGATGTGCAGCCGGTGCTCCTCGGCGAGGTCCATGGCGCGTTCGCCTTCGGCGCTCTCGCCGTCGTCGAAGGCGGCGAGCAGTTCGGCGCGCCACGCTGCGGCCTCGCGCATCAGCCGCCGCCAGTCGTCCTTGCTGTGCGCGGCGGCCCGTGCCATGGACTCCCGCTGTCCTTCCGAGTCCGCCCATTTGAGCTGGGCCTCGGTGGCGTAGCTGAGGTCGAAGGCGATCTCGCCGAAGACCTCGAAGCGTTCGGCGGGGGTGAGGGTCACTCCGGTCTGCTGGACCTCGATGGCCCGTTCGGCGACCTCGGCGAGCCGCTGGAGCCGGGTGATCTCCTCGCCGAGCCGCCGCTGCCGGGACCGCAGATGTGCGAGCGCGTTGGCCTGCGGGTCCTTGAGGATGTCGGCGATCTCGTCGAGGGAGAAGCCGAGTTCGCGGTAGAAGAGGATCTGCTGGAGGCGTGCCAGGTCGGCGTCGTCGTACAGCCGGTACCCGGCGTGGCTGCGGCCGCCCGGCGACAGCAGCCCCGCCCGGTCGTAGTGATGCAGCGTGCGCACCGTCACTCCGGCGAACGCCGCCACCTGTCCCACGGAGTAGCTCATCCACCTGCCCTTTCGTCGGCTCCGTCGGGGTACAGCGTGCGGCCTGACGCAAGGGCAGGGTCAAACGCCGGACGGGGATCCACAGGGATCTACGCCTCGCCCTCCAGGGCGCACACGGCGCTCCGGGCGCGGGTGGTGGACTCGGGCAGCAGGCCGGACATGCTCTCTTGCCGAGCCGACGCCCCCGGCGGTCCGCACCGCACCGCTCGCCGTGCCACAGACCCGGCCATAGAGTGACGTACGTCACGCTGGTCGCTGGCATCCCTCGCGTACGCCCGTTCGGTCCCTGGGGAGCACATGACGCACATCTCCGTCACGGTGGACGGCACGGGCGTCAAGAGCTGCAACGTGCTCGCCGTCCAGGCGGACGGCGGTGCGGTCGCCACGGCGCAGCGCGCGGCGGCGCCCGGCCCGGCGCGGGGACATCGACGCGCGCCGTACCGCAAGGGAGCTGCTACGGCACGGCGGCGAACCCGCGCCGCCCCGGCTCCACGCGCGCACGGAGCGGCCCCGGCGGGTGGTGCTGCTCGTCCCGTCCGACGGGTGGGAGCGCGGCGATCCCCCGCTGCCGGCCGCCCGGATGCGCCGGCTGCACCGGCTGGCCCACCGGGTGGTCCGGGGCGCGGACGGCGGCGCCGGGACGGGCGCGGGTGCCGGTGCCGGGGGCGAGGTAGAGGGTGGGGTCGGGGTCGGGGTCGGTGGTGCGAAGGGACGAGAGCGTGCGTGACATCCTTCCGGTGCTCGGGCGCTGGTACGCGGCGCGGCAGCCGTTCGGTCTCGCCACGGTCGTCACGGTCAGCCGCAGCGCGCCGCGCGACCCCGGCGCGGCGATGGCGGTGGGCCCGGACGACGAGGTGGTGGGCAGTGTCTCCGGCGGCTGTGTGGAGGGCGCGGTCTTCGAGCTGGCCAAGGAGGTGGTGGCGGACGGCGAGGCCCGGCTCGCCGTCTTCGGGTACAGCGACGAGGACGCGTTCGCGGTCGGGCTCACCTGCGGGGGCGAGATCGGGGTGCTGGTCAGGCCGGTGACCTCGGAGTCGGACCCGGCCTTCGGCGCGGTCGCCGCGTCGGTCGCCGCCGGGGCGCCGGTGACCCTGGCGACCGTGGCCGACGGTCCCGCGCCGCGCGGGGCGACGCTCGCCGTGTGGCCGGACTCGGTGGCGGGGACGCTGGGCACCCCCGGCCTGGACGCGGCGGTCACCGCGGACGCCCGCGGCGGACTCGCGCTCGGGGCGACGGGGACACGGCACTACGGGGCGCACGGCGAGCGGCGCGAGGACGCCGTCTCGGTGTTCCTGCACTCCTTCGCGCCGCCGCCGCGGATGCTGGTGTTCGGCGCCATCGACTACGCCGCCGCGGTGGCCCGGATCGGCGCCTTCCTCGGCTACCGGGTGACGGTGTGCGACGCGCGCCCGGTCTTCGCCACCCCCCGGCGCTTCCCGGACGCCGTGGAGGTGGTCGTGGACTGGCCGCACCGCTATCTGCGCACCACGGACACCGACGAGCGCACGGTGATCTGCGTCCTCACCCACGACCCGAAGTTCGATGTGCCGCTGCTGGAGGAGGCGCTGCGCAGGCCCGCCGCGTACATCGGCGCGATGGGCAGCCGCCGCACCCACCACGACCGGGTGGAACGGCTGCTGGAGGCCGGTGTGACCCCGGCCGAGCTGTCCCGGCTGCGCTCCCCGGTCGGCCTGGACCTCGGTGCCCGTACGCCCGAGGAGGTCGCGGTGTCGGTCGCCGCCGAGATCGTCTCGCTGCGCTGGGGCGGCAGCGGGACGCCCCTGACCGCGACCGCGGGCGCCATCCACGCGCACGGTCCCGCCCGCGCCCGGCCCTGAGCAGGAGGACGAAGCCATGGAACTGCACCACGCGTTCACCGTGCCCGCACCCGCCGACGACGCCTGGCGGGCGCGTGTCGCCGGTGCCGGTGGGGTCGGTGGGGCCGGTGAGTGGGGGGGTGCGCTCCTGGGCCGCGCGTGCTCCGTCGACGGAGGAAATGAGCCCTTATTCCTGTTTTGAGATGGTTCGGCTTCCCCGGAAGGGGTAGGCGGCAGACAGCGGATGAGGCATGCATCGCCTCCGCGGCACATGTGCGGCACACCTCTCCGGAAGGAGGTCCGTGACAGCGCATACTCACAGCCACCGGGTCGCTTCCGCGCACGGATCGGCCCGGATCTCGCCGAGAATTCGGAAACGAGAAAGGGAAGTGTGACCTCGGGGCGGCCCCTTTCGCCGGGCCGCCCTCTTCTGTGCCCTCTGTGCCCTCTGTACCCTTTGCGCCCGCGCGCGTCGCGTCGTCAGCGGGTCCGGCGCGGCGGCAGCCGGTGGAGTTCGACCTCGGTGAGGGCGCCGCCGGTGACGGTGGCGGTCAGGTAGGTGCAGTGGGGCTGGCGGCGGCGGTCGGTGGGGGAACCCGGGTTGAGCAGGCGCAGCCCGGAGGGGGCAGTGGTGTCCCAGGGGATGTGGCTGTGACCGAAGACCAGCACGTCCAGGTCCGGGAAGCGGGCGGCGCAGCGGGCCTCGCGGCCCTGCGCGGCCCCGGTCTCGTGCACGACGCCGAAGCGCAGCCCGCCCAGTTCCGCGCGGGCCACCTCGGGGAGCCGGGCGCGCAGCTCGGGGCCGTCGTTGTTGCCGTACACCGCGAGGAGCCGGCGGCTGCGCGCGGTGAGCAGGTCGAGGGTCGCGGTGTCGACCCAGTCCCCCGCGTGGACGACGACGTCGGCACGCGGCAGTTCGGCGAGCAGCGGGGCGGGCAGCTCCCGGGCGCGGCGCGGGAGGTGGGTGTCCGACATGAGAAGCAGACGCACCTGGTCAGCGTACTGCGGGCCGGGCCCGGAGACGGGCGGGTGGTGATCGGCAGGCTGATGGACAGGTAAATGGACAAGTAAGTGGACAGGTAAATAGACAGCCAAGGCTGAACAGTCTTGGCTGGACAGTTTCGCCTGGCGGATCTACGGTGCTGCCATGGACCACACGCCCACCGAGGTGCCCGAGGGCGTCTCCGCCTCCGCAGCGCGGGCCGCGCGCGATCTGCGCGTGGTGTTCAGCCGGTTGCGGCGCCGGATACGGGAGGTCGCCCGGGACGAGGACCTCACCCCGTCCCAGGTGTCGGCGCTCACCCTGGTCGGCAAGCACGGCGCCGCCACCGCCAGTGCCCTCGCCTCCGCCGAGGGAGTCCGGCCGCAGTCGATGGCCGCCACACTCGCCGTCCTGGAGCAGCGCGGGCTCATCCGGCGCAGCCCCGACCCCGACGACGGCCGACGCCAGTTGGTGACCCTGACGGACGGCGGACACGAGCGCATCGAGGGCGACCGGCAGACCCGTGCGGAGTGGCTGACCCGGGCCCTGCACGAGCGGTACACCGAGGACGAACGGCAGACCATCATCGAGGCGTTCACCCTGCTGGAACGGCTGAGCAGGCCGTGAGGCCCCGGCTCGCCCGGCGGCCGGGCGGCGAGGACGCCACCGTGCGCCCGGCGCCGGACGCCTTCGACCGCAGGCTGATCGCGCCGATGGTCCTGGGTTCGGTGCTGAACCCGATCAACTCGTCGATGATCGCGGTGGCCCTGGTCCCGATCGGCGCCGCGTTCGGGGCTCCCCCGGCGCAGACCGTCTGGCTGGTCTCGGCGCTCTATCTGGCGACCGCCGTCGGACAGCCCGTCATCGGCCGGCTGACGGACATGTTCGGGCCCCGGCGGCTCTACCTCACGGGGACGGCCCTGGTCGGGGCAGCGGGTCTGCTCGGGGCGCTCGCCCCCTCGCTGGGCGTGCTCATCGGCGCGCGGGTGCTGCTCGGGTTCGGGACCTCCGCCGCGTATCCGGCGGCCATGCAGCTCACCCGGCGCGAGGCCGAGCGGACGGGGCGGGACAGTCCGGCGGGCGTCCTCACCGCGCTCGCCGTCGCCAACCAGACGGTGGCCGTGATCGGCCCCGCGCTCGGCGGGCTGCTGATCGGGGTGGGCGGCTGGCGCGCCGTGTTCACGGTGAACGTGCCGCTGTCCGCCGCCTGCCTGGTCCTGGGCGCGCTGCGGCTGCCCCGGGAGCCGCGGCGGGACGCCGGGCACGGGCTGCGCGACGTCGACGTACCCGGGATGGTGCTGTTCGCCGGGACGCTGGTGTCGCTGATGCTGTTCCTGATGGCGCCGCGCGCCGACCGCTGGTACCTGCCGGTGCTCGCCGCCGCGGTGGGCGCCGCCTTCGCGGTGCGCGAGCTGCGGGTCGCGCAGCCCTTCGTGGACCTGCGGGTGCTCGGCGGCAACGGGCCGCTGATCGGCACCTATGTGCGCCAACTGCTCGGCGCCCTCACCTCCTACGCCTTCATGTACGGCTACACGCAGTGGCTGGAGGAGGGACGCGGGCTCAGCGCGTCCACGGCCGGGCTGACGCTGCTGCCCCTGTCGGGTGCCGCGCTCGTCGTCTCCACGCTGACCGGGCGCCGCGAGGCCGTGCGGGCGAAGCTCGTGGTGGGCGCCGCCGCCCAGGTCGCCGCCTGTGCCGTGCTGCTGCTGATCGGCGCCACGAGTCCGCTGCCGCTGCTGCTCGCCGCCGGTCTGGTGATGGGCGTACCCCAGGGGCTGATCACCCTCGCCAACCAGAACGCGCTGTACCGGCAGGCCGATCCCGCGCGGATCGCCTCGGCCGCCGGGCTGCTGCGCACCTTCATGTACCTCGGCGCGCTGGGCGCCTCGGCGGCCACCGCCGGGTACTTCCCGCACCGCGCCGACACGGGCGGCCTGCACGGCCTGGCCCTGTTCATGACCGCCGGGTCGGTGCTGCTCCTGGTGAGCAGCCTGACCGACCGGTCACTCGTCCGTCTCACCCCCCGCAAGCCCGGAAAGGCCTGACCCCTCATGGCACTCACTGCCCTCGACCCCCGTACCGCCCTCGTGGTGATCGACCTCCAGGCGGGCATCGCCGCCGCGCCGGTCGTGCCCCACTCCGGTGCCGAGGTCGTCGCCCGCTCCGTGCGGCTCGCCGAGGCGTTCCGCGCCCGTGACCTGCCCGTCGTCCTGGTCCGGGTGTCCTTCGCCGACGACCAGGGCGATGTGGTGCCCGGCCGTACGGAGGCGACGCGCGGGGGCGGCGGCGCCCGGCCCGACGGCTGGGACGTGATCGTGCCCGAACTGGCCGGGCACGCGGGCGACATCACCGTCACCAAGCACAACTGGGGCGCCTTCCACGGCACCGACCTCGATGTGCAGCTGCGCCGCCGCGGGGTGACGCAGATCGTGCTGACCGGCATCGCCACCAGCATCGGCGTGGAGTCCACCGCGCGCGCCGCCCATGAGCACGGCTACCACGTCACGCTGGCCACGGACGCGATGGCCGACATGGACGCCGAGGCCCATGAGGGCAGCCTGCGGCGGATCTTCCCGCGCCTCGGCGAGACGGGCACCACCGACGAGGTCCTGGAACTGCTGGCCAAGACCCACGGCTGAACATGCCCCGAGGGTGGGCCCGGCGCGGTACACAACGCCGGGCCCACCCTCGGACCTTCTCGGGCCCTACCAGACTCTCTCGGACCTCTCGCCTCAGTCCTCGCCGCGGACGATGTTGGCCTCCGCGTCCCCGGCGCGCTCCCGCGCCCGGCCGCGGTCCTCGACGGCGACCGCCGGCAGGCAGGTGCGTACGGTGTCGCGCCTGAGCCGACGGGATCTGGCCCAGCCCGTCTCGGCGGGCTGGACGGCCGGTTTCTCGGTCATGTGCGCGGCCACGGTTTCTCGACTTCCTTCCGCATGAGCGTGAGGTGTGCGGGAACGGCGCCCCGGGCCGTACCCGGACCCGCCCGTCCCAGGCCGTCCGGGTCCCCGGGCGCGCCGCGGGCAAACCCGCGGACCGGCAGGTCAGGTGCCGCTGTCCCAGCGCGGGCGGGACTGGTCCTCGCTGCGGCGGCTGCCGGGCGAGCCGAGTTCGTGCGGGGTGAGCCTGCGGCCGGTCTCCTCGGCGCGCGGCACCTCGTCGGGTTCACGCCGCTGCCGGGTCTCGTGCACCGGCCCGGAGTCCGGCAGCGTCGGATGCTCGCCGCCCCTGGGCGTGCGCGGCTCGTGCTGCTTGACCCTGATGCCGAACCGGACGGCCCAGATGAGGGCGCCGACGACGACGAGGGCGCCGACGACGATCACGACGATCCCGAAGACGGAACCGGCGCTCGCGGCTGCTTGCAGGTGGAAGGTGTCCATGGCGCGCGGGTACCCGCGCGCGGCCCGCGGATCCGTGCCGTCCGCGCGGAGTCAGACGCCGTCCGTCCCGGGCTCTCCGCCGTCGGCCGGGCCCGAGCCGGCCGCCCGCTCCACCTCGGCCTCGATCTCGGGGCGGGGCCTCCCCTCCTCGCTCGCGTACTCGCTCAGCGCGCTCCGGAGATCGCGGGCGAGGTCGCGCCAGGCGCGCAGGGCCGTCTCGTAGGTCCCGCTCTGCGTCCCGGTCCACCGCTCCTGCGCGGGCGGCCCGTAGGTCTCCCGGAGCTGTTCGACCCGGGTGTGCGCCTCGTCGGCGGCGCGCTGTTTCGCCACAAGCTCTTCGAAGGTGTGTGACACAGCCCAGGACCCTAAGCACGGCGGCCCGGTCCACGGCTGAGACCTGCCGTGCCGGGGGCGCGGCGCACCCGTGTGGCGGGTCGGCGGCCCGGCGGGTGGGTCCGGCGGAACCGTCAGCGGGTCAGGGGAATCAGGGGACAGTCCGCTCCGGACCTGGCCCCGGTGCGCATGGCCCCGGTGGGCACCAGCGCGTCGGTGGTGCCGGGCCGGACCACTTCGGAGACGGCGAGGAGAGCGGCGCGGGTGCCCTCGCCCACGCCCCGGGGGCGCAGCGTGCGCCGGGTGGAACGCCGGGCGGGCCGAGGGCGGGCCCGGTGCCGGTTCCGCCGTGCCCCGGTGCGGGCGGGACCGCGGGCCCGGCGCTGTTCGAACTGTTCTTTACGAACGGGTCTTGACGCGTGCGTTCCGCACGGTGGTCTCGTGACAGACGTGACTGTCGGCGGGCCCCGCCCGACTGGAAGGCTCGGTGCCGACCAGGGAGGGGACGGACATGGACCAGCGCTACGAGGTGTACGCGCTCGCCGATCCGCACTTCTACGACACGCCCGACCGGCTGTCCGAGGAGGGGCGGGTCGCCGCGCCGCTGTACGAGACGGCCCGGCGCGCGGTGCCGCAGGGGTGGGACGCGACCCGCGTCGGCGACTGGCTGACGCTGACCCCGCTCGGCGACGACGGCCGCGCCACGCCCGGCCCGGCGCAGGGCTGGAAGATCCACGCCTCGGCCACCCGCGACAACGCCGAGCGGATCGCGGCGATCGTCTGGGACTACTGCGTGCCGCGCCGGATCCCCTTCAAGTTCGTGCCGGGCCCGCATCTGCTGCACCTGCGGAACACCAAGTACGCGGCCCGCGACACCAGCGGCAAGTTCGTCACCGTCTACCCGGACGGCGAGGAGCAGCTGCACCAGGTGCTCACCGAGCTGGGCGCCCTCCTCGAAGGCTTCGAGGGGCCGTACATCCTGACCGATCTGCGCTGGGGCGAGGGGCCGCTGTACGTCCGCTACGGCGCCTTCGCGCGGGCCTTCGTCGTCGACGAGCGCGGCTCGCTGGTCCCGGCGGTGCGCGACGGCGAGGGGCGGCTGGTCCCGGACCGGCGCAGCCCGTCGTTCCAGGTGCCGGAGTGGGTGACGCTGCCGTCGTTCCTCCAGCCGCATCTGGCGGCGCGCAACACCACGACGGTCGGTGAACTGCCGTACCGCATCGAGAAGGCGCTGCACTTCTCCAACGGCGGCGGGGTCTACGCGGGCACCGACTCCCGCGACGGCCGGCGGGTCGTCCTGAAGGAGGGCCGGCCGCACGCCGGGCTCGCCGCCGACGGCGCCGACGCCGTGACCCGCCTGGAGCGGGAGAGGGCCGCCCTGGAACAGGTCGCCGGGACCGGGGTCGTGCCGGAGGTGCGGGACTGGTTCACGCTCGGCGACCACCGCTTCCTGGTCATGGACTTCGTCGAGGGCCGGACCCTCAACTCCTACTTCGGCGACCGGCATCCGCTGCTCACCCCCGACCCCGACCCCGAGGCGGTCGCCGCGTACACGGCGTGGGCGCTGCGGGTGCACCGGGCCGTCGAGCGGGCCGTGGCGGCGGTGCACGGACGCGGGATCGTCTTCAACGACCTGCATGTGTTCAACATCGTCGTGGGGCCCGACGACGAGTCGGTGTCCCTGCTGGACTTCGAGGCCGCCGCACCGGCCGAGGAGAACGGCCGCCAGGTCGTGGCCCACCCGGGCTTCTTCGCCCCGCCGGACCGCACCGGACCCGATGTGGACCGCTACGCGCTGGCGTGTCTGCGGCTCGCCCTGTTCCTGCCGGTGACCACGCTGTTCGTGATCGACCGGGGCAAGGCGGCGCATCTCGCCGAGGTGATCGCCGAGCAGTTCCCGGACGTGCCGCGGGAGTTCCTCGACGAGGCCGTCGCCGAGATCACCCGGGACGTCCGCCCGGCGGAGGGTCCCGCGGGCACCGCCGCGCCGGTGTCCGGCGCCACCGCCTACCCCGACCCGGCCGACTGGCCGGCCGCCCGCGACTCGATGGCCAAGGCGCTGCTCGCCTCGGCCACCCCGGAGCGCGAGGACCGGCTCTACCCCGGCGACATCGCGCAGTTCTCCGACGGCGGCGGGCTCGGTCTGGCGCACGGCGCCGCCGGTGTCCTGTACGCGCTGGCCGAGTCGGGCGCCGGGCGCCACGAGGAGGGCGAGCGCTGGCTGCTGGAGCGGACCGCGTCCGCGCCGCCGGGCACACCGTTCGGCCTGTACGACGGGCTCGCGGGCGTCGCCCATGTCCTGGACCGGCTCGGCCACCGGCAGCGCGCCCTCGACCTGGCCGAGAGGATCCTCGCCGAACGCTGGCAGAAGCTCTCCTCCGACCTGCGCGGCGGGCTCGCCGGGCTCGGCCTGGTGCTCGGCTCCCTGGCCCGCACGACGGGCGAGGCGGAACTGGGCGAGCGGGCCGCCGAGGCGGCACATCTGCTCGCCGCCCGGCTCGCCGAGCCGCTGCCCGACACGCCCCGGCGCCGCGCCGGGCTGCTGCGGGGCGCCAGCGGGCCCGCGCTGTTCCTGCTGCGGCAGTACGAGTGGACCGGCGAGCGCGCCCTGCTGGACGCCGCCGCCACCGCGCTCCGCCGCGACCTGGAGCAGTGCGTCGTCCAGCCCAGCGGCGGCGGCCTGGAGGTCGACGAGGGCTGGCGGACCCTGCCGTATCTCGGCGACGGCAGCGCGGGCATCGGCATGGTCCTGGACGAGTATCTGGCGCACGCGCCCGACGAGGAGTTCTCCCGGGCCCGCGACGCCGTGCTCACCGCCGCCACCTCCCGCTTCTACGCCCAGCCCGGTCTGTTCCAGGGCCGCGCCGGGATGATCCTGCACCTCAGCCGCAGCACGGCGCCCGGGGCGAGTCCGCAGCGGCTGGCCGAGCAGGTCGGCACGCTCGGCTGGTACGCGATGGCCTACCAGGGCCAACTGGCCTTCCCCGGCCACCAGATGATGCGGCTGTCCATGGACCTCGCCACCGGCACGGCCGGGTGCCTGCTCGCGCTCGCGGCGGCCCTCGACACCGGGACCGGAGCCGGACTGCCCTTCCTGCCGCCGCCCGCGCGGCCCTCACAGACGCGGCTCCGCGACTGACGGAGTCGTGATTCAACCCCCGTCCCCGATGGGGTATCGACCGGGACCCCGGCACCGCCGGGGCCGACGAAAGGACACGACATGGCCCTGCTCGACCTGCAGACGATGGAGTCCGACGAGAACCACGGCGGTGGCGGCGGCGCCAGCACCGCGAGCCTGCTCTCCTGTGTGAGCGCGGTCAGCGTCCTGCTCTGCCTCTGACGCACACCGTACGACCCATGGCTCCGGGCGGCCCGCTCCCCTCACGGGGGCGGGCCCTCCGGAGCCCGTCGCGCGCGAGGAGGCCAGGAGGATGCCGCGGATGCCCGGCAGCAGCCGTACGACGACGCCCGCCCCGGCGGCGGACCCCGCCGACCGCGCCGCGGTCGCGCCCGAGGCGACGCCCGCCGCGGTGCTGCGCGGCGCCGTGCGGCACGGCGCGGTGCGCTGCGCCGCCCTGGTCCTGGTGAGCACGGCGGCGACCGGCGCCGGGCTGCTGCTGCCCGCGGTGCTGGGCCGCACCCTCGATCTGCTGCTGACCCGCGCCCCCGCCGGGCGCTGGGTCGGATACTCCGTCGGCCTGCTGGCGCTGCTCACCGCCCTCGACATGGCCGAGACCGTGCTCGACGGCACCACCTCCGCCCGCGCCACCGCGTGGCTGCGGCTGCGGCTGACCCGGCACGTCCTGGCGCTCGGCCCGCGGGCCGGTGCCCGCTTCGGCTCCGGGGAACTCACCGCCCGGCTGGTGGGCAGCGCCGCCCAGGCCGGTACCGCGCCCGCCTCGCTGGCCGCGACGGTCGCGGCGGTGGCCGGACCGGTCGGCGCCGTCGTCGCCCTCGGTCTGCTCGACGTGTGGCTCGCGGTGACCTTCCTCGCCGGGGCGCCGCTGCTCGCGCTGCTGCTGCGGGCCTTCGCCCGGGACGCGTCGGCGTGCGTGGCCCGCTACCAGGAGATCCAGGGGCGGCTGGCGGCGGCGCTGGCCGAGGCCGTCGGCGGCGCCCGCACCATCCGGGCGGCCGGCACCGCCGACCGGGAGACGGCACGGATCCTGCGCCCGCTGCCCGAGCTGTCCCGGGCCGGACACGCCATGTGGCACGCACAGGGCCGGGCCGCCGCGCGGGCGGTCGCCGTGGCCCCGCTGCTGCACCTGGGCGTGGTCGCCGTGGCCGGCTGGCTGCTCGCCCGGCACCGGCTGTCCGTGGGCGATGTGCTGGCCGCCTCGCGGTACGCGGTGCTGGCCGGCGGCATCGGTGTGCTGGTCGGACAGCTCTCGGCGCTGGTACGGGCGCGGGCGGCGGCCGGGCGCCTGGCCGAGGTGCTGGCCGAGCCCGCCCCGGCCCACGGCCACCGCCCGCTGCCCGACGGGCCCGGACATCTGGAGCTGCGCGGGGTCACCGCGCGGCGCGGCGGCCGTACCGTCCTGGACGGCGTGGACCTCACGGTGCCCGGCGGCACGACCCTCGCCGTGGTCGGCCGGTCCGGCTCCGGCAAGTCCCTGCTCGCCGCGGTCGCCGGACGCCTGTGCGACCCGGATGCCGGGGACGTGCTGCTGGACGGGGTGCCGCTGCGCGCGCTGCGCCACGCCGAGCTGCGCGGCGCCATCGGGTACGCCTTCGAACGGCCCGTGCTGATCGGGACGACCGTCGAGGACGCGATCGGGCTCGGTCCCGCCGCGCCCGCCCCCGGCCGGGTCCGGCGGGCGGCCCGCACCGCCTGCGCGGACGACTTCGTGCGCCGCCTGCCCGAGGGGTACGCGACCCGGCTCGCCGACGCGCCCCGTTCGGGCGGCGAGTCGCAGCGGCTCGGGCTGGCCCGCGCCTTCGCGCACGGGGGGCGGCTGCTCGTCCTCGACGACGCCCTGTCCAGCCTCGACACCGTCACCGAGCACCGCATCGCCCACGCCCTCACCCGGGGCGGCACCTCCACCACCCGCCTCGTCGTCGCCCACCGCGCCGCGACGGCGGCCCGCGCGGACGCCGTCGCCTGGCTGGACGACGGCCGCGTACGCGCCGTGGGCCCGCACGCCGAGCTGTGGCGGCACGCGGGCTACCGGCAGGTCTTCGGCGGGGACGGCGCCCCGGACGGGGCGCTTGAGGTGGCCGAAAACGAACGGTCCGCGGCGGAGGCCGGGAGTCCGGCCGGGGAACCCGGGAGTCCGGCCGACAGTGCCGTCGGCACGGCCGGAGGGCGCCGGTCGTGAGCGGCAAGCGCTTCCACGGAGCCGCGTCGCGGCGCGGCGCGCCGGACGCCGCGGACCCCGGCACCGCCGACACGCCGTACGAGCGCCGGGGCGGCCCGGCGGACACGCCCGGCGCGCCGGTACGCGCCGACGCGCCCGCCGAGACCGACGGCCCGGCGTCGCGCGCCCCCGGCACGACGGCGGGCGGCACGGCGGCCAGCGGCGCGCCCGGCGGCCGCGGCGGCCTGCGGGGGCGGGCCGGAGAGGCGCTCGGGCTGCTGCGCGGGCGGTGGGGAGCGCTGGCCCGGCTGGGCGCGTGGTCGGTGCTGGAGACGGGGCAGACGTTCCTGCTCGGCTTCGCGCTGGCGCGCGCCCTGGACTCGGGGTTCCTCGCCGGCCGGGCCGGGACCGGGCTCGGCTGGCTGGCGGTCGCCGGGGCCGGGGCCGTCCTCGGCGCGTACGGCACCGGGCGGGTCTACCGGTCGGTCGCCGCGCTGGTGGAGCCGCTGCGGGACCACCTGGTGGAGCGGGTCGTCGCCCGCGGGGTGCGCGAGGCGGACGACGGGGCGCTGTCCGGGCTGACCCAGCAGGTGGAGATCGCGCGGGACACCTTCGCCGGTCTTGTGCTGGTCTCCCGGTCGTTCGTGGTCGCCGCCGCCGGTGCGCTCATCGGCCTGTGCTCGCTGGCGCCGCTGCTCGCGCTGGTGGTCGCCCCGCCGCTGGTCGCCGCGATCGTCCTGTTCGCGGCGACCCTGCGCCCGCTCGCCCGGCGCCAGGAGGCGTATCTCACGGCGGACGAGGCCCTGGCGGAGCGGCTGGGCGCGGTGTGCCCGGGGCTGCGCGACGTGACGGCCTTCGGTGCCGAGGCGCCGGTCGCGGCGGCGCTAGCGGAACGCGTCGACGCCGAGCGGCGGGCGGCGGGCGCGCTGGCCCGGTGGGGGGTCGTGCGGGTGGCGGCACTCGCGGTGGGCGGTCATCTGCCGCTCGTCCTGCTCCTGGTCACCGCCCCCTGGCTGCTGTCCCACGACGTCTCGCCGGGCGCGCTGGTGGGCGCCCTCGCCTATGTCACCCAGTCCTTGCTGCCCGCCCTCCAGAACCTCATCCACGGCCTGGGCGCGGGCGGCGCCCGGCTGACGGTGGTGCTGCGCCGCCTCACCCCGGCCGACGACACCCGGTGCGGCCCGGACCGCACGGCACACCCCCCGGCGCACGCCCCCGTCGCCGTCCCTGCCGCCGGGGCGCGGCCCGCGCCCGCCCTCGCCCTGGCCGGGGTGACCTTCGCCTACGGCCCGCACAGCGAGCCCGTCGTCCGCGACCTCGACCTCGTCGTCCCGCAAGGCGGTCATCTGGCGGTCGTCGGACCCAGCGGGATCGGCAAGTCGACCCTCACCTCGCTGGTGGCCGGGCTGCTGGCACCGGCCGCCGGGGAGATCAGCGTGTGCGGGCGGCCGGTCGGGCGGCCCGGCGCCGCGGAGTGCCGGGTGCTGATCCCGCAGGAGGCGTACGTGCACAGCGGCACCCTCGCGGAAAACCTCTGCCAGCTGCGCCCCGACCCGGTGCCGGAGGAGGAGCTGCTGGCCGCGGCGGAAGCGGTGGGCCTCGCTCCGCTCCTGCGCCGCCTCGGCGGCCCCGGCGCCCGGGTCGACCCGGCGGCGCTGTCGGCCGGGGAGCGCCAGCTGATCGCGCTGACCCGGGCGTATCTGTCGCCCGCCCCGCTCGCCCTGCTCGACGAGGCGACCTGCCACCTGGACCCGGACGCCGAGGCCCGCGCGGAGCGGGCCTTCGCCGTCCGGGCGGGCGGCACCCTGGTGGTGGTGGCGCACCGGCTCAGCTCGGCGCGCCGCGCGGACCGGGTCCTGGTGATGGACGGCCGGGACACGGCGTACGGGACGCACGAGGATCTGCTGCGCGGCTCCCGGCTCTACCGCGAGCTCACCGGCGGCTGGGCCGTGCCCGGTTCACAGCCAGCCCTCCCCCTGGGAGATGCGGATGGCGTCGATCCGGTTGCGCGCCCCGGTCTTGCGGGTGATGGCCGCCATGTAGTTGCGCACGGTCCCGTGGGACAGGTGCAGGCTGCCGGCGATCTCGGCGACGGAGGCGCCCTCGGCGGCCAGTGACAGCACGCTCAGTTCGCGCTGGGTCAGCGGCATCTCGGCGGCCTTGAGGAAGCCCAGGCCCAGCGACTCGTCGACGAAACGTTCCCCCGCGGCGACCCGCCGGATGCCTCTCACCAGCCGCTCCGGTGAGCCCTTCTTGTCGACGTAGCCGAGCGCGCCCGCCTCGATGGCCTGCCGCAGCAGTCCGGGACGGTCCGCCGTGGTCAGCACCAGTAAGCGGGGCGGGCGGTGGCCCGGCTCGCGCGGACAGAGCTCGCCCAGGGGCACGGGTTCGCGGGCCCTGGTGTGGTCGAGGTCGGCGGCGCACACGTCCGGCCGCACCGACCGCACCAGTCCTGGCGCGCCGCGCCACGGCGTGTCGTACACCCCCAGGCCGGGCTCCCGGCGCAGCCACTCCGCCATGACCGATCGCACCAGACACGCGTCGTGCACCAGAAGTATCCGTATCACTGCCGCCCCCTCGGTTCGCTTTGCGCGGGTTCTGTGATGGTGGTGTGCGCGTGCCCAATTGTTGGGCGGACGGACAGGGCGGAGGTACGGAGAATCGGCCAACGGGAGGCGCGGGGGCGCACGCACGGCGGTCGTCCGCCGCAACGCGCCCGAGCGGGGGTGCATGGACAGCGCCCCATCGGGGTAAGCGCGGCCGCCTCCGCCGCCCGGCCGGGGCCCGCGACCGGTGCCCCGCCGACAGCCGTCCTCCCCGTCCGGTGGCGCCCCGCGCCCCGTCGGCCGCCCCTCCCGCCCGGTGACGGCCCGCGCCGCGACCGCGTCCGTCCCGCTGCCGCCTCACCGGCCGTTCCGTCCCGCTCGCCGTGCGGGCCGGGCCGTCAGGAGAGAGTCTGGGGGCCGGAGCCATGGCACGGCCCGCGAGGAGGTGGTCGCCGTGTCGGACGGGCGGACGTCCGGACAGCGCCCGGCCGCCACCGGGCCGCTCGGCCGTCCGCTGCTGTCCCTCGCGCTCGCCGCCCTGCTGGACGAGGTGCACGCGCACTCGGGTGCCGTGTATCTGCTGGCCCCCGACCAGCCGGTGCTGGAGATGGCCGTCATGGCGGGCATGCCCCGGGCCTTCGCCGCGCCCTGGGAGCGGGTCGGGCTGAGCGCGCCGATCCCGGTGGCGCAGGCGGTGCGCGAGCGGCGGCTGATCTGGGTCGGCGGCGAGGAGGAGATGGCCCGCCGCTATCCGCGGATCGCCGTGGTCCTGCCCTACCCCTTCGCGCTGGCCGCGATGCCGCTGGCCGCGGGCGCCACCGCGTACGGGGCCGTCTTCGTGACCTGGCCGGACGCGCATCCGCCGGTGCTGTCCGACTGGGAGCGCGACCATCTGACGGCGGCCTGCGACCGGCTGGCGCTGCGGCTGCAACGGGCGGCGGCGGAACACCGGCCGGTCCTGCCGGAACCCGATCTGCTGGCCGCGCCGCCGACCGGGGGCGTGGCCGGGACGCTCGGCTCGGCCGAGGCGGTGCGCATGGCGGCCCGGCTGCCGTACGGGCTGGTCTCGCTCGATCTGCACGGCCGGCTCTCCTTCGCCAACACGGCCGCGGCCGACCTGCTCGGCCTGCCCGCGGGCGAACTGCTGGGCACCCGGCTGTGGGCGTCGGTGCCGTGGCTGAACGACCCCATGTACGAGGACCGCTACCGGGCCGCCCTGCTCAGCCAGCATGTGACGTCGTTCGTGGCGCTGCGCCCGCCGGGCGACTGGCTGTCCTTCCGGATGTATCCGAGCACCACCGGGCTGACCGTGCGGATCAGCCGGGCCCGGCCGGTCGCGGAGCCGGGGCGCGGCACGCCCCGGCCCGGCGCGGGTGTGCCCGCGGCCGGTCTGGTGACCATCTCGCGGGTGCTGGGCCTGGCCGGGGCGCTGACCGAGGCGGTGGGCGTGGCGGACGTGGTCCGGCTGGTCGCGGACGAGGTGGTACCGGCCGTGGGCAGCAGGGCGCTGATGATCCTCGGCTCCCAGGCGGGGCGGCTGCATGTGCTCGGGCATCGCGGCTACGACAACCTCCGCGCCGTCGAGGACTTCCACGGCACCCCGCTCACCGCGCCGACCCCGAGCGCCCGGGTGCTGTCCACCGGCGCTCCGGCCTTCTTCGAGTCCCGCCGGCAGCTCGAACGGCTGTACCCGGTGCGCCAGGCGGTCCGCGACGGCTTCGCGGCCTGGGCGTACCTGCCGCTGATCGCGTCCGGCCGCCCGGTGGGCACCTGTGTGCTCGCCTACGCCGAACCGCACCCCTTCCCCGCCGACGAGCGGGCCGTCCTGACGAGCCTGGGCAGCCTGATCGCGCAGGCGCTGGAACGGGCCCGGCTGTACGACGCCAAGCACCGGCTGGCGCACGGACTCCAGCAGGCGCTGCTGCCCCACACGCTGCCGCGGCTGCCCGGCTTCGACGCCGCCGCCCGCTATCTGCCGGCCACCCAGGGGATGGAGATCGGCGGCGACTTCTACGACCTGGTGCCCACCCGGCCGGGGGCCGCGGCCGTGATCGGGGACGTGCAGGGGCACAACGTGACCGCCGCCGGGCTGATGGGGCAGTTGCGCACGGCGGTGCGGGCGTACACGACGGTCGGCCAGGACCCGCAGGACGTCATGGCGAGCACCAACCGGCTGCTGATGGACCTCGGCGTCGAACTGTTCGCCAGTTGTCTGTATCTGCGGCTGGACCCGGCCGAACGCTGTGCCGTGATGTCCCGGGCCGGGCATCCGCCGCCGCTGCTGCGCAGGCCGGACGGGCGGGTGCGGGTGCTGGACCTGGCCGGGGGCCCGCTGCTGGGGATCGACCCGGCGGCGGCGTACCCGACGACCCGGGTGGAGCTTCCGCCCGGTTCGGTGCTCGCCCTCTACACCGACGGGCTGGTCGAATCGCCCGGCACCGACATCGAGGACGCGCTCGCCGAGCTGGGCCGACGGCTCGGCGAGGCGGGTGACGCGCCGCTGGGCGACCTGGCCGATCTGCTGCTGCGGCACAGCGCGGCGGCGCGGGAACGGGTCGACGACGTGGCGGTGCTCCTGCTGCGCGCCCGCCCGGACGACTGAGCCGCAGCGAAACGTTGCCGTTTCGCTCGCGGTCGTCTAGGCTCGATGTGTACGAAACCGTTTCGTTTACGTTTCCTTTATCCGGTCGGCGCTGCGACGCCCCGCCCGACCTCACCGGAAATGGGTTCCCGACATGCCCGACAAGACCCTGACCGACGGCACCCCGGCGACCGCCGTCGGCGCCGCGCCCGGCACCGTGCCCGGCGCCTCGCCCCGGCGGTGGTGGATCCTCGCCGTCGTCGCCGTCGCCCAGCTGATGGTGGTGCTGGACGCCACCATCGTGAACATCGCCCTGCCCTCCGCCCAGCGCGACCTCGGTTTCTCCGACGGGAACCGGCAGTGGATCGTGACGGCGTACGCGCTCGCCTTCGCCTCCCTGCTGCTGCTCGGCGGGCGCATAGCCGACCTGTTCGGCCGCAGGACCGCCTTCCTCGTGGGCGTCGTCGGCTTCGCCGCGGCCTCCGCGCTGGGCGGCGCCGCCGGCGGCTTCGGCATGCTGGTCACCGCGCGCGCCCTCCAGGGCGTCTTCGGCGCGCTGCTCGCCCCCGCGGCCCTCTCCCTGCTCAACACCACCTTCACCGACCCGCGCGAACGCGCCCGCGCCTTCAGCGTCTACGGCGCCATCGCCGGAGCCGGCGGCGCGGTCGGCCTGCTCCTGGGCGGTCTGCTCACCGACGCCCTGGACTGGCGCTGGACGCTGTACGTCAACGTGGTGATCGCGGTCGTGGCCTTCGCGGGCGGCTGGATCCTGCTCGGCAAACACCGCGACGCCGCCGGCTCCAAGCTCGATGTACCGGGCACCGTCCTGGTCGCCTCCGGTCTTTTCACCCTGGTCTACGGCTTCTCCAACGCCGAGACCCACGCCTGGGGCTCCCCGCTGACCTGGGGCTTCCTGCTGGCGGGCGGGGTGCTGCTGGCGGCGTTCGCCTGGTGGCAGACCCGGGCGGCGCACCCGCTGATGCCGCTGCGCATCCTGCTCGACCGCGACCGCGCCGCCTCGTTCGTCACCGTGCTGATCACCGGCGCCGGCATGTTCGGCGTGTTCCTCTTCCTCACCTACTACCTCCAGCTGAACCTGGGCTTCAGCCCGACCAGGACCGGTGCGGCGTTCCTGCCGATGGTCGGCGCGCTGATGGTGACCGCGCAGCTCGGCACCACCGTCCTGGTGCCCCGGCTCGGCCCGAAGACCGTGCTGCCGCTCGGCTTCGCCGTCGCCACCGCGGGCATGGCCTGGCTGACCGGCATCGGCACCGGTTCGCACTACGTGAGCGCGGTGCTGCCGCAGCTCGTGGTGATCGGAGTCGGCCTCGGTCTGGTCATGCCGCCCGCCATGCAGCTCGCCACCGGCAACGTGGCCGCCGAGGACGCCGGTGTCGCCTCCGCGACGGTCAACGCCATGCAGCAGGTGGGCGGTTCGATCGGTACGGCGCTGCTGAACACGCTGGCCGCGAGCGCCGCCACGGACTATCTCACCGGGCACGACGCGACCAGCCCGGCCGTCCGGGCCCAGGCCACGATCGAGAGCTACACCACCGCCTTCTGGTGGTCGGCCGGTCTCTTCGCGGCCGGGGCGGTGATCGCCTTCCTGCTCTTCCGTCCCGGCGTGCCGCGCCAGGACACGCACGCGGAGCCGGTCGTGCACATGTGATTCCGCCGGAGCCGCGCCCGTGCGCGACCGCGAACCGGGGCCGCCGTCCACGCGACGGCGGCCCCTTCGCTTCACCGGGACTCAACCCGGACGAAACCGGCCGTTCTCCCGGTGTCCGTCCGCCGTTCACTCCGGTGGCAGGCGTGGGCGATCACCGGGCTGGGTAGCCACGGGGCCATGCGAATCAGCGTGATGGACGTGGGGTCGAACACCGTCCGGCTGGTGGTCGCGGACGCCGTGGGCGGAGCACCGTTGCCGGTGCACACCGCCAAGTGGCGGCTGCGGCTCTCCGAGCAGGTGCGGCCCGGGGAGGACATCCCGCAGGAGGCGGTGGAACGCCTCGTACGGGCGGTCGCGGAGGCCGGGCGCACGGCGGCCCGGTGGGGCGCGGCCGGCCCGCCCGCCTTCGCGACCGCCGTGGTGCGCGCCGCGCCCAACCGGCTCCAGGTGCTGCGCGCCGTCCGGTCCCGCACCGGCGTCGCGCTGTGCACCCTGCCCGGTGAGGTCGAGGCCGAGCTGACCTTTCTCGGCGCCCGGCGCTGGATGGGCTGGCGGTGCGGGCCGCTGGCCCTGCTCGACATCGGCGGGGGCGGCTTCGAGGTGGCCTTCGGACGCGGCCGGCTGCCCGACTTCGCGGCCTCGCTGCCGCTGGGCGCGGGGTGGCTGACCCATGAGTTCCTGGCGGACGCGGACCCGCCGTCCCCGGAGCGGCTCAAGGAGCTGCGGCGCCATGTGCGGCACCAGCTGCGGGACGTGGCCGCCCGGATCCGCTGGGAGGGGCCGCGCACCGCCGTGGGCACCTCGCGCACCTTCCAGCAACTGGGCCGGCTGTGCGGGGCCGCGCCCGGACGGCACGGTCCGTTCGTGGAACGGCGGCTGGAGCGGGCGGCGCTGCGCCGCGCGGTGGGCCGGCTGGCCGCCCTGCCCGCCGCCGAACGCTCCGCGCTGCCCGGTATCTCGGCGCCGCGCGCCGCGCAGAGCCTGGCCGGCGCCGTGGTGGGGCACACCGCGATGAAGCTGATGGGCCTGAAGTCGCTCACCCTCTGCCCCTGGGCCATCCGCGAGGGGGTGCTGCTGCGCCAGATCGAGGAGGGCGCGGCCGGGGCGACCTGGTGGGAGCGGGTGTCCCGGCTCGGCGAGGAGCCCGCAGCGCCCCTGGACCCCGTACCCCTGCGGCTGGCCGCGGCGACCGCCACCCGGACACCGGCGACCACCCGGGGCTGACGTCACCGCACGGACCACGGAGGGGCGCGAAGGCGGAAGGGGAAGGAAGGCGAAGAAGGAGGCCACGGACGAGGACGAGAACGGGGACGGGGACAGGGGCGGGGACGGACTGAGCGGGGACGGCCCGGGGACCGGCCGGGCCGGGGTGGCGGGGCGGTTGCCGGGTACCCGTGCGCCATGGACGACGATCACCGAGGACCCGAGCTGCCGTCCGCCCGCGGCCCGCTGAGCGCGGGCGTGCGGGAGTATCTGCGCGGCACCGGCCCGCTCCCCCGCGCCGAGGACGCCGCCGCCGCGTCGCCGTACGGCGACGATCTGCACCTGGCCCTCTACCTCTGTTACGAGCTGCACTACCGCTCGTTCGCCGGTGTCGCCGCCGAGCGTGAGTGGGACCCGGCCCTGCTCACCGTGCGGGCCGCGCTGGAGCGGCGCTTCCTCACCGCGCTGCGCGCCGACGCGACCCGCCACGCCGGTGTCGACGACGCGCTCGACGACCTCCTGGTCGAACCGGTGCACGGCACCGGCGTCTCCCACTACCTGCGGGGCGAGGGCGAGCTGTGGCAGCTGCGCGAGTACGCCGCCCTGCGCTCCCTGTACCACCTGAAGGAGGCCGACCCGCACGCCTGGGTGCTGCCCCGGCTGTGGGGCCGGGCCAAGGCGGCGATGGCGGCGGTGGAGTTCGACGAGTACGGGGGCGGCCGGGCCGAACGCGTGCACGCCCGGCTCTTCGCCGGCCTGATGCGGGACCTGGACCTCGACACGTCGTACGGCCGCTATCTGGAAGCGGGCACGGCGGAGGTGCTGGCCACGGTGAACCTGATGTCGCTGTTCGGGCTGCACCGGGCGCTGCGCGGTGCGCTGGTGGGGCATTTCGCCGCGGTCGAGATCACCTCCTCGCCCGGCTCCCGGCGGCTCGCCGAGGCGCTGCGGCGCACCGGCGCCGGACCCGCCGCCGTCTTCTTCTACGACGAGCACGTCGAGGCGGACGCGGTGCACGAGCAGGTGGTGCGCCACGAGGTGATCGCCGGGCTGCTGGCGGAGGAACCGCACCTGGCGGCCGACGTCGCCTTCGGCATCGACGCCACCGGCCATCTGGAGGACCGGCTCGGCGACCGGCTCCTCACCGACTGGCGCGCGGGCCGCTCGGCGCTGCGCGTCCCGCTCGGCGCGCCCGCACCGGCCCTGGCGGGCCAACGGCACTGAACGCGGGACGCGGGGTACTCGCGGGACGTGAGCAGATTCGTGTTTCCGGGTGTGTACGCCCCGCAGGAGGACACCGCGCTGCTGGCCGAGGCCCTGTCCGACGAGGCCCTCGGGCCGGGGACGCGGGTCCTGGACGTGGGCACGGGCAGCGGTGAGCTGGCGCTGACGGCCGCCCGGCGCGGTGCCCGGGTGACCGCGGTCGACGTGTCGCGCCGGGCGGTGTGGACCACCCGGCTCAACGCCCGGCTGAACCGGCTGCCGGTGCGCGCCCGCCGCGGCAACCTGTTCGGGCCGGTGCGCGGGCGGTCCTTCGGCCTCGTCCTCGCCAATCCGCCCTACGTCCCCGCTCCCCCGGCCCGGCACGCCCCGCGGGGCAGGTCACGCGCCTGGGACGGCGGGCACGACGGGCGGCTCGTCCTGGACCGGATCTGCCGGGACGGCCCCGCACTGCTGCGCCCCGCGGGCGTCCTGCTGCTGGTCCACTCGGCGCTGAGCGATCCGGACCGCACCCTGGACCTGCTGCGGACGGGCGGCTGCAAGGCGGCCGTGGTGCGCAGGCGCTGGATCGGATTCGGGCCGGTGCTGCGGACGCGGCGGGAGTGGCTGCGGGCCAGCGGGCTGCTGGACGCGGCCGAGGAACAGGAGGAGCTGGTGGTCATCCGTGCCGAACGACCCCTGTGACAGCGCCGGGCCCGCGCCGCGGCCGGAGGCTCCGCCGTGCCGGGTGACCGTGCGGCGGCAGGGCCCGATCCTGCTGGACGGCCCGGTGGAGGTGGAACTGGAGGACGGCACCACGGTCTCCTCCGACCGGTTCCGGGTGGCGCTGTGCACCTGCCGCCGCAGCCGCCGCTATCCGTGGTGCGACACGAGTCACCGCAGGCGCGCCCCGGGCCCGTCCGGCGGGCCGGTCGGAGGCCGTGACCGTACCGTGCCGGACGCGCCCGGGTGACACGCCGCGATGCCAGGAGCCGGCGGAAGGCCCCACTCCGCCCGCCGGCCCCTGGGGCGGGATCGCCGCCGGTCCCCGCGCCGGGCCCCGCACTCCCCAGTCACGGGACCCTCGACTGCTGCGCGGGGACCGCGCGATCCCGGTCTCAGAAGGCGAAGACGCTCGTCAGGGCGGCGTTCTTCGCGCACGCGTTGGCATAGGTGTGCAGGAAGGAGACCCGGCGGCCCTGCCAGACGCCGTCGGCGGTGACCGTCACGGGGGCGTACTCCCGGGTGCACAGCACCTCGGTGTCCCTACCGGCGGCCAGCGCCGCCAGGTCGCCGTCGGCGGCGCGCAGCTCGGCGCACGCGTCGGCCGGGGCCGGGTGTGTGCCGGAGGCGGTGGGGGCGCAGCTCAGGGTGACGGCGCGTTCCGGGGCCGCGGTGGCGGCGCTGTCGCCGTGGCCCACGGTGAGCACCAGGGCCGAGGGTGCGTAGAGCGAGGCGGGGGCGCCGGACGGAGCGGCCAGGGCGGCTCCGGTGAGAGGTCCGCAGACGGCGGTGGCCGTCAGAGCGAGGGTGGCTGCCCAGCGCGCGGTGTTCCGCATTGTGTGCTTCCTTCCGCAAGGTGTCGTCGGGTCGCGGGTCCGGCACGGTCGGTACCGGCCCGGCGAGCGGGAGTCTGCCGAGTCCGCGACGGAAACTCACATCGGACCCACTGCTTTCGGTAACCTTGCGTGTTGAATCAGTGGCGTGAAGTCACGGAATCTTCACGTGCCGGGCCCCCATCCATGGGCCCGACGATCACGGAATCCGGCCGGATGGCCTGATCTGCGCGCTCGGCAATCGGCCTGAAACATTCCGGTTGGTCCGGACCGGTTCCGCCCCCGGTTCACCTCCCGGCCACCCGCGCGCCCCGTCTCCGTATCCCGATGCCGCCGTCCGGCGCGTGCGCCCCGGTGCGCGGCCCCGGACCATGGACGCCCCCGCCCCGGCCCGCCAGTATGGGCGGCGGCCGGCAGGCGGCGGACGACGAGAGGCGGCGTACGGATGGCGGGGCACCGGGCGGACTTCCAGTACGAGATCTATCTGCGCGGCATGACGGGCGAGGTGCTCCGGCTGCCCACCGACATGAGCCGCCTGGAGGAACTGACCGAGCGGCGGCTCGGTCCGGGCCCGGTCGGCTATGTGGCGGGCAGCGCGGGCAACGGCAGTACCGCGCGGGCCAACCGGGCGGCCCTGGACCGCCGGCGGATCGTGCCGCGCGTGCTGCGCGACGTGCACGAGCGGGACCTGTCGGCCGAGGTGCTGGGGCGCACCCTGTCCGCGCCGCTGGCCCTGGCGCCGGTCGGGGTGCTGTCGATCATGCATCCGGAGGCGGAGACGGCGGCGGCGCTGGCCGCCGCCGCGCAGGGTGTGCCGTTCGTGCTGTCGTCGGCCTCCAGTACGCCCATGGAGCAGGTGGCGGAGGCGATGGGGGACGCCGAGCGCTGGTTCCAGCTGTACTGGGCCAAGGACCGCGAGGTGACCCGGAGCTTCCTGGAGCGGGCCCGCGCGTGCGGCTTCGCCGTCCTCGTCGTCACCCTGGACACCCCGCTGCTGGCCTGGCGCCCCCGCGACCTCGACCAGGCGTACCTGCCGTTCCTGCGCGGGGTGGGCACCGCGAACTACTTCACCGACCCGGCCTTCCTGTCCGGCCTGGCCAGGCCGGTGCACGAAGATCTGGACGCGGCGGTGCTGCGCTTCGTCGACCTGTTCGCCGACCCCGGCAAGACCTGGCCGGACCTGGCGTTCCTGCGGGAGCACTGGGACGGCCCGATCGTCCTGAAGGGCGTCCTGCACCCGGACGACGCCCGAGCGGCCGCCGACGCCGGGATGGACGGGGTGGTGGTGTCCAACCACGGCGGCCGCCAGGTGGCCGGTGCGATCGCCGCCGCCGACGCGCTGCCCGGGGTGGCGGCGGCGGTCGGCGACCGGCTCTCTGTGCTGTTCGACAGCGGTGTGCGCACCGGCGACGACGTCTTCAAGGCGCTCGCGCTCGGCGCGCGGGCGGTGCTGCTGGGCAGGCCCTACGTCTACGGGCTGGGCCTGGACGGCCGGGCGGGCGTGGAGCATGTGATCCGCTGCGTGCTGGCGGAGTTCGACCTCACGCTCGCCCTGTCGGGCCACGCCGCACCGGCCACCGTGAGCGCCGCCGACCTGGTGGAGGACGCCCGGTGAGCGGCGGGCGGGCCCGGGGCGCCGCCGCTCAGATCTCCCAGGAGCGCAGCCGGTCGGCGGCGCCGTAGACGTCGGTCTTGCCGGACATCAGATCGCGGGCGAGGTCGACGAGCGCGCCGTAGGGCGGGTCGATGCCGACGCCGCTGACGTACATGTAGGCGACGGCGGTGGCGCAGGCGAAGCGGGCGTTGGCCGAGGGCAGCGGCTTGAGCAGGGCGAGGGTGTGCAGCAGGGCGGCGGCCCGCCAGGCCGGGTCGGAGTCGACTCCCAGGCGGGGCGGGTCCACGCGATGCCGGGCGACGGCGGCCACCAGGGCGGAGAAGTCGTTGACCGTGGGCTGGTCCGGGAGTACTTCCTCATGGCGCTGGAGGAGCCAGGGCACGTCGATGTGCAGGACGGGGGTCATCGCTCAGGCGGCCCGTCCCTCGCCCCTGCCGGTCGGCTCGTCCTCGGGGAAGGCGGCGGCGAACTCGTCGGCGTGCCCCGCGAAGAACCGCCGGAACGCCTCGGCGCCCTCCTGGAGGGCCCGGTGCCGGGCTATGTCGGCGGCCGCCGCCTCGCGCACGAGCGCCTTCATCGACGTACCGCGTTCCTTGGCGATCTGCCGCAGGTCCTCTAGCTCGCGGTCGCTGAACTCCACATTGAGCGCTGGCATGGGCCATACGGTACCGCTCGGGTACTGACGCGTAAATAGCCGCTGGTCAGGAAGGTTTACGGCGGTACCACGGGGCGGACGGCGGCGGCCGGGGCCGGACGGGTGCGCCGCCCGCGCCACTCCGGCGGGGGGCGGCCGACCGCGCCGGGCCGGTACGCACTAGGCTGGAACGCGAGTGACACACCTGATGACTGTGAGTGTGCGCGATGGAGTGGCGAGGATGAGTCCGGTCTATCCGTTCGACGATGCCGCCACGGCGCGGGCCGTCGTCGACGAGCGCGGCATCCTCGTCGAGTGGAACGAGGGCGCGCGCCGCCTGCTGGGCTGGGCGCCCGACGACGTACTGGCCGCGCCCGCCGCCGGTCTGCTGGCCGACAGCTCCGGGGCCGCCCCGCCCGACGGCGGCCGCTGGTCGGGCATGCTCACTCTGCGTCATCGCGACGGGCACACCGTCTCCGTCTGGGTGCTGGCGCACCGGCGGCGCCCGCAGGAGGGCGGCGGCTGGCTCGCGGTCACCCCGCTGGAGGACGCGGTCCCCGGGGACCCGGACGACGATCCGCTGACGGAGGCCGGGCTCGTCCAGTCGCCGTGCGCCGTCGCGCTCTACGACGACCGGCTGCGGCTGCGGGCCGTCAACGACGCGATGGCCGAGGTGCTCGGCGTCTCCGGGGACCGGCTGCGGGGCCTGCGCCACTCCGAGATCGGCGCCGGACCGCAGAGCGCCGACATCGAGCGGCGCATGCTCCAGGTGCTGGACACCGGCCGCCCCCACGACGTGCGCGCGTACGTGCCGGTCGGCGGCGACGGCCGGACGAGCGCGTGGATGGCCCGGCTGTCCCCGATCACCGACGGCGCCGGCCGGGTGCGCGGGGTGTGCGTGGCCGCCCACGACTTCACCGAGCAGTACCGGGCCCGCGAACGGCTGCAACTGGTGAACGAGGCCAGCGTGCGCATCGGCACCACCCTCGACGTCACCCGCACCGCGCAGGAGCTGGCCGACGTCTGTGTGCCCGCCCTCGCCGACTTCGTCAGCGTCGACCTGGTGGACCCGCCCGAGCACGGCGGCGAACTGCCCATCGGCACCCTGAGCGTGCCCGTCGAGCTGCGGCGCGCCGCCCACCGGTCGGTGACGCCCGGCGACCCCGAGGCGGTGACCCCGCCCGGCGGGACCGAGGTGTACCCGGCGGCCTCGCCGCAGGGCGCCTCCCTGCTGTCGGGGCACGCGATCGTGGTCTCCGAGAACTCGGGCGACCTGGCGAAGTGGCTCGCCTGGAGCCCGGCGCGCAGCCTGCGGGTGGGGCGGCTCGGCGTCCACTCCACGATGTCGGTGCCGATCAGGGCGCGCGGGATGACGCTCGGGGTGGCCGTCTTCACCCGGTTCGCGCAGCCCGCCCGGTTCCTGCCCGACGATGTGCTGCTGGCGGAGGAGGTCACGGCCCGCGCCGCCGTCTGCATCGACAACGCCCGCCGCTACTCGCGCGAGCGCGAGACCGCCCTCGCGCTCCAGCGCAGCCTGCTGCCGCGCACCCTGGCGCGCACCGCCGCCGTCACGGCGGCCTCCCGCTACCTCCCGGCCGCCCGTGCGGGCGTGGGCGGCGACTGGTTCGACGTGATCCCGCTGTCCGGGATGCGCGTCGCCCTGGTCGTCGGGGACGTCATCGGGCACGGGGTGGGCGCCTCGGCCACCATGGGGCGGCTGCGCACGGCGGTGCGCACCCTCGCGGACATCGACCTCGCGCCCGACGAACTGCTCACCCACCTCGACGACGTGGTGGCACGGATGTCCGCCGAGGCCGGTGACGAGGCGGACGGCCGCCCCGGCGAGGTCGGCGCGACCTGTCTGTACGCGGTGTACGACCCGGTGTCGCGGCGCTGCACGCTGGCCCGTGCGGGGCATCCCGCGCCGGTGCTGGTCCCGCCGGACGGCCCGCCCCGCCGGATCGATCTGCCGCCCGGCCCGCCGCTCGGCCTGGGCGGACTGCCCTTCGAGTCGGCCGAGCTGGACCTCGACGAGGGCAGTGTGCTGGCGTTCTACACGGACGGGCTGGTCGACAGCCGCGAGCGGAACGTGGAGGCGGGCCAGCTGCTGCTGCGCGAGACGCTGGCCGAGGGGGGCGAGTCCCTGGAGGAGTCCTGCGACCGCGTCCTGCACGCGCTGCTCCCGGCGGGCAGCCCGGCCGACGACGTGGCGCTGCTGCTGGCCCGCACCCGCGGCCTGCCGCCCTCCCAGGTGGCCACCTGGGACATCCCGGCGGACCCGTCGCTGGTCGCGCCGGTCCGCAAGCAGGTCGTCGACCAGCTCGGCACCTGGGGCCTGGACCTGGTGGCGTTCACCGCCGAACTGGTGGTGAGCGAGCTGGTCACCAACGCCATCCGGTACGGCACCCCGCCGATCAGGCTGCGTCTGATCCACGACGACACCCATCTGATCTGCGAGGTCTCCGACACCAGCAACACCGCCCCGCATCTGCGCCGGGCCAAGACCTGGGACGAGGGCGGCCGCGGGCTGCTGCTGGTCGCCCAGCTCACCCAGCGCTGGGGCAGCCGGCACACCACCGAGGGCAAGACCATCTGGGCAGAGCTGAACCTGCTCGGCGAGGAGTGACGCCGCCGCGGGCCCGGCCCGGCCTCAGGACGCGTCGGTCAGCCAGGGCCTGACCTGGCGGCGCGCCTCGTGCAGCCGCGACTTCAGGGTGCCGAGCGGAATCCCGGCCCGCTCGGCGGCCTCCGCGTACTCCAGCTGGCAGATGTCCCGGTAGACCAGCGGCGCCACCAGATGCGGATGCTCCCGCTCCAGCCGCTCCAGCGCCTCCAGGAGGTCCACCCGGGAGCCCGCGATGACGCTGGTGGTGCGCGGGTCGACGTGCTGGGCCGGTTCCAGGGCGGTGGGCTGTTCGGCGGCGCGCCGCTTGAGTTCGCGGTACTTCTGCCGGCAGCAGTTGGCGACCACCGTGTACAGCCAGGTGCTGAAGCGGCTGCGGCCCTCGAACGTGGTGATACGCCGGGCGACCTGGAGCAGCACGTCCTGCGCCGCCTCCTCCGCGTCCTCGCGGCAGGGCAGGAAGCGCGCGCAGCGCCGCAGCACCTCGGGGCGGATCTCCTGGAGCAGCTCCTCCAGCGCGGCCGGGTCGCCCGTGGCGGCGCGCCGGGCGTGTTCTTCGGTCGGCGCCGCATCCGGCACGACGGGCCTCCTCGGAGTCGATCTCGCAGCAGGCATGATAGTGCCATGCACTCCGTCGGACGGATCGGCCGCTACCGGCTCGAACGGCGCCTGGGAACCGGCGCCTTCGGCACGGTGTGGCTGGCCCACGACGACGAGCTGGACGCGCCGGTGGCCGTCAAGGTCCTCGCCGAGAACTGGGCGCACCGCCTGGATGTGCGCGAGCGGTTCCTGTCCGAGGCGCGGCTGCTGCGCAAGGCGGGCTCGCCGCGGGTGGTGCAGGTCCACGACATCGGGGAGCTGCCCGACGGCAGGCCGTACTTCGTCATGGAGTACGCCGACGCCGGCACCCTCGACGACCTGGCCGGGGCGGGGCCGCTGCCGGTGCCCGAGGCGCTGCGGCTGACCGCGCTGGCGGCGCGGGGCGCGCACGCGCTGCACGAGGCGGGCATCGTGCACCGGGACGTCAAGCCGAGCAATGTGCTGCTGCGCACGGCCCGCGACGGCACCCGGCGGGTGCTGATCGCCGATCTGGGCCTGGCCAAGACACTGGCCGAGGCGTCGGGCCTGACCCTGGCCGCAGGCTCCGCAGGTTACCGGCCGCCCGAGCAGGCCGAGCCGGGCGCGGGCATCGACGCGCGGGCCGACGTCTACAGCCTGGGCGCGGTCGGCTACCGCCTGCTGACGGGCACCGTACCGGCCGCCCCGGGCCGCGTCGTGCCGCCCGAGCGCCTGCGCCCCGGTCTGGATCCCGCCGTCGGTCACATCCTCCTCCGCGCCCTCGCCCCGGACCGGGAGCAGCGCTGGCCCAGCGCCGAGGCGCTCGCCCGGGAACTGGAGCGGACGGCGGAGGCGGACGGCGCCACCGCAGACGCCGAGGAGCCGCGACACGCCCGGCCGGGCGCGGGCGGGCCGACGGGTGCGGCGGAGCCGTGGACCGTGCTGGACCCGGTGGGCGCGGCGGGCGCGGCGGGCGCGTCTGCCTCGGGCGGGCCGGACCCCGCTGCGGCGGAGGCCCCCAGGACGTCGGGTCCGGCGGGCACGGGCGGTGCGGGCAGCGCTGGGGACACCGCGGGTGCGGGCGGCGCCGCGGACCGCCCGGTCCGGCGGCGGCGCAGGGCGGTGGCGCTGACGGCGGCCCTGGTGCTGGCGGCGGTCGCCGGGGCGGGCGTGGCACTGGCGCTGACGTTGCGGGCCGACGGGCCCTCCGAGGTGCGGGTGGCGGACGCGACCGGGCGGGTGGAGGTGCGGGTGCCGAAGAGCTGGGGGCGGCAGCTGCGGGACTCCGGCTGGGACCCGGCGTCGCTGGGGCTGCCCGCCGGGCACGAGCCGGGGCTCGCGGTCGCCGGTGACCTGGCGGACTGGCCGGACCTGGACACCGAGGTGAGCGGCGTGTTCGTCGGGCTGAGCGAGCAGGGCGACGTGAGTGCCCGGGTGGCGGCCGCGGACCATCCCGGCTGCCGCTACGAGGGCGGCCGGGCCTACTCCGACGGGCGGTGGCGGGGCCGGGTGCGCACCTGGGGCGGCTGCCCCGGCGCGGGCGCCCTCACCGAGGCCGCGCTGGTCCCGGCCGGTGGCGCCGGACGGCCGCAGGTGTATGTGCAGATCCGCGGGCGCGAGGGCGACGGCACGACGGACCGCATACTTCGCTCGCTGCGGGTCACCTGATCCCGTACGGGTGAACGTCGTGCGGGCCGGCGGCGGGAAGAACCCTCCGGGAGGAATCCGCGGGAACCGCGAACTTTCCGGCCGGTCCGCGCATCGGACCCTCATGTCGGCGCACGAGGCGCCGGACGCACGCCCCGAGCGCGTGCGACGAATTCCAGGAGTGTGGAACATGGCGCACACGACCCCTTCCCGTCGCCGGGCCCTGTTCGCGGGTTCGGTGGCCGTCCTCGGCCTGCTGACCGCCTGCGGCAACGCCGACGGCTCCTCGGCCGGACCGCAGAAGGTGCCGGGCCCCGCCGCACCCGCCACCGGCGGCACCACGACCGGCACCGCGCCCACCACGAGCGCCCCGCCGCCCGGTGACAGCACCGCCGCGCCCGGCCAGGGCACCACACGGCCCGCCGCCCCGGCGAGCACCGGCACCACCGCGGCCGGCCGCAGCAGCGGCGGGACGGACACGGCGGCGCGCAGCACCCGCTGCCACACCTCCGAGCTGAGGGCGACGGTGGGCCGCAACGACCCGGGCGCCGGGCAGGAGAACTTCCCGCTGGTCCTGACCAACAGCTCCGGCCGCACCTGCACGGTGCACGGCTTCCCGGGCGCCGCCTTCGTGGACTCCTCCGGGCGGCAGCTCGGCCCGGACCCCAGGCGCAACGGCGGCTCCGCCACGACGGTGACGCTGCGGCCGGGCCAGAGCGCGTGGGCGGGCCTGACGTTCTCCAACCCGGAGGTGAGCGGCGCGAGGACCGCGACGCCCGCCTCGCTGATCGTCACCCCGCCCGACGAGCGCGACCACCTCACCGTGCGGTGGACGGCGGGCCCGGTCCCGGTGGGCGGCAACTCCTCCTCGGTGTTCCTGACCGTGCTCAGCCCCGGCACCGCGCCCTGACCCGTCCGGCGGCTCGCACGTGCGCGCGGCACGGCCACGGCTGTTTGCTTTGATGTGCGAGCACCGTTGATCGCGTCCGGAGGAGCGAGTCCTGAACACCCCGCTGGCGGAGACCCTGTCCGTCGTCCTGCTCGTCGCCGTCCTGGCCTGCGCCGTCGTACGGCCCTTCGGCTGGCCCGAGGCGGCCGTGGCGGTCCCCGCCGCCGGGGTGGCCGTCGCCACCGGGGCGATCCCGCTCGACCACGCCCGCGCCGAGGTCGAGCGGCTGGGGCCGGTCGTCGGGTTCCTGGCCGCGGTGCTGGTCCTCGCCCACTTCTGCGACGTCGAGGGCCTGTTCCGGGCGTGCGGGGCGTGGATGGCCCGCCGGGCGGGCGGCCGCCCGGTGCGGCTGCTGACGGCGGTGTTCGCGCTGGCCTCGGTGATCACGGCCGTGCTCAGCCTGGACGCCACGATCGTGCTGCTGACCCCGGTCGTCTTCGCCACCGCCGCGCGTACGGGGATGCGGCCCAAGCCGCATGTCTACGCCTGCACGCACCTGTCCAACACGGCGTCGCTGCTGCTGCCGGTGTCCAATCTGACGAATCTGCTGGCGTTCGCGGCGAGCGGGCTGAGCTTCACCCGGTTCGCCGCGCTGATGGCGCTGCCCTGGCTGGTGGCCATCGGCGCCGAGTACGTCGTCTTCCGCCGGTTCTTCGCCCGTGACCTGGCGGCGTCGGCGCCCGCCCCGGACCCGGGCGAGGCGCCCGCCTTCCCGGTGTTCGCGCTGGTCACGGTGGCCTGCACGCTGGCAGGTTTCGTGGTGACGTCCGCGTTCGGCGTCGCCCCGGCGTGGGCGGCGCTGGCGGGCGCGCTGGTGCTGGCCGGGCGCGCGCTGGCGCGGCGCGAGGCGACCGCGGTGAGTGTGGTGCGGGCCGCCGCCCCGGCGTTCCTGGCGTTCGTGCTGGCCCTCGGCGTCGTGGTCCGCGCGGTGGTCGACAACGGGCTCGCCGACGCGCTGGGGCACCTGCTGCCCGGCGGCACGGGGCTGCTCGCGCTGCTCGGCACCGCAGCGCTCGCCGCCGTCCTGGCGAACCTGATCAACAACCTCCCGGCGGTGCTGGTCCTGCTGCCGCTGACCGCCCCGGCCGGTCCCGGCGCCGTCCTCGCGGTGCTGCTCGGCGTCAACATCGGCCCCAACCTGACGTACGCCGGATCGCTGGCGACCCTGCTGTGGCGGCGGATCGTGCACCAGCACGACCACGGGGTGGACCTGAAGGAGTTCACCCGGCTCGGGGCGCTGGCCGTGCCCGCGGCGCTGGTGCCCGCGGTGGTGGCACTGTGGGGAGCGCTGCTGGTGCTGTGAGACCGGGGAACGGCTGAGGGAGATCGGCGTATGCGAGTGGTCGCCTGGCTGGTGGAGGGCACCTGGCCCGCCTGTGTGGACGCCGTACGGGCCCATGCGCCCGACGCGGCGGAGGTGGTGCTGCTGCATGTCAGCGGGGCCGATGTGCCCGGTGTGGCGCACGGGGCGTTCGCCGGGCTGCTCGGCCGGGGCCACCGCGAGCGGGACCCGGGCGACCGGCTGGCGCGGCTCGGCGACGCGTCGGCGGCCGGACTGCTCGACGCGGCGGCGGCCCGGCTGGGGCGGCCGTGCACCCGGACCGAGCGCGCCGGGCGGGTGGAGCGCGAGGTGGTGGCCGCCGCCGGGGACGCCGATCTGCTGGTGCTGGCCCGCGACGGGGACCGCGACCGGCTCGGCCCGCACAGCCTGGGTCCGGCGGTGCGGTTCGCCGTCGACCACGCCCCGTGCCCGGTGCTGCTGGTGTGGCCGGAGGCGGCCCCGGATCTCACGACCCTGCCGCCTCCGCCACCGCCGCACCACCCGGGGCCGCCGCCCGAGGCCCCGCCCGCGCCGGAGCCGCCACGGCCGTAGGAGCCCCGGGAGCCGCCGACCGTCAGTGGCCGCTGACCTCGTGCGGGATGTAGGGCCGCGTCAGCTCCTCGGTCTCCTTGTCGCTCAGTTCGAGACCGACGGCGGCCACCGCGTCCTCCAGGTGCCCCGGCCGGGACGCGCCGACGATCGGCGCCGTCACCGTGTCCTGGTGCAGCAGCCAGGCGAGGGCCACCTGGGCGCGCGACACCCCGCGCTCCTGCGCGATGCGGGTGACCGCCTCGACGACGGCCCGGTCGCCCTCCTGGTAGAGGGTGCTGCCGAAGGCGTCGGTGGCGCTGCGCCCGGTGCCGGTGCCCCAGTCCCGGGTGAGGCGGCCCCGGGCGAGCGGGCTCCAGGGCAGGACGCCGACGCCCTGGTCCGCGCAGAGCGGCAGCATCTCGCGCTCCTCCTCCCGGTACAGGAGGTTGTAGTGGTTCTGCATGGAGACGAAGCGGGTCCAGCCGTGCGCCTGCGCGGTGTACTGGGCCTTGGAGAACTGCCAGGCGTACATCGAGCTCGCCCCGATGTAGCGCACCTTGCCCGCCTTGACCAGGTCGTGCAGCGCCTCCATCGTCTCCTCGACGGGCGTGTACGGGTCCCAGCGGTGGATCTGGTAGAGGTCGACGTAGTCGGTGCCGAGGCGGCGCAGGCTGTGGTCGATCTCGGTCATGATCGCCTTGCGGGACAGTCCGGCGCCGTTGGGCCCCGGCCGCATCCTGCCGTGCACCTTGGTGGCGAGCACGATGTCCTCGCGGCGCGCGAAGTCCTTGAGCGCCCGGCCGACGATCTCCTCGCTGGTGCCGTCGGAGTAGACGTTGGCCGTGTCGAAGAAGGTGATCCCGGCCTCCAGCGCCTGCCGGATCAGCGGGCGCGACGCCTCCTCGCCGAGGGTCCACTCGTGGGTGCCGCGCTCGGGATCGCCGTAGGTCATGCAGCCCAGACAGATCCGCGACACGTCCAGACCCGTCGAACCGAGCTTCACGTACTGCATCGTTGCTGCTCCCGTCATCGGGGTGGTTGCCGGAGAGAGCGTAGGCCGTGAAGGATCTCCGCGGCCGCGGGGACCGGATGCCGGACCGGTGCCGGTGCGGTGCCGGTGCGGATCACCGGCCGGACGCGGCCGGACGCTGTCGCCTGCGGTCGGACGGGGCGTACGGGGCCGTACGCGGTCAGGCGGCCGGTTCTCCGGCGGGTTCGAGCAGGTCGAGTACCCGTTCCCAGGCGAAGTCGGCACGGGTGCCGTCCGCGCCGGGCATGCCGCTGTACGGATCCCCGAAGCGGACGCCCATCGCGCGCAGGCGCGCCAGGCTCTCCCGGTAGGCGGGGTGGACGGCCAGTGCGTCGGCCACGCAGGGCAGCGCGGCGACCGGGACGCCCAGGCCGTACGCCTCGCACAGGGTGGCCACGGCGAGGGTGTCGGCGATCCCGGCGGCCCACTTGTTGAGCGTGTTGAACGTGGCGGGCGCGACGGCCACGGCGTCCGGCGGCGGGAAGGGACGCGGGTCGTCCGGGGTGCGCCAGCGGGAGCGGACCGGGCGGCCGGTGCGCTCCCGCATGTCGTCGGTGTCGAAGAAGCCGCTCATGGCGACCGGAGTCGCGATGACGCCGACCTCCCAGCCGCGGGTCTGCGCGGCGGCCACCAGGGCACCCACACCGGAGGCGACACCGGCGGCGCAGACGACGACGTAGAGGAAGGGTCTGTCCGGTGCTGCTCCGGCCTGTTCGGTCACGGACGGCACTCTACCGCCGTGCCGCGGGCCGGAGCGGGCCGTGGGTCCTGCCGCCAGGCCGTCCCCGCCGCCGGTGCTCCCGCCGCTCGCGTCACCCGGTGGCGCGCGCCGCCCCGTCCTTCTCGGTCACCGTGATCGCCGAGACGGGGCAGGCGCGGGCGGCCTCCTTGACCATGGGGTCGCCGCCGTCGTCCTCCCGGCCGGGGAGCAGGGCGCTGAAGCCCTCGTCGTCCTGGGTGAACACGCCCGGGGCGGCCAGGGCGCACTGCCCGGCGCCGATGCAGCGGTCCTTGTCGATGTCGATGCGCATGAGAGCAGCCTCTTACCAGGTCACGGGGAGTTCCAGCATTCCTTGGATCGTGTCGCCGGGTTTGAAGGGGATCTCCTCGGGCGGCGCGGCCAGCCGGAGGCCGGGCAGCCGGGTCAGGAGCGAACCGAGCGCGATCTCCAGTTCGGCGCGGGCGAGGTTCTGGCCGAGGCACTGGTGGATGCCGAAGCCGAACGCGACGTGATGGCGGGCGGTCCGGTGGAAGTCGAGGTCGTCGGGGCCCTCGAAGTGGGTGTCGTCGCGGTTGATGACGGAGGTGGAGAAGACCACGCCCTCACCGGCCCGGATGGTCTCCCCCGCGATCTCGATGTCCTCCTGGGCCTGGCGCAGCAGCCCGTCCGCGATGGACAGCATCCGCATCAGCTCCTCGACGGCGGCCGGCAGCAGCGCGGGGTCGGCGCGCAGTTCGGCCAGCCGCGCGGGGTGCTGGAGGAGGGTGTAGGTGCCCAGGGAGATCATGTTGGCGGTGGTCTCGTGGCCCGCGATGAGCAGGATGATGGCCAGCGAGACGAGGTCGGCGCGGTCCAGTTCGCCCTCGCCCAGCCGCTGGTGGACCAGCTCGTCCAGGACGCCGTCGCCCGGTTCCTTCTGCTTGCGGTCGACCAGGTCGCCGAGGTACGCCTCCAGCCGGTCGCGCGCCTCGATCACGTCGGCCATGTCCGGGCCGCGCAGCAGCCGTCGGGACTGCTCCTCGAAGAACTCGTGGTCGGCGTAGGGGACGCCGAGCAGTTCGCAGATCACCATGGAGGGCACCGGGAGGGCGAAGTCCCGCACCAGCTCGGCGGGCGGGCCCAGGGTGGTCATCCGGTCGAGCAGCCCGTCCACGATGCCCTGGATGCGGGGGCGCATCGCGGTGGCGCGCTTGAGGGTGAAGCTGGGGATCAGCATGCGCCGCTGGACGCGGTGCTCGGGGTCGTCGACGCCCAGCAGGGCGGTCTTGCGCTCGCGCGCCACTTCCAGCCGGGGCGCGGTGAGCGGGAATCCGTCACGGGCGCGGTCGCTGGACAGGCGCGGGTCGGCCAGCAGTTCACGGGCGACGGCGTGCCCGGTGACGGCCCAGGCCGCGCTGCCGTCGTAGAGGGTGACGCGGGCGAGCGGCGCGGACTCGCGCAGCGGCTCGTAGCCCGTGGGCGGGTGATAGGGACAGGTGCGGTCCTGCGGGAACGCCACGGAGTGGGGGGTTTCGATGGTCGGGTCCGGCATGGAAGACCTCGCAGACGAAGGATGCGTCGTGCCGATCTTCATTAGATGCCTGAGGCATCTATGGTGCGACGCGAAGTTCGGCCACATCGGCGAAAGCCCGTATCTGGCCGGGAAGCACCTCTTCCGCTCGGTGCCGCGCTGACGTGATTCCATTGTCCTCCTCCGGGCCGGGCGGGCACGGTCCGGGCATGTCCGCGCTCGACGTGCTCGCGCCGCTGCGCCGGACGCCGGCCGTGGTGCTCGCCGCGCCCGGCCGTACGGGGCGCGGTCGCCGCGCCGCGCCGGTGCCGCGGGTCCGGTACGCCCGTCCGGGCGGCGCCGCCCGCCCCGGGACCCGCGCGGGCCATCCCCCTCGGGCTGCTCGGCCTCACCCTGCTACCCGTGGGGCCGCCGCCCCGCGCCGCCCCGGGCCGCGCCGTGACCTGCGGCGCGGACCTGGCGCGATCCGGACGTCCGGCCGTCGCCGCCGTCCGCCGGATCACGCCGGGGGCCACGGCGCCCGCCCCCGTCTGCGAGGATCCGTCCGACCGGGGTGTCCGCGCCCCGGAACGCGGTAGGGATGATGCGCACGGCGGCCGTCGCGGCGGTGCCGTGCGGGCGAGAGAACCGACCGAGCGAGGAGAGGACCGACGCCATGCCTCTTGAGGGCGAGTACGAGCCCAGCCCGACCCAGTGGGTGCGGGAGCAGGTGGAGTTGTACGAGAGTTCCGGCGGCACCGAGGGGACCACGCTCCGGGACACGGGGCTGCCGGTCATTCTGCTGACCACGCGGGGCGCGCGCAGCGGAAAGCTCCGCAAGACACCGCTGATGCGGGTGGAGCACGACGGGCGCTACGCCGTGGTGGCCTCCCAGGGCGGCGCGCCCAAGCACCCGTTCTGGTACTTCAACCTGCTGGCCGATCCGCGGGTCGCGCTGCGGGACGGACCGGTGGAGCGGGACATGACGGCCCGTGAGGTCACCGGCGCGGAGAAGGCCGAGTGGTGGGAGCGGGCCGTCGCCGCGTTCCCGCCCTACGCCGAGTACCAGGAGAAGACCTCACGGGAGATCCCGGTCTTCGTGCTGGAGCCGGCCGCCGGCCACTGAGCCGGGCGGCCGGGCACGCCCAGGGGCCCGGCACTCCCTCCGTGCGTCCGTTCCGGGCGGATCCCGGTCCCGGAGGCATGGAGGGGTCCCGCGGCGGGCACCCGTCCCTCAGGCCCCGCCGCGTTCCCCCGTCGCGGCGGGGCTCTGCCGTGTCTCGGCCGCGGGGCTCTGCTCCGCCTCGGCGGCGGGCCGGTCGGTCACGTCGAGGAAGATCTGGTCCGCCTCGGGGACGGTGTGCGCGACGGACCGCTTGATGCGCACCGCGACCTCCTCGACCCGCTCGCTGTCCATGCCGGGCACCAGATCCACCCGGGCGGCCACCAGCACGGAGTCGAGTCCCAGTTTCATGGTGAGCAGCCCCTCCACGCTGTCGATCTCCGGCTGCGCACGCAGCAGGCTGCGGATGCGCCCGGCGAGTTCCGGGTCGGCGGCCTCGCCGATCAACTGGTCGCGTGCGTCGCGGCCCAGGCGGTAGGCGACGTAGACGAGCAGCGCGCCGATCGCGAGCGAGGCGGACGCCTCCCAGACGACCTGGCCGGTGACCATGTGCAGGGCCATGCCGACGATGGCGAGCGTGACCCCCAGCACGGCGGTGCCGTCCTCGGCGACGACCGTGCGCAGCGCGGGGTCGCGCAGCCCGGCGGCGCCGCCCTGCTCGCGCACCTGGAGCAGCGCCCGCAGCAGGGAGGTGCCCTCGGCCAGGAGCGCGACGCCGAGCACGACCAGGCCGACCACATAGCCGGAGAACGTCTCGTGGGCGCCGTTGCGCAGGGCCTCGACGCCCTGGAAGAAGGAGAAGCAGCCGCCCATGACGAAGATGCCGACGGCCGCGAGCAGCGACCAGAAGAACCGCTCCTTGCCGTAGCCGAAGGGGTGGCGCCGGTCGGCGGGGCGGCGGCTGCGGCGCAGCGCGGCCAGCAGGAAGATCTCGTTGAGGCTGTCGGCGACGGAGTGCGCCGCCTCCGAGAGCAGGGCCGGTGAGTGCGCGATCAGGCCGCCCACGGCCTTGGCGACCGCGATGACCAGGTTCGCCGCGAGCGCCACCAGCACGGTGACGCGGGTCTTGCGGTCGGCGGCCGGTCCCGGCCCGCTCCCGGCCGCACGGCTCGCTTCCGCCTCCGCCTCGGCTCCCTTCTGCTCCGTACCCGTCCCGGCCGCGTTCTCGGATGTCCCGCTCACGTTCGCCGGATGCCCCGGTCGGCGGGTGTCACACCGTGCCGTCGGCGGATTTCGGGGAACGTGGTCACCAGCGCGTCCCGACGGCAGGGAGGACCGGGCATGAGCGACGGCGGCGACGACGGCAACCGTTCCTACGGCCACAAGAAGTTCAAGCGTTCGAAGAGTCATTTCGCCGACCGGATCACCGCGGACGGCCGGGACGGCTGGCCGGTGGCCGCCGGGCGGTACCGGCTGGTGGTCAGCCGGGCGTGCCCCTGGGCGAGCCGGGCGCTGGTGTCGCGGCGGCTGCTCGGTCTGGAGGACGCCCTGTCCCTGGCCGTCGTCGACCCGATCCAGGACGACCGCAGCTGGCGTTTCACGCTCGACCCCGGCGGCCGGGACCCGGTCCTCGGCATCCGCTTCCTCAGCGAGGCGTACGACCGGCGCGAGGCCGGGTACCCCGGCGGGGTGAGTGTGCCCGCGGTGGTCGACGTGCCCAGCGGCGAGCTGGTCACCAACGACTACCAGCGGATCACCCTGGACCTGGCCACCGAGTGGACGGCCCTGCACCGGCCCGGCGCGCCCGACCTGTACCCGCGGGCCCTGCGCGACGAGATCGACACGGTGATGGGCGAGGTGTACGAGGACGTCAACAACGGCGTGTACCGCGCGGGTTTCGCCACCGGCCAGGAGGAGTACGAGAGGGCGTACGAGGGAGTGTTCCGGCGTCTCGATCTGCTGGCGCGGCGGCTGGCCGGGCAGCGCTATCTCGTGGGCGACACGATCACCGAGGCGGACATCCGGCTGTTCACGACGCTGGTCCGCTTCGACGCCGTCTACCACGGGCACTTCAAGTGCAACCGCTGGAAGCTGGCGGAGAACCCGGTGCTGTGGGCGTACGCCCGCGATCTCCACCAGACGCCCGGTTTCGGGGACACGGTCGACTTCGACCACATCAAGCGGCACTACTACCAGGTGCACACGGGCATCAACCCGACCGGCATCGTGCCGCTCGGGCCGGACCTGTCCGGCTGGCTCACGCCGCACCGGCGCGAGGAGCTCGGCGGGCGCCCCTTCGGCGACGGCACCCCGCCGGGTCCGGTGCCGGAGGCGGAGCGGGTGCCGCCGCGCGGCCGGCCCTGACCCGAAGATCCCAGAGATCCCAGAGGTCGTAGAGATCCCAGAGGTCGTAGAGGTCGTAGGAGTTTCAGAAGTTCCAGAAGCCGAAGAAGCCGTAGAAGTCGTAGAAGTTCGAGAAGGAGGACGAAGGTGGCCAAGAAGAAGAACAAGCTCCCGCTCGCCTATCAGCCCGTGGGGTTCGTGCTGGGCTGGGTCGGCGGCGCCGTGGCCGGGAAGGTGTTCCGCACCGCGTGGAAGGCGTTCCGGCACGAGGACGACGCCCCCGACGCGCTCGACGAGAACCGGCACTGGGGCGAGATCCTGCTGGCCGCCGCGGTGCAGGGCGCCCTGTTCGCGGTGGTGCGCAGCACCGTGGACCGTGCGGGCGCCCAGGCCATCGCGCGCTCGACCGGGGTGTGGCCGGCCAAGGGCGGCGAGGGCCGGGAGTGAGCCGCCCCGGTCCGGGTACGCCGCTGCCCGGACCGGCGCCCGGCCCTCACCGCCGGCCGCGGGCCCACGACTCCCACAGCCGGGCGTAGGCGCCGCCCGCGGCCCGCAGTTCGTCGGGCCGCCCCCGCTCGGTGACACGGCCGTCCTCCATCACCAGCACGGTGTCGGCGGTGGCGGCCTGGGAGAGCCGGTGGGCGACGACGACCGCGGTGCGGCCCTCGGTGACCGCGAGGGCCGCGCGGTCGAGGCCGCGGGCCGTGTCGCTGCCCGCCTCGGCCGTCGCCTCGTCCAGCACCACCACCTCCGGGTCGAGCAGCAGGACCCGGGCGAGGGCGAGTTGCTGGGTCTGGCGGGCGGTGAGCCGGATGCCGCCGCCCCGGCCCACGACGGTGTCGAGGCCGTCGGGCAGGGCGGCGGCCCAGTCCGCGGCGCCCACGGCGGCCAGCGCGGCTTCCAGCGCGCTGTCCGGGGCGTCGCGGGACGCGAGGCGGAGGTTGTCGGCGAGGGTGCCCGGGAAGAGGTGGTGCTCCTGGGTGACCAGGGCGATCCGCCGGTCGCCGTCCGCTCCGGGGCGGGCGAGGTCGCCGGTGGGTACGCCGTCGAGCGTGACGCTGCCCGCGGACGGCGGACGCGTCCCGGCGATCAGTGCCGCCAGCGTCGACTTGCCCGAGCCGGTCGCGCCGACCACGGCCAGCCGCCGGCCGGGGCGCAGGTCGAGGTCGATGCCGTGCAGGACGTCGGGCCCGTCGCCGTAGCGGTGGCGTACCCCGCGCACCACGACCCCGGTGCCCGGCCGTGTTCCCGGCCCGGACGGGCGCGTGCCGCGGGCGGGGTCCGGGGCGTGCAGGGTGACGCCGACGATCCGGGCCAGCGCGGCGGCCGCCCGCTGCACGCTGTCGAAGGTGCCGAGCAGGATGTTCACGGGGTCGAACAGCCCGGCGAAGAACAGGGCGGCGGTGGTCGCGGCGCCGATGTCGGCGCGGCCGGTGCGCACCAGCCACCAGGCCGCGAGGAGGATCGCGCTCAGCCCGGTGAACTCGGCGAGGTTGAGCCGGCCGTAGAAGCGGGTCGCCGCCCGCGCCGCCCGGAACTCGTACGCCATCGCGTCCCGCGAGGCCGCCGCCACCCGGGCGTGCCGCCCCGGCCCCAGGCGCAGGGCGCGCAGGGTGGGCAGCGCGGTGAAGGCGCCGAGCAGGGCGGAGGCGCGGCCGCCCTCGGCGGTCCGCCCGGCGGCGTACAGCGGCCGGGAGGTGCGCAGGTACCAGCGCAGCGTGTACGCCTGGAGGGGCACGGCGAGCAGTCCGGCGACGGCGAACCGCCAGTCCAGCGCGGCCAGTCCGGCGAGGGCGGCGAGGATGGTCAGCGCCGCCGCCGCGAAGTCGCCCAGGGCGCCGGAGGCGGCCTCGGAGACCCGGTCCGTGTCGCCGGAGACCCGCGCCACGAGGTCGCCGGTGCCGCCCGTCTCCACGGTGTCCACGGGCAGGACCAGCGCGGCGGCGACCGCGTCCTCGCGCAGCCGTCCCGTCACCGTCAGCACGACCCGTGCGAGCAGGACGGTCGCGGCCCATCCGGTCAGCGCCCCCGCCACGGCGGCGCCCGCCAGCAGCCCGACCGGCCACACCAGCGCACCCGACCCCCGGTGGTCCGTCACGGCCTGGGTGATCCGTCCGATCGCGACCGGCCCGGCCAGACTCAGGCAACTGTCGAGCACCAGTGCGGCGAGCGCCGCCCACAGCGCCCCCCAGCGCCCCCGCAGAGCCACCCGCAACCGCGCCCGCGTCTGCCGCCCGGTGGCCACCGGCAGCAGCGAGGGCGCGCCGTCCGGGTCGGCGGGCGAGGGCTCGGGCGAGGGCTCTGGCAAGTGCTCGGGCGGAGGTACAGCCCGGGGTGCGGCCGGGGCGCCGCCGGGGGCGGCGGTGGGAGCCCCGGCCCGGCCGCCGCAGGGGGTGTCGGCCGGGGTGCCGCCTGGGGTGTCGGCCGGGGTGCCGGGTGGAGCCCCGGCCGGGGTGCCGCAGGAGGCGTCGGCCGGGGTGCTGTCCGGGGCTTCATCGGAAGGATCCTGGCGAGGGGCGACCGGGGTCTCGGCCCGGGGGCGGTCCGGGCCTCCGGTCGGGCCGTCGCGCGAGACGTCGGCCGGGACACCGGCCGACGAGTCCGCCGAGGCACCGGCCAGGGCGTCGCCTGACGCGTCGGCCGGAACACCGGCCGGGGCCTGGGCCGAGACGTCGGCCGGGGCATCGCCCGGCGCGTCGGCCAGAGCGTCGGCCGGGACGTGGGCCGGGGCAGCAGCCGATGTGGCGTCCGGGACGTGGGCCGGTGTGGCGTCCGGGGTCGTCATGAGGTCGCCGTCCGCTCGGGTGTGGGGAGGTGGACGACCTGGTCGCAGCGGGCGAGCCAGGACGGGCTGTCGGTGATGACGAGGGTGGTGCGGCCGGAGCGTGCGCGGTGTACGCGGTCGGCGATGACGTCCTCCGTCGCCGCGTCCACCGCGGTGGTCGGATCGTGCAGGACCAGCACCGGTGAGCGGGCGGCGAGCGCGCGGGCCAGGGCGACGCGCTGGCGCTGGCCGCCCGAGAGGGTCTCGCCGCGGTCGCCGACCCGGGTGCGGGCACCGTGGGCCACGGCGCCGAGGACCTGGTCGGCGCGGGCGGCGCGGGCCGCCTCGGCGACGGCGGCGGGGTCCTCGGTGAGGGCGGCCAGGTTGTCGGCGACGGTGCCGGGCAGCAGCACCGGCTCGTGGTGGCAGACCAGGAGGGCGGTCCTGAGCGTGTCCAGGGCGAACCGGTCCAGTGCGGTGCCGTCGAGCAGGATCCGCCCCTCCTCGGGGTCCTGTTCGCGGGCGAGCAGCAGGGCGACGGCGTCGGCGTCGGCGGGGTCGGCGCAGACCAGGCCCGTCATCCGGCCCGCCTCGGCGGTCCACCGGGCGCGGGTCCCACCCGGCAGCGCCACGTCGTGGAAGGCGACGGCGGGCGCTTCGGCCACGGCGTCGGTCGCGGCACCGTTCGCAGCGCCCGCCGAGGTCCGCTCCGGCACGGCCGGAGGAGCGGTGAGCACCTCGTGGACGCGGGCGGAGGAGGCGAGGGCGCGGACGTAGCGGGCGTGGGCGGTGGCGACGACGCGCATCGGACCGCTGACGAACCGGGCGAGGCCGAGGGCGGCGATCAGCGGGCCGAGACCGATCCGGCCGTCCAGGGCGAGGGCGCCGCCGAGCGCGGCGACGGCCGCCAGATAGAGCCCGGTGAGCAGGACGCCCACCGACACGAGCGCGCCCTCGGCGGACACCGCCCGCCGGGCCGCGCCCACGGCGTCCCGGCTGACCCGGGCGTAGTCGGCGGCGACGGCGTGCTCGGCGCCGATGCCCCGGAGCACCCGCAGCCCCCGCACGAGGTCCTCGGCGAGCGCGGTCGCCCGCGCCTGGAGGGCCTGCTCGGTGCCGCTGGTGCGGTGCAGGACGTGGGAGAGGCGGTTCTGCGCGAGCAGGACGGCCGCGGTGCCCGCCACGACGAGCGCGCCGAGCCCGGGGTGGATGCGCAGCAGCAGCACCGTGGAGCCGAGCAGGACGACCACCGCGGCCACCGTGCCGGCGAGGGTGCCCGCGAAGGCGCCGACCCGTTCGGCGTCGCCGGACGCCCGGCTGAGCAAGTCGCCCGGCACCAGCCGTACCCCGCCGGCCGGGCGCAGCACCCGTTCCGTGAGGGCCATGCGCAGCCGGTGCTCGGTGTGCTGCCGCACCCGTACGGCCGCCCGCGCGCCGAAGCGGTAGGACAGGGACAGCATCAGGAAGTCCGCCGCCAGCAGGCCGAGCCAGCAGGCCGTCGAGGCGGGGGTGCCGGACCGTACGGCCCGGCCGACCGTGGCGCCGACGAGCACCGGCACCAGCGCCTCGCCCAGTTGGTGTGTGCTCAGCAGCACCGCCGCCAGGGCCAGGTCGGCGCGGCGCTCGCCCACGGCCCACCGCAGCAGCGCCCGGGGTGAGGCGCAGGCCGCGGGGGACGGGCCCGCGGGCTCCGGCGGGCGGGCGGACGGACGGCTGGGCGGAGCGGGGGCGGCTACGGTCACCCGGCTACGTTAGGGTCGCCTTACTTTTGTCGTAAACGCAGCAGGGCGCCACCGTATGTCGCGCATCGGCCACGGCCGGCGGCGGGGCGCGCACCGGGCAGGGACAGGGACACCGGCATGGCAGACGAGAAGACCATCGGTCTCGAACGGTTCGAGATGGCCCGGGGGCAGTCCTTCCGCCATCACGTGCACGGCGAGCACCAGTTGGCCTGGGCGAGCACGGGTGTGGTCACGGTCGACATCCAGGACCGCTGCTGGGTGCTGCCGCCGCATCTGGCGCTGTGGATACCGGGAGGTGTCCGGCACGCCACCGCGGCCCTGCGGGAGTCGGTGCTCCAGGGCGTCTATCTCGATCCGGTCTCCTGTCCGCTGGCCTGGCCCCGGCCCACGGTGCTCGCCGTCTCCCCGCTGGCCCGGCATCTGATCGGCTATCTGGCCGGTGAGCTGGCGCCGGGGGTGCGTACGCACGCCGAGGCCGTCCTGCTGGAGGTGCTGCGCCCGGCGGACGGCGCGGTGTTCGAGCTGCCGCTGCCGGCCGATCCGCGGGCGCGGGAGGCCGCGGCGCTGCTGCTGGAGGACCCCGCGGACCAGCGGGGGCTGGCCGAACTGGCGTACGCGGTCGGTTCCAGCGCCCGCACGCTGCTGCGGCTGTTCCTGGCCGATACGGGCCTGACGTTCACCCAGTGGCGGACCCATGCCCGGCTCCAGGCGGCGCTCGCGCACCTCGCCGAGGGCGAGCCGGTGGGGCGGGTGGCCGAGCGGGTGGGCTATGCGACGCCCAGCGCCTTCGTCGCCGCGTTCCGCCGGGTGACGGGGTGCACGCCCGCCGCGTACTTCGCCCGTTCCCGGGAGCGGGCGGACCGAGCGGCCTGACGGGGTTGGCGGATCGGCGACACGAGGTGGCGTCCGACCGCCTTGTCGCGCCTGCGACAGCGCCGCTAGCGTGCTTAGGCAAGGCTAAGCTAAGTCCTCGTCGGCCCTCCTGGTCGGCGGGTACGTCGCCGAGGAGCACGATGGGCACCACCACTCTGAGCACCACCACCGTGGTGCCGGAAACAGCGTCGGAGGACACCGGCCGAAGACGGCGCCGGACCGCTGCCGCCGCCCGGCTGCTCGGCCTGCTCCTCGCCTGCGCGCTGCTGGCCCTGGCCGTCGTGGCGAGCGTCGCCGTCGGCGCCAAGGCCATCCCGCCCGGCGAGGTGCTGCACGCGCTGCTGCACGGCCGCACCTCGGTGGACAGCGCGGTCGTGTGGGACCTGCGGCTGCCCCGGACGCTGCTCGGCGTCGCCGTCGGCGCCGCGCTCGGCCTCGCGGGCGTCCTGATGCAGGCGCTGACCCGCAATCCGCTCGCCGACCCCGGCATCCTCGGCGTCAACATGGGCGCCTCGGCGGCCGTGGTCGTGGCGATCGCCCTGTGGCGCAGCACCGATCCGTCGTTCTGCGTCTGGTTCGCGTTCGCCGGTGCCGGGCTGGCCGCCGTGGTGGTCCAGGTGCTCGGCTCGCGCGGCCGGTCGGGGCCCGCGCCGGTGCGGCTCGCGCTCGCGGGCACCGCCGTCAGCGCCGTGCTCAGCGCGCTGATCTCCGTCGTCACCCTGCTGCGGCCGGACGTGTTCGACCAGTTCCGGTTCTGGGGCGTGGGTTCGCTGGCCGGGCAGCCGATGTCGGTGGTCACGAAGGTGGCGCCGTTCCTCGGCGCGGGCGCTCTGCTCGCCCTCGGGCTGTCCGGCGCGCTCAACTCGCTGGCCCTCGGCGACGACACGGCCCGCGCGCTCGGCACCCGGGTGCGCCGCACCCGCGCCCTCGGGATGCTCGCCGTCACCCTGCTGTGCGGGGCGGCGACGGCCGCCGTCGGACCGATCGCCTTCGTCGGCCTGGCCGTCCCGCATCTGGCCAGGTCGCTCACCGGGCCCGACCACCGCTGGCTGCTGCCGTACTCCATGGTGTCCGGGGCCGTGCTGCTCCTCGGTTCGGACCTGCTCGGCCGGGTGCTCGCCCGGCCCGGAGAGATCCAGGCCGGGATCGTGACGGCCTTCGCCGGGGCGCCCGTCTTCATCGCTCTCGTCCGCCGCCGCAGGATCGCCGAACTGTGACCACCGCCCCGACCTCCGCTCCCCGCTCCCCGCGCGTGTCCCGCCGCGCCACCGTGCTGCCCGGCCGCGTGCTGCGCCTGTACGGCGGCCGGATGTCGCTGCGCTGGCGGCCCCGCACCGTCGCGGTCTGCGTGCTGCTGGCCGCCGCCTGCCTGGTGGTCGGCGCCCTCGGCCTCACCACCGGCACCTACCGCCTCCCGCTGTCGCGGGTCGTGGCCTGTCTGCTGGGCCGGGGCACCGGGGCCGAGTCGTTCATCGTGCTCAGCCTGCGGCTGCCGCGGCTGCTGTGCGCGCTGCTGGCCGGCGGGGCGCTGGGCATGAGCGGCGCGGTGTTCCAGAGCATGTCCCGCAATCCGCTGGGCAGTCCGGACATCATCGGCTTCACCAGCGGCGCGGCGACCGGTGCCGTGACCCAGATCGTGCTCTTCCACGGCGGCCCGTACGCCACCGCCGTCGCGGCGGTCGGCGGCGGGCTGGTCACGGCGCTGCTCGTGGGCCTGATCGCGGCCGGGCGCGGCCCGGCCGTGGGCCACCGGGTCGTGCTGGTGGGGATCGGGGTCAGCGCGATGCTCACCTCGCTGACGGCCTATCTGCTGACCCGGGCCAGTCTCTACGAGGCGCAGGACGCGCAGATCTGGCTGATCGGCAGCCTCAACTCGGTGAACTGGTCGGTCGTCGCGCCGCTGGCCGCCGCCCTGGCCGTGCTGGTCCCGGTGACCGTGGCCGGTTCCCGGAACCTGGACTGGCTGGAGCTGGGCGAGGACACCGCCCGGGGGCTCGGGGTGCCGGTGGGGCGGGCCCGGATCCTGCCCGCCGTCGCCGCCACCGCCCTGGCCGCAGCGACGACGGCCGCGGTCGGCCCCATCACCTTCGTCGCCCTGGCCGCACCGCACCTGTGCCGCCGACTGGTCCGCTCCCCCGGCGCCCTGGTGGTGCCCGCCGGATTCATGGGCGCGCTGCTGCTGGCGGCGAGCGACTACACGGCCCAGCGGGTGCTGCCCGGCACGGAGCTGCCGGTCGGCGCGGTGACCGGGGTGCTCGGCGGCCTGTATCTGTGCCGGCTGCTGCTCGCCCGGCGCAGGGCGGGCGGCTCATGAACCTGAACCGGATCCGCCGCCCACGGCGGCAGCGGGCGGCCTCGCGGCCGACGCGCCCGCACCCGCGCCCGCGGGTGCCCGTACGCGCGACGCGCGACCTGTTACCCGGCGCGGGCCGGTGAGCCGGGCCCCGGCCACCGCTCCCCCCCCCGTTTTCCCCTCCTCCCCCCTCTCCCCCTCTCCCCTTCACTTCTCTTCCCTCCCCTCCGCCTCAAGGACATCCCCATGCCCAGCGCCACCCTCCGGCGTCCCCGCGACGTCCGGTCCCCGCTCCCGCTCCCGTCCGGTACGCGCCCCTCCCGGCGCGGGCTGCTCGCCGGCGGACTGGGGACGGCCGCCCTCCTCGGCCTGTCCGCGTGCGGCACCGGCGACTCCTCGGCGGCCGGTGCCTCTGACGACGCCGCGTGGTCCTTCACCGACGACCGGGGCCATGCCGTACGGCTGTCCCGGCGGCCGAAGCGGATCGCCTTCCTCACCGACACCGCGGGCGCCGCGCTGTGGGCGGCCGGACTGCACCCGGTGGCCGCCGCCGACTCCGGGCAGGGCATCGTCGGCGCGGTGCGTCCGGACTGGTCCGGCGTCACCCGGATCTACTCGGCGGACAAGGGCGTACGGATCGAGGCGCTCGCCCAGGCCCGGCCCGACCTGCTGATCGACGCCGTGGAGCCCGACGGCACCCTCCAGGTGGCCTCCCAGCTCCCGGCGGTCGGCAAGCTCGCCCCGGTGGTCGGCCTGAGCACGTACCAGCCGATCGAGAAGATCGCGGGGACCGCCGACCGGCTGACCCGTTCGCTGGGTGCCGAGCCGAACGACGCCGGGGCCAAGGCCCGTTACGAGGAGGCGAGCGCACGGCTGCGCAGGGCGGTCGCCGCCAACCGGGAGCTGCGGGTCGGCTTCGTCTTCGGCATCGACAAGAGCACCATCGGCGTGATGAACCCGCGGACCTGGGCCGTGCTCAAGACGGTGAGCGCCCTCGGGATGCGGCTGGTGCCGGTGCCCGACGGCGCCGACAACGCCTACAGCCAGGCGGTCAGCTGGGAGAACGTCCCCTCGCTCCCGGCCGACCTGCTGGTGTGGGCGGTGTCCGATCCGCTGCCCGGCAACCCGCTGTGGCAGCGCACGCCCGCCGTCCGCGCCGGACAGGTGTGGAAGCCGCCGCTGGCCTCCTGGTACGCGTACAGCTGGGCGAACTTCACCGTCCTGCTCGACGGCCTGGCCACCCGCGTCCAGTCCGCCCGCGCGGGCGTCGGACCGCGCTCGGCGTCCTGACCCCCGCCCCCCTTCCTCCCCCTTCTCCCTCTCCCCCTCTCTTCCTCTCCGCCCCCTTTTTTCTTCTTTCTTCTCGATGTCCTTCGCTCCGCACCCGGACCGCCCGGTCCGGCCCTTCACCCCTGGATCACCATGACCGCCCTGTCCTCCCCCGCCGCGTCCCCTGTCCGGCGCCGTGCCCGCCTGCTGCGCCCGGCCCTCGCCTGCGCCGCCGTCCTCGCGCTGGCCCTCACCGCCACCGCCTGCGACGACTCCTCCTCCCCCGGCGGCGCTGCCGGGTCCGCCGCGACCCGGGCGGTCGACACGGCGCACGGCAAGGTGACCGTGCCCGCGCACCCGCTGCGGATCGTCTCCGTGCACTCCTGGTCCACCGAGTCGCTGTATGACCTGGGCCTTCAGCCGGTCGGCGTGGAGAACAGCGGCGCCAACTACGTCCCGCCGCGCTACCTGGCGCGCTGGAAGTCCGCGGCGAAGGTGACAACCGGCGCCGACCTCGACTACGAGAAGATCGCCTCGCTCAAGCCGGACCTGATCGTCGGCGTCGACGTGCCCTACCTCAGCAAGGCGTACAAGCGGCTGTCGGCCATCGCGCCGACCGCGTTCGCGTCCTTCAAGGAGACCGCCGCCTGGTCCGCCTACCCGGACGCCACGGCCCGCTTCGTGAACCGCGCGACGCAGCTCGACCGGCTCAAGCAGAAGTACGCCGACCGGATCGCCGCGGTGCGCAAGGCCGAGGGCGCGAAGCTGTCCGGGAACCGCTGGGCCGTGATCCAGGGCGGCTTCGACTCCGGCAACTACTGGATCTACAGCCCCGCCTCGCCGGTCGGGGACATCCTGGCCAAGCTGGGCGTGCGGTTCGCCCCGGCCACCGCCTCGGTCGCCGCGGGCTCGACCCGGTCGGTGTCGTACGAGCGGGCGGACCTGCTGAAGGACGCCGACTACGTCGTCTACTACACCAACAACGACGGCTCCCCCGCCAACAACATCCAGAAGCTGTTCGACCTGCGCTCGTTCAAGGAGCTGCCGGCGGCGAAGAACCACCGGGTGGTGGGCACCGCCGACTTCCTGCCCGGTTCCTACAGCGACGCCCTGGGCGTGGTCGACACCATCGCGGACGCGCTGGCGAAGCAGTCCGGCTGAGGGCCGAAGGCGGGCGCCGCTACTCGCCCCGGGGCGCGTCGAACAGCGCGCTGACGGACTCCCCGTTGTGGATGCGGCGCACCGCCTCGGCGAGCGCGGGCGCGATCGACAGGACACGCAGCTTGTCCCCGTGGACGCGGTGCTCCTCGTGGTCGTCGACGGGCACCGGCACCGTGTTGGTGCACACGATCTCCAGTACGTCCTCCTGCGCGCTGAGCCGTTCGAGGGCGCCGGACGCGAACAGGCCGTGCGTACAGGCGATCCGGATGGAGCGCGGGCCCGACTCGCGCAGCCGGTCCAGGAGTTCCAGGACGGTGCTGCCCTTGGCGATCTCGTCGTCCAGCACGATCACGTCCCGCCCGGCCACGTCGCCGATGACCGAGTTGATGGTGACCCGGTCGTCGGCGTAGCGCTGCTTGGCGCCCGCGGCCACCCGGGCGCCGAGCATCCGGGCGAACGCGGCGGCCTCCTTGGCGTTGCCGAGGTCGGGCGAGACGACGGTGGTGCGGGTCAGGTCGTACTGCTCGAAGTGCGCGGCCAGTTCGCGCAGGGCGTGCAGGTGGTCGACGGGGACCGAGAAGAAGCCGTGCACCTGCGGGGCGTGCAGGGTCATCGCCAGGACCCGGCTCGCGCCCGCCGCGACCAGCAGATCGGCGACCAGGCGTCCGCCGAGCGAGATGCGCGGGGCGTCCTTCTTGTCGGAGCGGGCGTAGGAGTAGTGCGGCATGACGACGGTGATGCGTCCGGCGGAGGCGCCGCGGGCCGCGTCGCACATCAGCAGCAGCTCCACGAGGTGCTCCTGCACCGGCTTGACCAGCGGCTGGATCAGGAACACGTCCCGCTCGCGGCAGTTGGCCTGGAGCTGCACCTCCAGGCAGTCGTTGGCGAACCGGCTGACCCGGGTGGGGCTGAGCGGGACGCCCAGGTGTGCGCAGACCTCCGCCGCCAGTTCGGGATGGGCACTGCCGCTGAACACCGCGATGTCTCGCACGATCCGCTCCTCGCATGATCATTCCGGACTGCCGCGGTCATCGTACTGACCGGGCGCGGGTCATCGGCCCAGCACGCCCGGCAGCGCCGGCGCCCCCAGCAGCGCGGACCCCACCAGCAGCCACGCCACGTAGTCGCCGACGTGCCCGGACTGCAAGCGGCGCAGCGGCAGCGCCCAGCCGGGTGCGGCCAGCAGCCCGGGGCGGGCGACGGCCAGCAGCAGCGCCAGGTCGACATAGGAGGTGCGGCCGTAGCCCTGGGCGAGGAGCAGTAGAGCGGGGCAGACCACGGCGGTGGACAGGTTCTGCGCGACCACGCGGCGCGACAGCGGTCTGGTGGCCACGCCCCACAGGGCCGTGCCGAGTCCGGCCGCCAGGACGGCCGTCGCCGCCGCGATCCAGCCGTTCACCCGTGACTCACTGCCCGCCGGCCGGCCCGCGCGACGAGCGCGGCCCACCAGGCCAGCACCTCGCCCACGGCGAGGAGGGTCGTCCGCGGCCTCACCCGGCACCTCCTCGGGTTCGGTCCCCCGCGCTGATGTGCGGCGGGGTCCGGTCCGCCGCTTCCCGGCCAACAAGCACCGCCGCCACCGGGGGGTGTGCGGCGGCGCGCGGGTGGGCGACCCGGTTGCCCCGACAGCAGCAACGGAAACCGGGAGCACGGCCCGCGCACCGTCGGCGGCGGCCGGAATCACGGTGCGGTTCGGGGGTAACCGGCTTGCGGGAACGACGAGTTGATGCCGGGATGCTCGGGAGGCTGGGATGGCAAGGATGACGCTCCGTCCGCTCACGGCGTTCCGGGCGCGCGTGCCGGGGCGGCGCGGGACCGGGCCCGGTGCGCCCGAGGCCCGTACGGAACCCGCCGCGAAGCCCGCAGCGGAGCCCGTCACCGAGCCGGCCGCGAGGCCCGTCACGGAACCCGTCACCGAGCCCGCCGTGGAGCGTGCCGTCGAGGTGCGGCGGCCCGCGCCCTGGCCGCTGCGGCTGCTGGCGATGGCGTGCGCGTTCGTGTGCATGGTGGCCTTCGCCGTCGTCCTGGCCCGGCTGACGCTCCAGCCGTCGCCCGCCTCGGTGCCGTTCGTGCACACGAACCTGCACCCGGGGCGTTCGCTGCGGGAGTACGCGGACCAGCCGGGGCTGCGCGACGCCGTCCAGCAGATCGGCGGGAACCTGCTGCTCGGGGTGCCGTTCGGGATCCTGGTGCCCGTCCTCGCGCCCCGGTCGCGGCGGCTGCCGCGCGTCCTGCTGCTCACCGCGCTCGTGATGCTGGCGGTGGAGTTCGCCCAGGGGGCACTGATCACCGGGCGGGCGTTCGACATCGACGACGTCATCCTCAACACGACCGGGGCGCTCGCCGGTCATCTGCTGCTGGGGCGGCGGCTGGGCCGGGCGGTGCACGCGCGCCGCCGTCGGCGCGCGTGAGCACGGCCCTCGGGGACCGGTCCGTACCGAGTGGGGAATGGTCCGTACCGGAGTATTGACGGCTTCTTAATTCATCTCTTGAATCAAGTGCCGAACCACTCTCTCGTTCCCCCCACGACTGTCGGCGCGCCCGCCCACCGGGCCGCCGTACGGAAGGGAGTGCCGTGGCCTCTCGACGCCCGCTCCGCAGATGTCTGCTCGCCGCCCTGTCCGCCGTGCTCGCCGGGGCGGCGGCCGTCGGCCCCGCCCAGGCGAGCCCGTCCCCCGCCTCCGCCGCCCCCACCGCCGCCATGTTCTCCGGGTTCTCCGACACCTTCGACGGGCCCGCGGGCGCGGCCGTCGACTCCGCCAAGTGGCAGACGGAGACCGGCGACAACGTCAACAACCACGAACGGCAGTACTACACGCCCGGCACCCGCAACGCGGCCCTGGACGGCCAGGGCCACCTGGTCATCACCGCCCGGCGGGAGAACCCGGGCGGCTACCAGTGCTGGTACGGCACCTGCCAGTACACCTCGGCCCGGCTGAACACCTCGGGGAAGTTCGACGCGCAGTACGGCCATGTCGAGGCGCGGATGAAGATCCCGCGCGGACAGGGCATGTGGCCGGCGTTCTGGATGCTGGGCACGCCGGTGAACTGGCCGGACTCCGGCGAGATCGACATCATGGAGAACGTGGGCTTCGAGCCCTCGACCGTGCACGGCACCATCCACGGCCCCGGCTACTCCGGCTCGGGCGGCATCGGCGCCGCGTACTCCCTGCCGAACGGCCAGGCGTTCGCCGACGCCTTCCACACCTTCGCCGTGGACTGGGCGCCCGGCTCGATCACCTGGTCGGTCGACGGCACCGTCTACCAGCGCCGGACGCCCGCGGACCTCGGCGGCCGGACCTGGGTGTTCGACAAGCCGTTCTTCCTCATCCTCAATCTGGCGGTGGGCGGCTACTGGCCCGGCGACCCGGACGGCTCGACGTCCTTGCCGCAGCAACTGGTGGTGGACTCCGTCTCGGTCACCACGTCCGACAGCCCCGCCGGGGCGCTGCCCATCAGGGGACCGGCCGGCAAGTGCGTGGACGTGGCCGGGGCGAACCCCGCCAACGGCACCCCGGTCCAGCTCTACGACTGCAACGGCACCGCCGCCCAGCAGTGGACGGCCGGGTCCGACGGCACCCTGCGCGCCCTCGGCAAGTGCCTCGACGTCAAGGACAACGCCACCGCGGACGGTTCCCAGGTCCAACTGTGGGACTGCACCGGCGGCCCCAACCAGAAGTGGGCGCTCCCGGCCGCCCGCGACATCGTCAATCCGCAGGCCGACAAGTGCCTGGACGCCACCGGCGGCAGCTCCGCCAACGGCACCCGGCTCCAGATCTGGACCTGCACGGGAGCCGCCAACCAGAAGTGGACGGTGGGCTGAGGCCCGTGCCGTCGCCCGTGGACCGAGGGCCTGTCCGGCCGATCATGGTGGAGGGAGGCAACAGTGCCTTGTGGGCGCGGGTGAGCGGGGTGGGGTGCGTGCAGCCGCAAGGCGGAGGAGGGCGTCGACGCGGAGCGTCGGCAACCGACGACAACGCGGCGGATGTGCGTGCCCCACCCCGCGTCTTCGCCATGATCGGCCGGACAGGCCCTAGTGCCAGGTGAACTTGTCACCGCCCACCCAGCGCACGGTGTCCGGGTCGTCCAGGTCGTGGACCGTGATCCCGAACGCCGCGGCGGCCTGGAGCACATCGGTGACGGTCTTCGCCTCGCCGACCACCTCGCCGTCGATCTCCACGATGCGGAACGGCGGGTCGCCCGGCTGGACTCCGAGCACCATGATCCGCGGCTGGGAGATATAGGGACTCGCGCTCTCGGTCATGTCGTCCAGCCTAGGACGACGATCGCGGACCGTGCGCGCCCGGCGCTCCGGCCGGGCCGGTCCACGGGGTGGAGGTGCGGTCGCGGGGCGGCCGGGCAACCCTGGGGGTGGAGGTGGCGATGGACCCTGTCGAGGCGCTGGACCGGATCGCCTTCCTGCTGGAGCGGTCCGGGGCCCCCACCTACCGCGTACGCGCCTTCCGCACGGCCTCCGGTGTGCTGTCCGCGCTCGCCGCCGAGGAGGTGACCCGGCGGGCCGGTGACGGGACGCTGGAGTCGCTCAAGGGGATCGGGCCGAAGACCGCGCAGGTGGTCCGGGAGGCGCTGGCCGGACAGGTGCCCGGCTATCTGCGCGCGCTGGAGGAGGAGGCGCGCGAGCCCCTGGCGCGCGGCGGCGAGCGGCTGCGGGCGCTGCTGCGCGGCGACTGCCATCTGCACTCCGACTGGTCCGACGGCGGCAGCCCGATCGAGGAGATGGGCCGGGCCGCGGCGGACCTCGGCCACGCGTGGGCGGTGCTCACCGACCACTCGCCGCGGCTGACGGTGGCGCGGGGCCTGTCGCCCGCGCGGCTGCGCGAGCAGCTGGAGGTGGTGGCGGAGCTGAACCGGGGCTGGGCGCCGTTCCGGCTGCTGACCGGCATCGAGTGCGACATCCTCGACGACGGCCGCCTGGACCAGGAACCGGAGCTGCTGGCGGCGCTCGACGTGGTGGTCGTGTCGGTGCACTCCAAGCTGCGGATGGACGCCCGTTCGATGACCCGCCGCATGGTGGCCGCCGTCCGCGATCCGCACTCCGACATCCTCGGGCACTGCACGGGACGGCTGCTGACCGGGCGGGGGCGGCCCGAGTCGGAGTTCGACGCGGACGCCGTGTTCGCCGCCTGCGCCGAGACCGGGACCGCCGTGGAGATCAACAGCCGTCCGGAGCGGCTGGACCCGCCGCTCGGACTGCTGCGCCGAGCCGTGGCGGCGGGCACACTGTTCTCGGTCGACACCGACGCGCACGCGCCCGGACAGCTCGACTGGCAGATCCACGGCTGCGCGCGGGCCGAGGAGTGCGGGGTGGCGCCGGAACGCGTCGTGACCACCTGGTCGGCCGACGAGCTGCTGGAGTGGACCCGCGAGCGGCGCACGCCGTCCGGAGCGGCGGGCCCCTGACGTGCCACCCGGACGGACCCCGCGCGCTCGCCGGATCGCCGACTCGCCAAATCACCGACTCGCAGACTCGCAGACTCGCCGAGAAGAGAGTGGCGAGCGCGGCGAGGGTCGGTCGGCCTCGGCTCCACCGAGCCGCTCCAGGCGGAGAGCCTGTGGGCGGAGACCGCGCCCGGCGCCGCCTCTGGCGTCCCGGTACCGGGTACAGCACCGCGTACCCCTGCGGAGTGACCCAGATCACCGCAAAACGAGGCAGAGACCGGAACACCGGACCCCCCTGGCCCGTTGAACGAGGCGTGGGTGCGGATGGGACAGTGTCCCCGGGCCTCACCTATTGCCCACAGGGACGATCGTTCGGCTGAAGCCCTGTGGAGCGTCTCGCCGAGAGGCGACCGCCATGCGTGCCCACACCAGGACCGCCCCGGCCGTGATTCCCCCGTCCGGCCGGGGCTTCCCTTTTTTGTTCTTTTGCTGTCCTGCTCCCCCAGCCCACGGCCCCCGGTGCCGGTGTGTCCGGTGTGCGCTTGACTTCGAGAGCGCTCCAATCCGTAGCGTTCCGGGCATGACCACCACGCCACAGCACAAGATCGGTTCGGGCTTCGGGGCGGCCGACACCGCCGCCGACGTCCTCAACGGCATCGACCTCACCGGGAAGCTGGCGATCGTCACCGGCGGATACTCCGGTATCGGTCTGGAGACCACCCGGGCACTGGCCGCGGCGGGCGCCCGCGTGGTCGTCCCCGCCCGCCGTCCCGCGACCGCCCGCGAGGCGCTGCACGGCATCGAGGGCACCGAGACCGACACGCTCGACCTCGCCGACCTGGACAGCGTCCGGGACTTCGCCGGACGCTTCCTGGCCTCCGGCCGCACCGTCGACCTCGTCATCGACAGCGCCGGTGTCATGGCCTGCCCCGAGACCCGGGTCGGACCCGGCTGGGAGGCGCAGTTCGCGACCAACCACCTCGGCCACTTCGCCCTGGTCAACCGCCTCTGGCCGGCCATCGAGCCGGGCGGTGCCCGGATCGTCTCGGTCTCCTCGCGCGGCCACCACTTCTCCGCGATCCGCTGGGACGACGTCCACTGGCGCGAGGGCTACGACAAGTGGGCGGCCTACGGCCAGGCCAAGACCGCCAACGTCCTGTTCGCCGTGCATCTGGACCGGCTGGCCCGGGACCGCGGCGTCCGTTCCTTCGCCCTGCACCCGGGCGCCATCATGACCCCGCTCCAGCGCCATCTGACCCGCGAGGAGATGGTCGAGCGCGGCTGGGTCGACGAGAACGGCGTCCCGCTGAACCCCCGGGGATTCAAGACCCCGCAGCAGGGCGCGGCGACCCAGGTCTGGGCCGCGGCCTCGCCCCGTCTCGACGGACTCGGCGGTGTCTATCTGGAGGACTGCGACATCGCCGAGCCGGTGCCCGACGAGGGCATGCACAGCAGTGGGGTCAAGTCCTGGGCCACCGACCCCGGCCAGGCGGCCCGGCTGTGGGCGCTGTCGGCGGAGCTGACGGGGGTGGACGCGTTCGCGGACCGCGCCTGAGGCCGTACGTCGGCGGGCCGGGCGAAGGCCCCGTACCCGCCGACGCCCCGCCCCGCCCGCCCCGCCCGGCCCGGCCCGCTCAGGACGTCGCGAGGAACGCCCGCAGGTCCGCGTTGAGCCGGTCCGCGTGGGTGACGTACAGCCCGTGGCCGCCGCCCTCGTACTCCTTGAGCACACTGCCCGGCACCAGGGCGGCGCTCCGGCGGCCGGTCCCTTCCAGCGGGGCCGACGTGTCGTGGGTGCCGTGCACGACGAGCAGCGGCAGGCCGATCTTCGGCAGTTCCTGGGCGAGGTCAACGGTGGCGACCAGCCGGTTGACGGCGTCCGCCGCGCGGGGCGTGCAGGCCAGGGCCTGGTCGACGACGTGCCGGACGTAGTGCGGCGACACCTCGTTGCCGGGCACGTCGAGGGCGAAGTAGGGGGCGGCCCCGTCCTCGTAGAAGGCCGCCCGGTCCTTGCGGAACACCGCGCGGCCGGCGCGCATCACCTCCGGGTCCCAGCCCTCCGGGTGATCGGCGGTGCGGACCACGCCCGGCGCGATGCCCGCGACGAAGGCGACCCGTGCGACACGGTCCGTGCCGTGCCGGGTCAGGCAGCGCACGATCTCCGCGCTGCCCAGCGAGTGCCCCACGAAGGTGACCTCGCGCAGGTCCAGGTGGTCGAGCAGCCCGTACAGGTCGTCGGCGAGGGTGTCCAGGTCGTAGCCGTCCCACACGTCGTCCGAACGGCCGTGGCCCCGCCGGTCCAGGCCGACGCAGCGCACGCCCTCCCCCGCCAGCGGCAGCGTCTGGAACTCCCACATACCGGTCCCGAAGTAGGCGCCGTTGACGAAGACCACCACGGGCCCGTCCACCGGACCATGGTCGGTGTAGTGCAGACGGGTGCCGTCGGCGGGGCTCGTGACGTACGGCATGGAGACCTCCCGGAGTCCGGTGCGGGTGAGCGGTGCGGGTGAGCGGTGACGTGATGTCGTCCGTCCGCTGTCCATGGTCGCGGTGGGGCGGGCGCGGGTCGATGACGTCGGAGGTCATGCCGGTCGGCACCGGAGCGGGAGCGGGACGGGAGCGGTTCTGCGGGGGGCGTGCGTACGAGAGGGCGCGGGGCGCACGGGTCGACGGCCGGGGACCGGGTACTCGTGCCCCGCACTCGGCCGTCTTCACTCGGCCCTCTTCACTCGGCCGTCTTCCGGAAGGAGCCGAACGTGAGCAGCGTGTCGGGCAGCAGGGTCGTCGTCACGGGCGCCACCGGCAATGCCGGTACCAGCGTGGTCCGTCTGCTCTCCGAGGATCCGGAGGTCGCCTCCGTACGGGGCCTGGCCCGCCGGATCCCGCGGTGGCCGCCGCCCGGGTGCCGGTGCTGGTGCACGCCTCCTCGGTCGGCGCGTACTCGCCGGGCCCCAAGGACCGCGCCGTGGACGAGTCCTGGCCGACCCACGGCTGGCCGGACGCCGCGTACACCCGGGAGAAGGCGTATCTGGAACGGGCCCTCGACACCTTCGAACGGGACCATCCCGATGTGCGGGTGGTGCGGATGCGCCCCGGGTTCCTGTTCAAGGCCGAGTCCGCGAGCGAGCAGCGGCGGATCTTCGGCGGGCGGTTCCTGCCGGGTCCCGTGGCGCGGCCCGAGCTGCTGCCGTTCCTGCCCGACGTCCCCGGACTGCGGGTGCAGGCCCTGCACACCGACGACGCGGCCCGCGCCTGTCAGTTGGCGCTGCACCGTGAGGTGAGCGGCGCCTTCAATCTGGCCGCCGATCCGCCGCTGGACGCGAAGGTGCTCGCCGAGATGCTGGGCCTGCGCCCGGTGCGGCTGCCCCTGATGGACTGCACCCGGGCGCACACCGAACTGGACTGGCGCCCCCGGTACACGGCGATCGAGGTGATCCAGGAGTTCCTGCGCGGGTTGCAGCGCGGCGAGGGCGCGGACACCGAACCCCTGCGGGGGCGCAGGGCCGGATGAGGCCGGACGCGGCCGGACGCGCTGGACGAGCCGGATGCGTGGTCGCGGGTCAGGCGGGCGGCTCGTCCGGGCCGGGGTGCTCCTCGTCCGACGTGGGCACGTCGTCCGCCGGGGGCTCGCGCCGGGGCTGCCCGGGGCCCGCCGCGGTGTGCGCCGTCTCCCAGGGGTCCTCGTCCGCCTGGGCCTGCTGGTCCGGCATGTCCCGGGGGACGGGCGGGCGGTGTGCGGTCACGGTGTGCTCCCTTCTCCGGCTTCTCCGGTCCGCGCGTCACCCGGCGGCCGCGGACCTCTTCGGTCTGCCGGTCTCCGTCCGCCGCCGGGCCGAGGCGCGGGTACCTCCGTACGGGCCCGCGAAACCCCGCCGACCTGCGGAAGTCCCCTCGGCCCCGGCCGGGCACCGGCCGCTTGCCCGCGATCCGGTCGGGCCGCCCGGTCCCCCGGGGCGCGGCGCCGGGTCAGCCGCGCAGCCGCAGCGCCCGCATCTGCTCCTCCATCGGGCCGAGGCCGACGTCCTGGCGGCGCTCGTCGAGCGTCCGGGGCAGCCGGACCGGGTACGGGCGCAGGGTCACCGGATTGATCCGCGTCCCGTAGAACTGCGGTTCGCCCAGCTCCACGGCGCAGTGGTCGGCGATGTACGCGAGGTGGACGGCCGGGGTGCGGCCGTCGGCCGTGGCCTGCGCGATCAGGTCCCGGCAGCTCAGCCGCAGGTCCAGCCGGGGCGCGTGCAGCAGGATCATCAGCGCCGCGGTCGACGCCTCGGCGCCCACGGCGGCGGCGGCCGGCCAGCCGTGGCGGCCGACGATCCCCGCGAGGGCGTCGGCGTTGTCCCGGTGGCACTCGGCGACGCCGCGCCTGCGCTGCGGTGTGGGCGCGGCGCCCGCCTCACGCGTCAGCCGCCGGTCGCGCTCGGCCCGGCACAGCAGGTCCTGGACCACCGCCGCGGTGAAGGGCGCGGTGGCGGCCTCGCCGGGCTCCCCGGCGCCGCGGGGACCGTCAGCGGCGAGGGCGGCGGCCGGGACGTCGGCCGCCGCGGGATCCGCCGTGTACAGCGCCGACAGGGCGCGGCGCAGCCGCCCGTCCGGCGGCGCTGCGGTGCGTCCGTCGCGGGGGTGGCCGTCGTCGGTGTCACCGGTGGCCGTGCCCGCGCCCGTGACGGTGCGGGGGGCTCGGGCCGACGCGGTGTCCGACACGGTGTCCGACACGTACATCGCCGTCAGCGCCTGCCACAGGCGCCGTTCCGGGGCCGCCTGCGCCGCGCCGGGCGCCGTCTCCCCGGCCTCCGTGTCGGCCGCCGGTCCGTCCGGGGCGGCGGTGCCGGGCTCCGGCGGACGGGGTGCCGGGGGTGCGTACGCCCGGTCGCCGCCCGGCGCGGGGACGGCGGCGCGGGCCACGGTGTCCGTGCCCGCGTGCGCCTGTGCCGGGTGGTCCGTCATGACGCGGCACCCCGCAGGCACAGCGTGAACCAGACCCGCTTGCCGCGGTTGCCGGGTTCGGGGGGCGCCAGTCCCCAGTCGTCGGCGAGGGCGGCCACGATGGCCAGCCCGCGCCCCGACTCGTCGGCGGCGTCGGCCGCGCGGCGCCGGGGCAGCAGGGGCGACCGGTCGGCCACCGTCACCCGCAGGGTGCGGGCGGTGCGTTCGATGGTGAGGGTGACGGTGTCGCGCGGGCCGCTGCTCGCGTGGCTGACCGCGTTGGCGAACAGCTCGTCCGTCGCGAGGACCGCGCTGTCGCACTGGTCGGCGGTGAGCCGCAGCCGGGCGAGGTGCTGGGTGACCAGACGCCGTACCGCCGAGGCCCAGGAGGGGTCGGCGGGCACGGTGGAGCGCAGCCGGGGCGGTCCGGCCGCCCGGTCCGGAACGCGTGCGGCGGCCGGGAACTCGTCCCGCGCCTGCGCCGGTGCGTGCGGGGGACCGCCGTGCTGTGCCCTGGATCCGGTCATCGGGCCTCCCGGCACCCCGTCGTGGCGCGGCCCGCGCCACCGTCGCCGGTCCGGCGCGCGCCACCGGCCCCGGCCGGGCTCTCCTCGCGGCTCGTGGGCTGTCCGTCGGTCACGGTGGTCATCCAGCTCTCGCCTTCGCAGTCCCGTGCGGCCCGAGGACCGCACCGCACCTGTTGGAACGTCAGTTCCCATACCAGCAACGCGAGTTGATCACCATACGGCGACCCGGATGCCGGCTTCCCGGATCACTATGATGTGGCACACACTCGGCCCGCAACCTGCGTTCTGATAATTTCAGACAGCCTCGCATCACTCTGTTCGAGTCGTCCGGCGCGTGACACACTGCACGCTGTGACAGCCGCTCCGGGAGGTCAGAGGTGAGTGAGAACCGCTCCGGCGGCAGCGCACCCACCGTTCTGCGGATGGTTCTCGGCAAGCGCCTGCGGCAGCTGCGCGAACGCGCGGGTGTGTCCTTCGAGGAGGCGGCGCGCACCATCGAGGTGACGCCGCTGACGGTGCGCCGCATAGAGAAGGCCGAGGTCGGCCTGCGTATCCCGTATGTGCGGGAGCTGCTGCGCGCCTACGGTGTCCCGGACGCCGAGATCGACGACTTCGCCGCCCTGGCGCGCGAGGCCAACAAGCCCGGCTGGTGGTACAAGTACCGCGATGTGCTGCCGGAGTGGTTCAAGGCGTATGTGAGCCTGGAGAGCGAGGCGAGCGTCATCCGCCTCTACGAACCGCACTACGTGCCGGGGCTGTTGCAGACGTTCGACTACGCCGTCGCGCTGATGCGCGTCGGTTTCCCCAACGAGTCGAAGGAGGAGCTCGCCCGCCGGGTGGCCCTGCGCCTCAAGCGGCAGGATCTGCTGGACAGACCGGGCGCCCCCGCCGTCTGGGCCATCCTGGACGAAACGGTGCTGCGCCGTCCCGTGGGCGGCGCCGCGGTGATGCGCGCCCAGGTGGACCGGATCCTGGAGGCCCTGGAGACCCCGAAGGTACGGATCCAGATCATGCGTTACGCCGTGGGGGCCCATCCGGGCGCCTACGGCCCCTTCCACCACTTCCGCTTCGGCTTCTCCGAACTGCCCGACGTGGTCTACACCGAGAACCTCGCGGGCTCGGTCTACTACGACCGGCCGGAGGACGTCGTCACCTATCTAGAGGTACTGGACCGGATGTCCGTGCAGGCCGAACCGGTCGCGCGGACCAAGCACATCCTGGCCGAACTGCGTAAGGAGTTGTGATCCCATGGCATCCACCGCACCCCGGACGCCCGCCCCTTCGGTCCGCAACGGCATGCCCGCGGGCGAACTGGGCACCGAGGGCTGGCACAAGCCCTGGAGCGGCACCAACGGCGGCTCCTGCGTCGAGGCCAAGCGCCTGCCGGACGGCAGGATCGCCGTACGCCAGTCCACGGACCCCACGGGACCCGCGCTGATCTACACCCGGGACGAGATGGTCACCTTCCTGGCGGGCGCCAAGGCGGGGCTCGCGGACTTCCTGGTCGACTGACCGGAGTGCACGGCGGCCGCCGCCGGGGACTGCCCGCTCCCCCGTCCCCGCAGCCCGGCGCCGCGCACTCCGGATTCCACAGTCCCGCAGTCCCGCGATCCCGTAGGACCCGGGCCGCGGGCGTCGCCGGGCCGCGGCCGAACCCGGCCCGGCCCGCCCCGGCCCGCCCCGCGGGGCCACCCGCACGCCACCTCCCGCCGTGCGGGTGGCCCCGCCCCCGGCGGCGGACGCCGCCCGGCGCGCGGCCCCGCGCCGGTCCGGCCCCGCCGACCCCCTGGTGCGCCCCGGGCGCCACCCCCTCGGTGCCCCTCGCGCCCCCCGTGCCCCGCTTCGCACCTCACGCCTCACGAACCACCCTTCGGCGCAAGGTCGTTGACGATATTTTGGACCCCCGCGTGACGTACGGCAGGAGACCCCCATGACCCACGGCCGCCCCACCCCCGACCAGGACGCGCTGTCCAAGATCGACACTTCGGTGCCCCACTCGGCCCGCATCTGGAACTACTGGATGGGCGGCAAGGACAACTACGAGGTGGACCGGATCGCGGGCGACGCCTACCGCGAACACGCCCCCACCATCGAGACGATGGCCCGCGCCTCGCGGGAGTACCTGATCCGCGCCGTGACCCATGTGGCCGGTGAACTCGGCGTGCGCCAGTTCCTCGACATCGGCACCGGACTGCCCACCTACGACAACACCCACCAGGTCGCCCAGCGCATAGCCCCCGAGGCGCGCGTCGTCTACGTCGACAACGACCCGCTGGTGCTCCGCCACGCCCAGGCGCTGCTCACCAGCACGCCCGAGGGCGTCACCGAGTACATCGACGCCGATCTGCACGACCCCGCGACGATCGTCGAACGCGCCGGGCGGATCCTGGACTTCGAGCAGCCGGTCGCCCTGATGCTCATGGGCATCCTCGGCCACATCCAGGACTACGAGGAGGCGAGGTCGATCGTCCGCCGCCTCCAGGCCGCCCTGCCCTCCGGCAGCTACTTCGTCCACTACGACAGCACGGACACCGACCAGGCGCTCAAGGAGGCCCAGCAGGGCTACGACGACACCGGCGCCGTCCCCTACGTGCTGCGCAGCCCGGAGCAGGTCGCCGCCTACTACGAGGGCCTGGAGCTGCTGGAGCCGGGCATCGTCTCCTGCCCGCTGTGGCGCCCCGCTCCCGGCACGGCGCCGCGGCCCACCGACATCCACGGCGGAGTGGCCCGCAAGCCCTGACGGCGGGGTCGGGTGACGGGGTCGGCGGCGGCTACGGCCTGCGCTCCTCCAGGGCCGTCTGCCAGGCCGGGGGGCGGGCCTCGGGCACCGGTGCGGCGGGGCGCCCGCCGCGGGCGAAGAAGTCGGCCAGCGGCAGGATCGCCGCGCCCACGGTGACCGCGTCCGGGCCGAGCCGCCCCAGTTCGACGGTGACCCGCTCGGCGGGGTGGCGCAGGGCGTAGGCCGTGGCGTGGCGGCGTACGGCCGGAAGGAAGCGGGCGCCGAGCTGGAGGCCCGCCCAGCCGCCGATGAGGATGCGCTCGGGCTGGAAGAGGTTGATGAGGTCGGACAGGCCCGCGCCCAGGTACTCGGCGGTCTCCTCCAGCACGGCCAGCGCGACCGGGTCGGCCGCGGTGCCCCCGGGCGGGTAGGCGGCGGCCAGCATGGCGGTCAGCGCGGTCTCCTCGTCGGTGCCGCCCGGCGGCCGGCCGCCCTCCTCCCGCCAGCGGGCCAGCAGCGACTCGGCGCCCGCGTAGGCCTCCAGACAGCCGAGCGCGCCGCACCGGCAGCGGCGCCCGCGCACCCGTACCGTCAGATGCCCCCACTCCACGGCCCGGCCCCGTTCCACCTCGGGCGTGACCAGGCAGGCGCCGACGCCGGAGCCGAAGAGCACCACGACCGCGTTGCCCGCGCCGCGTCCGGCGCCGAACCACATCTCGGCCTGGCCGAGCGTCTTGGCGCCGTTGTCGATGAAGCAGGGCACGCCGTCCGGGAGTTGCCCGCCGGAGCGCAGCAGCCTCTCCAGGGGCACCGCGTCCCAGCCGATGGTCTGCCCGTGCACGACGGCGCCCCGGTCCTCGGTGCGCTCGACGATGCCGGGGACACCGATCCCGACGCCGAGCAGGCGCTCGGGGGCGAGCCCGGCCGCGCGCAGGACCTCGGCGATACCGTCCCCGATGTGGCCGGTGATCACGTCGACGTCGTAGCGCTGTCCGGTCAGCGGCCGTTCGGTGCGCGCCAGTTCGGTGAGGGTCAGGTCGAACAGCTCGACACGGACCCGGGTCTCGCCGACATCGACGCCGATCATGTGGCCGCTGCCCGGGACCACGCGCAGCAGGGTGCGCGGGCGCCCGCCGTCGGAGTCGACGCTGCCGGCCTCCTCGACCAGTCCGTCGGCGACCAGGTCGGCGACGACATTGCTGATCGAACCCGAGCTGAGGCCGGTGGCGGGGCCCAGTTCGAAGCGGCTGAGGGGGCCGTCGAAATACAGCCGTTGCAGGACGGCCGTGCGGTTGGCCCGTCTGAGATCGCGCACCGTGCGCCCGTTCCGCCCCGCCGCCATGTGGCTCCCTCGTCCTTGCACGCGTGCCTGTCCCGCCCTGTCCGACCTGCAACATACCGCCGGGGGCCGGTCCGGCGCGACTTCCCGTCCCCCTTAGGTCAGGCAATAAATTAAGGCGTGGCCGGTTCCGTGGCGGGGTCCGGCCCGGCCGCGGCGCCCGCGCGGGGCAGGCAGGCGGTGCCCGCTCCCTCGGGCGCTCCGTGCCGTGCGAGCAGGTGCCACACCTTCTTCAGGTCCTGTGCCGCGTGGCGGCCGGTGTTGGCGGCCTCGCCGATGATCCACGGGTCGAGGTGCCCGTCCCGGGCGATCCGCGCTCCGAGCGCGGTGTACTCGGCGCCCCGGTAGTCGCCGTGGCGGCGCAGTTCCCGCACGGACAGCCGGTAGCCGGGGTGCCAGGCGAGCGGGCAGGGCAGGTCCCGCGCGTCGGCCTCGACGGGGGTGCCGCGGTAGCTCGCGTCCAGGACCAGGACCTCCACGTCCCGGGCGAGGTCGACGCCGCCGTGCACCTGGGCCTCGACGTAGTCGTCCAGGGCGTCCCGCTCGTCGGCCTCGGCCAGGGCGGTCAGGCCCAGGGCGGCGGCGGTGCCGAAGTCGGCGGGCCCGGCGGCGCTGTCGGGGTAGCAGAAGGTGGCGCGGGCCAGGGCCGCCGCCGTGAGCCGCAAGTGCGAGGACCCGAACCGGGGCGCGGCGCCCACCACTTGGCGGCGGAAGTCCAGCGCGCCGTAGACCGGCCGGGCGGCCGCGGGCGCGGTGTCGTAGGCGCCGCCGAAGATGCGGTGCTCCCAGCGCCAGCGGTCCCCGCCGGGGTGGGCGGTGAGTCCGCCGTTGCTGGTGCCGGTGACGAACTGCGAGTGGTACGCGCCGTCCCGGGCGAGCGCTCGCAGCAGGGGCAGGCCGCCCGAGGGCCGGTCGGGGTGGAAGTTGAGGGTGATACGCAGGTCCGGCGCGAGCGCCGGGCCCCCGGACCGTTCCGCGACGTGCGCGATCGCCGCGCGGGCCGCGGGTGGCAGCGCCGGCCCGGCGCCGCTGCGGATATTCATTGGATCCCCCTCCTGCAACCTGCTTATCCTAGCCTTGAACCTAAAAGCCTTAGGCATCGGAGCCGTGGTCCGTCCCGGTGCCCGATCCGCCCAGCCACCCGGAGCCTTTCATGAGACCTCTGTCCGAGCAGGACATCCGCGCCTGCTTCGTCAACTGCTCCAAGGGCGAGGCCAAGCGGCTGGCCGTCCCCCGCGACCTGGCGGAACGCCCCTGGGACGACCTCGACTTCCTGGGCTGGCGCGATCCGGGCGCGCCCGACCGCAGCTATCTGGTCACCGAGCGCGAGGGCCGCGCGGTGGGTGTGGCGCTGCGCTTCCCGGCCGCGCAGCGCGGCTTTCTGCACCGCAGCATGTGCTCGCTGTGCCTGACCACGCACCCGGGCGGCGGGGTCTCCCTGATGACCGCCCGCAAGGCGGGCACCGCGGGCCGCGAGGGCAACTCGGTCGGTCTGTACATGTGCACCGACCTGGCCTGCTCGCTGTATGTGCGGGGGAAGAAGGTCCCGCAGAACGGCACCCGGTTCGAGGAGAGCCTGACGGTGCAGGAGCAGATCGCCCGGACCAACGGCAATCTGGCCGCCTACCTCGACAAGCTGTACGCCTGACGGCCGCGCCCGGCCGCTCCGCCGGGCCGCCGTGCCCGCCCGCCGCGCGGACGGCCGTACTCGGCGGACGTGACGTTCGACGTGTCCGCGAACGGGGAACAGCGCAAGGGATGCACGATGTGAGCGAGTCGATGTCGTCCCTCGTCCGGCTGGTGAAGCGGCACCGGGACCCGGTGGTCGTCCAGGCGCTGCGCTCGACGGTCGCGGCCACGATCGCGTATGTGATCGCGAAGTGGCTGAGCCCGGAGCCGGCACCGCTGACCGCGCCCCTGACGGCCCTGCTGGTGGTCCAGGTCACCCTGTTCGCGACGCTCCAGACCAGTGTCCGCCGGGTGAACGCGGTGGTGGCCGGTGTGGTCGTCGCCATCCTCTTCTCCCTGCTGGTGGGCCTGACCTGGTGGAGCCTCGCCCTGGTGATCCTGGCGGGTCTCGGGGTGGGGCACCTGGTGCGGGTGGACGAGTTCGTCGCCGAGGTGGCGATCAGCGCGATGCTGGTCCTCGGCGTCACCACCGTCGGCAGCACGGCCTGGGCGCGGATCGTGGAGACACTGATCGGCGCGGTGGTCGGCATGGGCTGCAATCTGCTTCTCGCTCCCCCGCTGTGGACGGAGCACGCGGGCGAGTCGATCGACGGGCTGGCCCGCCGGATGCGGCGGCTGATGCTGCACATGGGCGAGGAGGTGGCGGGCGGCACCCCGGTGGAACAGGCCGCCGCCCGGCTGCACGAGGCCCGTCGGCTCGACCACGACATCGCCGACGTGGACGCGGCGCTGCGGCAGGCCGAGGACAGCCTGCGGCTGAACCCGCGGGTCCGCGAGGGGCTGCTGCACCGGGTGGTGCTGCGCACCGGCCTGGACACGCTGGAGATCTGCACGGTGGTCCTGCGGGTCCTGGCGCGCACCTTCACCGACCTGGCCAAGGCGCGCGAGCCCAGGCCGCTGTTCTCGGCCCCGGCCGGTGCCCTGGTGCAGCAGTTGCTGTCCGAGATCTCCGACGCGGTGGTGAGCTACGCGGTGCTGGTGACCACCGATGTGAGCGTGAGCGCCGAGTCCGCCGAGTCCCGGCTCGCGGCCGAGCTGCGGCAGGCCGCGGCCACCCGCGACAAGCTGGCGGGGCAGTTGCTGGACGAGGTGCAGCACGACGCGAGCCAGTGGCAGTTGCAGGGCGCGGTGCTGACCGAGGTCAACCGCATCATCGACGAGATGGACACCGAGCACCGCACCCAGCGGCTGCTGGAGGAACTGGACCGGCACACCCGCGAGCAGCGCGAGCGCCGGTCGCGGCTGACCCGGATCGCGGACCGGCTGGGGGCGCCGGTGCGCAACCGCCGGAACCAGGAGGAGCCCGCCCGGCGTTCTGGCTGAAGGACGGCCGTTCCGGATGAGCGGCGGACGGCGGGGACGGACGGGGAGGGCGCGGATGAGCGGCGCGGCGGTTCGGATCGACGAGGACACCTTGCATCTGCCCGGCGGTGTGGGCGTGCGGTTCATGCGCACGCTGCGGCTGCCGGAGACGGGCACGCATCCGCTGCCGCCGGGGCTCGGCACCTTCCCGCTGCGGCGGGTCGCCGACCACGCTGACCGGGTGCCCGAGGAGATGCGGCGGCGCGGCGGTGTGCTGCTGCCGGTGTATCTGCGCGAGGCGATGTGGCTGCGGTTCCTGAGCACGCGGCCGGTCGCCGTGCAGGTCGGGGCGGGCAAGGTGTGCGCGGTCTCGGGCGAGCCCTGGAGCGGCCGGCTCGCCGGGGATCCGCAGAACTACGTGGTGGTGCCGCGCCAGCCCTGGCTGGACGGCGTCAACTCGGGGGCGGGCACGGTCCGGCAGTTCGTCGCGGTGCCGCTGGGCCTGGGGGCGACCGTGGAGGGCCAGGTCACCGGCGAGGAGGTCTGGGGCGGGGTGCAGTTGCAGTCGTTCCCCCTGGGCGCGGCGGCGCTGGAGCGGTGGCGCGAGGAGGAGCGGCGGGCGGTGCTGCGACGGACGGCGGCGGGACCGCTCGCGGCTCCGGGGGCCCTCGCCGCGGGCGCGCCGCCGCCGGCGCCCTCGGCACCGGCTCCGCGGGGCGCCGCGATGGGCCTGGGCGCGGGCGGTTCGATGCGCCAGGAGGTGTACCGGGACCCGCGTCCGCTGAGCGACTGGGCGCCGCAGCCGGCCGGGCGGGTGTTCGTGCATCTGGTGACGCCGCCGCAGTGGCGGCACATCACCGGCGAGGCTCCCCCGCCCTCGCCGGTGGACCGCGCCGCGTACACCGCGGCCGGTCTGCCCTGGTACGACTACTTCGACGAGGACGCCGACGATCTCTCCCCCACCGACGCGCTGGCGGCGGTGCGGCCGGTCGGCGACTGGCTGGGCGAGGACCACGAGCCCTGGCAGCAGCCTTCGCCGGGGCAGGTCACCCCGCTCAAGAACGCCCCGGGCGATGCGGTGCAGGACGGCGACTGGTGACCCGCCCGTGCGTTGCGCGGTATGCAACGCACGTTGCCACTCTTGCCCACCCGGGGTGGTCCGGTCCAAGGTGGCGGTGACGACCTCCTACGAGACCTGGGGTGCGGCATGGGCAGTGGTGCGGGAGTGCCGGGCGGCCGGTGGAGCAGGCGGCGGCTGATGAGCGCCGTGACGGGCGCCGCCGCGATGGCGGTGGTCCCCGCTCCGGCGCGCACGCCGGAGCCACCGGGGTCCGCGGCGCCGACGGCGGCCGGGGAGCGGGCCCGCCCGCCGAGGCGGCCGTCGGGGACCCGGCCGCTGTACCTCGGCACCTACACCTCGGGCGCGAACGGCGGCACGGGCATCGGCCTGGCGGCGTACGACCCGGTCTCGGGCGCCGTGACCGGGCAGGGCGTGCTGACCGGCGTGCCCGACCCGTCGTATCTGGCCGTGCACCCGGACGGCCGCACCCTGTACGCGGTCGACGAGCGCGCCGACGGGGGTGTGACGGCCATCCGGCCGGCCGACCGCACGGTGCTGGGCACCCGGAGCACCGGCGGGGCCGGGCCCTGTCATCTGTCCGTGCATCCGGGCGGGCGCTGGCTGCTGAGCGCCAACTACACGTCCGGCAGTGTGGCCGTGCATCCGATCGACGGCTCCGGCGCGCTGGGCGAGCGCACCGCGCTGGTGACGCACTCCAGCCCGCCGCCCGGACCCGGCCAGCAGGGCCCGCACGCGCACCAGTTCACCACCTCACCGGACGGCGGTCATGTCCTCGCCGTCGACCTCGGCACGGACACGGTGTACTCCTACCGCCTGGACGAGCGCACGGGCCGCCTCGACGAGGTCTCCCGGGCCGGGACGCGGCCCGGGGCCGGACCGCGCCATCTGACCTTCCACCCGGGCGGGCGGTACGCGTACCTGGCCCATGAGGTGGACGACACGGTCGCGGTCTGCGCCTACGATCCGCCGAGCGGGCGGCTGACCGTCGGTGAGCCGCAGTCCTCGGGCTCCGGGGCGGGCACCAACTATCCGGCGCAGTTCCTCGTCACGGCGGACGGCCGGTTCGCCTATCTCGCCAACCGGGGCGACAACACCCTGGCGCGCTACGCCGTGGAGGCGAGCGGCGCCCGGCTGCGCCTGCTGGACACGGTGCCGGTGGCGGGTGACTTCCCCCGGCAGATCGCGTTCTCCCCGGACGGCGCGCTGCTGTTCGCGGCGAACCAGAGGTCGGGCACCGTCAGTGTCTTCCGCGTCGGCCGGGACGGCTCGCTGCGCCTGGCGGGCGAGCCGTTCGCCTCACCCGTCGCCGTCTGCGCGCTGCCGCTGTAGCGGACGCGGGCAGGCGGCGGCGCTGGCCTGGGCGAGCAGGACGTGCATCCGCTCGGCGAGCTGGGTGACGTCGTCGGCCGGGGTGTGGAAGGCCAGCCGTACGTCGCCCTGGCCGCGCACCCGTTCGATGCGCAGGGTGAGGCCGTGCCGGTCCACGGCGAGCGGGCGGACCCGTACGGCACCCTGGAGGCTGTCGGCGGCGACCAGCCGGGTGAGGTGGTCCACCGCGTCGGAGTGCGCGTCGGCGAGGTGGGTGAGCAGCTGGGCCTCGGCGACGGCCAGCGGGTCGGGGGCCGCGCCGGCGAACTCGCCCGGGTCCACGGCGACGGCGTCGCCGGGGCGGCGCAGCAGCACGCGCCGGGGCCCGAAGTCCAGGTGGCCGTCGGCCCGGGTGAACCGGCCGGCCAGCCACAGCCGGGCGCGGATCCGGTCGCGCACCGGGACGGGTGCCACGTCGGCGAACTCCAGGACGCCGGGCAGTTCACCGCGCGGCGCGCAGAACGCGGCCGCGGCCAGGGGGCTGTCCTCGGGCAGCCGCAGCAGGACCCGGCCGTCCTCGGTGACGGTGTGCGCGCCGGTGAACTCCTCCCGGCCGCCCTCCGCGGTCACCGCGCAGGACCAGGCGGCGGCGAGCACCGAGCGCGCCCGCTGTGCCGCTCCGGGCACCGCCGTCCATGTGTGGCTGTCGCCCATCCGGAACCTCCTCGCTAGCCATCCATAAGGTAAGGCTTGCCTAACTTATCGAAGATCGGGGCGCACGCCAACCATGTCGGCCCGACACGGGCGTCCGGGAGGGGGCGCACGGAGGCGTGTGATGGCCGGGACGGGCGACGGCGCCCGAGCGTGTCACGAGGCGGCGGGACGGCGGCCCGGCCCGCCGGTCAGGGCGCCAGGACGCCCAGCAGGGCCCGCGCGCACAGGTCCCTGACCTGCGCCCGGGTCAGCTCGGAGCCGCGCAGCCACTCCAGGCAGACGGCGGTGGTGAAGGCCAGCCAGCCGCGGACGGCGAGACGCAGATCGGGGCGGCGGGCGGCGGACGGGCCGAACTCGGGGTCGGCGTCCAGCGCGGCCAGGATCTGCCGCTCCTGGGCGGCCAGGGCGCGCCGGTAGACCCGGCGCACGGCCTGGTCGCCCGCCGCGTCCGCCCGGTGGAAGGCGCGGTAGCCGTGCGCGTGGGCGCTGACGTACTCCAGATAGGCGTCCAGGCCCGCCGTCAGCTGCTCGCGCACGGGCACCCCGGGGACGGCCGCGGTCATCCGCAGCATCCGCCCGCTCTCCCGCTCCACGACCGCCGCGAAGAAGTCCCGCTTGGTCGGGAAGTAGTGGTAGAGCAGGCCGCGGGAGACCCCGGCGATCTCGGCGACCTGCTCGATCCACACGTCGTCGTAGGGGCTCTCGGAGAACAGCCGCGCCCCGACGGACAGCAGTTGCTCCCTGCGCTCCCCCGTGCTCAGCCGGCGGCGCGTGCGCTGCTCCCCCTGGTTCGCGGCCATCCCCGCACTCTACTTGACGCGAGTTCAACAACGGGACCAGACTGGGAGCCGCTATTGAACCGACATCCAACACGTGCCGAGGGACCGGCACGGCGCCCGGCCGGGACCCCGGCGGGCCCGGGGAGAACGGGGAGCGCACGGCATGGCGGAGACCACGACCGGGACCGGACTGCCGAAAGGATTCCGCGACGCGGGGACGGGCTGGCCGCAGTTGGAGCGGCTGCCGCACCCGGCGCACCGGATCCCCTTCCTCGGCGATGTGCTGGGGGTCGACCGCAGCACGCCCGTACAGGACTCGATGCGCCACGCCCGCGCGCTCGGCCCGATCTTCCGCCGCAAGGTGTTCGGCAAGGAGTTCGTCTTCGTCTGGGGTGCGCGGCTGGCGGCCGACCTCGCGGACGAGAGCAGGTTCGCCAAGCACGTGGGGCTGGGCGTCGCCAATCTGCGGCCGGTCGCCGGGGACGGTCTGTTCACCGCGTACAACCACGAGCCCAACTGGCAGCTCGCGCACGACGTGCTCGCGCCCGGCTTCAGCCGCGAGGCGATGGCCGGCTACCACCGGATGATGCTGGACGTGGCCGCCCGGCTCACCGGCCACTGGGACCGCGCCGAGGCCGCGGGGAGCACCGTGGACGTGCCCGGGGACATGACGAAGCTGACCCTGGAGACGATCGCGCGCACCGGTTTCGGCCATGACTTCGGCTCCTTCGAACGCGCCCGCCCGCACCCCTTCGTCACCGCGATGGTCGGCACCCTCAGCTACGCGCAGCGCCTCAACTCCGTGCCCGCGCCGCTCGCTCCGCTGCTGCTGCGCGGGGCGACCCGCCGCAACGCCGACGACATCGCGTACCTCAACCGCACCGTGGACGACCTCGTGCGCGCCCGCCGCACGGACAGCGGGAGCGGCAGCGACAGCGGGGATCTGCTGGACCGGATGCTGGAGACGGCGCACCCGGAGACCGGGGAGCGGCTGTCCGACGAGAACGTCCGCCGCCAGGTGATCACCTTCCTGGTCGCCGGGCACGAGACGACCTCCGGCGCGCTGTCCTTCGCGCTGTACTACCTCTCCCGGCACCCCGAGATCGCCGCCCGCGCCCGCGCCGAGGTGGACCGGATATGGGGCGACACGGCGGCGCCCGGCTACGAACAGGTCGCCAAACTGCGCTATCTGCGCCGGGTGCTGGACGAGTCGCTGCGGCTGTGGCCGACCGCGCCCGCCTTCGCCCGCGAGGCCCGCCAGGACACGGTGCTCGCCGACGCGCATCCGATGCGGCGCGGCGCGTGGACACTGGTGCTGACCCCGATGCTGCACCGCGACCCCGACGCCTGGGGCGCGGACGCGGAGCGCTTCGACCCGGACCGTTTCGACGCGGCGGCGGTGCGCGCCCGTCCGCCGCACGTCTTCAAGCCGTTCGGGACCGGCGCGCGGGCGTGCATCGGCCGCCAGTTCGCGCTGCACGAGGCCACGCTGGTGCTCGGTCTGCTGCTGCGCCGCTACGAACTGCGCGCCGACCCCGCCTACCGGCTCAAGGTCACCGAACGGCTCACCCTGATGCCGGAGGGGCTGCGGCTGCGCCTGGAGCGGCGCACACCGCCCGCCGCACGGCAGCCGGAGGCGCCGTCGGGGGCGGTGGCGGAGGGCGGCGGATCAGGGCCGCGGTGTCCAGTGCACGGGGCGGGTGACTGACCCGGGCAGCCGGGTGCCCGCGCCGCCGCGGGCCGCGTTCAGCTGCGGCTGGGTCAGGAAGAACGCGCCGGTCAGGTCGGCGTCCGTGAGGTTGGTGTCGCGCAGATCGGCACCGATCAGGTCGGCGCCGCGCAGATCGGCGCCGGTGAGGTCGGCGGCGATCAGACAGGCGCCGCGCAGGCTGGCCCCGCGCAGATCGGCGCCCCTCAGCCGGGCCCCCACCAGGTCGGCGCCCCGCCGGTCCTTCTTCCGCCCGCGCACCCCGGCCCGCATCAGTTCGCTGGTGCGCAGCAGCAGTGCGTTGACGTCCCGCCGGTGGGCGTCCACGTCGAGTGCGGCCAGTTCGGCCGGTGGCAGCAGGGTGAGTTCCTCGGTGCGCTCCAGCAGGTCGCGCAGTCCGGCGTGGACCGGCCGGGCGGGGGCCAGGGAGAGTGCCTCGGTCAGGTACCACAGCAGTTCGTGCAGATGCCGTACGACCGGGAAGGCCGCGGCCATCTCGCCGAGCGCGCCCGCGGGTTCCGTACGCCAGTCCCGGCCGCCGAAGGTGACCTGGGAGACCTTCTGGCCCGCGCCGAAGCAGTCGTACACGGTGCAGCCCGGGTAGCCCTCCTGGCGGAGCCGGGTGTGGATGCCGCAGCGGTGGTCGGCCAGGAGGTTCGGGCAGGGCTTCCCGGCGGGCTTGTCGCGCGCGAAGTCCGCGGAGGCGGCGAAGGGCAGGGCGACGCAGCACAGTCCGAAGCAGTTCGCGCAGTCGCCGCGCAGCCCGGACCGCGCAGCGCCGTCGCGCCGCTCCTCTGTCTGATCTGCCATGTCCCCACCCTACTGATCCGCTGCGGGCCCCTGGACCACCGTTCGGCCGAGGAAGGGGGCGACGGCGGCGGCGAACCGGGCGCGGGCAGCGTGCCGGGCGCGGGCAGCGTGCCGGGCGCGGGCAGCGTGCCGGGCGCGGCCCGGGTGGCCGCCGGGTACCACGGCTCGCTCGCCCGCAGCCGCGCGGCGGCGAGCCGTACGTCCGCGGTGGCCTCGATGCCGACCGCCACCGGGCTCGGGGTGACCGGCACCGGCGGCGGTTCGGGGGTGGTTCAGCCGGTCATGGCGGCGGGCAGGTCCAGGGGGGCCAGCCGGGCGGGGTCGGACAGGATGTAGAGGTGGGTGATCCGGCCGTCGGCGACGGTGACGGCCATGACCGAGTGCGGGCCCGCCTGCGGGGTGTTGGCCACGCCGACCGTGCCGTTGACCAGGACCATCCGTGCGGTCGGGGCGTAGCGGGAGAAGGTGAGCGCCTGCGACGCCACGGTCCGCGCCCCGCGCACCACCTTCGAGGCGGCGGCGCCACGGGCCAGGGCGCCGGCGTCGACCCGCAGCACCACGTCGGGGTGCAGGACGGCGACCAGGGCCTCGAAGTCGCCGCCGCGGGAGGCCGCGAGGAATGCCTCCAGCACCTCCTTCTGCCGGGCGAGGCCGGTCTCCGCCGACGGGGTGGCGCCCTGCACGCGGCGGCGGGCGCGGCTGGCCAGTTGCCGGGTCGCGGCCGCGGTGCGTTCGACGACCGGCGCGATGTCGTCGAACGGCACGGCGAACAGGTCGTGCAGCACGAACGCCAGCCGCTCGTCCGGTTCCAGGGTCTCCAGCACGACGAGCAGGGCGAGCCCCACCGAGTCGCCGCGCAGCGCCTCCTGCTCCGGGTCGGCCGAGGCCAGCGGCCGGACGACGGGGTCGGGCACGAAGGTCTCGTCGAGGGGATCCTCGCGGCGGGCCGTGCGGCTGCGCAGCAGGTCGAGGCAGACCCGGCCGGTCACCGTCGTCAGCCATCCGGCCAGGTTGCCGATGGCGTCGCTGTCGGCGCGGGTGAGCTTCAGCCAGGTCTCCTGGACGGCGTCCTCGGCCTCCGTCAGCGAGCCGAGCATCCGGTAGGCCACCGCCCGCAGATGCCCGCGGTGCTCCTCGAACCGCCGCGCCAGCCGCTCTTCGTCCGCCGCGCCCGCCGTCCCGTCCGCCATGTGCCGCCCCCGTCGCCGTCGTGCCCCCGGGCGCGCCCGCGCCCGTGGCTCATCCTAGGCACGGGCACGGGCACGGGCACGGGCACGGGCGCTGCGCCGGGGTGTCCGGGACCGCGCAGGTGTCAGGCGTCGTCGCGGGCGAGGGCGAGCAGCCGGTCCAGGACACGGGGGCCACCGGCCCGCACCCCGTCGTGCTCGAACTCGTCGGTGACATAGGTGCGCAGACCGCGGACGGTGCGGGCGGTGGCCAGGGCGTGCGCGGTGTCGACGTACATGTCGTCGTGGTAGACGGCCGCGGCGACCGGGACCTCGTTGGCGGCGAGCCGGGCCGGGTCGTAGAGGGGCTGCCAGTCGGCGCGGGCGGCGAGCAGGTCCGCGCACTCGCGCAGCGGGCGCAGCGCGGGGTCGCACTCGAACATCCAGGGGTGCACGGACTCGCCGGTGAACAGCAGCGGGCCGTCGTCCGCGAGCGTCTTGGCCGCGTCGAACTGCGGGAACTCGGCGCGCACCCGCTCGGCCGACCAGGCGGTGGGGCGGGCGTCCTGGCCGTAGATCGGCTCGTGCAGCAGGGCGTAGAGCGGGTGGGCCGCGTAGGACAGCAGGCCCTGGACCTCCTCCTGGAAGGCGTCGGAGAGGGCCGGGCCCGCGGGGGTGCGGACGAAGGCGCCTTCGAGGAGGAAGTGCAGCCGGTGGCTGCCGTCCGTGCCGCCGAGCAGGATGCCGAGGGACTGGAAGGCCTCGGCGGTCAGCCGGTAGCCGCCGGGCAGGACCACGTCGTGGGTGAGCAGGTGCTCGGCGATCTCGCGGGCGCGGGCGACGTCCTGGGGGTAGCGGGCGTAGTGGGCGGCGACCTTGCGTTCGATGCGCGGGTAGGCGGCCCGGTAGACGTCGTCGGCGTGCGCGTCCAGCGAGGGCAGGCCGCCGGTGATCAGGGCGGTGGACAGGCCCTCGGGGCGGGTGGAGAGGTAGTGGACGGTGCAGAAGCCGCCGAAGCTCTGGCCGAGGACGGTCCAGGGCGCGCCGCCGGTGACCTCGGCGCGGATCGCCTCGCAGTCGCGGACGATGGAGTCGGCGCGGAAGTGCGCGAGGTAGTCGGCCTGGGCCTCGGGGCCGCCGCGCAGCGGGAGGGTCTGGCGGTTGGCGGGCGTGGAGTGGCCGGTGCCACGCTGGTCGAGCAGGAGCACGCGGTACTCCTCCAGGGCCCGGCCGAGCCACGCCTGCTTCCCGATGAAACGGTTCGCCCCGAAGCCGGGGCCGCCCTGGAGGTACAGCAGCCACGGCAGGTCACGGTCCGCCTTGTCCCGGGCGACCGCGGCGCGGGCGTACAGCTCGATCGTCTCCCCCGCCGGATCGTCGTGGTCGAGCGGCACGGTGAAGGAGCGGTCGGTGAGGACGACGCCGGGCTGGCGGTAGCTGAGGGTCAACGGTTCTCCCGGGACGGAGTTTCACGGCCGCGTCCCAGTTGAGCACATCGCGCTCCGCGGTCCGAGACCCGGGATCATGAAAAGGTACTGACCCGCCGGTCAGCGGGTGACCGGCCGCTGCCGGTGTGCGCCGGCGCGTCGCCACGCCGTGGACGAGGCGGGGACTCCCGCCGCGCACCCGGCCTGACTAGGCTTCACCCGTCCGATGACCGACAACGAGGAGCCGCGATGCGTGTGGCCCTGTTCCTGACCTGCGTCAATGACACGCTCTATCCGGACACCGGCCGCGCCGTGGTGAAACTGCTGACCAGACTGGGCGTCGAGGTGGACTTCCCGTCGGCTCAGACGTGTTGCGGACAGGCGCACTACAACACCGGGTACCGGCATGAGGCCGAGCCGCTGGCCCGGAAGTTCTCCGATGTCTTCCGGGACTACGAGGCGATCGTCACACCGTCGGGTTCCTGCGGCGCGATGGTGCGGGAGCTGTATCCGCGCATGGGCGAGCGGGCGCGGGCCGAGGGCCGGGGCGACACGCTGGCCCGCACCCTGGCGCCGGTGGTGCCGCGGACGTACGAGCTGACCGAGTTCCTGGTGGACGTGCTGGGGGTGACGGACGTGGGGGCGTACTACCCGCACGAGGTCACCTACCACCCGACGTGCCACGGGCTGCGCTCGCTGGGGCTCGGGGACCGGCCGCTGCGGCTGCTGCGGGCGGTGAAGGGGCTGGAGCTGGTGGCGCTGCCGGGAGCCGAGGAGTGCTGCGGTTTCGGCGGCACCTTCGCGGTGAAGAACGCGGACGTGTCGGCCGCGATGGGCACCGACAAGGTGCGCAACGCCGAATCGACCGGCGCCGAGGTGCTGTGCGCGGGCGACAACTCCTGCCTGATGCACCTCGGGGGCACGATGTCCCGGCTGCGCTCCCGGATGCGGCCGGTGCACATCGCGGAGATCCTGGCGAGCACCGAGGAGGAACCCGCGGCATGAGCGGCAGCAGTACGTTCGTCGGGATGCCGGCGTTTCCCGTGGCCGCGCACGAGGCGGTGCGCGACCGGACGCTGCGCGGCAATCTGCGGCACGCCACGCACACCATCCGCGACAAGCGCGCCCGCGCGGTCGCGGAACTGCCGGACTGGGCCGCGCTGCGCGCGGCGGGCCGGCAGATCAAGGACCACACGCTGCGCCACCTGGACCGCTTTCTGGTGCAGTTGGAGGAGGCGGTCACGGCGGCCGGGGGCACCGTCCACTGGGCCGCCGACGCGGCCGAGGCCAACGCGATCGTCGCCCGGCTGGTCAGGGAGACCGGCGAGAGCGAGGTCGTCAAGGTCAAGTCGATGGCCACCCAGGAGATCGGTCTGAACGAGGCGCTGGAGGCCGAGGGCATCCGCGCCTACGAGACCGATCTCGCCGAGCTGATCGTGCAGTTGGGCCGGGACCGGCCGTCCCACATCCTCGTCCCCGCCATCCACCGCAACCGGGGCGAGATCCGGGACATCTTCCGCTCCGAGATGGCCTCCTGGGGCCGCCCGGCGCCCGAGGGCCTGACCGACACACCGGCCGAGCTCGCCGAGGCGGCCCGGCTGCACCTGCGGGAGAAGTTCCTGCGCGCCAAGGTCGGTGTCTCCGGCGCCAACTTCATGGTCGCCGAGACCGGCACCCTGGTGGTCGTGGAGTCCGAGGGCAACGGCCGGATGTGCCTGACCCTGCCCGAGACGCTGATCTCGGTCGTCGGCATCGAGAAGCTGGTGCCGACCTGGCAGGACCTGGAGGTCTTCCTCCAGACCCTGCCCCGCTCCTCCACCGCCGAGCGGATGAACCCGTACACCTCCACCTGGACGGGGACCACTGACGGCGACGGGCCGCGGACCTTCCATCTGGTGCTGCTCGACAACGGCCGCACCGACACCCTCGCCGACGAGGTCGGCCGCCAGGCGCTGCGCTGCATCCGCTGCTCGGCCTGCCTGAACGTGTGCCCGGTCTACGAGCGGGCCGGCGGCCACGCGTACGGCTCCGTCTACCCCGGGCCCATCGGGGCGATCCTCAGCCCCCAGCTGCGCGGTACCGGCAGCGCGATCGACGCCTCGCTGCCGTACGCGTCCTCGCTGTGCGGCGCCTGCTACGAGGTGTGCCCGGTCGCCATCGACATCCCCGAGGTGCTGGTGCATCTGCGCGAACGGGTCGTCCAGGGCGGCGAGGCGGTGCGCGGGGGCAACAAGGTGGTGCTGAAGCCCGCCAAGGGGCACGGCGCCGAGCGGGCGGCGATGCGCGCGGCCCGCCTCGCCTTCTCCCACCCCGCGCTGCTGCGCGGCGGGCAGCGGCTCGCCTCGCGCACCCGGCGCCTGCACCCGCGCACCCTGCCCGGACCCGGCCGGGCCTGGACGGGCACCCGGGACCTGCCCGTGCTGCCCGCGGAGCCGTTCCGGGACTGGTGGCAGCGCACGCACGGCGGCCCGGAGGAGGCGAAGTGAGCAGCAGGGAACGGATCCTGGGCCGGGTGCGGCGCGCGCTCGCGGACGTACCGGCCGACGACACCCCCTACGAGCGGGCGGTGGCGCGCGACTACCTGCGCCGCCACGGGGACCCGGACACCGCCGCGACGGTCGCGCTGCTCGCCGAGAACCTCGCGGACTACCGGGCGCTGGTGCACCGCTGCGACCGGGCCGGGCTGCCCGCCCTGATCGCCCGGCTGCTCGACGCCCGGGGCGCGGCGAGCGTCCTGGTCCCGCCGGGCCTGGACGAGGGGTGGCTGGCGCAGTCCGGGGCGCGGCGGGTCGCGGACCGGGCGGACAGCACGCCCGGCGAACTGGACCGCGTCGACAGCGTGGTCACCGGCTGCGCAGTCGCCGTCGCCGAGACCGGCACGCTCGTCCTGGACGGCTCGCCCGACCAGGGCCGCCGCCGGATCACGCTCGTGCCCGACCACCACATCTGCGTGGTGCGCGTCCCGGACCAGGTGGTCTCCTCGGTGCCCGAGGCGCTGCCCCGGCTCGATCCGCGCCGCCCGCTGACCTGGATCTCCGGGCCGTCCGCGACCAGTGACATCGAACTGGACCGGGTGGAGGGCGTGCACGGGCCGCGCACCCTGGAGGTGGTGCTGATGAGCGAGGAGCCCGCGGCGCCGCTAGCGTGAGGGAATGATCCGGTTCGAACAGGTCACCAAGCGGTACCCGGACGGGACCACGGCCGTGGACGGCCTCAGCTTCGAGGTGTCCGAGGGCGAACTCGTCACCCTCGTGGGCCCGTCCGGCTGCGGCAAGACCACCACCATGATGATGGTCAACCGGCTGATCGAACCGACCTCGGGGCGCATCCTCGTCGGCGGCGAGGACATCGCCGCGCTCGACCCGGTGCGGCTGCGCCGCCGCATCGGCTACGTGATCCAGCAGGTCGGCCTGTTCCCGCACCGCACCGTCCTGGACAACACGGCGACCGTGCCCGCGCTGCTCGGCTGGAAGCGGGCCAGGGCGCGGGCGCGCGCGGCCGAACTGCTCGACCTGGTCGGACTCGACCCGGCGACGTACGGGCCGCGCTATCCGGAGCAGTTGTCGGGCGGGCAGCGGCAGCGGGTCGGGGTGGCGCGGGCGCTGGCCGCCGATCCGCCGGTGCTGCTGATGGACGAGCCGTTCGGGGCCGTGGACCCGGTGGTGCGCGAGCAGTTGCAGGACGAGTTCCTGCGGATGCAGGCCGCCGTGCGCAAGACGGTGCTGCTGGTCACCCATGACATCGAGGAGGCGGTGCGGCTCGGGGACCGGATGGCCGTGTACGGGCAGGGGCGTATCGAGCAGTTCGACACGCCCGGCGCGGTGCTGGGCGGCCCGGCGACCGAGTACGTGGCCGCGTTCGTGGGCGCCGACCGCGGTCTGAAGAGGCTGTCGGTGACGGCGGTGGAACCGGGCGACCTGGAGCAGCCGCCCGTGGCCCGGCCCGACGAGTCCGCCGGGCGGGCCGCCGGGCGGCTGCGCGCCCGGGGCGCCCGCTGGGCGGTGGTGCTGGACGCCTCGGGCGATCTGCACGGCTGGGTGGGGCTCGACGCGCTGGGCGCGGGCGGCCGGGTCGGTGACCTGGCGCACCGGATGAACGCGTGGGTGCCGGTGGGCGCCCCGCTCAAGCAGGCGTTCGGGGTGATGCTCCAGCACGACGCGGGCTGGGTCGCGGTGCTGGACGGGGCGCGGTTCCTCGGGGTGCTGACCCCGGCGAAGCTGCACGAGGCGCTGCGCCGCTCGGTGGACGCGGACGCGCGCGGGGTGCCGCGCGGACAGGTCGGGTTCGACTCGGTGGCCGACGCCTGACACCGAGGGCCGCGCCCCTGCCGCCACGCATCACTTGAGCAGGCCCTTCTCCTCCAGATAGGCGCGGGCCACGTCCGAGGGCAGTCGGCGCCAGCTGTCGACGCGCTGGTTCAGGGCGGCCAGGTCGGCGGTGGTGAGGACGGCGTTGAGCCGGTCCAGCACACCGGTCACCCGCGTGCTCCCGGCGCGGGCGCGGTTGACGACGGGGACGATGTAGTCGGCGTTCTGGAGGTGCTTGTCGTCGGCGAGCAGGACCAGGCCGAAGGAGTCGAGGGTGGCGTCCGTGGTGGTGGTCAGCACCATCTGGTCGCGGCCGTCGCGCACGGCCTGCTTGGCCTGCGTGGTGCCCACGCCCTTGGGGTCGATCCCGGTGATGTCGATGCCGTACACCTTGCGCAGGCCCGGTGCGCAGTACGGCCGCGACACGCACTCGTCCCCGGCGGCCAGGCGCACCTTCAGGCCCGAGGCGCCGAGGTCGCCGAGGGTCTTCAGCCGGTGCTCGCGGGCGTAGGCGCGGGTGACGGCGAAGGCGTTCTGGTCGACGGCCCGGCCGGGGTCGAGGACGGTGAGGCCGCGCGGGGCGGCGAGCGCGCGCAGGGCGCGCAGGGTGGCGGTGAGGTCGGGCGAACCGGCCGGGGGCGCGTCGGCGCCGTGCGTCTTCGCGGCCAGCCAGTCGGCGAAGGTCGCCGCGTACTCGGGGACGACGTCGATCTGGCCGGACTCCAGGGCGGGTTCGTACAGTTCGCGGTTGGCGACGGTGATCAGGGACGTCCGGTACCCGGCCCGGTCCAGCAGCAGCGCGTACATCTGTGCGAGCAGATCGCTCTCGGTGAATCCGGCGGAGCCGATCGTCAGACGGCGGCTGTCGCCGGGCGGGGCGGTGACCTCGCCGCGCTGCTCCAGGGAGGGTCCGGCGGCGCAGGCGGTGAGCGGGCCGAGCACCAGCAGCAGGCGCAGCAGGAACAGAGCCGGTGCCCTCATCGGCGGCCGCTCCTGCCCCGGCCGGGCGCCAGCCGCTCCACCGTCTCGAAGACGGCCTCGACGACCAGCGCGAACGCGGCGACGAGGACGGCGCCCGCCACCACCTGCGGGGTGCTGGCCAGGTTGAATCCGGCCGTGATGATCCGGCCGAGTCCGCCGCCGCCCGCCAGCGCGGCGATGGTGGCGGTGGCGACGAGCTGGACGGCGGCGACGCGCACCCCGTTCAGCACCATCGGCGCGGCGAGGGGCAGTTCGACGCGGAACAGGGTCTGCGCGCCGGTCATCCCCATGCCGCGCGCGGCCCGTACGACGTCGCGGTCGACCTCGCGCATCCCGACGTAGGCGTTGGTGAGCAGCGGCGGCACCGCGAACAGGACGAGCGCCACGACCGTGGGGCCCTCGCCCCACCGGCCGACCGGGGTGAGCAGCAGCAGGACGAGGACGGCGAAGGTGGGCACGGCGCGGCCGATGTTGGAGAGGTTGACGGCGAGGGCGCCGCCCCGGCCGAGGTGGCCGAGGACCAGGGCGACGGGCAGCGCGATCAGGCAGCTGACGGCCAGGCAGACCACGGTGAGCAGCAGGTGCTGGAGGAGGCGGTGCGCGATGCCGTCGTCGCCCGGCCAGTGCGCGGGGTCGGTGAGCCAGCTCCAGGCGTCGGCGAGGGTGCTCATGGCCGCCGGGTCCCGTCCGCCGCGGCGCTCACGCGCGGGCCGCCCGGGTCCAGGGGGTGAGCAGCCGCTGCACGCCCAGCAGGAGCAGATCGGCGGCGACGGCGATCACCACGCACAGCACGGACGCGGTGAGCACCTGCGCCTTGAAGTAGGTGTTCATGCCCGCGTAGATGAGGTTGCCCAGCCCGCCGAAGCCGACGATCGCGCCCACCGTCACCAGGGACACCGCCGAGACCGTCGCGATGCGCAGTCCGGCCATCGCGGCGGGCAGCGCGAGCGGCAGTTCGACGGCCAGCAGCAGCCGTACGGGGCCGTAGCCCATGCCGCGTGCCGCCTGCCGGGTCTCCTCGGGGACCGCGCGCAGGCCCGCGAGGATGTTGCGGACCAGCAGGGTCAGCGAGTACAGCACGAGACCGGCGACGACGAGGGTGGCCGACAGCCCGTACAGCGGCAGGAGCAGGGAGAACATGGCCAGGGACGGGATCGTGTAGAGGACGGTCGTGAGGGCCAGGACGGGTCCCGCCGTCCAGCGCAGGCGGCGGGCGAGCACGGCCAGCGGGACGGCGACGGCCAGGGCGATCAGCACGGCCAGGGCGGTCAGGCGCAGATGCTGGAGCACCGCGTCGAGCAGGACGCCGCGACGGGTGCTCAGATAGGCGCCGCAGATCCACTCGTTGCGCGCGAGGCAGTCGTCCGGGGGCGCGGTCACCTGTCCATTGCAGCGGTGGCGGGCGGGGTCGGCGCGTTGGGGTGACCCGTTGGAGGTGTCGCCGGGTACACCGGCCGATACGGGTGCTGCGCCCCGTGTCGCGGACGCGTACGCTCCGTAGTTTTTCTTTCCGGGGCACAGGGCGTGCCGGACGGAGGGTGATGACGATGACGGGCGTGGGCGCACGGCGTGCGCGGGGGGCGGGGCCGGCCGCCCAGGCGCTGCGGCTGGTCAAGGTGACCAAGACGCACGGCAGCGACGGCGGTGCCGTACGGGCGCTGGACGGGGTGACGCTGGGCCTGGAGCGCGGCACGTTCACCGCGGTGATGGGGCCCTCGGGTTCGGGCAAGTCGACGCTGCTGCGGTGCGCGGCCGGTCTGGAGCGGCCGGACGCCGGGATCGTGATGGTGGACGGGGAGGAGCTGAGCGGCGGTGACGAGGCGGCGCTGACCAGATTCCGGCGCGAGCGGATCGGGTTCGTCTTCCAGCAGTACAACCTGCTGGAGACGCTGACCGTCGCGCAGAACACGGTGCTGCCGCTGCGGCTGGCCGGGCGGCGCGTGGACCGGCGCCGGGTGCGGGAGGTGCTGGACTCGGTGGGTCTCGGCGACCGTCTCGGCCACCGCCCGGACCAGTTGTCGGGCGGGCAGCGCCAGCGGGTCGCGATCGCGCGGGCGCTGGTCACCGAGCCGCGGGTGGTCTTCGCCGACGAGCCGACCGGGGCGCTGGACACACGCAGCGCGCGGGACGTGCTGCGGCTGCTGGGGGACGCGGTGCGGGTGCACGGGCGGACCGTGGTGATGGTGACGCACGATCCGGTGGCCGCCTCCTGGGCCGACTCGGTGCTGTTCCTGGCGGACGGACGGCTGGCCGGGACGCTGCACGCGCCGACGGCCGACGCGGTCGCCGAACGCCTCGCCCACCTGGGCGACGACGTGACGGCGGGGGTGTGACGATGCTGTTCCTCGCCCTGCGCTCGGTCCGGCACCGGCCGGGCCGCTTCGCCGCGACGCTGCTGTCCGCGTTCCTCGGCGCGGCGATCGTGATGGCCTTCGCCTCGCTGCGCGACACGGCCGGCGCACCCGGCGTCGACGACGTCAGCGCCGAGACCCTGACCACCTCGGCGAACGTGGTGGGCGGCTACGGCGCGCTGCTGGTGTTCTTCGCGATCGCCTCCGCGCTGACGGTGAGCGTACGGCAGCGCTCGGGCGAGCTGGAGCTGCTGCGCTGCTCGGGGGCGACCCCGGCGCAGCTGCGGCGGATGGTGGTGGGCGAGTCGGTGGCGGTGGCCGTGCTCGCGGTGGTGCTGGCCGTCGGCCCGGCGGCGCTGGGCGGGCGGGCGCTGCTCGGCGTCTTCCAGGACAGCGGTCAGGTGGCCCGCTCGGTCGGCTACTCCTTCGGTCCGCTCGCGCCGGCCTCGGGCGCCGGGATCACGCTGGCCGCGGCGGTCGGAGCGGCCTTCCTCGCGGTGCGGCGGGCGACCCGGCCGCGGGAGCGGCGGGGCCGGGGCCGGGGCCGTACGGTCCTCGCCTGCGGCGCGCTCGGGCTCGGCGCGGCCTCGGTGCTGTCGACGTTCGCCTTCTCGGCGACCGACCCGGCGCTGATGGCGGCACCCGCCTACGGCGCGATCCTGCTGTCGGTGGGCTGCGCCCTGCTGGCGCCGCGGCTGCTGACGGCGCTGCTGGAGCGGCTGCCCGCGGGCGGGGCGAGCGGCTGGCTTGCGGTGCGCAATCTGCGGCAGCGGGTGGACAAGCTGGCCGGGACGCTGATGTCGCTGACCCTGTTCACGGGCATGGCCACGGCGACGCTGTCGATGCAGGCCGTGGAGAGCGCCGAGGTCCGGGCCTCCGGTCTGGTCAGGCCGGCCGACGCGAAGAACCTTCAGACGCTGAACCTGACGGTGGTGGGGATCGTCGTGGTCTTCGTCTGCGTGATGCTCGTCAACTCCCTGTACGCGGCGACCGCGTACCGCCGCCGGGAGTTCGGGCAGCAGCGGCTCGCGGGGGCGACGCCGGGCCAGGTGCTGCGGACGGTCTTCGTGGAGGGTCTGGTCGTCACGGCGGCCGGGGTGCTGTGCGGCACGGTGACCGCGCTGGCCGGGACGGTCCCCTTCACCCTGGTCCGCGCGGACGTCCTCTGGCCGCACCAGGTGCTCGGCGTCTGGCAGGCGGTGGCCGCGGTCGCGGCGGCGGTGGTGCTCGGCACCTGCCTGCTGACCGCCCGCCGGATGCTGCGCACCCCGGCGGTGGACGCGGTCGCGGCGCCGGTGTGACCGCGCCCCGGGCGTGGGGAGGGGCGGAACGGGCGCGCGGGCGGGGGCCGGGCCCGTGGCCGGGGGCCACCGGCAGGGCTCACACGCCGGACGGGTCGGCCGGGGTGTCGCTGATGCCGCGGTCCGCCCGCGCGCTCTCGCGAGGGTGGACGGCCGTCTCGCCAGCCGCGTCGGTGAGGGCGTTCAGGGCGGGCAGCAGGGCGGCCCGCTGCGGGGCGGACAGGCGCTGGACCACCCTGCGGATCTCGGCGTGGCGCCGGGTGAGCACACGGGAGACCAGTTCGTGGCCGCCGGTGGTCAGGCTGAGCACGACCTCGCGCCGGTTGGCGGGGTTGGTCCTGCGGTCGACGAGGCCGAGCGCCTCCAGCCGTTCCACCATGCGCAGCGCGGTGGACGGGTTGACGCCGAGGGTCGCGGCGAGCACGACGAGTTTGACCGGCCCGCAGGTGTCCAGCACCACCAGCGCCCGCAGTTGCGGCAGCGTCAGCGAGTCGGCGGTGGAGGCCAGCGCGCGGGCGGAGATCGCCACGAAGAGCCGGGAGGCGGCCATCAAGGCGATGCTCAGCTCCTCGGCCTCCCGGTCGAGCGCGGCCTGCCCGTGCCGGGTGGCCGAGCGGCCCCGGTCCCGGTCGGTCTCGCGCTGTGCCATGTGTCCCCCTTCCGCCGCTCCGCCCGGACGGGCGGAGACGATCAGGCGCGGAGCATCATCGCAGAGGACGGCGGCGCCCGGCGCGGACCGCGCGGACAGGAGGGCGCCGTCGCACACCGTCCCGCGCCGCCCGCGCACCGCGGTCCGCCGGTGGGGGAAGTCGCCCGCGGCCCTCTCACCCGGCCGGTTCCGCGGCCGGGGCGCCCTGTCCGGTGTCGAGCTGGTGTCCGAGTTCGCGGCGCAGTTCGGCCGGAAGCCGTCCCGACACCGCCCATTCGACGACGAGTTCGGCGACGTGCTGCTCCTTGATGCGGGTGTGCGCGGCCATCGCGCGCAGCACCGCGCGGGCCCGTTCCCGGGTCACCCCGCCGACGATGGCCACGATGTCGGTCGCCTCGTCGAGGCGGGCCTGCGCACGGTCGGTCACGGTCATCTCGGTTCTCCTCACGTGGCGTCGGGGCGACCGCGCCGGTGCGGCGCGGCCCGAGCGGTGACGGCCCCGGGCTGGTGGATCGGCGGCACCGGCCGGGGGTGCCGGGACAGCACCCGGCAGAACCGCCGGGTGTCGGCCGCCCGCAGCTGCGCCGTGGTCGCCCGCACCCTGCTGCCGCGGTACAGGAGTCCGGTGCGCAGCGAGCAGGTGAAGCCGTCGGATGACGGGCTTGGCACCGCAGTGCGTCGGCTGGAGCGCGGGTCGGCGGCGGGCAGGGCGCCGCGCGGCGAGAGCAGCGGCGGGAGCGGCGGCGGCGCGGCGGCGAAGCGGACCCCGGTGTCCCGGACGCGCGCAGCGCCGCCGCGAGGGTGGCCGCGTCTCCCTCGGGGGTGTCCGGGGCGGCGTGTGTTCGGGTGCGACTCATCTGGGGCGACCGCCTTCCTGGACCGTGCGGGGCTCGGCGTCCGGGCGGTGCGCGCCGGGCCGCCCAGGGTCCGGCGCCGGTCTCCGGCCGGGTGGCGGCCGTGTGCCGCCGCCGCTCCCCCGGGTCCTCGCCCTTGCAGTGTGCGAGGGCGCCGTTTCCGCCGCCCGCGGCGCACCCCCGGCCGCGGGCCGCCGCCCGGCCCGCGGCCGGGGACGGGGACGCGCCGGGGGGCGTGCCGGTGCCGGTCGCGGGCGGGCGCCGGGGGCCGCCCGCGGGACGAGCCGGAGGCACGGCACGCCCGGAGGGTGTTGAGCCGATCGGGTGAGGGGCGGCGGACGCGGCGGCGCGTACGGGGTGGTCAGGCGGGGCCGGTCGGGTGGAGGGCGGCCATGTCGACGGTGTGGTCGGCTGCTGTCCGGACGACAGGGTCGTGGGTGGCGACCACGGTGACGCAGCCGTACCGGGCCGTCGCTTCGGCGATCAGCGCGGCGAGGGCGGCGGCGCGCTCCCGGTCGACGGCGGCGGTGGGCTCGTCGACCAGGAGCAGTTCGGGTTCGAGCAGCAGGGCACGGGCGAGCGCGATGCGCTGTCGCTCGCCGCCGGAGAGCTGGTCGGCGCGGTGGCGCAGGCGGTGGGCGAGGCCGACCTCGGCGAGCAGTTCCGTGGCGCGGGCCCGTACGGCGCGCGGGGCGCGGCCGGTGACGGAGGCGGCGGCGAGGAGCTGTTCGAGGGCGGTGAGGCCGCTGAGCAGGTTGCCGCTCTGGAAGACGTAGCCGACGCGCTCGCGGCGCAGGCGCGCCTGTCCGGCCGGGGTCAGCCGGGCGAGGTCGGTGCCGCCCAGCAGGACCTGGCCGGAGTCGGGCCGCAGCAGCGCGCCCGCGACGGCGAGCAGGGTGGACTTGCCCGAGCCGGACGGTCCGACCAGGGCGGTCAGCGCGGCGGGCGCGAAGGCGGCGCTGAGGTCGCGCAGCGCGGTGGTACGGGAGTCGCCGCGGCCCAGGGTCACGGTGACGTTCCTCAGTTCCAGGCTCATCGGCCGGCTCCCAGCAGGGTCATCGGGTCCACGGTGGTCACCTTGCGCAGGGTGACGGCAGCGCCGGCGAGCCCGACCAGCACGACGGTGGCCATGGTCAGGGCGAGGCCGGTTGCGGGCAGGCTGAACGGCACCTCGGTGCCCACGAGCAGTCCGACGCCCGCGGCGAGCGCGGCACCGGCCGCGGTCCCGGCGACGACGACCAGCGCGGCCTGGGCCAGGGTGTGCGCCAGCAGCCGGGGCCGGGAGGCGCCCAGCGCGCGCAGCAGGGCCAGTTCGGGCAGCCGCTGCACGGTCCACACCGCGAAGAAGGCGCCGACGACGAGCGGGGCGATGGCGTACAGGAAGACCTGGATGGAGGTCATGGTCACGCGTTCGCCGGTGTAGCCGGGCGCGGCGGCGTAGGCGCCGGTGGTGGTCAGGGTGCGGGTGCCCAGTGCCGCGTCCCCGGCGGCGAGGTCCGCTCCGGGTCCGGCCCGCAGGGCGACGGCGCTGTACTGCCGGGGCGGCCGCCCGGCGGCGGGGCCCGCTCCCGGGGCGGCGAAGCGGATCCGCTGCCAGGTGGCGACGGGCATATAGGCGACGGCCACATGGCCGTAGGAGGCGCGGCCGGTGGTCCCCCGGACCTTCAGGGTGATGCCGAGGCGGTCCACGGTGAGCGTGTCGCCGACGCGTACGCCGTCCTTCACCAGGCGCTGCGAGACGACGATGCCGGCCGGTTCGGCGTCCGACAGCGGGGCGCCGGTGGTGCTGCCCGGGTCGAGGAAGGAGCGGGGTTCCACGCCGAACGCGGCGAAGTCCACCTCCGCCTTCCGGTCGGTGGTGCCGCGCGCGATGGAGACGCCGAGACCGGTGGCCTCGACGCCCCGGCGGGCGCGCCAGCCGTCCAGTTCCGGCGCGCCGACCAGGCTGCGGGCGAACTGGTCGGAGTCGGCGCCGCGGGCGAAGGCGAGGTGGGTGGCGGGCAGGGCGCGCAGCGCGGAGACGGTGTCGTCGCCGAGTCCGGTGGTGAATCCGCCGACGATGCCGACGAGCGCGGCGACGAGGACCACCACGCTCCCCATGAGGAGGAAGCGGCCGCGGGCCGCCTTCAGTTCGAGCAGGGCCAGGTACACGGGAGGTGCCTTCCAGCGTTCTTCTGTCTTAGGGACACGGTGTCCCCAAGATAGAAGATGGCGACGCTGTGTCCCTAAGTGGGGGGGTGGGCAAGCGGGGGTGGGCAAGTGAGGGCGGGTGACCGGGGAGGGACGAGTGGGGGTGCGGAAGGGGGGCGGCCGGGCGCGGGCTCCTACACTGGCGTCCGTGCCCAAGATCCGTGCCGCCTCCGTCGCCGACCACCGGGCCCAGCAGCGCTCGGCCCTGGTCGCCGCCGCGCGCGAACTGCTCCAGGAGGGCGACGCGGCCGCCGTGACGTTCGCGGCGGTGGCCGCGCGCACGGGCCTGGCCCGCAACAGCGTCTACAAGTACTTCGCCGACCGCCGCGAGCTGCTGGCCGCGGTGGTGCGCGAGACGGCGCCCCGCTGGACGGCGCGGATCCGGGCGGAGATGGCGCACGCGCGCACACCCGAGGAGCAGGTGGCGGCCTATGTACGGGCGCAGCTGACACTGGTGCGGGACGGCGAGCACCGGATCGCCCAGGCCCTGGCCGCCGACCGGGACGCCGCGGTGCTCCGGGAGGGCGCCGCCGAGGCGCACGCGGAGATCCTCCAGCCGCTGGTCGCCGCGCTCACCGCGCTCGGCGACGACGCCCCGCGCGTCACCGCGCGCCTGTTGCAGGGGTTCGTCAACGCGGCGACCACGGCCGTCGAGGCGGGCGACGACTTCGAGGCGGTCACCGAACGGGCGGTGCGCCTGGCCACGGCGGCGGTGGGGTCGCTGTCCGGCGGGTGACCGGCAGCCGGTTCAGGGGGCAGAGGTTCAGGGTGTGCCGTGCTGGCGGCGGAGCCGGGCGGCGACCTCGTTGTCCTCGGTCTCCCACCAGGGGCGTACGCGCTCGGCGTCCTGCGGGGCGGCCGTCCCGGACGGCGGCCCGGCCGGGGCCCCCGCGGCGCCTGCCGCCGCACCCGTCACACCCGCCGCACCCGCCGCTGCCGCGTCGAGCCGCCGGTCGAGCACCGCGTTGCGCAGGCGCTCGGCGCGGGCCCACTGCGCGAGGACGGCCAGCAGGAAGGGCAGCGCGACCAGTTCGGCGATGCTGAGCATGGCGCCGCCGCCGATCTGCTGGTCGCGGTGGACGTCCGGAGCCCAGGCGGGCGCGTGGTGCAGATACCAGGCACCCGCGATCAGGGTGCCGTGGGTCATCACCACGACGCCCGGTACCGCGTCCACCAGCCCGTCCAGGAAGACCAGCGCCGCGCGCACCGGATGCGAGCACCAGGCGGGCAGCGCCTGTTCGCGGGTGAGCACCGGCACCACGAACAGGCACCCGGCCGCCAGCAGGTGCAGATACATCAGCTCGTGCAGCCAGCCCACGCGCAGGGCGGTGGCGAAGTACGGCGTGAAGTAGACGACCAGTTCCGTGGTGAGCACCAGCACCGTGCTGACCAGCGGGAAGGTCAGCACGCGCACCACGGGGCCGGTGACCGCCCGCCGGAGCCGCGCCGCCCGCCCGCCGGGCAGCGCCTCGACGGCCAGCCGCAGCGGGTCACCGAGGGCGAGGCCGAGCGGGGCGAGCAGGTCGAGCAGGACGTTCTGCACCGCGGCCGGCCAGAACAGGACGTGGTCGTAGACGGCCAGCGCCGACATCGTGGCCACCACCAGCGCGCCCAGCCCGAGCACCACGAACGCGGCGGTGCGGGCGACCGGCCAGGACCGGCCGTCGCGGCGCAGCCGCAGCACGCCCCAGCCGTACAGGCCGCCCAGGACGGCCACCAGCACCAGCGCGGGGACGTCCGGCTGCCACGAGGTCAGCAGCCGGTCCACGGTCGGTGCGGCGGGACCGCCCGCGGCCAGTGCCGGGCCGGTCATCGCGTCGGCACTCACACCCATCGGCTCTCCTCGCCATCGGTCGGACCCATCTGACCCATCGGATCCATCGGTTCCATCGGATCCATCGGTCTCGTCACCGACCGGTCTTCTCCGCCCAGTGGGGGACGTTTCGGTACAGCTCCCCTGCGGGACGGTAGCGCCCGGCGGCGGCGAGGCCGGCGGCGGGGTGGCAGATCAGGGAACCGGCCGGGTGCCGACCGGGGAGCCGGGCGGGGCGAGGCGGCCCGGTGCCGCCGTGCGCGCCGTGCGATCGGGTCCCGGCTACGCGAGTCCGGCGTCGCCGAGCAGGCGGGCGGTCTGCTCGTGGACGATGTCCCACGCCTCGGCGGGCAGATCGCCGAAGGCGGCCGTGGCACGCAGCGTGTCCAGGACGGTCGCGGCACCGGTGCCGCAGTCGGCGTCGGCGTCGCGTACGTCGTAGCCGTCGCGGACGGCGACATGGAGCAGGTGGTGTCCGGCGCCGTCGGTGTGCAGCGCGGAGGCGACGACCAGGGGCGGCGGGCCGCCCGCGTCGCCGGGCAGCTTGCGGTAGGCGCTGGCGGCGGGCGCGTTCCAGCGCAGGGAGAGCAGGACGGACCCCTTGGCCTCCATCGCCTCCGCCAGACCGGTCTCCTGGACCCCGTCGGCGTCCAGGACCGTCGCGCGGGCCCGCAGGACCAGGGCTGCGGGCAGCAGGCACCGCAGGCTGCTGCCCACGAGGTTGCCGCCGACCGACGCCGTCCGGCGCACCGCCCCGGTGCCTATCGTGGCGGCGGCCGCGCGCAGCACCTCCGGTACACGGTCGTCTATCCGGTGCAGCACCACCGCGGCGCCGAGCGTCTCCCGGCCGATGACGTTGGCCTCGGGCAACTCGCGCAGGGACATGGCCTGTTCGGGGAAGCCGTCCCGTTGCCAGGTGGCCCACAGCAGGGTGGCACCGCCTATCGGGACGATCCCTTCGGCCACGCATTCCCGCGCTTCGGACACGGAGGTGGGCAGACGCAACAGCACAGCGGCAGACCTGCTTTCCTGTCGGGGACGGGCGGCAGGTGGTCGGGTTTCGGCCGTCCACCCGTCCGGCACGGCGCATTCTCGCCGTACGGAAGGGGGCGCGTACAGGGCTCACACGGACATCGCGCGAGCCGTCGTCCGCCCCCGCTCCCCTGCTCGTTCCGGGTGCTCCGGGACGTCAGGGGCGGGCGCGCGGGACGACGACGGGCGCGGCGTCGCCGGGTGCGCGCAGGATGTCGGCCTCCACCTGGTACAGCTCCTTGACCAGCGCCTCGTCCACCGTCTCGTGGGGCGGGCCCTGGGCGACGACCCGGCCGTCGTGCATGGCGATCAGGGTGTCGGCGTAGCGCGCGGCGGAGGCCAGGTCGTGCTGGACCATGACGACGGTCCGGCCGGCCGCCGCCACCTCGCGGACCAGTTCGAGGACGTCAACGACATGGCCGAGGTCGAGGGCGCTGGTGGGTTCGTCGAGCAGCACGACCGGGGTGTGCTGGGCGAGCACCATGGCGAGCCAGCAGCGCTGGCGCTGGCCGCCGGAGAGGCGGTCCAGCCGTTCGCCCGCCAGTTCCGTGGTGCCGGTGGCCTCCAGTGCCTCGCGTACGGCCCGTTCGTCGTCCCGGGACCACTGGCGCAGCAGCCCCTGGTGCGGGTGGCGGCCGTAGCGGACGAGCCCGGCGACGGTGACGGCCTCCGGGGCGCGCGGCGACTGGGGCAGCAGGGCCACCCGGTGTGCGGCCTGGCGCTGGGTCAGCCGCCAGATGTCGGCGCCGTCGGCGTGCACGCTGCCCGCGGTGGGCCGGTGCAGCCGGGCGACGGTGCGCAGCAGGGTGGACTTGCCGCAGCCGTTGGGGCCGACGATCGCGGCCACCTGCCCGGCGGGGACGGTCAGTTCGACGTCCCGGACGACGGGACGGCCGGGGTATCCGGCGTGCAGGCCGGACACGTGCAGGCCGGGGTGGGCGTCGGTCATGGGGGTGGTCATGCCTTTCCGGTGGTCGAGTCCGTACGGAAGAGGGCCCACAGGAGGAAGGGGCCGCCGAGGACGCTGGTGACGACGCCGACGGGCAGTTCGACGGGGGCGATGACGCGGCCCAGGGCGTCGGCCGCGGTGATGAGGGCCGCGCCGACCAGCGCGGAGCCCAGCACCGGCACCCGGGTGGGACCGCTCAGGCGTCCGGCGAGGATCGGGGAGGCGAGCGCGACGAAGGCGATGGGGCCGCCGACGCCGACGGCGAGTCCGGCCAGGGCGACGGCGAGCGCGAGCGCGGCGGCGCGCAGCCGGCGCAGGTCGACGCCGAGGCAGGCGGCCGTGTCGTCGTCGAAGCGCAGCAGTTGGAGCCGGTGTCCGGCGGCGAGCGCGAGCGGCAGCAGGAACAGCAGCGCGATCAGCAGTGGTGTCCCCACGTGCCAGTCGCGGCCGTTGAGGCTGCCGACGGCCCAGAGGAACACGCCGCCCGCCGTGTTGTCGTTCTCCCGGGACATGACGAGGTCGCCGACCGCGCCGACCACGGTGGACACGCCGATCCCGACGACGAGGAGGCGGTACCCGGCGCTGCCCGCGCCGCCCGCGCACAGCACGACGAGGACGGCGGCGGCGACGGCGCCGACCGGGCCGAGCCACCAGTCGCCGACCATGCCGGTGGAGGATCCGGCGGCGGAGGCCACGACCGCGGCGGTGGCGCCCTCGTTGACGCCGATCAGGTCGGGGGTGGCGAGCCGGTTCCCGGCGAGGGTCTGGGTGAGGCAGCCGGCGACGCCGAGGGCGGCGCCGACCATGAGGCCGACGAAGACCCGCGGCAGCCGGAAGTCCCGCACGATCATGACCGTGCCGGGGTCGCCGTTCCCGAGCAGTCCGGACACGGTGTCGTGCAGGCTCATCCCGGTCGAACTGGCCATCACCGCCAGCGCGATGAGCAGGGCGAGAAGCGGGAGGAGCAGCGCGGCGGCGAGGGCGCTGCGGCGCGGGAAGAGCCAGGAGAGCGTGCCCGCGCGCAGCACGACGCTGTCCGGCGGCGCGATACGGGCGGCGGGCGGGCCGGGCGCGCCCGCGTCGCCGTTCGCGTCGCCGTTCGCGGGCGCGGAACCGGTCTCCCGGGCGGAGGGCTTCGCTCCGCCGCGCACCGCCGTCGCGGACCCGGCGGCCCCCGCGCCCTCCGGAGCCTCCAGCGCCTCACCGCCCCCCGCCGCGCGGTCCGGTGGGAGGGCGGGCGAGGCGGTCATGAGGCGGCTCCGGCGGTGGAGAGGCGGGAGGAGCGGGCGATCCAGACGAGCAGGGGGCCGCCGACGAAGGCGAGCAGGACGCTCACCGGGGTCTCCCAGGGGCGGATGACGACCCGGGCGAGCAGGTCGGCGACGATCATCACATCGGCGGCGACGAGTGCCGACAGCAGGAGCTGGGCGGCCATGCGGGCCCCGGCCAGGGCGCGGGCGGCGTAGGGGGCGAGCAGGCCGAGGAAGGCGATCGGCCCGGCGACGGCGACCGCGCAGCCGGCCAGCAGGGAGACGGCCGCCGCGACCACCAGGCGGATCCGGCCGGGGTGGTGGCCGAGCGAGCGGGCGCTGTCGTCGCCGAGGCCGAGCGCGGCCAGCGGCCGGGCGCAGCCGAAGGCGACCAGCACCCCGGCGGCCGCCAGGGGCAGCAGCGGCAGCAGGTCGGCGGTGCGCACCCCGGCGAGCGAGCCGATCGTCCAGTAGCGGTAGACGTCGAAGGTGGACTGCGTGCCCAGCAGGACGTAGGAGGTGAGGCCGTGGAAGGTGGCGCCGAGCGCGGAGCCGGCCAGGACCAGGCGCAGCGGGGAGCCCGCCGCGCGTCCGCCGGCCGCCAGCAGCAGGACCACGGCGCTGGCGGCCATGCCGCCGAGCAGCGCCCACACCAGCAGGGCGGTCGCCGAGGAGGCGCCGAAGAAGGTGAGTCCGACGACGACGGCGAAGGCGGCACCGGAGTTGACGCCGAGCAGCCCGGTCTCGGCGAGCGGATTGCGGGTGGCGGCCTGGAGCAGGCAGCCCGCGGTGCCGAGGCAGACGCCGACGAGTACGGCCGCGAGGGTGCGCGGCAGCCGTACGTCCACGACGGCCAGGCGGAGTTGGGGGTCGGCGCGGGCGGTGTGCTCACCGAGGAGGTAGTCCCAGGCGCGGCCCGGCGCGGTGGAGCCGGTGCCGATGAGCAGCGACGCCACGCACAGGGCCAGCAGCAGGACGAGAAGGACGGCGGCCACGGGGGCGACGGGGCGTTCTCCGGCCGGGTGTTCGTTCCGGTGGCCGGATCCGAACCGTATGGACCACCCTCTCCGCATCAACATATGGTTAGCCTAACCTAAGCAGGTATCCGCCCAGGTGGCAGGACGCCCGTGCATCCGTATGTCCGGATGTGCCCCGTTCCGCACGCCTTCACGACGTACCGCACGCCGGAGTGCGACTCCCGTCCTCGGGCACACGACAGTCGAACAACGGAGATTTCAGGCCATGATGCCGTCGACCCGTACCCCTTCCCGCCTCTCCCGCCGTACCGCGGCGGTGGCCCTCGCCATCGCCTGTGGGGTCGTCCTCAGTGCCTGTGGTTCCTCGGACGACGACTCTCCCAAGAGCGGTACCGCCGGCACAAGTGGCGGGGGGCGGACCTCGGTCACGGACGCGTCCGGCACCAAGGTCGAGATCCCGAGGACGCCCGAACGGGTCGTGGCGCTCAGCGAGATGGACCTCGACTCCGCGCTGGCCCTCGGCGTCAAGCCGGTCGGCCTGAGCGCGGGCCGCGGCCAGAAGGGCGCACCCGAGTACCTGGCCCAGCAGGCCCAGGGCATCCCGGTGGTCGGCGCGGTCACCGGCCCGGACATCGAGAAGGTCGTCCAGGCCAAGCCCGACGTGATCCTCGCCGGGCAGACCGCCGACGCGCAGGTGCTCGCCCAACTGCGCAAGATCGCCCCCACCGTGGTCACCATCGACAACACCAAGAGCTGGAAGAAGTCGCTGGAGCTCACCGGCCAGGTGCTCGGCAAGGCCGACGCGGCCAAGAAGTTCCTCGCCGACTACGACACCAAGGCCGCCGCGCTGAAGAAGGACCTCGGCGCCAAGGCCGGCGCCACCGTCTCGGTCGCCCGCTACTCCGCCAAGGGCACCGCCGTCATGCAGCAGGGCGTCTTCATCAGCGACGTCCTCAAGGACCTCGGCTTCAAACGCCCCGGCATCCAGAACGAGAAGGGCCAGGGCCACTCGACGCCGCTGAGCGACGAGAACCTCAAGGAGATCGACGGCGACTGGCTGTTCATCGGCACGCTGTCGTCGGCCGGCCCGGACAAGGGCCTGCTGGACCAGTTGCAGAAGAAGCCCGCCTACCGCGAGCTGAACTCCGTGCGCCAGGGCCACGCCACGCTGATCGACGGCTCCAAGTGGACCAGCCTGGGCGGCGCCGAGGCCGCCGACTCCGTGCTCGGCGACATCCGTAAGGCCATGGTCAAGTGAGCACCGGACCGGAACTGGCGGGCCGGCTCGCCCTCGTGACGGGGGCGGGCCGGGGCATCGGCGCGGCCGTGGCCGGCGCGCTCGCCGAGCAGGGCGCCCACGTGGTCGCCACCGACGTGGACGCCGACGCGGTACGGGCCACGGCCGCCGCCGCGCCGGAGCGGGTCACCGCCCGCGCCCTGGACGTCACCGACGCCGCCGCCGTGGACCGGCTCGTCGCCGAGACCGAGGACACGCTCGGTCCGCTGGACATCGCGGTCAATGTCGCCGGGATCCTGCGGGGCGCCCCCGTGGTGGACCTCGACGACGCCGACTGGGCGGCCGTGTTCGCCGTCAACACCCATGGCGTGATGCATGTCTCACGGGCCGTCGCCCGCCGGATGACCGCCCGCGGCCGGGGCAGCATCGTCACCGTCGCCTCCAACGCGGCCGGTGTCCCGCGCAGCGGCATGGCCGCCTACGCCGCCTCCAAGGCGGCGGCGGTGATGTTCACCAAGTGCCTGGGCCTGGAGGTCGCGGGCCGCGGGGTGCGCTGCAACACCGTCTCCCCCGGCTCCACCCTCACCGACATGCAGCGCGCCATGTGGGCCGACTCCCCCGAGGGCGCCGAACGCGGCCGGCGCGCCGTCATCGAGGGCGACCTCGCCACGTACCGCACCGGCATCCCGCTCGGCCGCGTCGCCGAACCGTCCGACGTGGCCGACGCCGTGGCCTTCCTCGTCTCCGACCGCGCCCGCCACATCACCCTGCACGACCTCTACGTCGACGGCGGCGCCACCCTCGTCGCCTGACGCACCGGCACCGCCCGCATCCTCCGTGGTGCCCCCACTGCCTGGAGACCCCATGACTGCCTCCCTGCGCGAACCCGGCCTCGGCGCCGTGGAGTCCGCGCCCGCCGACCCCGCTCCCGGGGCGGCGGTCGCCCTGCTCGACGCCTACCGGGCCGGATCCGACCGCTTCCTCGCCACTCCGCACCGCACCCTCCTCGGCACCGGCACGGCCGCCGAAGTACCGCACGGCGGCGACCCGTTGCCCGGCCGGGTGGGCGAACTCCTGCACTCCCTGCGGCGGCCGGGCGAGAGCGCCCCGCTGGTCCTCGGCTCGGTGCCGTTCGCCCCGGACGGCCCGCTCGCGCTGGCCGTGCCCGAGTCGGTGCGCCGCGCGCCCGCGCTGCGCCGCGACCCGCTCGTCGCGCTGCCCGCGCCCGAGCCCGCCGACGGCACCGGCTGGCAGGTGCGCGAGCGGCCCGCGCCCGAGGAGTACGCGGCGGCCGTGGCCGCGGCCGTACGGCGGATGCGGGACGGCGAGTTCGACAAGGTCGTCCTCGCCCGCACCCTGGAACTCACCGCGCCCGGCGAACCGGACCTGCCCGCCATGCTCAGCCGGCTGGCCCGCCGCGACCCCGGCGGCTACACCTTCGCGCTGCCCAGCGGCGGCGGCCGCACCCTGGTCGGGGCCAGCCCGGAACTCCTCGTCGCCCGCCGGGGCGCCCAGCTGACCGCCAACCCGCTGGCCGGCTCTGCGCCGCGCAGCGCCGACCTCGCCGAGGACGTGCGCCGGGCGGTGGCGCTGCTGGAGTCGCCGAAGGACCTGCACGAGCACGCCGTCGTCGTGGACGCCGTCCGGCGCGCCCTGGAACCGCTGTGCGGGCGGCTCCAGGTGCCCGAACGGCCCACGCTGGTAAGGACGGCGGCCATGTGGCACCTGTCGACCACGGTCACCGGCGAGGTCACCGACCCGGCCGTCACCGCCCTCGACCTGGCCTGCGCGCTGCACCCGACCCCGGCGGTGTGCGGGACGCCCACCGACGCCGCCCGCGCGGTCATCGCCGCATCGGAGCCCTTCGACCGGGGCGCGTACACCGGCATGGTCGGCTGGCAGGACGCGGACGGCGACGGCGAGTGGGTCGTGACCATCCGCTGCGCCGAGGCCGAGGGCCGTACGCTGCGGCTGTTCGCGGGCGCGGGCGTGGTCGCCGACTCCTCGCCGCAGGCCGAGACGGCGGAGACCGCCGCGAAGTTCCGCACCTTCCTGGACGCCGTGGGGGCCGCGCTGTGACCGGCTCCGCCCTCACCCCGGGGCTCGACGCGCCCACCTGGCCCGAGGAGTTCGCCGCGCGCTACCGGGCGGCCGGGTACTGGCGCGGCGAGACCTTCGGCGGCATGCTGCGCGAGCGGGCCGCCGCCCACCCCGACCGGGTCGCCCTCGTCGACCCGGCACCCGAGCGGCGCACCTGGACCTACCGCGAACTGGACCGGGCCGCCGACCGGCTGGCCGCCGGGTTCGCGGCGCGCGGCATCGGCCGCGGCGACCGCGTGGTGGTCCAACTGCCCAACCGGGGCGAGTTCATGGAGGTCGTCTTCGCGCTGTTCCGGCTCGGCGCGCTGCCGGTGTACGCGCTGCCCGCGCACCGGGAGACGGAGATCGCACACTTCTGCTCGTTCTCCGAGGCCGTCGCCTATGTGATCCCGGACGTGCACGGCGGCTTCGACCACCGGGAGCTGGCGACCACGATCCAGGAGCGCACGCCCGGCCTCAGGCATGTGTTCGTGGCGGGCGAGGCGGGCGCGCACACCGCGCTGGCCGACGTCCCGTGCGAACCGGCCGCCGAGCCCGAGGGCCCGCGCCCGCACGAGCTGGCGTTCCTCCAGCTGTCCGGCGGGACGACCGGGGTGTCCAAGCTGATCCCGCGCACCCACGACGACTACCTCTACTCGCTGCGCGGCTCCAACGAGATCTGCGGCGTCGACGCGGACACCCGCTTCCTCGTGGTGCTGCCCGCCGCCCACAACTTCCCGATGAGTTCGCCGGGCTGGCTCGGCGTGCTGTACGCGGGCGGCACGGCCGTGCTGTGCCCGGCGCCCGACCCGGGCACCGCCTTCCCGCTGATCGAGCGGGAGCGGATCACCATGACCGGCCTGGTGCCGCCGCTGGCCCTGGTGTGGACCGACGCCGCGCCCGCGAGCGCGTACGACCTGTCGAGCCTGGAGCTGGTCCTGGTCGGCGGCGCCAAGTACAGCGAGCAGGCGGCCCGCCGGCTGGAACCCGCGCTGGGCTGCCGGCTGATGCAGGTCTTCGGCATGGCCGAGGGCCTGGTCAACTACACCCGGCTGGACGACGACCCGGAGACGGTCGTCACCACGCAGGGGCGGCCCATCTGCCCCGACGACGAGATCCGGATCGCCGACGACGAGGGACGCGAGGTGCCCGAGGGCGCCTTCGGGCATCTGCTCACCCGCGGCCCCTACACGATCCGCGGCTACTGGCGGGCGCCCGACCACAACCGCACCGCGTTCACCGAGGACGGCTTCTACCGCACCGGTGACATCGTGCGCCGCACACCGAGCGGGCACCTCGTCGTGGAGGGCCGGGCCAAGGACCAGATCAACCGGGGCGGCGAGAAGGTCGCCGCCGAGGAGATCGAGAACATCATCCTCGGCCACCCCTCCGTGCACGACGTGTCCCTGGTCGCCGTGCCCGACGAGTTCCTGGGGGAACGCACCCTGGCCTATGTGATCCTGCGCGAGGGCGCCGAGCCGCTGCGGCCCGCCGCCGTCAAACGGTTCGTCCGCGAACGCGGTGTCGCCGCCTACAAGGTCCCCGACCTCGTCGAGTTCGTCGACACCTTCCCGCAGACCGGCATCGGCAAGGTCAGCAAGAAGCACCAGCGGTCGACCGCCGAGCAGCGCTGAGAGGCCCCACCCATGGCACTTCCCTCCATCCCCTCCTATCCCCTGCCCACCGCCGACGAGCTGCCCGAGGGCCGGGTGTCCTGGTCCGCGGACCCGGCGCGCGCCGTCCTGCTGGTGCACGACCTCCAGCAGCACTTCCTGTCCGCTTTCCCGGCCGGCGCGCAGCCGCTGACGGGCATGCTGGACAACAGCGCCCGGGTGCTGAAGCGGGCCCGCGGGCTCGGTGTGCCGGTGGTCTACTCGGTCCAGCGCGGCGGGCAGAGCGCCGAGGAGCGCGGGCTCCAGCTGGACTTCTGGGGCCCCGGGGTCGCCGACGACGCCGAGGCGCTCGCGGTGCCCGCCGCCGTGGCGCCCGAGCCCGCCGACACGCTGCTCACCAAGTGGAAGTACAGCGCGTTCGCCCGCACCGACCTGGAGGCCCGCATGCGCGGGTGGGGGCGCGACCAGCTGCTGATCGTCGGGGTGTACGCGCACATCGGCGTGCTGATGACGGCGTGCGACGCGTGGATGCGCGACATCCAGGCGTTCGTCGTCGCCGACGCGGTCGCCGACTTCTCCCGCGCGGACCACGAGATGGCCCTGCGCTGGGCCGCCGGCCGCTGCGCGGTCGTGACCACCACCGACGCGCTCTTCGAGGAGGTGTGAGCGGCATGACCCTCACCCTGGACCAGATCCGCAACGACATCGCCGACAGCCTCGGCGAGGACCCGGCGGACATCCCCGTCGACGAGGACCTCCTCGACCACGGCCTCGACTCGGTGCGCATCATGGCGCTGCTGGAGCGCTGGCGCCGCGAACACTCCGTCACGGCCGACTTCACCGACCTCGCCGAGCGGCCCGCCGTCACGGCCTGGGCGGACCTGCTGGGGGTCGCGTGACCACCGCGCTCACCGGCGGCCCCGGCGCCCCGGCGGGAGCGGAGTCCGGCACCGGGGAGCGGGAACTGCCGCTGACCGCCGCGCAGTCGGGCATGTGGTTCGCGCAGGCGCTGGACCCGCTCAGCCCCGCCCAGAACACCGCGGAGTGCCTGGAGATCGACGGCCCGCTGGACGCGGAGCTGTTCGCGGCGGCGCTGCGGCAGGTCGTCGCGGAGAGCGACGCGCTGCGCATCCGGGTCGAGGACGGCCCGCACGGTCCGCGCCAGTACGTCCGCGCCGCGGTCGGACTCCCGCTCACCGTACGGGATCTGCGCGCCGCCGGTGACATGGAGGAGGCCGCGCGGCAGGCCGAGGCATGGATGCACGCCGATCTGGCCGAGCCCTGCGACCTGGCCGCCGGAGAGCTGTTCGGGCACGCCCTGTTCCGGCTCGGCGAGCACCGCTGGCTGTGGTACCAGCGCATCCACCACCTGGCCATGGACGGCTTCGGCTACTCGCTGCTGGTGCGCCGCACCGCCGAGGTGTACTCGGCGCTCGCCCGCGGCGAGGAGGTGCCGCCGGGGCGGTTCGGGCACCTGGCCGACCTGGTCCGGGACGACGCCGCCTACCGGGCCTCCGAGGCGTTCGCCGCAGACTGCGCGTACTGGGCGGCCGCGTTCGCGGACCGTCCGGAGGTGCCGCGGCTCGCGGGCCGCGGGGCGCTGCCCGCGCGGACCTTCCGGCGCCGCCGGGCCCGGCTCTCGCCCGCCGCCACCGAGCGGCTGCGCGAGCAGGCCGCCGGGCTGCGGGCCACCTGGCCGGACGTGCTGATCGCCGCGCAGGCGCTGTACGTCTCGCGGGCGACCGGACGGCCCGACGTGGTGCTCGGTCTGCCGATGATGGGCCGGATGGGCTCGGCCGCGCTGCGCGTGCCCGGCATGGTGATGAACCTGCTGCCGCTGCGCCTTGCCGTCGCACCGGGCGCCACCTTCGCCGCGCTGGTGCGGCAGGTCGTGCTCGGCGTCCGCGAGGTGCGCAGGCACCAGCACTACCGCTACGAGGACATCCGGCGCGACCTCGGACTGCTCGGCGAGCAGCGCGCCCTGGTGGGTCCGCTGGTCAACGTCATGCCGTTCGACTACGGCGTGGACTTCGCGGGCGCCCCGGTCCGCGCCCGCAACCTGTCCGCCGGACCGGTCGAGGACCTCACCGTCAATGTCTACGACCGCGCCGACGGGCGCGGCCTGGCCATCGACCACGACGGCAACCCGGCCCTGTACGACGACGAGGCGCTGGCCACGCACCAGGAGCGGCTGCTGCATCTGCTCGAACAGGTCGCGGAGTGCGACCCGCACGCGCCCACGGCCGCCCTCGGCATCGCCGGAGCCGCCGAACTCCCTCTCGTGCAGGAGTTCAACCGCACCGCCCGCACCGTCCCGCCGACCACGCTGGTCGGCCCGATCGAGGCGCAGGCCGCCCGCACCCCGGACGCCGTCGCCCTCACCGACGGCACGCTCTCGCTGACGTACGCCGAACTGGACGTCCGGGCCAACCGGCTGGCGCACCACCTCCAGGCTCTGGGCGCCCGGCCGGGCGCCGTGGTGGCCGTGTCGGTGCCGCGGTCGGTGGAGCTGGTCGTCGCCCTGCTCGCGGTGGCCAAGGCGGGGGCCGCCTATCTGCCGCTGGACCCGGACTACCCGGAGCAGCGGCTGGCGTACATGCTCGGCGACGCGGCGCCGGTGTGCGCCGTCACCGACCGCGCCGGACGGCTGCCGCGCGAGGCGGACGTGCCGCTGGTGGTCCTGGACGGCCTCGACCTGCCGGACTCCCCCTGGGTGACCCCGGCACGGGCGCTGACGCCCGCGCATCCGGCGTACGTCATCTACACCTCCGGTTCGACGGGCCGGCCCAAAGGCGTGGTGGTGTCGCACGGGGCGATCGACAACCGGCTGCGCTGGATGCAGCACGCCTACGGACTGACCCCGGCCGACCGGGTGCTCCAGAAGACACCGTCGTCGTTCGACGTGTCGGTGTGGGAGTTCTTCTGGCCGCTGCGCGAGGGCGCCACCCTGGTCGTCGCCGGTCCCGGTGTGCACAAGGACCCGGTGGAGCTGGCCCGGCTGATCGGCGAACAGGCCGTCACCACCTGCCACTTCGTGCCCTCCATGCTCCAGGTCTTCCTGGCCGGACCGCGCGCCGGGGACTGCGCGACCGCGCTGCGGCGGGTGTTCTGCAGCGGCGAGGCGCTGCCCCGGGAGACCGCGCACGCCTTCGCGCGCGCCCTGCCGGGCGTGGAACTGCACAATCTGTACGGGCCCACCGAGGCCGCCGTCGACGTCACCCACCACGCCTGCGATCCGGCGGACGAGGGCCCGGTGCCGATCGGCCGGCCGGTGTGGAACACCCGCCTGCACGTCCTGGACGCGGCCCTGCGGCCCTGCCCGCCCGGGGTGCCCGGTGAACTGTTCCTGGCCGGACGGCAGTTGGCCGACGGCTATCTGGGCCGCCCGGGGCTGACGGCGGCCCGTTTCGTCGCCGACCCGTTCGGGCCGCCCGGCGGCCGCATGTACCGCACCGGCGACCTGGCCCGCTGGACGGACCGGGGCGAGGTCGAGTACCTGGGCCGCACCGACCACCAGGTCAAGCTGCGCGGCCAGCGCATCGAACCCGGCGAGATCGAGGCGGCGCTCACCGCCCAGGACGGGGTGGACGGGGCGTGCGCGCTGGTGCGCGAGGACCGGCCCGGCGAGCAGCTGCTCGTCGGCTATGTCACCGGGGACGCCGATCCGGTGGCGGTGCGGACCGGGGTGGCCCGCGCGCTGCCCGAGCACATGGTGCCGAACGCGGTCGTCGTGCTCGACGCCTTCCCGCTGGGCCCCAGCGGCAAGCTGGACCGGCGCGAGCTGCCCGCCCCGGTGTTCGCCGGGACGTCCCGGGACCGGGAACCGGCCGATGCCCGGGAGGCGGCGCTCACCCGGCTCTTCGCCGAGGTGCTCGGCGTGGAGCGGATCGGGCCCGACGACACGTTCTTCGACCTGGGCGGCACCTCGCTGCTCGCGGTGCGCCTGGTGGCCCGGGTCCGGGAGGAGTTCGGCACCGAGCTGACCATCGGCTCGCTGTTCGAGGCCCCGACCCCGGCGGCGCTCGCCGCCCGGCTGGACGGTGCCGCACCGGCCGCCCGCGACGCGCTCGGCGTCGTGCTGCCGCTGCGCGCCCGCGGCGAGCGGCCCCCGCTGTTCGCCGTGCACCCGGCCGGCGGCCTCGCCTGGTGCTACGCGGGTCTCGCGGCCCGGCTCGGCCCCGACCAGCCGCTGTACGGCATCCAGGCGCGGGGGCTCGGCGACGACAGCCCGCTGCCGCGCACCCTGGAGGAGCAGGCGGCGGACTACGCGGACCGGATCCGCGAGGTCCAGCCGCACGGCCCCTACCGGCTGCTGGGCTGGTCGGTGGGCGGGATCCTCGCGCACACCGTGGCCGTACGGCTGCGGGAGGCCGGTGAGCGGGTGGACCTGCTGGCGCTGCTCGACGCCTTCCCCGCCGAGCAGTGGCGGGAGCGGCCCGCGCCCGAGGAGGGCGACGCGCTCACCGCCGTACTGCGCATGGCGGGCTTCGAGCGGGCGGGCGAGCGGACCCGCGAGGACGTGCTGGCCACGCTGCGCCGGGCCGGCAACCCGCTCGCCGGGCTGAGCGGGCACACCCTGTCCAGGATCGTCGACATCGTGCCCAACCACGCGCGCATGATGCGCGAGCACCGGCACCGGCGCTTCGACGGCGACCTGCTGTTCTTCACCGCGGCGGCGCCGCGCGCCGAGGACTGGCTGACCCGGGAGGCGTGGCGCCCGCACATCGGCGGCGCCCTCGACAACCACGACCTGGACTGCACGCATCCGCAGCTGCTGCGCGAGCACCACCTCGACACGGTGGCGTCCGTGCTGGCGGCCCGGCTGAAGGAGATCACCGCGTGAGCGCGGCGGACGGATCATGAGCGGGGTCCCCGCCGCGGATCCGCGGCTGCGGCCGCGCACCTGGACCTGGCCGCCCCGGATGCCGCTGCCCGACCCGGCCGACGGCCCGCACGCCTGGCTGGTGCGGGCCCCCACGACCGGCGTCTCCCCCGTCCGGGAGACGCCTCCCTCGGCCCTGTCCGTGCTGGACGCCGGGGAACGGCGCAGGGCCGCGGCCCTGCGCCGCCCCGGCGCGCGGGCGGCGTACGTGACCGCCCATGCCGCGCTGCGCCGACTGCTCGGCGTCTATCTGGGCGTCCCGGGGGCACGGGTACCGCTGATCCGGCTGCCGTGCCCCGGCTGCGGGGAGCCGCACGGGCGTCCCGCGCTCGCCGGTCCGGACGGCGTCTGGCTGCACTTCTCGCTGTCGCACACCGGGCCGGTCGCGATGCTGGCGGTGGCCGGTGCTCCGGTCGGCGTCGACGTGGAGCGGGTGCCCGCGGCGGGGCTCGCGGCCGACGCGGCGGCGGCACTGCACCCCGCCGACCGCGCGGAGCTGGCCGCCCTGCCTCCCGAGGCCCGGCCGGCCGCCTTCGCCCGCTGCTGGACCCGTACGGAGGCGATGGTGAAGGCCACCGGAGAGGGACTCTCGGGCCCCGGCCTCACGGCGGTCCGCCGAGGGGCCGCCGAGCGGCCCGCGCGGGTGGCCGGATGGCGGCTCCTGGACATCGCGGCACCGCCCGGCCACGCGGCGGCATGCGCACTGCCGGTCAGCCGTACGGAGGGTACGGGAGCGGATCAGGAGCGGTCCTCGACACCGGCACGGTGAGACACGGCCGTGCGGCCGGGCGTTCGGCCGGTCGTTCGGCCGGTCGTTCGGTGGCCCAGCGGTGTCCCAGTGGCGGTGGCTCGGTGGCCCGCCGCCCCGGAGCGGCGGACCGCGCTCGTCCCACCGGTCCACGGCCGTGCCGTGACCGCCCCGCCGCCCCGGAGCGGAGCAGTTCGACGGGCGACCGTCCGGGGACACGGCGGCGCCAAGCCCCCCCGGCCGGGCCCCGGCCGCGTGTCCGCCCCGGCACCGCCTCCCCGGCCCCCGCACGGCGGTTCGGCGGACGGGCGGCCGGGGCACAGCGGTGGTCCGACGCATGGGGCGCCGGTGCGGGACGGGCCCGTGCGCGGCCGGATCACGGACGTGTCGGCATGCCGGCCGTCGTGCAACGGCTCGGCGGGCGGCGGGGGCGCGGGCGGCGGCCCGGGGCGGGTGTCCGGCGGCGCTGTGGGGGGGCCGTCGTGCGAACCGGGGGCCCGGGGCCGGAGTTCCGGTTTCCGGGCGTGCCGGGTCGGTGGTCGGTGGTCGGTGAGTCAGCGGTCGGTGAGCAGGGTCGTCAGGCCGTCGGAAAGTTCGGTGCGCCAGCACAGGTAGTCGTGGCCGCCGTTGAACTCGCGGTAGACGGCGTCGTCGTAGCCCGCGGCGGCCAGGGTCTCGCGCAGCCGCCGGGCGGCGGGCAGGGCCACCCACTCCTGTTCGCCGAAGGAGAGCCAGAACCGGACGGGCAGCCGTGCGCTGGAGGCGAGTTGTCCGGTCAGCCACTCGGCACCGGGGCCGTCCGGCCACCAGAACGAGCCCGACTGGGCGAGCACGTTGCCGAACCGGTGCGGGCTGCGGAAGGCCGCGTAGGCGGCGGTGAGGCCGCCGAGGCTCTGCCCGGCGACGACGGTGCGCGCGGGGTCCGCGGTGAGCGGCAGCCGGGTCCCGGCCCAGGGCAGCAGCTCCTCCTCCAGGAAGGCCACGAACTCCGGGCGGCAGGTGAGTTCGGCCCACCGGGTTCCGGCGTCCACGGAGTCCGGCAGCAGCGCGGCGACGGGCGGGATGCGGCCGTCGGCGATCAGGTTGTCCAGGAGGTGGGCGACGCCGAGTCCCGGGTGCCAGTGCTCGCCGTCCAGCAGGACCAGGACGGGGAGTTCGGCCGGTGCGGCGGCCGTGGACGGCGGGGTGTAGAGCCACACCCGCCGGTGGTCGCCGAGGTGGCGGCTCGGCACCCGGTGCTCGCTCACCGTGCCGCGCGGCGCCTCCGGCCGGGGCCGCCAGTCGGCCGCGCGCGGCGCGTGCGGGAGTTCCGCGCAGGCGATCGGCTCGCCGCCCCAGCGGCGGGGCAGCCGACGCGTGTTGTAGGGGTCGGCGCGGCGGTTGCGGCGCAGCCACTGCCAGTACTCCGGGTGGCCCGGCGCGGGCCCGTCGCCCTCGTCGACGAAGAAGTCGTACGTGCCGCGCCAGTCGGTGCGCAGCCGGACGGTCCAGTGCCATACGTCGGTGCCGGGCGCGCGGCGCATCACGTTGCCCTCGGGGGCGCGCGGGTCGCCGAGCTTGTTGGGCATGACCTGGACCGCGCGGGTGCCGGGCCCGCCGCGCCACAGGAAGGTGACGGCGCGGTGGTCGGGGCTGCCGAGCGGATCGGGGCCGATCAGCGGGGTGCCGCGGCGGCTCACGTCCGCCCAGAACCGCGTCAGGCCGGCCGGTCCGGGCAGCGCGCAGGCGGGTTCGGCGAGCAGGGGGAGCGCGCTCGGGCGGGCCAGGCGCGGCGGGTGCTGCGGGGCGCCCTTGGGCGGTGCGGTCACAGTCATGCGATGCGGCTCCGGTGCGGGGACACGAGGGATCGGCTGATCGACTTAGGTTCACCTTACCGCTGTCTCCCGCTCAGGGAACCGGTCGGTCGGCGCCGGACCCGGGGCCACCTTGACCCCTGATCAACTTAGGTTAGGCTAACCTTTGTTTCCGGCACCGGTCCCTGCGGTGCCGCACACGACCGCACACGGAAGTGGGAAAAGATGTCCTCAGTCACCCGCCGGATCCGCCGCACCGCCGCGATCGCCGTGGCGCTCGCCGCGGGCAGCGCGCCGCTCCTGGCCGGTACGGCCTCCGCCCACACCGGTGACGCGACGCACGCCGGACACGGCTCGACCGTCGCCTCGGCCGCGCTCGCCAAGGGCCTGTACCAGTCGGCGTACTCCGAGCGGAACCACGTCCTGTGGGCCACCACCGCCGTCGGCCGCCCGCCGGTCACCTCCTCGGCGCTGCTGAAGGTCGACCCGCGCACCCTGTCCGTGCGGGCCGCCTACACGCCGCCCGTGACCGACGCGGCCACCGGCGCGGTCGAGGCGGTCTACGGCGTCGCCGTGGACGACGAGCACAACACCGTCTGGACCACCAACACCCGCGACAACTCCGTCGCCGTCTACAGCCAGCGCACCGGCAGGCACCTGGCCACCCTCCCGAACGTGGCGCACGCCCGCGAGATCGTCGTGGACGAGCGCCACGACCTCGCCTGGGCGAGCGGCTTCGGCGACGGCAGCGTGGTCGCCTTCGACACCCGCACCTTCAAGGAGAAGAAGCGCGTCACGGTGGAGGGCGCCGCCCCGACCGGCCTCGCGGTCAACGAGCGCACGGGCACGGTGTACGCCGCCGATCTGAACGGCGACCGGCTCATCGCCGTCTCCCCCTACGCGAAGGACCCCTCCTTCATACCGGCCGGTGACGGCCCGATCTCCGTGGCCCTGTCCGCCGACGGCCGCACCGCCTACGCGGCCGACCAGACCGCGGGCGGTGTCTCGGTGGTCGACCTGCGCGGGAAGACCGTCACCAGGAGCATCCCGACCGGCGCGGGCGCGCTGTCCGTCGCGGCCGACGCGCGCACCGGCCGGGTGCTCGTGGCCAACCGCACGGACGGCGACGTCACGGTCGTCGACCCCCGCCGGGGCGCCGTCGTGGAGACCCTGGCCACCGGCGCGAACCCCAACCATGTGACCGTGGACCGCGGAACGGCCTACGTGGTCGACAAGTCCGGCGCCGGTCCGGAGGGCCAGGACCAGGTGCACCGCATCCGCATCGGCCGCTGACCCGCCCGGCGCGGTCCCGTACGGCCGGCAGCACGGCCGGCAGCACGGCCGCCGGCCCGGCCCGCCGACCGGTCACACCGGGCGGCGGGCCGGCCGTGTCGCCTGCGCCGTGGGCGCCGACAGCGCCGCGCGGGCCGGGCCTTCCGTCCGCACCGTCGCGTCCTCCGGCGCGGCCGGGTCCGGGTCCGTCGCCAGCCGGGCATGTGTCTCCACGTCGTGGCGGACGCCGTCCCAGGCGAGCTTCTGCCGCTGGACGCCCTCGGCGGCAAAGCCCGCGGCGCGCGCCACCCGGCAGGAGGCCGGGTTGTCGACGCGGTGCCCCAACTCCAGGCGGAACAGGCCGAGTTCGCCGAAGCACCAGTCGGCCAGCGCCCGGCAGCCGCCGGTCGCCACCCCCCGGCCGCGCGCCGCCGAGGTGGTCCAGTAGGAGATCCAGCCGGTGCGGTGCCGCTCGTCGACACGGCCGACCGCGACCCCGCCCAGCGCCATGCCGTCGCGGCCCGCGACGGCGAAGGCGTGGGCGGTGCCCCGCTCCCCCTGCTCACGCCGCCGCGCGATCCACTGCCCGGCCTGGGCGAGCGTGCCGACGGGCGCGTCGGCCTGCCGTTCCATCAGCGGCTCGGCGAAGGCCCGCAGCACCGCCGGGGCGTCGGCGAACTCCCAGGGCCGCAGCACCAGCCCGCCCGGCAACACGATGTGCCCCCGCATCCCGTACCCCGCCCCCCGTACGCCTGTCCCCGCCCGCGCGACCGCGCCGCCACCGGCGCCGCACGGCTCACATCGTACGGTCCGGCCGGGCGAGAGGGGGGACGATCGGGGGTGCGCGGTCAGGGCGCGAGGAGCAGGACGTTGGTGCGTTCCTTGGCGGCGGCGTAGCGCCTGGCGACGTCCTGCCA
>NZ_JBSFSI010000019.1:0-131759 GCF_053589675.1 Streptomyces sp. NPDC003284
CGAACCCGGAAGCTAAGCCTCACAGCGCCGATGGTACTGCAGGGGGGACCCTGTGGGAGAGTAGGACACCGCCGAACAAATTTTAGGGAAAACCCTGCACCTCACGGTGCGGGGTTTTTCTGCGTCTAGGCTCTTTTCCATGCGCTATGACCTCGTCATCTTCGACAACGACGGTGTGCTCGTCGACAGCGAGCCCCTCTCGAACCGCCTGCTCGCCGGTTACCTCACCGAGCTGGGCCACCCGACCTCGTACGAGGACTCGCTCCGCGACTACATGGGCGCGGCGATGCACCGGGTGCACGACCTGGTGCTGGAGCGCACCGGGAAGCGGCTGCCGGACGACTTCGACGACGTCTTCCACGCCCGGGTCTTCGCCGCCTTCGAGCGGGAGCTGAAGCCCGTGCCCGGCGCCGTCGGCGTACTGGAGAAGCTGGCGGCGGACGGGACGCCGTACTGCGTGGCGTCCTCGGGGAGCCATGAGCGCATACGGGTGGGGCACCGCGCCACGGGGCTCGACCGGTGGTTCGAGGAGGGCCGGGTCTTCAGCGCGCAGGACGTCGGCCGGGGCAAGCCGGCGCCGGACCTCTTCCTGTACGCGGCCGAGCGGATGGGGGTGGCGCCCGGCCGGTGCGTGGTCGTCGAGGACTCCCCCCTGGGCGTGCGGGCGGCCGTGGCGGCCGGGATGGACGTGTACGGGTTCACGGCGATGACCCCGGCCGACCGGCTCGCCGGGGCCGCCCAACTCTTCTCCTCCATGGCCGACTTGACTGACCTGCTGGTTCGCCCGGAGGCATGACCCGGGCCACCGGCGCGGTGCTGACATTTGTCATGCGGAGCTCCGGACGATCGGTTCTGCCGCCGGACCCCCTGCGCGGGCGAAGCTGAGGGCATGACGAAGACCACGGGGAACCACAGCCGGAGCACCGCCCACGACGACGCCGTCCGGAACCCGAGCGTGCTGGACAACTTCCGGCCGCTCATCCTGGACATCGCGGTGCCGCTCGGCTCGTACTACGTGTTCAAGGACGCCTTCGGGACGAGCACCTTCGCGGCGCTGGCCTGGAGCAGCGCGGTCCCGGCGCTGCGGACCGTGTGGAGCCTGGTGAAGGAGCGGCGGGCCAACTCCCTGGCGGCGCTGATCCTCTTCGTGAACGTCGTCTCGCTGCTGCTGAGCTTCGTCTCCGGGGACCCGCGGCTGATGCTGGCCAAGGACAGCGGGGTCAGCAGCACGGTCGCGATCGGCATTCTGGTCTCGGTGTTCCTCGGCCGGCCGATGATGACGGCGGGGCTGAAGCCCTTCATGGTGAAGGGGGACGCCGCCAAGGAGGCCGCGTGGGAGCGGCTGGTGTCCGGTGCGGCGGCCGGCTCGGCGGTCTTCCGGCGCAAGGAGCGGCTGTTCTCGGTCGTCTGGGGCGTGGCGCTGCTGGCCGAGTGCGTGGCGCGGGTCGTGGGCGCGTACACCGTGCCCGTGGACACGATGGTCTGGCTCGGCACGGTCTTCATGGTCGGCGCGCTGGGGGCCGCCTTCCTGGTCGGCGGCGGGCTGGCCGCCGGGCCGATGGAGGAGCTGGTGGCCGCCGAGGCCGAAGCCGGGGCCGAGACCGCCGGGGCCGAGACCGAGACCGAGACAGGGACCGCTGGGGCGGCGACCGTCGAGGCCGGGGCCGTCGTGGCAGCCCGCGCCGCCGCTCCGGGGACCGCCGTCACCGCCTGAGCGGGCGGTCCCGCCGAAGCTGAAGAAAATTCATCTTTGACTGGATCTACCCACAGGTAGCCACGGGCCCTACGCTCGCCGCCATGACAGATGTGCTGCGGCGCGGCAGGGCCTCGCTGGCGTTCAGCTTCTTCGCCCAGGGTGCCGCCTTCGCCCTCCTCGTGACGCGCATTCCGGCTATCCAGGACCGCTACGGCGTCTCGGACGGCCTGCTGCCGGTCTTCCTGGCGGCCGTGCCCATCCTCGCGGGGGTCGGCAGTGTCACCACCGAGCACCTGGTCAAGCGGTTCCGGCCCAGCCGTCTGCTGCGCTGGTCGCAGCCGGTCGTGCTGCTGGCGCTGCTCGGGGCCGGATCCGGTGACCGGATAGCCGAAATGGCCCTGACGCTGGCTGTGTTCGGGCTGGCCGTGGGCATGCTGGACGCCTCGATGAACATGCTCGGGGTGAGTCTCCAGCGGACGTACGGCCGCAGCATCATGCTCGGCTTCCACGCCGCCTACAGCCTGGGCGGGATCGTCGGCGCCTCGCTGGCCTGGGCGGGCGCGCACTGGCATCTGGCGCTGTGGGCGTCGTATCTGCCGGTGGTGGCGGTGCTGCTCCCGGCGGCGTTCGTCGCGAGCCGCTGGTACGTCGACGCCGACGCTCCCGCCAGCTCCGGTGATCCGGCCGCCGCCGGGGCCCCGGGCGGCGCGGGCGCGGGCGGGACCGTCGTGTTCCGGCTGCTGCTGCCGCTCTGCCTGGTCATGACCTTCGCGTACATCGGCGACTCGACCGTCTCCAACTGGAGCGCCAAGTACCTCCAGGACACGCTGGGCAGTTCGGAGCAGCTCGCGACGGTCCCGTACAACGTCTACATGGTCACCACGCTGCTGGGCCGGACCCTCGGGGACGCCGGGGTGCGGCGGTTCGGGGCGGCGGCGGTGGTACGCCTGGGCACGCTGGTGGCGGCGGCCGGTTTCGCGGTGGTGGCCGGGGCGCCGGGGGCCTGGGTGGGCATGCTCGGGTTCACGCTGCTGGGGCTCGGGCTGTGCGTGCTGGTGCCGCAGACCTTCGCGGCGGCCGGGCGGCTGTTCCCGGGCGCCTCGGACGCGGCGATCGCGCGCCTCAACATCTTCAACTACGTCGGATTCCTGGTCGGCTCGCCGCTGGTGGGCGCGCTGGGCGATGCCTGGAGCTACCGCGGCGCGATGCTGGTGCCGATGGTCCTGGTGCTGGTGACGCTGGTGTACGCCAGGTCGTTCGCGCCGCCGGGCGACCGATACGGTGGCGGTCATGAGCGGCTGCGCACAGCTGATGTGGGACGAGGCGGTAACGGGGTATGACTTCGGCCGCGGCCATCCGATGGACCCGGTCCGGCTCGCCCTGACCCGGAGCCTGGTCGGCGCCCTCGGGCTCGACCGCCGGGTGCGCCTGGTGTCCGCCGAGCCGGCCGGGGAGTCGACGCTGCGGCTGGTGCACCGGCTGGACTACATCGAGGCGGTGAGGACGGCGTCGGCGGATCCGGCGGCGGCCGACCCGGCGTACGGCCTCGGCACGGTGGACGATCCGGCCTTCGCCGGGATGCACGAGGTCTCGGCGCTGATCGCGGGCCAGTCGGTGGGCGCGGCGGAGGTGGTGTGGGGCGGGGACGCGCTGCACGCGGTGAACTTCACGGGCGGGCTGCACCACGCGATGCCGGGCGCGGCGTCCGGCTTCTGCGTCTACAACGACGCGGCGCTGGCCGTCGCCCGGCTCCTCGAACTCGGCGCCGAGCGGGTCGCGTACGTCGATGTCGACGTGCACCACGGCGACGGGGTGCAGGCCGCGTTCTGGGAGGACCCGCGGGTGCTGACGGTCTCGCTGCACGAGCATCCCCGGACGCTGTTCCCGCAGACCGGGTGGCCGCAGGAGACCGGTGCGGACAGCGCGGAGGGCTCGGCGGTGAACGTGGCGCTGCCGGCCGGGACCGGGGACGCGGGCTGGCTGCGGGCGTTCCACGCGATCGTGCCCGAACTGCTCGCGGACTTCCGGCCGCAGGTGCTGGTGACCCAGCACGGCGCCGACACGCACTTCGAGGACCCGCTCGCGCATCTCGCGGTGTCGCTGGACGCGCAGCGGGCCGTGCAGGCCGCCTGCCACGACCTGGCGCACGAGCACGCCGAGGGCCGCTGGGTCGCCCTGGGCGGCGGCGGTTACGCGGTGGTCGAGGTCGTCCCGCGTTCGTGGACGCATCTGGTGGGGATCGCGGCGGGGCGCCCGGTGGACCCGGAGACGGTGATCCCGGAGAGCTGGCGCCAGGAGGTGTACGCGCGGACGCGGCAGCTGGGGCCGCTGCGGATGACGGACGGCCGGTGGCCGGTGCCGTGGGCGGCCTGGGAGGCCGGGTACGACCCGGCGGACCGGCTCGACCAGGCGATCCTGGCGACCCGGCGGGCGGCGTTCCCGCTGCGCGGGCTGCTGCCCTAGGGCCTGTGTGCGGCCGGGCGGGTGGCGTTAGGCCGGGCGTGGGGTGTTGTGCCGTTCCCGGGACGCGGGCGGGGGCCGTCCGCCACCATCGCCTCGTGTCGAGCACCACCGCGCTGCGCGCGCATCTGGTCCGTGCCCGTCTGGCCGGTGTCGTGGCCACCACGCGTGAGGTGAGCCTGCGCAGGTACCGGCTGTTCGCCGCGGGGGATCCCCGGGCGCTGATCGGCCTGGACCCGGAACTCCCCTGGGGGCAGCGGGAGCTGATCGAACTGATGGCTGAGAAGTGCGGCGTTTCGGCCGATCCGCTGTGCACCTTCGGCCATGATGTGATTGACCCGGAGCTGACCCTGAGCGCGCTCGGCGCCTTCGCCGACCGGCTCGGCGCGGCGGCCCGGCGGGGCGCGGCGGTGCTGATCGGTACCGGGCACCCGCACCGGCTCCTGGGTTTCTACGCCGCTCTCGCGGACGCCCTGTCGGCGGCGGGATGTGCCGTCCTCACCCCGGCGCAGGGTCGCTGTGTCGACATAACGACCCGGTTCGGTCTACGTACGCACCACCTGGACTACGTACGACAAGTGGCCCTCGTGCGGCTCCCGGGCCCCGCGCGCCCCGGTTGTGAGCCCGGCGCACACACGCATTCCCCGCTCCCGGTCCGGGTGGCCCTCGACGCGGCCGCGGCGGCCGGAGGACCGCTGCCCGACCTGGTGATCGGGGACCACGGCTGGGTGTGCGGAGCAGGGCAACTGGGGTTCGAGGCCATGGGTCTGGCGGACACGGACGATCCCGCTCCGTTCGTCGGGCAGGCGGAGGGGCGCGTGGCCGTCGTGGTGCCGCTGGATGACGGAGCGCGATCCGTGTACTACCGTCCGCTCATCCGCTACGTACTCGACCGGGCGGGCCTTTCGTCCTAGGTTGCCGATGCGTGCACCTCTTCCCCACTCGCATCACCCGCCCCTAGTCTGGGGAGTGAGCACGCAGCGACGAAGAGTCACCGGAAGGGGAAGCCGGCGACCGTCGAGTGCGGAAGGTGCAGGTGTGTCATGGCTGCAGCTGACCAGAGGCCTCTCAACGAGGTCCAGTTCCTTACCGTGGCGGAGGTCGCCTCGGTGATGCGAGTGTCGAAGATGACCGTGTACCGCCTGGTGCACAGCGGTCATCTGCCCGCGATCCGGGTGGGGCGGTCCTTCCGCGTCCCGGAGCAAGCGGTTCACGAGTATCTTCGCGAGAGCTATGTGGGGGTGGAACCCGCCTGACGACCGGCCGGGGGCCCGAACCGGCCCGGCCGGGACCCCCGGACACCTCGATTAACGGCCTCAGCACTCGGGCGGGTAGGCTAGCCCCTCGTAGGTCGTGTGGGCCCATGGCGCCCAAACACCGAGTGATGAGAAGTGAGCGAGGGTAGTCGTGGGCTCTGTTATCAAGAAGCGGCGCAAGCGGATGGCCAAGAAGAAGCACCGCAAGCTGCTGAAGCGCACCCGCGTCCAGCGTCGCAACAAGAAGTAGTGACGCCGGTCGCCACTGGTTAGTGCGCGACAACGCGAGAGCGTGTCTGTGGCCCCCCACCCGTGCGGTGGGGGGCCACACTAGGTTGGCCGCACACGGGGTACGCGGGACGCGACGTGAAGGAAGGCGCTGATCTTGGGACAGACCGTGCTCGTGACCGGGGTGGCCCGCCGGCTCGCCGGGCGGTTCGTCCGGCGGATCCTGCGGGACCCGGAGGTGGACCGGGTGGTGGCCGTGGACGCGGTGCCGCCCGAGCACTCGCTGGGCGGTGCCGACTTCGTCCAGGCCGACATCCGCCAGCCGACCATCGCGCGGGTGCTCGCCGAGGCGTCCGCCGACACGGTCGTCCACCTGGACGTGACCGGCACCGCGCTGGGCGGCGGCAGCCGGGCCACGGTCAAGGAGACCAACGTCATCGGCACCATGCAGCTGCTGGGCGCCTGCCAGAAGTCCCCCAGCGTGCGGCGCCTCGTGGTGAAGTCCAGCACCAACGTCTACGGCTCCGCGCCCCGCGATCCGGCGGTGTTCACCGAGACCACCCCGGCCAAGTCCCTGCCCAGCGGCGGCTTCGCCAAGGACGCCGTCGAGGTCGAGGGCTATGTCCGGGGCTTCGCGCGGCGGCGGCCGGACGTCGCGGTGTGCGTGCTGCGGTTCGCCAACATCCTCGGGCCGACCGTGGACACCCCGCTCGCCTCGTACTTCGCGCTGCCGGTGCTGCCGACCGTCTTCGGCTACGACCCGCGGCTCCAGTTCGCGCACGAGGACGACGTCGTCGAGGTGCTGCGGCTGGCCGCGCGGGAGGCCCGGCGGGGCACGCTCAACAGCGGCACGTTCAACATCGCCGGTGACGGGGTGCTGCTGCTCTCGCAGTGCGCGCGGCGGCTGGGCCGGCCCACCGTGCCGCTGCTGCTGCCCGCGGTCACCTGGGCGGGCTCGCTGGTGCGTACGCTGGGTATGACGGACTTCTCACCCGAGCAGATCCGGCTGCTCACCCACGGCCGGGTCGTGGCCACGGACGAGATGCGCCGCACGCTGGGATTCGCCCCCCGGTACACGACCGCCGAGACCTTCGAGGACTTCGTCCGCAGCCGCGGCCCCGGGCTGCTGCCGCCCGAAGCCCTCGCGCGGGCCGTCGACCGGATCGCCGCGCTGTCCCGCCGGGGCGGCGCTCACCTCCCGACGCCGAGCGCCAACTGAGGAGCGCAGCAACGATGGCGGACGCCAAGGTCATCCCGTTCGACGACGACCGCTCCCGCGGGGGCTCCGGATCGCGGTCGCCGCGGCGCCGTACCACGCACCGGCGCGGTGGTGCCGAGCCCGCGGCGGCCGGCGAGGTCCAGCCGCTGCCGGGGCGGACGGCGGCGCGCGAGGAGGACACCGGGGCGGACGGGCCCGCGTCCGGGCAGTCGGCCGGGCAGCCGGAGCCGGAGGCGGAGGCGGGCGGTGCCGGGGACGGCGGCGGCCTGGAGCGGCGGGTGGCGAGCGGCCTGGCGTTCCTGCGGCGGCGGCTGACCGGCGAGTACGACGTCGACGACTTCGGGTACGACGCCGAGCTGACCGACCAGGTGCTGATGTCCCTGCTGCGGCCGGTGTACGAGAAGTACTTCCGGGTCGAGGTGAAGGGCATCGAGAACATCCCCGCGGAGGGCGGCGCGCTGATCGTCGCCAACCACTCGGGGACGCTGCCGCTGGACGGGCTGATGATGCAGGTCGCCGTGCACGACCACCATCCGGCCGACCGGCATCTGCGGCTGCTCGCGGCCGACCTGGTGTTCGTGCTGCCGGTGGTCAACGAGCTGGCCCGCAAGCTGGGTCACACCCTGGCCTGCGCCGAGGACGCCGAACGGCTGCTGGCCCAGGGGGAGCTGGTCGGGGTGATGCCGGAGGGCTTCAAGGGCATCGGCAAGCCGTTCAGCGAGCGCTACAAGCTCCAGCGGTTCGGGCGGGGCGGGTTCGTCTCGACGGCGCTGCGGCAGGGCGCGCCCATCGTGCCGTGCTCGATCGTCGGGGCGGAGGAGATCTATCCGATGATCGGCAACGCCAAGACCCTCGCGCGGCTGCTCGGCTTCCCGTACTTCCCGCTGACGCCGACCTTCCCCTGGCTGGGGCCGCTGGGCGCGGTGCCGCTGCCGACGAAGTGGACGATCCAGTTCGGCGAGCCGATCCCCACGGACGGCTATCCGCCGGAGGCGGCCGAGGACCCGATGCTCATGTTCAACCTGACCGACCAGGTGCGCGAGCAGATCCAGCACACGCTCTACAAGCTGCTGGTGCAGCGGCGGTCGGTGTTCTTCTGACGCTCGCGGTTCCTTCGGGGCGCGCACCGGTGGGGCGTCCTCGCTCTTTGTGCGAGGGCGCCCCACCGCTGTCGTACGGCCGGTGCGCCGCGGTTACTTCGCGTCCTCGCCGTCGATGCCCAGACCGGGCAGGAGGCCCGGGAGGAGCGGGGGGATGGTGACGTCGGGGTCGCCGGGCGGCGGTGTCCTGCCCGCGGGCGGGGAGGCGCTGCCGCTGGCCTTCGGCGGGTCGAGGAGACCGCCGGTGGTGCCGCCGAGCAGGCCCTCGCCGCTGTCGCCGCCACTGCCCGAGGAGGCGCTGGGGCTGCCGCTGCCGGACCGGTGGCCGCTCTCGGGCGCGCCGCCGCCGGTGCTGGGCGGGGCGGACCGGTCGGTGGCACCGGCGGTGCCGGACGGCGAGGCCGGTGCGCTCCCGTGCCGCCCGCTGTCGCCGCCGGCCGGGGCGGTGGGCTGCGGCAGCAGCGACTGGAGCGGGGCGACCTCTTCGTCTATGGCGTCGAACACCGACGACACCCGGTCGCTGACGTCGCCGAGCTGCACGGGCAGCTTCTGGCGCAGCGCGCCCCACGCCTCGCGGTGCGACCGGGAGAAGCTGGACAGGGCCTGGATGGGGCCCAGGGACTCCGGGTCGCGCTCGTACGCCTCGTGGAGCAGGCGGTGGCCCTCGGTGGCGTCGTGCTGCATCCCGGACAGGGTGCGGCGGATCTCGCCGAGGGACTCGTGGTCGAGGTGGCCGCCGCGGCCGCGCTCCAGCAGCCGTCTGGCCTCGCTCAGCCGGGTCGAGGCGAGGTCGAGGTACGCCTCGCCCCGGCCGTCCGCTCCGTCGGTCAGATAGTGCAGCTTGAAGTCCTCGATGCCGCGCTTGAGCCCGTACAGCGAGTCACCGGGGAGGGCGTCGGAGCTGGCGGCGGCCACGCCGCCGAAGGCGCTCGCGACCACCCCGACACTGAGCCCGCCCGCGGTCAGGCCCTTGGCCAGCCGCGTACGCGGTCGCAGTCTGCCCAGGCCGGTCGCCCGGTGCGCGCCCCGGCCGCCGGGGCTGCGCCGGCCGGGCACCGACAGCTCGTTCGCCTCGCCCGCCGCGGTGCCCTCTTGCAGCATGGCCTCCATGGCGGCCACCAGCCGGGCCCGCTGGACGGCCTTGACCTTGGGGTCCAGCTCCGGCTTCGGCAGCGCGGACAGACCGCTCGCCAGGGCCAGGAACCGGCCCTGCTCGGTCTGCTCCGCCGCTGCCGGGGCCGGTGGCGGTCCCTCGGACTGCTCGGCCGCCGCGCCCCGGTCGGACAGCTCCTCCAGGGCCTGGGCGAAGGCGTTCGCCCGCCGGTGCGCCGATACGTTCGCGATCACTGGCGGCACCTCCTCTCGTCATGACGGTCGACTCCCCAGGGGTCCTGAGGGTTGCACGCCCACGACCGTGCCACACGATCGAGTGATCAGCGTGGGCCAAGGCGTGACCACAGGGAGCCTGTATCCCGCACAACGAGCGGCTCGGCACTTCGGTTACGGACGACCGGGGATCGGGTGGAGAAGTCAACGCACGGCAACACAGGGTGAGTTGGCCGTGGCGCTCGGTCGGGGGCCCGGCGGGCTCAGCGGGCGTCGTCCGGCAGCAGCCGGGCGAGGGTGCGTACGGCCCGGTACTGGAGGGTCTTGATCGCGCCCTCGTTCTTGCCCATCACCCGGGCGGTCTCCGCGACGGACAGGCCCTGGAGGAAGCGGAGCGTGACGCACTCCTGCTGCTGCGGGTTGAGCCGCCGTACGGCGTCCAGCAGGGCGGCGCTGGACAGGGACTCCAGGACGGAGTCCTCGGGGGAGCGCTCGACCTCGTTGGCGTCGAGCATCTCGCCGGTGGTGACCTCCAGCCGGAAGCGGCTGGACTTGAAGTGGTCGGCGACCAGGTTGCGGGCGATGGTGACCAGCCAGGCGCCGAAGTCGCGGCCCTGCCAGGTGAAGGTGCCGATGCGGCGCAGGGCCCGCAGGAAGGTCTCGCTGGTGAGGTCCTCGGCGGTCGCCTTGCCGCCCACCCGGTAGTAGATGTACCGGTACACGGTGTCGCTGTACTGGTCGTAGAGGCGCCCGAAGGCGTCGGCCTCGCCCGCCTGGGCGCGCTCGACCAGATCCATCATCCGGGCGCTGTCGCTGTCCGCCGCCGGGCGGCGGACAGCGGCCGCCGGGGCGGAGCGGCCTCGTCTGGCCGCCCTCCCCTCGGCGGAGCGCCGGCCCTCGACGACGGCGCTGCGCGCGGGGCCCTGCTCCATGCCGTCGGCCAGCGCGTAGCACGGGCCGACCGGCGCTGCGGTGGCGAAGGCGGGGCCGGCGTACGCGGTGGGGACGAGGGCGCGCAGCAGGTCGAGGACCGTTGCGCGGAGCGTAGCCAGGCCCGAGGCGTCAACCCCGACGTGTGGGTACACGGGACTCCCAGAGGCAGAGCTTGCATCACGTGCAGTGCGGAACCATTCACCCGTCGTAGCGACGGAGGGGTGCCGGATTGCGTCTGAGGAGAATAACGCTTCGTGTAGGCCCTGCTACACCGAGTTGCTCAAATCATCGATTACGTCGCTTCCGTAGCCAGTTGACGCCCGATCGAGTGCCACAGACTGACCGTTTGCTGATCGGTCCGGTTCGGATTCGGTGCCGGAGCGGGGCATGTCGTGGCGGTGTACCGCCAACGGGACTGGCCGGCGCGGTGCGTGGGCGTGTTCGGTCGTCTGACCGGAATCCGGGTGCGGAGTGCGACTGTGACCGGTGATGTTCCTGTGACGTCCTGTGCTGTTCTGTGGCATCCGGTGGCGTCTGGTGGGCGGCGGACGGCGCTCGTGATCGGTACGGCTAGCGCCTGCGGCGGTGCAGGGCGATGGCCGCCGCGGTGCCGCCTGCGACCGCGCCGACGCCCGCCGCCGCGGGGATGCCGACCTTCGCGGCCTTGCGGCCGGTGCGGTAGTCGCGCAGCCGCCAGTCCTTCTCGCGGGCGTGGCGGCGGAGCTTGGCGTCCGGGTTGATGGCGTAGGGGTGGCCGACCAGGGACAGCATGGGGATGTCGTTGTGCGAGTCGCTGTAGGCGGCGCAGCGGGACAGGTCCAGGTGCTCGGCCGCCGCGAGGGCGCGTACCGCCTCCGCCTTGGCCGGGCCGTGCAGCGGTTCGCCGACCAGGCGGCCGGTGTAGACACCGGCGACCGACTCGGCCACCGTGCCCAGCGCGCCGGTCAGGCCGAGGCGCCGCGCGATGACCTGGGCGATCTCGACCGGGGCCGCGGTGACCAGCCACACCTTCTGGCCGGCGTCGAGGTGGGCCTGGGCGAGCGCCCGGGTGCCCGGCCAGATGCGCTCGGCCATGTACTCGTCGTAGATCTCCTCGCCGATGGACTCCAGCTCGGCGACGCGGTGGCCCTTGACGATGGAGAGCGCGGAGTCGCGGGCGTCCTGCATGTGCTCGGGGTCCTCGACCCCGGCCAGCCGGAACCACGCCTGCTGCCAGGCGAACCGGGCGAGGTCGCGGGTCTCGAAGAACTTCCGCTTGTACAGGCCGCGGCCGAAGTGGAACAGCGCGGCGCCCTGCATCACGGTGTTGTCGAGGTCGAAGAAGGCGGCGGCGCGGTCGTCCCCGGGCACGGGGAACTGAGGCTCCTCGGGCGCGGGCGGCGGGGTGTCCGCCTCCTGCGTGGACTTGCGCGCTGCCTCCGCCGAGGCCTCGCCTGCCAGCACGCTCCGCGCGGTGGCGGAGCGCCTACGGGGGGTGAGCCATCCGAGAGCGGCCATGGCGTGAGCATAGCCAGTCTGTTCGGGACTTCCGGAGCCGCGAGGTGGGAAGCCCGTGAACTCCGCCCGGCCGTGGAGTGGCAGGGATCACCGAAAGGGAGTGCAAGGGGCGTACGGGGGCGGCGCACGGGGCGGCGGGAGGTGACGAGCGGCACCCGGGGGCCGGGCGGCGGGGCGACAATGCCGGTATGAGCGCCCTCTTCCGCCGCAAGGCGTCCGTGCCGTCCGCCGCCGCGCCCGCCCCCCGGGACCGGCTGGTCACGCTCGTCCGCAAGCCCGGCTGCCATCTGTGCGACGACGCGCAGGCGGTCGTCGAGAAGGTGTGCGCGGACCTGGGCGTGCGGTGGGAGGGCAGGGACATCACCGAGGACGCGGCGCTGTACGACGCGTACTGGGAGCAGATCCCGGTGGTGCTGATCGACGGGGAGCAGCACACCTTCTGGCGGGTGAACGAGGAGCGGCTGCGGCGGGCCCTGGCCGGCTGAGCGGGGCGGGAGCGCCGCAGCGGGCCCGGCGGGGTCCCGCCCGGGACCGGCCGAGGGGGCGAACGTGACTGACCGGCGGGTACAAAGTGGCCGAAAGTCGCTTAGGATCGACGGCGGCTTGGTCTCGGGGGCGGCGATCACAGAGGAGCGTGTGCGGTTTTGCCCCCAACAAGTAAGGAACGCGGCGGCGAGTGCGCCGGTTCCAGATGTGTGCGCCGGGGGCGCGTGACCCCGGTCACGTTGGCCGGGCAAATCGGACACCATCTTTGTGCACGCGTTCACAAAGACATAGCCTGCTGTCGACGGGGCGGTCCGGGGACGTATGGCCGCCCAGAGCCCCGCTCTACCCGCAGGAGCACCGTGGCAACTGGCCGAACTCACCGACCGGCGACCCGTAGCCGAGGGATTCCCGAGGCCACCGTCGCCCGGCTTCCGCTGTACCTCCGAGCCCTGACCGCGCTGTCGGAGCGCTCGGTGCCCACCGTCTCCTCCGAGGAGCTGGCGGCGGCGGCGGGAGTCAACTCCGCCAAGCTGCGCAAGGACTTCTCCTACCTCGGCTCCTACGGGACCCGCGGTGTGGGCTACGACGTCGAGTATCTCGTCTACCAGATCTCCCGCGAACTGGGCCTGACCCAGGACTGGCCGGTTGTGATCGTCGGTATCGGCAACCTCGGCGCCGCGCTCGCCAACTACGGCGGCTTCGCCTCGCGCGGCTTCCGGGTGGCCGCGCTCATCGACGCCGACCCCGCGATGGCCGGGAAGCCGGTCGCCGGGATCCCCGTCCAGCACACCGACGAGCTGGAGGCGATCATCCGGGACAACGGCGTCTCGATCGGCGTGATCGCGACCCCCGCGGGCGCCGCCCAGCAGGTCTGCGACCGGCTCGTCGCCGCCGGGGTGACCTCCATCCTGAACTTCGCGCCGACCGTGCTGAACGTCCCCGAAGGGGTCGACGTGCGCAAGGTCGACCTCTCCATCGAACTCCAGATCCTCGCCTTCCACGAGCAGCGCAAGGCCGGTGAGGAGGCCGCCGCCGAGGGTCCGCTGCCCGCCGCCGGAGCCGCCCGCAAGCGCTCCGCCGACCAGGGGCCCGACGGGGACGTCCCCGCCGTGATGCCGGCATGAGCCTGCTCGTCGTCGGACTGAGTCACCGCAGCGCCCCGGTCAGCCTCCTGGAGCGCGCCTCGCTGAACGCGGACGACCGGGTCAAGCTCCTCCAGGACACCGTCGCCGCGGAGCCCGCCACCGAGGCCGCGGTCCTGGCCACCTGCAACCGCATCGAGCTGTACGCCGACGTGGACAAGTTCCACGCCGGTGTCGCCGAGCTGTCCACGCTGCTCGCCCAGCACAGCGGGGTCGGCCTGGAGGAACTCACTCCCTATCTCTATGTGCACTACGAGGACCGGGCCGTCCACCACCTGTTCTCGGTGGCCTGCGGCCTGGACTCGATGGTCGTCGGCGAGGGCCAGATCCTCGGCCAGATCAAGGACTCGCTGGCCCGCGCCCAGGAGCTGCACACCGCCGGGCGGCTGCTGAACGATCTGTTCCAGCAGGCCCTGCGGGTGGGCAAGCGGGCGCACTCGGAGACCGGCATCGACCGCGCCGGGCAGTCCCTGGTCACCTTCGGCCTGGAGCAGCTGTCCGCGGGCGCGCCCGTCGCCGACTGGGCGCGCGGCAAGAAGGCCCTGGTCATCGGCGCCGGTTCGATGTCGTCGCTGGCCGCCGCCACGCTGGCGCGTGCCGGGGTCGCCGAGGTCGTGATCGCCAACCGCACCCAGGAGCGCGCCGAGCGGCTCGCCCGGATCCTCACCGAGGGCGACGACACGCACGTGCCGGCCCGCGCGGTACCGATGGACGCGGTGCCGGCCGAGCTGACACGTGCAGACGTCGCCGTCTCCTGTACCGGCGCGACGGGACTCGTCCTGACGGCCGAGGCGATCGCCGCCGCGATCGAGGGCCGTACCGGAGCACCCGTCGCGGCCCCGCACGACGGTCCCACGGACCCGGCCGCCCCGTACACCGGATCCGCCCGCAGCCGCACCGCCCCGGCGGCGAGGCCGGACGCGCGCGAGACGGCCACGACGCCGCTGCCGCCCGCCGGTGCCGGTGAGGAGAACTGCCCGCTGGACCTGGCCGCCGTGGAGCCCGCCTTCTCCCTGCTCGGCGAGTCCGCCGTGGCGGGCATCGACGCGGCCACCCTGGAGCAGCACGGCGCGTGGGTGGACGGCGGCACCTCGCTGCTGGAGCGGGACCGTACGCGCGACGCGCAGGCGGAGGCCGGCGCGGACGCCGAGCTGATCACCGCGCTCGCCGCGACCGCCGCCACCGTCGGCCGGGTCCCCGAGCGCCGCAGGCCCGAACCGGTCGCCGTGCTGCCGCGCCCCGAGCCGGTCCTCTCCGTCCTCGACCTGGCCATGCCCCGCGACGTCGACGCCGCCGTGCACCGGCTGGCCGGGGCGCGCCTGGTGGACATCGAGTCGCTCGCCGACGCCTCCGCCGACGCGCCGATGGCGGCCGACGTCGACCAGGTCCGCCGGATCGTCTCCGACGAGGTCGCGGCCTTCGGGGCGGCCCAGCGGGCGGCGCACATCACGCCCACCGTGGTCGCCCTGCGCACCATGGCCGCCGACGTCGTGTCCAGCGAGATCGCCCGCCTCGAAGGGCGGCTGCCGGGCCTGGACGACAAGCACCGCGCGGAGATCACCCAGACCGTGCGGCGGGTGGTGGACAAGCTGCTGCACGCGCCGACCGTGCGGGTCAAGCAGCTCGCGGCCGAGCCCGGCGGCGCCGGGTACGCGGACGCGCTGCGCACCCTGTTCGACCTGGACCAGGAGACGGTGGCCGCCGTCTCCCGGGCCGTGAGCGACCCCGTCGCCATCGACGACCACGTGAAGAACGGCAAGAACCGAGGGCCAGCATGAGGAACAAGGCACTGAGACTGGGGACGAGGCGCAGCAGACTCGCCATGGCCCAGTCCGGGCAGGTGGCGGATGCCGTGAGCCAGGTGACCGGGCGGCCTGTCGAGCTCGTCGAGATCACCACGTACGGCGACGTCTCGCGCGAGCACCTGGCGCAGATCGGCGGCACGGGCGTGTTCGTCGCGGCGCTGCGCGAGGCGCTGCTGCGGGGCGAGGTGGACTTCGCGGTTCATTCGCTCAAGGACCTGCCGACCGCGCAGCCCGACGACCTGGTCCTGGCCGCCGTGCCCGAGCGCGAGGACCCGCGGGACGTGCTGGTCGCACGGGACGCGCTGAAGTTCACCGACCTGCCGCGCGGCGCCCGCATAGGCACCGGCGCGCCGCGCCGGATGGCCCAGCTCAACGCGTACGCCCGCGCCCACGGCCTGGACATCGAGACCGTCGCGATCCGCGGCAACGTCGACACCCGCATCGGGTTCGTCCGCGACGGCGGTCTGGACGCGGTGGTCCTGGCCGCGGCCGGACTCAACCGGATCGGCCGCGCCGACGAGGTGACCGACTTCCTGTCGGTCGACACCGTTCTGCCCGCCCCCGGCCAGGGGGCACTGGCGGTCGAATGCTCCGCGGACGACGCGGAACTGACCGCCGCGCTCGCCGGACTCGACGACCCGCTCACGCGGGCCGCCGTGACGGCCGAGCGCTCACTGCTCGCCGCCCTGGAGGCCGGCTGCAGCGCCCCGGTGGGTGCTTTGGCCGACATCCTGGCCGACGGGCAGACTGTCAAGGAAATGCGCCTGCGGGCCGTCGTCGGCACGACCGACGGCAGCGCGCAGGTGCAGCTGTCCACCACCGGTCCCGTGCCCCCGACGCACGACGCTGCGATGGCGTTCGGTCGCGAACTCGCCACCGACATGCTCGCCCAGGGCGCGGCCGGTCTGATGGGGGAGCGAGCACATTGAGCCCCACCACCCTTCCCGCCGGTCCGGAACACGGGCACGTCACCTTCCTCGGTGCCGGACCCGGAGATCCGGGACTGCTCACTCTGCGCGCCGTGGAGGCGCTGGCGAGCGCGGACGTCCTGGTCGCCGAGCACGAGGTGCTCGACGTCGTACGCACGCATGCCCGCCAGGGCGTGTCGGTCGTGCACACGGACGCCGGTCCCTCGTCGGACGCCGTCCAGGGCACGGGCACGCCGCAGCTGAAGGTCGTTGACGGTACGTCAGCGGCCGTCGGGGCCCCCGCGGTGCGGGATGCCGCACATCTTGTCATGGAGGCCGCGCGGGGCGGCAGGCGGGTCGTCCGTGCGGTGTCCGGGGATCCCGGGCTCGACACGGACGCCGCCGCCGAGATGCTCGCCTGCGCCGCCGCGGGCGTGCCCTTCGAGGTCGTCCCCGGTATCGCGAGCGCCGTCGGCGTGCCCGCGTACGCCGGTGTGCCGCTGCGCGACGCCGAGGGCACCGACGTGCGGTTCGTCGACGCCCGTACCGCCTCCGACCGCTGCTGGACGGAGGTCGGCGCCTCGGACGGCACGGTCGTCGTGTCCACCACGCTGGACTCGGTGGCGGCCACGGCCGGGGAACTCGTCACGGCCGGCCGCAAGCCGGACACCCCGATGACGGTGACCGTCGGCGGCACGACCACCCGCCAGCGCACCTGGACCGCCACGCTCGGCACGGTCGCGCAGACCCTGAAGCAGGCCAAGGTGCTGCCGTCCCCGGACGGCGGCCGGCCGGTGATAGCCGTGGTCGGCGAGCGCAGTGCCGCGGCGGCGCGGCGCGACCAGCTGTCGTGGTTCGAGTCCAAGCCGCTGTTCGGCTGGAAGGTCCTGGTGCCGCGCACCAAGGAGCAGGCCGCTTCGCTCTCCGACCAGTTGCGCTCCTACGGCGCGGTGCCGCACGAGGTGCCGACCATCGCCGTGGAGCCCCCGCGCACCCCGCAGCAGATGGAGCGCGCGGTCAAGGGCCTGGTGACCGGCCGCTACGAGTGGATCGCGTTCACCTCGGTCAACGCGGTCAAGGCGGTCCGCGAGAAGTTCGAGGAGTACGGCCTGGACGCCCGCGCCTTCGCGGGCATCAAGGTCGCGGCGGTGGGCGAGCAGACCGCCAGGGCGCTGATCGCCTTCGGTGTGAAGCCGGACCTGGTGCCCAGCGGCGAGCAGTCGGCCGCCGGTCTCCTGGAGGACTGGCCGCCCTACGACCCGGTGTTCGACCCGATCGACCGCGTCTTCCTGCCGCGCGCCGACATCGCCACGGAGACCCTGGTCGCCGGGCTGATCGAGCTGGGCTGGGAGGTCGACGACGTCACCGCCTACCGCACCGTGCGCGCCTCGCCGCCCCCGGCGGAGACGCGGGAGGCGATCAAGGGCGGCGGTTTCGACGCGGTGCTCTTCACCTCGTCCTCCACGGTCCGCAACCTGGTCGGCATCGCGGGCAAGCCGCACAACGTGACGGTGATCGCCTGCATCGGCCCGGCCACGGCCAAGACCGCCGAGGAGCACGGTCTGCGCGTGGACGTGATGGCTCCCGAGCCGTCCGTCCTCAGGCTGGCCGAGGCGCTGGCCGATTTCGGCCTCAAGCGCCGGGCCGCGGCCCTGGAGGCCGGTGACCCGGTGACCCGGCCGAGCGAGCGGCGGCCGGGTGCGCGCAGGCGCCGGTCGACGACCTGAGCGGGCGTCCTGCCTGAGCGGACGTACGCGCTGAGCGCTACGGCGGAGCGCCCCCCGTGCGGGGGGCGCTCCGCCGTTTTCGTGTCCGGTTCCGTTCCGGCAGGGCATCAACTGAGATGAATGAAGTCCGATAATCGTCCATGTCAGTTGACATTCCTCTCTGGCCCCATCAGGCTTCCGATGCTCCAAAAACGCACTTGCACCGCTTTCGTGAACAGACGTGACCAGACGTGAACGAACAGAGAGGCGCATGACTGTGAGACGTAGCGTCAGACGTACCGTGTCGGCTTCGGGAACGGCTCTGCTGGGAGTGCTGACCGCCGTGGTCGTCCTCCCCGGCACCGCACAGGCCGCGAGCCCGGGGAGCTGTTCGGCCCAGCGCAACGGCCCGGTCGGTGCCGTGTCGTGCAGCGGGGTGGCACCGAGCACGGTGTGGCGGGCGGAGGCCGGCTGCTTCTACGTCGACGGCGGGACGCCGGTCGACTACAAGGTGTACGGCAGCCTGGTCACCGGCAACGGCACCTCGACGGCCGTCTGCTCGCTGCCGCGCTCCTACGTGGGCAAGCTGCTGGACGCGGTGGTCGTGGGCGTCTCGGGCAAGCAGGGCCGCCTGGTCGGCTACGGCGGCAAGTGCGTGGACGTGAAGGGCGGCAAGACCACGGTCGCCACCCCGGTCCAGATCTACGACTGCAACGGCACGAACGCGCAGTGGTGGACCATCGGCGACGACCACACGGTCCGGGCGCTGGGCAAGTGCCTGAACGTCGTCTGGGCCGGTACCGCCAACGGCACCAAGGTGGAGATCTACGACTGCATCGCGGACAGCCAGAGCGAGAAGTGGGTGCTCCAGAACGACGGCTCCCTGCGGAACGAGAACTCCGGCAAGTGCCTCGACGACCTGGGCTTCAACACCGCCAACGGCACCCAGCTGGGCATCTGGGACTGCAACGGCGCGGCCAACCAGAAGTGGGTCGTGACCCCCTGACCCCGTGACCGGGCGTGAACCGGAGCCGGTCCCGCCCGGGGGGAGCGGGACCGGCTCCTTCGCACGAGGGGGCGCGCAGGCCGGTGCCTCAGACCAGGGTCGTGATGCAGAACGGATGGCCCGCCGGGTCCAGCAGGACCCGCCAGCGGCCGGGGGAGGGCTGGTGGCCGGGCTTCTCCGCGCCCCGCGCCAGCAGATGGGCCTCGGCCGCGTCCAGGTCGTCGACGCCCACTTCGAGGTGGGCCTGCTTGCCCTGATCGCCGTCCGGCCAGGTGGGGCGGCGGTAGCCGGCGAGGCGGTGGAAACCGAGGCCGGGGGCGCCCTCGCGGGAGAGGAAGAAGAAGTCCTCGGTGGAGAAGGTGACGGGAAGGCCGAGCATCTCGCTGTAGAAGCGGGCCAGTTCGGCGGGGTCGGCGCAGTCGAAGGTGACGGCGGCGTAGCGGAACGCGGGTGCGGATGCGGAGTTCTCAGTGTTCTCGGGGTTCTCGGTGTGCTCAGTGCTCATACGAGGACCGTAGGACGGGACCAGGACAGTTCCGGTCCTGGTCGTCCGTCCGGCCGTGCGGCGGCTGTGGAAGACTTCCGGCGTGATCAGTGCGTCCGCCCGGCTGCTGCGGCTGGTCTCCGTGCTGGCCGCCCGGCCGTCGTGGACCTGCGCCGAGCTGGCCGAGCGCACCGGGGTCACCGAGCGCACGGTGCGCCGCGACATCGCCCGGCTGCGGGAGATCGGGTACGCCGTCGAGTCCGAACCGGGTCCCTGGGGCGGCTACCGGCTGCGGGCCGGGTCCCGGGTGCCGCCGCTGATCCTGGACGACGAGGAGGCCCTCGCCGTGGCCGTGGGCCTGCGCGAGGCCGCGCTGAGCGGGGCGCTCGGCGGCGACCAGGCCGCGCTGTCGGCGCTGCTGAAGCTGCGCCAGGTGCTGCCGCGCCGGATCGCGGAGCGGCTGGAGGAGATGGACGCGGCCTTCGTGCACACCCCGCGCACCGCCGAGCCGCAGATCACCTCCGGGATGCTGCTGGAGCTGGCCGCCGCGTGCCGCCGGGCCGAGCGCGCCCGGCTGGCGTACCGGGACGGCAAGGGGCGGTCCACCGTCCGGGACGTCGATCCGCACCGGCTCGTGCACACCGGCCGCCGCTGGTACTTCGTCGCCCGGGACGTGGACCGGGACGAGTGGCGCACCTTCCGCGCCGACCGGGTCGAGCGCGTCCAGCCGACCGGGCAGCCGGTGGAGCTGACCGACCCGCCCGACCCGGCCCAGCTCGTCTCCCGCTCCACCGCCAACGGCCCCTACCCGCTGACCGCGACCGTCCGCCTCCCGCTGCCCCTGGAGCAGGCGCTGCGGCTGGTCCCGGCGAGCGTCGGCACCCACCGCCCGGACGGCCCCGGCGCCACCGTCGTCGAGATCGGCGGCCCGGACCCGGACGGCCTCGCCGGATACCTGCTCGGACTGGCCGTACCCCTGCGCGTCCTGGACCCGGCCGCCGTACGCGAGGCGCTGGCCCACCGCACCCGCGAGCTGTTGGCCGCCCAGTCGGACGACTGACCGCCCCGGATCAGTGCCCGCCGAGGGGCCGTACGGGACCGCCCCGCGCGGGTCGGCGCGGGGCGGTCCCGGTCGGCCACCCCGGGCCGGGGTCGCGTGCGGGCCGGTGGTCCCGCCGTCCGCCGCGGGGTTCGCCGAGGGCGGCATCCGGCCCGGATCCGGGTGACCCCGCCGGGTACCTGCTCGGGGCGGCCGTACTGCTGCGGGCCCTGGCCCCGGGCCCGGTACGCGAGGCGCTGGCGCGGCGCACGCGGGCGACTGATCGCGCCCCGTACGGACGGCTGCCGTCCCGCGCGTGGACGGGTGATCGCCCCGCGTGGGACGGCAGGGCGGTCCCGGTCGGGCGCCCCGGGCCGGGGTCGCGTGCGGGCCGGTGAGGCCGACACCCGGGCCGCTGGTGGCCCCACGGTCGCCCGGCCCGCCCCGGCGGCTCGTCCGTCCCCGCGCAGGTCGGCCGATCGGCCGCAGGTCCGACCGGCTTGCCCCGGCAGGCGGCCGTCCCGCGCGGGACGGTCCCGGGCCGGATCCGTGTCGGATCGGGGAGGGGCGGAGGCCGTGTGCAGGCCGGTGGTCGCGCTGTCCTCCGAGCGGTGTCCGGGCCCGTACCCGGAGTCCGTACGGGAGATCCCGGGGTGCCGCGGCCGGGAGCTGCCGTCGGCTCGCGCGGGCGGTCGGCCGTCCCGTGCGGACTGCGCGGCCGGGCCCCGGGCGGCCCCTGACGGGGTGTCGTCCGTGGGAGTGCCGGGGTCGACATCTCGTCGGCAAGAGGGTGTCCGGGGCGGGCGTAGCGTAGGGGACATGACGACGTACGGATCCTTTCCCGGTACGCGACCTCGTCGGCTGCGCACCACTCCCGCCATGCGGCGCATGGTCGCCGAGACCCGGCTGCACCCGGCCGATCTGATCCTGCCCGCCTTCGTGCGCGAGGGTGTCGCCGAGCCGGTGCCGATCACGGCGATGCCCGGGGTCGTGCAGCACACCCGCGACAGCCTGAAGAAGGCCGCCGCCGAGGCGGTCGCCGCCGGGATCTCCGGGATCATGCTCTTCGGCGTGCCGGAGGAGGCCAGGAAGGACGCCGCCGGTACGGCGGGCACCGACCCGGACGGGATCCTCCAGATGGCGCTGCGCGATGTGCGGGCCGAGGTCGGCGACGACCTGCTCGTCATGTCCGACCTGTGCCTGGACGAGTTCACCGACCACGGCCACTGCGGTGTCCTGGACGCCGAGGGCCGCGTCGACAACGACGCGACGCTGGAGCGGTACGCCGAGATGGCCCAGGTCCAGGCCGACGCGGGCGCCCATGTCGTGGGCCCCAGCGGGATGATGGACGGGCAGATCGGCGTCATCCGCGACGCGCTCGACCAGATCGGCCGGGAGGACGTCGCCGTCCTCGCCTACACCGCGAAGTACTCCTCCGCCTTCTACGGTCCCTTCCGCGAGGCGGTCGGCTCCTCGCTCCAGGGGGACCGCAAGACCTACCAGCAGGACCCGGCGAACCTGCGCGAGTCGCTGCGCGAACTGGCCCTCGACCTGGAGGAGGGCGCCGACATGGTCATGGTCAAGCCGGCCGGTCCCTACCTCGACGTCCTGGCCAAGGTCGCGGACGCGGTGGACGTGCCGGTGGCCGCGTACCAGATCTCCGGTGAGTACGCGATGATCGAGGCCGCGGCCGAGAAGGGCTGGGTGGACCGGGAGCGGGCCATCCTGGAGACGCTGACCGGCATCAAGCGGGCCGGGGCGCGGAACATCCTCACCTACTGGGCCGTCGAGGTCGCGCAGAAGCTGCGCTGAGGACCGGGCTGGACGGCGGCCGTCGCACACGGCCGCCCCAGCGACGCCGAGTCCGTGGACGGCCCCTCGTCGCGTACGCCCTCACCGTCGTCGCAGCCCGTCAGGGCGGCCAAGGCGGCGAGCACGAGCACCGTCGCGGCGAGCAGCCGGACGCGGGCGGGGCGTGCGCGGGTGGGGCGTGCGGGCATGGAAGATCCCCCTGAGGGCGGGCACGAGCGGTTCTTGTGAGACGGAGGCCGTGGTCGGCGGCGGGTGCTGCCCAGCTTGATCCGTGGGCACCACCCCGCGCCACAACCGGCCGCCGATGCGGGACGCCGGAACGTCACAACCCCCTGTGACCTGCGCAGACGGCGTCCCTCTGGGATGCGGTACGGGACGTGGATCAGAAGTCCACGGCCGGTTCCACGGTGCTCTCCCAGTACGTCACCGTCAGCTTGTCGTCGACGTAGACGCTCCTGCCGGGCAGCGCGACCGTGCCGATGGAGCCGTCGTCGAAGGGGATCGTCAGGGTGTTCACGGTGTGCCCGTGGCCGCCGTCGCCGGACAGCAGCACGCCCGCGTAGCCGGACTGGCCCGGCTCCAGCGTGGTCACCGCCTGCGGCTTGGTCTCCTCGGCCACCGGCGGCACCGACTGCGCCTCGCCGAAGCGGGCCGCCGGGTACATGGGCAGCATGCAGGTCTTCGAACCCGTGTTCGTCGCGGTGATCAGCAGGTGGTTGATGGGCCGGGAGACCGTGGCGGCCTTGAAGCGCAGGCTCTTGGCCCCGCACTTCGCGAGCTTCCCGGAGGACGCGTCGGAGCCGCCGGTGTCCCGCGAGCCCGCGCCGGAACCGCTGCCGCTGCCGCCGCCCTTGGCGGTGCCGCCGCCCACGGAGGAGCCCTTCCCGGCGACGGAACCCGAACCGGAGTTCGAGCCCGAGCCTGAACCGGAGCCCGTCCCCGTCCCCGTCCCGGTCTCGTCCGGGGCCTTCGTGTCGCCGGAGGCGGCGCCGGACGGCTGCTCGTTCCGCACGGATCCCGCGGGGGCGGCGGAGGACGCGGCGCCCGCGCCGTTGTCGTCGCCGCCGCTCTGGCAGGCCGTCAGGGACAGGGCCGCGGCGGCGATCGCGGCGGCGGTGAACAGCCGGGTGCGGCGGGTGCGGCGGATACGGCGGATGCGAGCGGACATGGGAACTCCTCGGTACGAGTGAGAAACGGGCTGGGGCGAGCGGCGCTCGACCGGTCGCCGTGAGGCGGTGGGCCGGGAGCGCCGTGTTCGGCTGATCCACAGCTTGTGGGAGGATCCGTCCCGGCGGCCACAGCTGCCGGGACAACCGGGATGCTGGAATGCCAAAAGCGGGTCTGACCTGCGGGAACGGCAACCGTCTGGGACGCCGTCCGGGGATGCGAGGAGGGGGCTGGAGGGTGACCGGGGACGATTTCGCCGGGCTGCTGCGGGAGCTGAAGGAGCGGTCCGGACTCAGTTACGGGGCCCTCGGCAAGCGCCTGCACATGAGCGCGTCGACCGTGCACCGGTACGTCAGCGGTGACGTCGTACCGACCGACTACGCGCCCGTCGAGCGGCTGGCCCGCCTCTGCCGGGCCACCCCGGACGAACTCCTCGAACTGCACCGCCGCTGGGTCCGCGCGGACGCGCTGCGCGGGACGAAGGGGGCGGGCCCGGCGGCCGGGGCGACGGCGGAGGACGCGGCGGACGGGACGGCACCGGCCGGCCGTTCCGCCGGGACCGGATCACCGGCCGCGCCGGACCCCGCCCCCGCCCCCGCGCTTCTCGGTCACGGCCCCGGTCCCGGCTCCGAGGACCCGGGCGGACCGCGCACCCGCCGCCGCCCCACCGCCCTGCTCGCGGGCGCCGGGATCGTGGCGGTGGCCGCCGCGACCGCGCTCGTGGTGCACCTGGTGCCGGGCGGCCGCTCCCATCCGTCCGGCACCGCCGAAGGCGCCGCCGCGGCGGTCTCCGCCACCGGCGGCGGCCCCGGCGCCACGCCCCCGGCGGACCCGGAGGACAGCGCGTCCCCCTCCCTCTCGCCCTCGCGCTCCGCCTCCGCCCCGCCGTCCTCCCCGGCCCCCGGGCACACCCCGGCCGCCCCGCGCTCCACCGCGCCCCTCACGAACGGCCGCCCGGACGCCGTGCCGATCACGGTCGGCGTCACCCCGTACTACTGGGACGTGCCCTGCGAGCAGAGCTTCCTGGTGGACCGCAGCCCGAAGAACGTGCCGCCGCCGCCCGGACTCCAGGACGTGGTCGGCTGGGGCGCGCCGCTGGGCGCGGTCGCCGCCGACCGCCAGATGGTCGTGCTCACCGTGCAGGGCAGCGGCGCCGAGACGGTCGTGCTCCAGGGGCTGCACGTGCGGGTGGTGCGCAGTGACGCGCCGCTGACGTGGAACTCGTACGCGATGGGCAACGGCTGCGGCGGCGGGGTGGACACCAAGTCCTTCGACGTCTCGCTCGACCTGGGCAACCCGCCCGCCCAGCCCATCGCCGGGCAGCGGAACTTCCCGTACAAGGTCAGCGAGTCCGACCCCGAGGTGTTCTACGTCAACGGGCACACCGCCGGGCACGACGTGAGCTGGTACCTGGAGCTGGACTGGTCCAGCGGCGACCGGCACGGCACCGTCCGCGTCGACGACCACGGCAAGCCGTTCCGCACCAGCGGGGCGCAGGGCCGTCCGCGCTACGTCAGCCCGCTGGGCGGCCACGGCTGGGAACGGGAACTGGGGAGCTGAGTGCACCGGGCCCCGGGCGCGGCCAAGTGCCGTGGGCGGCTAGGTTGTTCGCGATCGGACGACTTTTCCAGGGAGACGCGCCATGCCCGGTGATGCCCTCAGCCCCGACTCCGCCGAACTGCGGAGCCGGATCGACTCGACCAAGCCGCATCCGGCGCGGGTCTACGACGTCCTGCTGGGCGGCAAGGACCACTACCCGGTCGACCGGGAGGCGGCGGCGCGGGCCATCGCCCAGCACCCCCGGGGCTTCCTCACCGCCCGGTACAACCGGGACTTCCTGCGCCGCGCGGTCACCACGCTCGTACGGGACGAGGGCGTGCGCCAGTTCCTGGACATCGGCACCGGCCTGCCGACCGCCGAGAACGTCCACCAGATCGCCCAGCGCCTGGCCCCCGAGACCCGGGTCGTCTACGTCGACAACGACCCGATCGTGCTGACCCACGCCCGCGCGCTGCTCACCTCCGGGCCCGAGGGCCGCACCGACTACGTCGACGCCGATCTGCGCGACCCGGCGCGGATCCTCGAAGAGGCCGCCCGCACGCTCGACCTCGGCCGGCCCGTGGCGCTGGTGCTGCTCGCGGTGCTGCACTTCATCGAGGACGAGGCGGCCTACGCCCTGGTCCGCGACCTGCTGGCGGCGCTGCCCCCGGGGAGCTGGCTGGTCCTGAGCCATCTGGCCGAGGACCTCAACCCGGCGGGCACCTCCAAGGTGGTCGGCTCCCTGAAGAAGAGCGGGATGACCTTCGTGCTGCGCACCCGCGAGCAGGTCGAGCGGTTCTTCGACGACAACGGGCTGACCCCCGCCGCACCGGGCATCGTCCCCGTGCACCACTGGCGGCCGGACGGCGCGGCGCCCGTGCTGCGCGTGCCGGACCCGGAGTACCTGGAGTCCCTGGAGCTGATCGACCGGATCAAGTACGCCGACATCAACGATCCCTCGGCGGGCGACCCCAGCATCCACGCGGCCATCGCCCGCAAGCCCTGACCACCGCCCCCTTTCCGCACTCCCTTCGCATCCCAGGAGGAACGACGTGCCCGGTGACGCCCTCAGCCAGGACCCCGCCGAGATCCGGGGCCGGATCGACACCACCAGGGCCCATCCGGCGCGCGTCTACGACGTCTTCCTGGGCGGCAAGGACCACTACCCGGCCGATCTCGCCGCGGCCGCCGCCGGACTCGCCGCCAACCCGCGCGGCTACCTCGACGTCCGGCACAACCGCGACTTCCTGCGCCGGGCCGTGACCACGCTCGCCGCCGAGGACGGCATCCGCCAGTTCCTCGACATCGGCACCGGCCTGCCGACCGCCGAGAACGTCCACCAGATCGCCCAGCGGACCGACCCCGGCGCACGGGTGGTGTACGTCGACAACGACCCCGTCGTCCTCGCGCACGCCCGCGCGCTGCTCACCTCCGGGCCCGAGGGCCGCACCGACTACATCGACGCCGACCTCCGCGACCCCGCCCACATCCTCGAACAGGCCGCGCGGACCCTCGACTTCGGCCGGCCGATCGCCCTCTGCCTGGTCGCGATCCTGCACTTCGTCGCGGACGAGGAGGCGTACCCGATCGTCCGCGAGCTGCTGGACGCGCTGCCCGCCGGGAGCCGGCTGGTCCTCAGCCACCTCACCGACGACCTCAACCCGGAGAACGTCCGCGCGGTGCAGCGCGCCTACACCGCGCGCGGCTTCACCTTCGTGCTGCGCTCCCGCGCGGACGTCGCCCGCTTCCTCACGGACAACGGCCTGGAGACGGCCGCGCCCGGTGTGGTCCCCGTCCACCACTGGCGCCCCGACCACGCCGCGCCCGTCCCCGAACAGCCCGACGCGGCCTACCTCGACACCCTCGACGACATCGAGAAGGTCCGCTACCGCGCCATCGGTGACGTCACCGACGCCGACATCAACGTGTACGCGGCACTCGGCGTCAAGCCGTAGCCCGCGCCGCCGTCGCGCTCAGTCCCACCAGAAGTGCCAGGACCGGCCGCCCGTCAGCGTCCGCGCGTACGCGTCGAGCCCCTCCTCCACGCTGTCCGGGCAGAACGCGAAGTGCTCCGCCGCCACCGCCTCCGCCTCGGCGGGGGTGGCGGGCGGCGCGGCCACGGACACGGTGAGGTGGTCGAAGCCCAGCGCCACGACCCGTATGCCGAAGCGGTCCTCCCACGAGCGGAGCACCGCGCACAGCCGGGCCACGTCCTCCTCGTGGTTCACCGGGCCGCTCCAGCCGATCGCCGCCGGTATGTCCGCGCTGCGCCGCGCGGGCACCAGCGCCAGATGCGGGTCCTTCAGCCAGGGCCGCCCCTCCGCGAGCGCGTCCGCCAGCTCCGCCGCCCGGACGTCCGGCGCCGCCGTCAGCGACAGCGGCTCGGCCAGCCCCGGCCACTCGCCCGCCCGCTCCACCGCCCACTCCGGCCAGCACTCCGCGAGCACGTCCTCGGCGTCATGGTCACCCGGATACGACGTCTCGCCGGGCATCAGCTCCCAGTCCTCCGGGCCGCCCTGACCGCCGTTCAGATCCAGCAGCACCGGCAGCAGGCCCACCCGGGCGGCGGGCCCGCCCAGCGCCGCCCAGTTGCCGGGCGCCACGGCGCGCCCGGCGCACCACATCAGCGGTTCGCGCCACGGACCGTCGTCCGTCGCGTCGATCAGGCTCCCGGGCGGCAGTTGCAGCCCGAGAGAACGCCCGCTCGGATCGGCGGCGAGCTTGGGCAGCGGATTCGGAAGAGTCGCCATGCCAGTGACTGTAAGCGCAGCCACTGACAATCCCCTCACCTGACCGAGTCGGTGAACGCTTCCCAAGTCGCCGGTGAGACACGGAGGGTGGGCGCGTCGTCCGTGTTCTTCGAGTCACGGATGTGGATGGTGTGGGGGCAGGCGGCGACTTCGAGGCACTGCCCGCCTTCGCTGCCGCTGTGGCTGGACTTCCGCCAGGTGTAGGCGGCTTCAAGGCACGCGCCGCCCTCGTCGCTGCTGTAGCTCGATTTGAACCACTCAAGTGAGGCGCTCATTGATCTCCTAGCAGACGGTCGAGCAGACCCTTCGACTCCCCGGGAGTCATGGCCTGTGACCGCAGCATCGCATACTTGCGCGCCAGGATGGACACCTCGTCGGGGGCGGCAACCCACTGGCTACCGCGTTGGCCTTCGGTGTAGGCCAGGTGGTGATGGTCCGGTGTCTCCAAGAGGATGAAGGGGCCTGCCATTCCCGCGTGCCCGGATGTTCGCATGGGCAGGAACTGCAAGGACATACCCGGCCGTTCGGCGTACTCGCGCAGGCGGCGCAGTTGCTCGCGGCGGACGCGGTCCCCTCCCACGCGGAGGTGCAGCACCGGCTCCCAGATGACGAAGCTCATCGTCGGCGGACACTTGCGCTGGAGGATCTCCTGGCGGCCGATGCGTCCCGCGACCTTCGTCGCCAGTTCGTCCTCGTCGTACGCGGGCACCCGCTCGCACAGTACGGCACGAGCGTACGGCTCCGTCTGGAGCAGACCGGGCAGTACCGCGTTGTCGTACCAGGAGAGCGAGACCGCTTCCCGCTCATGGACCATGTACTGCTCGGCGTACATCGGGAACTGGTCGATCTCCGGCAGCTTGTCCACCCCGGCCGCCAGCATCCCCTTGGTGTCGAGGAGTACGTCCATCGCCTCCGCGACATCCGGCATCAGCGGTCGTCTGCCCTGCTCGATCGAGGCGACGGTCTCCTCGTCCACCATCAGCCGTTCCGCCAGCACGCGCTGCGTGAAACCGGCCGCTTTCCTCGCGGCCTGCACCTGCGCGCCCAGCATCTTCAGCGTCGAGAAGTTCTTCTTCCGTGGCTGCTTCTTGGTGCTCATGCCGGTCCAACTCCCCACGCCCCGCTCGTGGTGACCCTTGCCGACCCGTACAGATTACGCGTACGGGTTCACTCACTGATCCAGCGTAGTGACTCTGCGCGACATTCGTCCCGTGATTCAGTCAACCGAACTCCCCTACCAGCGCGACCAGTTCTACCGTCGTGACCGCCGGTCCGTGCCGGCCGCCCGGCGGCTGGCCGAGTGGGCGCTGCGGTTCTGGGGGCTGGCCGAGTGGACGCGGGCCGAGGACGTGGCCCTGTGCACCAGCGAGCTGGCCACCAACGCGCTGCTGCACGGCGTACCGCCGGGCCGTGGCTTTCTCCTGCGGGTGCGCTACGACGGCGCCGTCGTACGCGTCGAGGTGCACGACAGCGGTGACGGGGTGCCGCGCATCCCGGAGGGGCCCCCGGACGCGGCCGAGGGCGGACGCGGGCTGCTGCTCGTGTCCGCCCTCAGTGACAAGTGGGGCGTGGGGGAGCGGAACCCGGGCAAGGTGGTGTGGGCCGAGTTCGCTCGGTGACTCAGAGCCGTTCGGGCGCCTGGATGCCCAGCAGGGCCATGCCCTGCCGGAGCGTGCGGCCGGTGGCGTCGGTCAGGAAGAGGCGGTTCTCCACCTGCTCCGGCGTCTCGGCCTTCAGGACCGGGCACTTGTCGTAGAACGTGGTGAACAGGGACGCGAGCTGGTAGAGGTACGCCGTGAGCTTGTGCGGGGCGTACTCGGCGGCGGCCTCCGCGACCGTCTCCGCGAACTGGTCCGCGTGCAGCCCGAGCGCCCGCTCGGCCGGGGACAGCTCCAGCTCGGGGTGGGCCACCGGACGGACCTCGCCCGCCTTGCGCTGGATGGACTGGGTCCGGGCGTACGCGTACTGGAGGTAGACCGACGTGTCGCCGTTGAGCGAGACCATCTGGTCCAGGTCGAACTTGTAGTCCCGGCTCGCCGAGGTCGACAGGTCCGCGTACTTCACCGCGCCGATGCCCACCTGGGCACCGCGCTCGGCGATCTCCTGCTCGGACAGGTCCCGCGCCTTCTCGCGCACGACCGCCGAGGCGCGGTCGATCGCCTCGTCCAGCAGGTCGACCAGGCGCACCGTCTCGCCCTCACGGGTCTTGAACGGCTTGCCGTCCTTGCCGAGGACCGTGCCGAAGGCGAGCTGCCGGGCCTTGACGTCCGCGCCCAGCCAGCCCGCCCGGCGCGCGGTCTCGAAGACCATCTTGAAGTGCAGGGACTGCCGTGCGTCCACCACGTACAGCAGGGTGTCGGCCTTCAGGCTGAAGACGCGGTCGCGGATCGCGGACAGGTCGGTGGCCGCGTAGCCGTAGCCGCCGTCCGACTTCTGGACGATCAGCGGGACCTTGTTGCCGTCGGGGCCCAGGATGTCGTCGAAGAAGACGCACAGCGCGCCCTCGGAGCGGACCGCGACGCCCGACTCCTCCAGGAGGCGGCAGGTCTCGGCCAGCATGTCGTTGTACCCGGACTCGCCGACGATGTCCGCGTCCCGGATCTCCATGTCCAGCTTCTCGAAGACGGAGAAGAAGTAGATCTTCGACTCGTCGACGAACTTCTGCCACATGGCGAGCGTGTGCGGGTCACCGGCCTGGAGGTCGACCACCCGGCGCCGGGCGCGCGTCTTGAACTCCTCGTCGGAGTCGAACTTCCTGCGCGCGGCCTTGTAGAGGCGGTCGAGGTTGGACATCGCCTCCTCGCCGCTCACCTCTCCGGCCCGGTGGTCCAGCTCGTGCGGGTGCTCGTCCAGATACTGGATGAGCATGCCGAACTGGGTGCCCCAGTCACCGATGTGGTGGCGGCGCACCACGGTCTCCCCGGTGAACTCCAGGAGCTGGACGACCGCGTCGCCGATGACCGCCGAGCGCAGATGGCCGACGTGCATCTCCTTGGCGACGTTCGGCTGGGCGTAGTCGATGACCGTGGTGCCCGGGTGGTCGGCGTGCGGCACGCCGAGCCGGGCCGCCGGGTCGGTGACCCGCGCGGACAGGTTCTCGATGATCGCCTTGTCGGTGACCGTGATGTTGAGGAAGCCGGGGCCGGAGACCTCGATGTCCCCGATCACGTCACCGGTGACCACCCGCTCCACGACCTGCGCCGCCAGCTCGCGCGGGTTCGCCTTGGCCTTCTTGGCCAGCGCCAGGATCCCGTTGGCCTGGAAGTCGGCCCGGTCGCTTCGTCGCAGCAGCGGGTCCGCGGCGGCGGCCTCCGGCAGGGCGGCCGAGAGCGCGTTCGCGAGACGCTGGTGGACGGAGGCGGTGAGGGACGTGACCGAGGCCATAGGAATGGGTGCCGTTCTCGTCTGGGGATAATGAGTCCCGCTCAGTATCCCACGGGGGGTAAACCGAATTTTCCGTCCGCCCGGTCAACCCCGGGGCGCGTCCCTCCGTCCAACGCCGTGGAAAGGCGTTTTCGTGGATGCCGCCCGGCCTGGGAGAATGGGACGGTCAGCCGTGCGACCGCGTGGGCGGCCCACGGAGAGCTTCCGGAAACTCCAGGAAACTTCAGGAAAGAGGACGTGCCGATCGTGGCTCAGAGCACCGAGACCACCGACTGGGTCTCCCGTTTCGCGGATGAGGTCATCGAGGAGTCGGAGCGCCGGGCCCCTGGCAAACCCGTGGTCGTCGCCTCCGGCCTGTCCCCGTCCGGCCCCATCCACCTGGGCAACCTGCGCGAGGTCATGACCCCGCACCTGGTCGCCGACGAGATCCGCCGCCGCGGCCACCAGGTCCGGCACCTGATCTCCTGGGACGACTACGACCGCTACCGCAAGGTCCCGGCGGGCGTCCCCGGCGTCGACGAGTCGTGGGCCGAGCACATCGGCAAGCCGCTGACCTCCGTCCCCGCGCCCGCGGGCTCCGCCCACCCGAACTGGGCCGAGCACTTCAGGGCCGCCATGGTCGCCTCGCTCGCCGAGCTGGGCGTGGAGTTCGACGGGATCAGCCAGACCGCGCAGTACACCTCCGGGGTCTACCGCGAGCAGGTCCTGCACGCCATGCGGCACCGCGCCGACATCGACGCGATCCTCGCCCAGTACCGCACCAGGCCGAAGACCGGCGGCAAGAAGCAGCAGAAGCCGGCCGACGAGGCCGAGCTGGAGGCCGCCGAGGGCTCGGGCGCCGCCGCCGAGGACGACGGCAGCTCCGGCTCCGCCGGATACTTCCCGTACAAGCCGTACTGCGGCAACTGCGAGAAGGACCTCACCACCGTCACCGCCTACGACGACGACTCCACCGAGCTGACGTACACCTGCACGGCGTGCGCCTTCTCGGAGACCGTCCGGCTCAGCGAGTTCAACCGCGGCAAGCTGGTCTGGAAGGTCGACTGGCCGATGCGCTGGGCGTACGAGGGCGTGATCTTCGAGCCGTCCGGCGTCGACCACTCCTCGCCCGGCTCGTCCTTCCAGGTCGGCGGGCAGATCGTCGGCATCTTCGACGGCAAGCAGCCCATCGGCCCGATGTACGCCTTCGTCGGCATCTCCGGCATGGCCAAGATGTCCTCGTCCAAGGGCGGTGTGCCCACGCCCGGCGACGCGCTCCAGATCATGGAGCCGCAGCTGCTGCGCTGGCTGTACGCCCGCCGCCGCCCCAACCAGTCCTTCAAGATCGCCTTCGACCAGGAGATCCAGCGGCTGTACGACGAGTGGGACAAGCTGGCGGGCAAGGTCGCCGACGGCTCCGCGCTGCCCGGTGACGTCGCCGCGTACAGCCGCGCGGTCGGCACCGCCTCCGGCGAGCTGCCGAGGACGGCCCGCCCGCTGCCGTACCGCACCCTCGCCTCGGTCGCCGACATCACCGCCGGCCACCAGGACCAGGCGCTGCGCATCCTCAGCGAGCTGGACCCGTCCGACCCGCTGTCCTCGCTGGACGAGGCCCGCCCGCGCTACGACAAGGCCGAGGCGTGGATCAACACCCACGTCCCCGCCGACCAGCGCACCATCGTCCGCGCCGAGCCCGACACCGACCTGCTGAAGTCGCTGGACGAGCCGTCCCGGCAGTCCGTGCGGCTCCTGCTGGACGGCCTCGCCGAGCACTGGTCGCTGGACGGCCTCACCCACCTGGTCTACGGCGTGCCCAAGGTCCAGGCCGGGTTCTCCGCCGACGCCACGCCCAAGGAGCTGCCGCCGGAGATCAAGACCGCCCAGCGGACGTTCTTCGCGCTCCTCTACCACCTGCTCGTCGGCCGCGACACCGGCCCGCGCCTGCCCACGCTGCTGCTGGCGGTGGGCCAGGAGCGGGTGCGGACGCTGCTCGGCGCGTAGGCGCTCCGCGGGACGCCGTAAGGGAACGCACGGGAAGGGGGCCCTCCGCCTGGAGGGCCCCCTTCCCGTTGTCCGCTCGTCCGGCGCGTGCGCGGCTACGCGATGTGCTCCTCCATCAGCTCGTCGTTGAGACGGGCCGTGAAGCGGTCCATGTACTGGTTCAGCTCGCGGGACTGGAGGCGCACCCCGTACGCCGCCTCGACGTTCGCGGCGAAGGTGCCGGGCGTCGGCATGCCCTCGCCCTCGATCGAGTACCGGAACACCTGGTACAGGCCCTCCTCGTCCGGCGCCTGCTCCGGCGCGGCGCCGCCGTCGCCCAGCTCACGGGTGCGGTTGGGGCCCGCGGGGACGGGGAAGCCGCCCGTGTCCTCGGGGGACGGCTGCTGAGGTGCGGACTGCCGGGGAGCGGGCTGCTGGGGTGCGGACTGTCGGGGCGCCTGCTGGTCCGGCTGGTCGGGGTGCTGCTCCTCGTACCACTCGTCGTACGGCGGCTCCGGGCCGTACGACGGCTCCGGCTCGTACGTCGGGTCGTACCCGCCGTGGTAGTCGACCTGCCGCGGCGCCTGGAACCACGGGCTCTCCGCCGGGTCCGGCACATACGCCTGCTGCTCCGGCTCCGGGCCGCGCTCGGCCACCAGCGCGCGCGGCTGCCCGCCGCCCGGCACCGCCGCCCGCTGCGCCTCGGCGGCCACCGCCGTCTGCGCCGCGGGCACCGGCGGCAGCAGCGCGGGCTCGATGCCCGCCGCCGCCAGACCCGCCGGGGCCGTCTCCGCCAGCGGCACGCCGTAGCGGGCGAGCCGCAGCGGCATCAGCGACTCCACCGGAGCCTTGCGGCGCCAGGCCCGGCCGAAGCGCGAACGCAGCCGCGCCTGGTAGACCAGCCGCTCCTGCTCCAGCTTGATCACCTGCTCGTAGGAGCGCAGCTCCCACAGCTTCATCCGGCGCCACAGCAGGAACGTCGGCAGCGGCGACAGCAGCCAGCGGGTGAGGCGGACCCCCTCCATGTGCTTGTCGGCCGTGATGTCCGCGATCCGGCCCACGGCGTGCCGCGCCGCCTCCACCGCCACCACGAACAGCACCGGGATCACCGCGTGCATCCCGACACCCAGCGGATCCGGCCACGCCGCCGCGCCGTTGAACGCGATCGTCGCCGCCGTCAGCACCCACGCCGTCTGACGCAGCAGCGGGAAGGGAATCCGGATCCATGTCAGCAGCAGATCCAGGGCGAGCAGCACACAGATGCCCGCGTCGATGCCTATCGGGAACACATAACTGAAGTCCCCGAAGCCCTTCTTGATGGCCAGCTCGCGCACGGCCGCGTACGAACCCGCGAAACCGATACCGGCGATGATCACGGCGCCGGCCACGACCACGCCGATCAGTACCCGGTGCATCCGAGTCAGCTGCAATGGCGCGGCCACTCGTACTCCCCTCCCCTTGCCTCCTGTTGCGCGCAACAGAGTGGCACATCCGTGCGGGGAACGGATGGCCGGATCCGGCGGTCCGCTCCGCCCGGCCGCGCGCGGACGGTTACCGGGCGGACTTCGACGCCGACTCCGAGGGCGACGTCGTCGCCGACTCCGAGGCGGAACCGGAGGCCGGGGCGGACGCCTTCCCGGACTCCTTCCCCGATGCCTCACCGGAGGCCGAGGGCGCGCCCGAACCGTCCGCGGAACCCCCGCCACCGGCGCCGTTCGCCGACTTCACCGAGGCCACCGCCTCCTTGGCGGCCCGCACCGCGTCCTTCGTCAGGTCGTCCGCGTCCGGCGCCTTGTCACCGGCCAGACCGGCGCCGTTGTAGTCGAGCGTGACCACCACGTTCTCCACCCGGGCCACGACCGTCTGCTGCTTGAAGGCGCCTTCCTTCTTCTTCAGGTCGTAGCGCACCGCCGTCGCCTCGTCGCCCGCCCCGGACACCGGCTCCGACTTCGTCTTCTGCGCGTCCGCCACGTTCTGCGCGTCCCGCACCTGCTTGCCGTAGTACTCGCGCGCCTGCGCCTCGCCCGAACCGCGCGCCGTGTCCGACTCGAAACGCAGCAGCGAGACGTTCAGCCAGCGGTACTGGGAGCCCTTCACGCCGTTGTTCGTCAGCCCGTTCCACGAGCAGCTCGCCCGCGTGGCCACATCGCTGGAGGCCCCCGCCTTCGCGGACTTCTCGCCCTTGGGCACCAGATCGCCCAGCGTCTTCTTCGCGAGCACCTTGCACGCGTCCGGCAGCTTCCCGTAGACCGCGGCCCGCACGGTCGGCGACGGGCTCGCCGACGCCGACGCCGACGCGCCGCCCGAGGCCGACGCCTTCGCCGTGCCGGACGCGTCGTCCGAACCGGAGTCCGAGGAGGACGAACAGGCGGCCGCCGTCAGCAGCAGCACCGGCAGCGCGGTCGCGCACACGACGGCACGGCGCAGCCGCGGTGCCCCCGCGGCACGCCCCTCCCGCTGGTCACGCCGGTCACGCTGTTCTCGCTGAGCTGCTCGCTGCATGGTTCCTTCACTCATGACGCTCGTGGTTCCCTGCGTTTCGGATCACGGTCTGATCAGGTCCGGGGGCCACCGTACGCAATCGGTCAGCGGTGTGGTCCGTCTTCCCGCGCATCCCGGCACCGCGCCAAGTGCCGTGCCGCGGACGTCAGCCGCCCAGCGAATCCGCGAGCTGCGCCGCCAGATTCCGGGCCCTGTCCTGCATTTCCTTGCTGTCCGGGACCGCGCCGACACCGGCCGGCTGCTCCTCGTACTCGATGGTCACGATCACGTTCGACGTGCGGAACACCACAGTCACCGTCCGCTGTTTGACCGTCGAACCGGAGCTGCTGAGCGCGTCGTCGAGGAACGCCTCGTCGCCGAGGTCGTCGAGGGTGCGGGGCTGGATCTCGGCGGGGTCGGTCACCGGGGCGGAGGCCGTGGACGAAGGTGCGGAGGGGCCGCCGGTGGCGTGGGAGGAGGGCGCCCCGCCGGTAGTGCCGCCGGACGGCGAGGGGGACCGGGAGGCGGACTGCGACGCGGAGGACCCGGACTGCGACGGCGAGCCGCCGGACGGGGTGAGCGGGGCGGGCAGGTCCGCGGCGCTCTGCCGGGTGGCGAAGACCGCCTCGGCCTGGCTGTCGTCGCTCACCGCGTTGTCGTAGGAGACGACCCGCTCGAAGTCGATGTGCAGATGGTCGGTGGCCTCGGCGGAGTCCACCTTCCAGCGGCAGCCGACCTTGCGGTCCGTGTCGTAGGTGAGCGTGGCCTCGCCGTCGTACGCCTTCTCGCGCTGCTCCGGGTCGGTGAGCTGCTGGATGCCGGGCAGCAGCGTGTCGAGGGTGCTGTGGCCGACCGCGCGGCAGGCCTCCGGGAGCGTGCGGTACCTGCCCGGCTGGGCCGCCGCCGTCGCGGGTCCCGGACCGTCCGGGTTGGCGTTGTCCGCCCGGCCGCCGTCCGACGAGCCGCCGGAGCAGCCGGCCAGCAACAGCGCCGCGAACAACGCGGCGGCGCCGGATACGTACGCCTTCCGCAGCACGGTCAGGCTCCTCTCGACGGGGGTCGGTCACCCGGGCCGCCCGGTGGTTAATCGCTTGCCGGGCGGGGGCGTCTCCTGGAGACAATGTGTATCGCACGCACTGCCGTGGACGCCGGTCCGATGTCCTGTTTCGTCGACCTTGGCGCCGGTATTGCGATTCGCCACTTCTGAGACTTCTGTACGTATACCGGGGGAATGAGGACGCTATGTCGTACGTGGAAATACCGGGCGCGAAGGTACCCATACGTCTGTGGACCGACCCCGCCTCGGTCGAGGACGTGGCGCTGCGCCAGCTCCAGAACGTCGCCACCCTGCCCTGGATCAAGGGCCTGGCCGTCATGCCCGACGTGCACTACGGCAAGGGCGCGACCGTCGGCTCCGTCATCGCCATGCGCGGCGCGGTCTGCCCGGCGGCGGTCGGCGTGGACATCGGCTGCGGCATGTCCGCGGTGAAGACGTCCCTCACCGCCAACGACCTGCCCGGCGACCTCTCCCGCCTGCGCTCCAAGATCGAACAGGCCATCCCGGTCGGCCGCGGCATGCACGACGACCCCGTCGGCCCGCACGCCTTCCACGGCCTGGCCACGGCGGGCTGGGGCCGCTTCTGGGGACGGTTCGACGGCGTGGCCGAAGCGGTCAGATTCCGTCAGGAACGGGCGACGAAGCAGATGGGAACGCTCGGAAGCGGCAATCATTTTGTGGAGGTTTGCACAGATACGACCGGTTCTGTCTGGCTGATGCTTCACTCCGGTTCGCGGAACATCGGCAAGGAACTGGCCGAGCACCACATCGGCATCGCGCAGAAGCTCCCGCACAACCAGGGCTTGGTCGACCGCGACCTGGCGGTGTTCGTCGCGGACACCCCGCAGATGGCCGCCTACCGCAACGACCTGTTCTGGGCGCAGGAGTACGCCAAGCACAACCGCACGCTCATGATGGCGCTGCTGAAGGACGTCGTCCGCAAGGAGTTCAAGAAGGCGAAGCCGGTCTTCGAGCAGGAGATCTCCTGCCACCACAACTACGTGGCGGAGGAACGCTACGACGGCATGGACCTGCTGGTCACCCGCAAGGGCGCGATCCGCGCGGGCTCCGGCGACTACGGCATCATCCCCGGCTCGATGGGCACCGGCTCGTACATCGTGAAGGGCCTCGGCAACGAGAAGTCCTTCAACTCCGCCTCGCACGGCGCCGGGCGGCGGATGAGCCGCAACGCCGCCAAGCGCCGCTTCTCCACGAAGGACCTGGAGGAGCAGACGCGGGGCGTGGAGTGCCGCAAGGACTCCGGTGTGGTCGACGAGATCCCGGGTGCCTACAAGCCCATCGAGCAGGTCATCGACCAGCAGCGGGACCTCGTCGAGGTGGTGGCGCGGCTCAAGCAGGTGGTCTGCGTGAAGGGCTGAGCAGGGCCGGGGGTCCGCCCTGGTGGGTTATATGAGCCGCTTCTCCAGCAGGGTCACCGCGTACGGGGTGCCGGTGGTGTTCGGTTTGGTGGGGTGTTCGCCGGTGGCTGTGTAGCCGGCCGTCTCGTAGTAGGTGCGCAGACGGGGGTTGGTGGTGAGGCAGTCGAGGCGGGCGTAGGGGCGGCCGGTGGCGGTGATGCGGGACTCGGCCTCGGCGAGGAGGCGGCGGCCGGTGCCGGGCGGGGCGGTGTGCGGGGCGGTCATCAGGCGGTGGATGTAACCGGCGTCGGCGGGGCGGGGGCCCCAGGCGTCGGGGTCGTCCCACCACAGTTCCCAGGCGCCGGCCAGGTGCTCGCCCGCGTACGCGAGCCAGACCTCGCCCTCCCGCATCCGGGTGCGGAAGTGGGCCTCGTCCTTCTCGCCCGGCTTCCACTGGTCGATGCCGCGGGCCAGCTGCCACAGGGCGGCGCTGTCGCGCAGCCGGACCAGCAGCGGCGCGTCGGCGGGGACGGCGCGGCGGAAGGCCAGCGGCGGCCGGGCGGCGGGGGCGGGCTCCAGGAGGTGGGCGCGCAGGGTGGCGGCGAGCGCGGACGCGTCGAGTTCGAGGGCGTCGGTGACGTACGCCTGGACGGAGCCGTACTTCTGCCTCAGGGCGGCCAGGAACAGGCGCATCACCGCGGCGGGGGCGCGGCCGTAGCCGGGCCAGCGCGGGGTGCGTCCGCCGTTGCGGGCCCGCCAGTCGGCCAGCAGCATCGGGGTGGCCAGCTCGGTGAGGGAGAAGTCCTCGACGACGGTGGGCTCGGGGACGCCGAGCAGGGTCAGCACCAGCGCGGCCAGTTCGCCCGTGCGGTCCTTGCCGGAGGCGCAGTGGAAGACCAGCGGGGTGCCGGAGACGGCCGCGTCGCGGATCAGCTCCAGGGCGGCGCGGATCTCCTTGGCGCCGTCCTCGGCCACCTCCAGGTAGCGCTCGGCCAGATACGGGCCCGGGTCCACCTCGGGGCCCAGCGCGGGCTGGTCGTAGGGGCGGTGCTCGATGCTGAGGTTGTGGTACGTGAAGGAGGGGTGCTCCGGTACCCGGCCCTGGCGTTCGACCTCCCAGCCGTGGCGCAGGTCGATCACGGTGCCGATCCCCAGGGCGAGGAAGCGGTCCCAGTCCGGGGCGGCGCGGTCCAGCTTGCCGAGGCCGTCGGCGCGGTAGAGCAGGCGCGGGCGGACCCGCAGGCCGTCCTCGGTGGTGTACCCGCCGAGGTCACGGACGTTGCGCAGGGCGTCGAAGCGTATGTGTCTGTCCACGGTCGGTCACCCTACGGCGGGGTCGACACGGCCGCGCGGGGCCTCACTTGGCGTGGCGGACCGCGTAGATCATGACGAACGCCACCACGTGGATGCCGAAGAGGAAGTAGCCGAGGTAGTACCAGACGTAGCGCTCGCGCTTCTTCTCCTCCGCCAGACGCCGCTGCTCGGCGGCGGTCCGCTCCCGGGCGGGCAGGCCCTGGGGGGCGGGGCCCGGTCCGGGGGTGTCCGGACCGGAGGCGTTCTGGGGCGTCGTCATCGTCATCACCGCTCCCGGTGCACCTTGGTGTTCGACGCCTGGGCGCGCGGGCGCACGACCAGGAGGTCGATGTTGACATGGCTGGGGCGGGTCACCGCCCAGGTGATGGTGTCCGCGACGTCGTCGGCGGTCAGCGGCTCGGCGACGCCCTCGTAGACCTTGGCGGCCTTCTCGGTGTCGCCGCCGAAGCGGGTCAGCGCGAACTCCTCGGTGCGGACCATGCCCGGCGCGACCTCGACGACCCGGACCGGCTCGCCGACGATCTCCAGGCGCAGCGTCTCGGCGAGGACGTGCTCGCCGTGCTTGGCGGCGACGTACCCGGCGCCGCCCTCGTAGGTGCCGAGGCCGGCCGTGGAGGAGACGACGACCACCGTGCCGTCGCCGCTCGCGGCGAGCTTGGGCAGCAGGGCCTGGGTGATGTTGAGGGTGCCGATGACGTTGGTCTCGTACATCGCGCGCCACTGGGCGGGGTCGCCGGTGGCGACCGGGTCGGCGCCGAGCGCGCCGCCCGCGTTGTTCACCAGGACGCCGATGGTGCGGAAGGCGCTCGCGAACTCGTCGACGGCGGCCCGGTCGGTGACGTCGAGCTGGTAGGCGGTGGCGGAGTGGCCGGCCGCGGTGATCTCCTCGGCCAGCGCCTCGATGCGGTCCTTGCGGCGGGCGGTCAGCACCACGCGGTGGCCCGCGGCGGCGAGCTGCCGGGCCGTGGCGGCGCCGATACCGCTGCTCGCACCGGTGACCACGGCGATGCGGGAGGCGGCGGACGGTGCGGCGGTGGCCATGGGCTGCTCCTCGGTTCGTGCGCTCGGCTCAGCCCAGCGTAGGCGAACCTCAGCCGCCGTTCCTCGGGGCCCACATGATCAGCGCCATTCCGGCCAGGCAGACCGCGGCGCCCGCGAGGTCCCAGCGGTCGGGGCGGTAGCCGTCCGCGACGACGCCCCACAGGATGGATCCGGCCACGAAGATCCCGCCGTAGGCGGCGAGGATGCGGCCGAAGTGCGCGTCGGGCTGGAAGGTGGCGACGAAGCCGTACGCGCCGAGCGCGAGCACACCGCCGGCCGCCCAGAGCCAGCCGCGGTGTTCGCGCACGCCCTGCCAGACCAGCCAGGCGCCGCCGATCTCGAAGAGCGCGGCGACGACGAAGAGGGCGGCGGAGCGGAGGATCAGCGGCATGGGGGCAGCTTTTCACGGCGGTCGCGGGGGGCTTCGCGGGGCGGCCGGGCCGGTCAGGGGCAGAGGCAGGGCGGCCGGGTGGTGCGGCGGGTCCGTCAGGGGGTGGCCGGGGTGGCCGGGGTGGTGCGGCGGGCCCAGGGCGGGGTCCAGATCTCGCCGGGGGTGCGCCGGGTGCGGGCGGCGCGCAGGAGGTGGTCGCGCAGGGCGGCGAGGGCGGGGTGCGGGTTGTCGCGGTGGTGCAGGAGGCAGTGCGGGTACGCCGGGACCGGGTGGCGCAGCGGGATGCGGCGCAGGTCGTAGTCGGCGGGCCAGAGCACGCGGGTGAGTTCGCCGACGAAGGTGGTCAGGGTGGGGGACTCGGCCAGGACGTCGGGCAGCGGCTCGGTGCCGAAGTGGGGTCCGATCACGTCGATGGTGAGGCCGAAGGCGGCGGCGAGGTCGGTGTAGTAGGCGGCCCACTCGGTGCCGCTGCCCAGCTCGGGCATCCAGATCGGGTGCCCGGCGAGGTCGGCGGGGCGGACGGCGCGGGCGTCGGCGAAGGGGTGGGCCGGGCCGGTGAGCAGGTGCAGGGGCTCGTCCAGGACGGGGACGGCCGCGATGTCGTCGGGCAGGTTCCGGCCGGGCTGGAGGACGGCGCGGAACGAGGCGTCCACGGTCCCGGCGCGAAGCGCGGCCATCGCCGCGTCGGCGTCGTAGAGGGTGACCACGTCGAGCGCGGTGTCCGGGTGGGCGCGCAGGAAGTCGCGCAGCAGCCCGGAGGGGGCGAGCTTGCGGCCGATGACGTCCACGCGCAGCGCGCGCCGGCCGGGGCGTACGGAGGCGGCGGCGCGTTCGGCGGCGCGCAGGAGTTCGCGGGCGTGCGGCAGGAACGCCTGGCCGTCGACGGTGAGCCGGGCGCCGCGCGCGGTGCGGGTGAACAGCCGGGTGCCGAGGGCCTTCTCCAGGGCGGCCACCCGCTTGGAGACGGCCTGCTGGGTGACGGCCAGATCGGTGGCGGCGTCCTGGAAGCGGCCCGCGTCGGCGACGGCGACGAAGGTGCGTACGGCGGTGAGGTCCAGGTCCGGGTCCACGTCGGCCGACCCTACTGCCACCGTGGTGCCACAACCGCCGGTTGTGGCCGCAGTGCCCCGGCGGTTGTTTGCCGGGCGGGACGGGCGGGGGCTTGGATGGGCGGCCGGTCGGCGGCGGGAGGAGAGTGCGCGTGGGGCGTGACCGGGAGCGACGGGAGCGACAGCGGGGGCCGCGGGGGTGGCGGCGGCCGGGGCTGGGGCGGCGGTTCGGGTGGCTGTGGGCGGCGTACGCGGCGAGCACGTTCGGTACGTGGCTGGCGTTCGACGCGTTCGCGCTGATCGCGGTGCTGGTGCTGCACGCCGGGCCGGCCGAGGTGTCGGTGCTGGCGGCGGCCGGTCCGGCGGTGGGCGCGGTGCTGGCGGTGCCGTTCGGGCCGTGGGTGGAGTTCCGGCGCAAGCGGCCGGTGATGATCGCCACCGATCTGGCGCGCTGCGCGGCGCTGCTGACCGTGCCGGTCGCCTACGCGTGCGGCGTGCTCGGGTTCGTCCAGCTGCTGGTGGTGTCGGTGCTGGTCGCGGCGGCGGACATCGCGTTCGGCGCGGCGAGCGGGGCGTATCTGAAGGCGCTGGTGCCGAAGACGGACCTGCTGGCGGCGAGCAGCCGGTTCGAGTCGACGATGTGGACGGCGTCGGTGCTGGGGCCGCCGGCCGGGGGGTTCCTGGTCGGGGTGTTCGGGCCGGTGGTGACGGTGGTGGCCGACGCGGCGAGCTATCTGCTCTCGGCGCTGGGGGTGCGCGCGATCGGCGGTACGGAGGCGGCCCCGCGTCCGCGTCCCGTGCGCACGGAGGGCGCGGAAGGCGCGGAGGGGCGCGCGCCGGGGCGGCTGCGGGCGGCCGACCTGCTCGACGGCTGGCGGTTCGTGCTGACGCATCCGGTGCTGCGGCCGCTGTTCCTCAACACGCTGCTGACCAACGCGCTGATCATGGCGGCGGCGCCGCTGCTGGCGGTGCTGATGCTGGGCCCGCTGGGGTTCGCGCCGTGGCAGTACGGCCTCGCCTTCGCCGTGCCCTGTCTGGGCGGGCTGCTCGGCTCGCGGCTGGCGGGCCCGCTGGTGAGGCGGTACGGGCGGCGCCGGGTGCTGCTCGCCACGGGGGCGCTCAGGGTGTGCTGGCCGGTGGGCCTGGTGTTCGTACGGCCCGGGGTGCCGGGACTGGCGGTGGTGATGGTGGTCGAGGCGGTGCTGATCACCCTGTGCGGGGTGTTCAACCCGGTGTACAGCGCCTACCGGCTGGAGCTGACCCCGTCGGACCGGGTGGCCCGCACGCTCGCGGCCTGGTCGGCGAGCGGCAAGCTGACCACGGCGGCGGTGACCGCGCTGTGGGGACTGCTGGCGGTGTTCACCGGGACGCGTGCCGCGATCGGTCTGGCCGGGCTGCTGCTGTTCGTGACGCCGGTGCTGCTGCCGTGGCGGACGAAGGACGGGGACGGGGACCAGGAAGGGGACGGGGACGGGGATGACGCCGGGGGCGGGGAGGAGCGGGGGCGCGGGCCGGAGGGGGAGGCGCTGGCGGCCGGGACCGGGGCGGCCTGAGCCGCCGAGCCGCCGAGCCGCCGAGGGGTCGAGGGGCCGTGGGGTCGAGGGCCGTGAAGGGAGGGGTGCGGCGCGGGTGCGGAATACCTCCGGGTGGGGGACCGTTCACCAGGTATAGTTGAACGGTCAACAACCTGGAGGGTGAGCGACCATGCAGTTCGGGATCTTCAGCGTCGGCGACGTCACGCCGGACCCCACCACCGGCCGGACGCCGACCGAGCGCGAGCGCATCAAGGCCATGGTCGCCATCGCGCTGAAGGCCGAGGAGGTCGGCCTGGACGTCTTCGCGACCGGCGAGCACCACAACCCGCCGTTCGTGCCGTCGTCGCCGACCACCATGCTCGGCTACATCGCCGCGCGCACCGAGCGCCTCGTCCTGTCCACCTCGACGACCCTGATCACCACCAACGACCCGGTGAAGATCGCCGAGGACTTCGCGATGCTCCAGCACCTCGCGGACGGCCGGGTCGACCTGATGATGGGCCGCGGCAACACCGGCCCGGTCTACCCCTGGTTCGGGCAGGACATCCGCCAGGGCATCAACCTCGCCATCGAGAACTACGCCCTGCTGCACCGGCTGTGGCGCGAGGACGTCGTGGACTGGGAGGGGAAGTTCCGCAGCCCGCTCCAGGGCTTCACCGCCACCCCGCGCCCGCTGGACGGCGTACCGCCGTTCGTCTGGCACGGCTCCATCCGCTCCCCGGAGATCGCCGAGCAGGCCGCGTACTACGGCGACGGCTTCTTCCACAACAACATCTTCTGGCCCGCCGACCACACCAAGCGCATGATCGAGCTGTACCGCTCGCGCTACGCCCACTACGGGCACGGCACCCCCGAGCAGGCGATCGTGGGCCTGGGCGGCCAGGTGTTCATGCGGAAGAACTCCCAGGACGCGGTGCGCGAGTTCCGCCCCTACTTCGACAACGCCCCCGTCTACGGCCACGGCCCCTCCCTGGAGGACTTCACCGACCAGACGCCGCTGACCGTGGGCTCCCCGCAGCAGGTCATCGAGAAGACGCTGGCGTTCCGCTCGTACGCGGGCGACTACCAGCGCCAGCTGTTCCTGATGGACCACGCGGGGCTGCCGCTCAAGACCGTCCTCGAACAGCTCGACATGCTCGGCGAGGAGGTCGTGCCGGTGCTGCGCGAGGAGTTCGCCGCGGACCGCCCGGCCGGTGTGCCGGACGCGCCCACCCACACCTCGCTGCTCGCCGCGAAGGACACCCCGGAGGTGACCGTATGAAGCTCGTCGTCGTCTCGGCGGGGCTGAGCGTCCCGTCCTCCACCCGGCTGCTCGCCGACCGGCTGGCCGCCGCGACCGCCGACCGCACGGACGCCCGGGTCCAGGTGATCGAGGTGCGCGACCTCGCCGTGGCCATCGCGCACAACCTGACCAGCGGCTTCCCCGGCCCGGAGCTGGCCGCCGCGCTGGACGCGGTGACGGAGGCGGACGCGCTGATCGCCGTCACGCCCGTCTTCTCCGCGTCCTACAGCGGACTGTTCAAGTCCTTCTTCGACGTGCTCGGCGCGCGCGAGAAGGACGCCCTGACCGGCAAGCCGGTGCTGATCGCGGCCACCGGCGGCACCGCCCGCCACTCGATGGTCCTCGACCACGCGCTGCGGCCCCTCTTCGCGCACCTGCGGGCCGTGGTCGTCCCCACCGGCGTCTACGCCGCCTCCGAGGACTGGGGCGCCGAGGGGCTGCCCGAGCGGATCGAGCGGGCGGCGGGGGAACTCGCGGCGCTGGCGGCACCGGTGGCACCGGTGGCGCTGGCCGCACCGGCGGCACCGGCCGCACCGGTGGGTGGTGGCGCGGACTCGGCGGGGCGGACCGTATCCGGGGAGCAGGCCGTACCCGGGGAGCAGGCCGTATCCGGGCCGCCGGCCGTTCCCGGGCAGCAGGGCGGGGCGGCGGACGGCGGTCTGGCCGTGGTGCCGTTCGAGGAGCAGCTCGCCCGGCTGCGGGGCTGAGCGGCGCGAGGACGGCGGGCCCGTACCGCCGGTTGCGCCCGGGACGGTGAGAGCCGGGTAAAAAGGGTGATCACCGGCCCGCTCGCCCCATTCGTACCGCCACCGCCTTGGCAGACTGGTCGCGTGCCCCAGACTGTGCTGCTCGCCGAAGACGACCGCGCCATCCGCCACGCCCTGGAGCGGGCCCTGACCCTGGAGGGCTACGCGGTGACGGCGGTCGCCGACGGCGTCGAGGCGCTCGCCCAGGCCCACCGGACCCCGCCGGACGTCCTCGTGCTGGACGTGATGATGCCCGGCATCGACGGGCTCCAGGTCTGCCGGGTGCTGCGCGCCGAGGGCGACCGCACCCCGATCCTCATGCTCACCGCCCTGGTGGAGACCGCCGACCGGATCGCGGGCCTGGACGCGGGCGCCGACGACTACGTCGTCAAGCCCTTCGACGTCGAAGAGGTCTTCGCCCGGCTGCGCGCCCTGCTGCGCCGCACCACCCCGCCCGCCGCCGAGCCTGCCCCCGCCCCGCCCGCCCCCGCCGCACCGGCCGCCGCCGCGGGCCCGGCCCCGGCCAGGGCGGCGCACCTGCCCGAGCGGCAGGTCGAGGCGGCCGGGATCCGGATGGACCTCCAGGCCCGCCGCGTCTGGCGAGGCACCCGCGAACTGGAGCTGACCCGAACCGAGTTCGAACTCCTCGAACTCCTCGTCCGCAACGCCGGCATCGTCCTGGACCACTCCACCATCTACGACCGGATCTGGGGCTACGACTTCGGCCCCGGCTCCAAGAACCTCGCCGTCTACGTCGGCTATCTGCGCCGCAAGCTGGACGCGCCGGGCGCGCCGCAGCTCATCCACACCGTCCGCGGCGTCGGTTACGTGCTGCGGGAGGACTGAGTGGGCCGCCTCGCGCGGCTGACGGACCGGCCCCGGCCCCGGCCACGACCGCGGCTCTGGTCGCTGCGGACCACGTTCGCGGTGTCGTTCGCCGTGGTGACCGCCGCCGTCACCGTCCTCGTGGGCATCCTGTCGTACAACTCCGCCGCCCGGCTGGTCCGGGTGGACCAGCAGTCGGTGTTCACCCAGGTCGTGCAGGACGTCCAGGACGAGGTGCGGCGCTACGACCGCACCCCGGAGGACTTCTCCTCCTCCCGCCCCGGCCACGAGGTCGTCCGGCCCAGCCGTACCGACGTGCAGGTGCTCGGCGCCGGGGGTCAGGTCGTCGACCGCGGCAGCCCGCCGCTGCCCGTCACCGTCGACGACCGGGAGGTGGCCGGTGACGCCGTGGCGGGCAAGACCATCGAGTACCAGGACGTGCCCGTCGCCGACGACGTGTACCGGATCGCCACCGTCGCGCTCGGCGACGGCCGCGGCGCCGTCCAGATCGCCCAGGAGTTCAGCGACACCGAGGACCTGCTGCGCGCGCTCCAGCAGCGCACCCTGGTGCTGATGGCGATCGTGGTCATCGCGGCCGGTCTGTTCGGCTGGTGGCTGGCCCGCCGCATCACCCGCCGCCTGGTCGTCCTCACCGCCGCCGCCGAGGACGTCGCCCGCACCCGGCGGCTCGGCGTCCAGGTCCCGGTCACCGGTTACGACGAGGTCGGGCGCCTGGGCCGCGCCTTCGACCGCATGCTCGGCCGTCTCGCCCAGTCCGAGGAGGACCAGCGGCGCCTGGTCCAGGACGCGGGCCACGAACTGCGCACCCCGCTCACCTCGCTGCGCACCAACATCTCGCTGCTGCGGCGTATCGACGAACTGCCGCCCGCCACCCGCGAGGACCTGGTCGCCGACCTCACCCAGGAGGCCCGCGAACTGACCGACCTCGTCAACGAGCTGGTGGACCTCGCGGCGGGCCAGTCCGACAGCGAACCGCCGCAGCGGGTGGACCTCGCCGACATCGCCGAGGACGTGGCGGGCCTCGCCCGCCGCCGCACCGGCCGCGACATCGTGATCCGGGCGAGCGGCGACACGACGGCCCATGGACGGCCGGGCATGCTCCAGCGGGCCCTGTCCAACCTCGTGGAGAACGCCACCAAGTTCGACCGCGGCGGCACGGCGCCCATCGAGATCGCGGTGCTCGGACCCGCCCGGCCGGGCACCGTGCGCGTCGAGGTCCTCGACCGCGGCCCCGGGGTCGCGGAGGCCGATCTGCTCCGCGTCTTCGACCGCTTCTACCGGGCCGCCGACGCCCGCTCCCTGCCCGGCTCGGGCCTCGGCCTGTCCATCGTGCGCGAGGTCGCCCTCGCCCACGGCGGCGCGCCCTTCGCCTACCGGCGCGAGGGCGGGGGCGCGGTGATCGGGTTCACGGTGGGGGCGGAGCGGGAGGCGGGGGAGTGACCTCCGGAGGTCACTCCCCCGGCCAGAGCGCTAGGACTGGTCCTGGTCGGCGGCCCGCGCGGAGGACGCCTCCGGTGTGCCGGGTGTGCCGGGTGCGCCGGGTGCGCCGTGGCGTCGGCCGCGGCGGACGAAGGACGGCAGCGCGGGCGGGGTGAGGAAGCCCTCGGCGCGGGCGCTGGCCAGGCCGATGCGCGGGATGTCGGCGCTCTTGGCGAACAGCAGGAACCGCGGCTCCCACACCGGCCGGTACTTGGCGTTGGCGCGGTACAGCGACTCGATCTGCCACCAGCGGGAGAAGAAGGTGAGCACCGAACGCCACAGCCGCAGCACCGGACCGGCCCCGAGCCGCGCCCCGCGCTCGAAGACCGAGCGGAACATCGCGAAGTTCAGCGAGACCCGCCGTACGCCGATCTCCCCGGCGCGCAGCAGCAGTTCGACGACCATGAACTCCATCAGGCCGTTCTCGCCCTCGCGGTCGCGGCGCATCAGGTCGAGGGAGAGGCCGTGCTCGCCCCAGGGCACGAAGCTGAGCAGCGCGCGCGGCTCGTCGTCCGCGTCCCGGCACTCCAGCATCACGCAGCGGCCGTCGCCCGGGTCGCCGAGGCGGCCCAGCGCCATGGAGAAGCCGCGCTCGGTGGCGCCGTCGCGCCAGTGGTCGGCGCGCTCCACGAGCAGGGCCATCTCGTCGTCCGGGATGTCCTCGTGGCGGCGGAGGGTGACGGTGTAGCCGGCCCGCTGGACCCGCTTGTGCGCCTGCCGCACGCCCCGCATGGCGCGTCCGTCGAGGCTGAAGTCGGCGACGTCGACGATGGCCTCGTCGCCCAGTTCGAGGGCGTCGAGGCCGTGCCGGGCGTAGATCGTCCCGGCCTCCTCGCTCGCGCCCATGACGGCGGGTGTCCAGGCGTGCCGCTGGGCCTCGGTCAGCCAGGCGTCGATGGCGCCGGGCCAGGCCTCCGGGTCGCCGATCGGGTCCCCGGAGGCGAGGCTGACCCCGCCGACGACGCGGTAGGCCACGGCGGCCTTGCCGGTGGGGGAGAAGATCGCGGCCTTGTCGCGGCGGAGGGCGAAGTAGCCGAGGGAGTCGCGTTCGCCGTGCCGGTCCAGCAGTTCGCGCAGCCGGGTCTCGTCCTCGGCGCCGAGCAGCGCCAGGCCGCGCGGCGAGCGGAAGCAGACGTACAGCACCAGCAGGAAGGTCCCCGCCATCAGCACGTTGATGAGGATGTCCACCCAGCGGGGCGACTCCACGGCGGGGACGCGGTCGGCGAGCGGGCCGACGCTGACGCTGCGCAGCAGGGTGTAGGCGACCTTGTCGGTGAGGGGCGCGCCGGACACCTTGTTGGTGGCGTCGACCAGCCAGGTGCCGAGGCCGCCGCTGACCAGGATGCCGACGGCTCCGACGGCCAGGGCGAGCCGGGGGTTGGAGCGGTCGCCGATGGCGTTGAACTCGGTGCGGCCGACCAGCAGCGCGATCACGAAGAGGCCGGTCAGGGCCGCCGAGAGCCAGTTGAAGGGGTGTTCGCGGAAGCGCTCCTGGGTGAGCGCGAGCACGTAGAGCGCGAACAGGGGTCCGGCGAGCAGCAGGTTGAAGACCCAGGCCGCGCGTTTGCGGCGCCGCATCACCATGGCCAGGAAGAGCGCGAGGGCGGCCGAGACGAGGCCCGCGGTGGCCAGGTACGGGGTGAAGAACTCACCGGCGTTGTGCTCGTGCACCTCCTCGCGGAACGGCAGCGAGAGCACCGCGACGATGTTGAGCAGCGCGAGCACCCGCAGGTACCAGACGGTCGCCGCGGCGGCGCCCGCCCGCAGCCGGGGGCCGGGGGAGGGGCGCGCGGACGTACGCGGGGTGCGCTGCGGGGGGATGAGGACGGACTGCCGAGCGGGCATGGGTGACGGGTCACCTCGGGGACGGGCCGGATGGGGGCCGATGGGGACGGACGGGGACTGGCGGTGGCTGGGGTGGCTGGCGGTGGTGGTCGGGGGCGGTGGCTGAGGGGCCTTGGCCCCAGTGTTCCGGGAGAAGGTAAGGAGGGGACGGGTGTGTGCTTACTCGCCGGGGCCGGGAGGATGAACCGCGGCGGAGACGCAGGGAGCATGCGGGGTACCCGCGGAGCCCGGACCGACACCGTCACTGCGGTCACTGCGGTCGCCGCTGTCCCCTTCGTCGTCCCTGGCACCGCGGCCGCCACTCTCATCAGAGTGATCACTGAGGGTGAGGGCGGCGCGCCGTCGGGGTGCCGTCAGGATCCAGGCCAGGTTGCCGACCGCCGCCCCGGCCGCCACCGTGGCGACGATCACCCCGGCCGTGGCGAAGCCGTCGCTGAACAGATGGGGCCGGTGGTCGAGGCTGTGCAGCCCGAAGCCGCTCAGCTCGTACACCCCGACGGCGGCGACGGTGAGGCTCACGACCAGGGCGGCGACCGTGGGCGCGAGCCCGCCGTCCCGCTCCGCGCCGGGCGGTGGAGCACCGGGCGCCGGACAACGCGCTTCCTGCATGGATCCCCCGTGGACGATGGAGAAGGGCGAGCGGGACCCTACAGTACGTAGTGCCGGGCGCGGAGGAAAACCGGAGGCATTGTCACTCTCCGTCACTTCTTGCGGGCGGCGCGGGTGAGAGCGCGGACGACGGCCTGCTCGTCCTTCCCGAGCAGGGCCTTCTCCAGGCTGTGGTCGTCGGAGCGGGAGAAGAGTTCGCCGCGGGCGACGTCATCCTTGTCCAGGACCCGCCCGCACCACTCGCCCGACCCGGCCGTGTGCCCGTCGAACGGCACGGAGGCCCCCTCGCCGAGCACCACCCAGGCGCCCTCCGACCAGCGCAGGGCCAGGAGGTAGGTGTGGCCGGTCTCCAGGCGGGGCGCGTCCCCGGTGGTGCGCTTGATCCGGGCGCCGCCCGCCCGCAGCACCCGCCAGCCGGGAGCGACCAGCGCGAAGTCGCCGCCCAGCGCGTGCCGGGGCCGGGCGGCGGACCACAGGCGGCGATCGGTGCGGAAGGTCACCTTGCGGTCGGTCTCGTAGCCGACCGGGCCGCTCTTGTAGTCCCGCCGTCCGGTGTCCTCCTCGGCGACCGGCGCGGCCACCACGACATGGTCGGCCTGCGTCACCCAGTCCCGTGCGGTCTGGTCCGGGTAGGTGTGGTCGGCGGGGCCGCAGCCCATCACCGTGTCCAGTCCGGAGGCGCCGACGAAGACGCTCCCGGCGATACCCGCGAGCGCCACGACGAGCGCGACGACCGAGGCCGTCCGTGTCACTGCGCACCCCCCGATGCGTCCTCGTGCCGCCCACGGACGGCATCCCCCGGCAACGGCCGTGGTCGGCGGCCGCACCCGTCATGATCACACGGTCCGTTCCATCCTGTACACGGCCGACGACGGCAGGCCCGCCGAGCGCCCGCCGAGCCCGCCCCGACATGCGCGATGTCCGCCCGTCCGGAAACGTGGAGGACGACCCCTTTCCTGCCCTGCCCCTCCGGAGCTTCCCATGTCCGCGAAGCGCATCCTGAACCGCTCGTCGTCCGCCACGGAGCCGACGACCCCCCGCCGCATCGCCTCCGCCCGGCCCCGCTCATGGGCCGCCGACTGGGGTCTGCTGCTCCTGCGGCTGACCTTCGGCCTGCTGATGGCCGGGCACGGCTCCCAGAAGCTGTTCGGCCTCTTCGGCGGCGGCGGCCTGGCGGCGACCGGCCGCGGCTTCGAGGCGATCGGCTACCGCCCCGGCCGCGTCTACGCCGTGATCGGCGGCCTCTCCGAACTCCTCGGCGGCCTCGGCCTGGCCCTCGGCCTCCTCACCCCGCTCGCCGCCGCCGCACTGATCGGCGTCATGATCAACGCCATGGTCACGGTCACCGGCGCCCACGGCTTCTGGGACACCGACGGCGGCATCGAATACAACATCGCCATCGCCGTCGTGGCCCTGACCGTCGCCGCCACCGGCCCCGGCCGCCTCGCCGCCGACCGCGCCTTCCCCTGGTCCACAGGCGGCTGGCCCGAAGCAGCCCTGGCGGCGGGACTCGGAGGAGCGGGGGCGGCGATCACCCTGGCCCTGTGACGCCGGCCTGCCCGCCGCCCCCACCGAAACCGCCTGGCCGCCGGATGCGTGTACCCCGTCCAGCAGGCCGAAGGCCGGCGGCGGGGCGGGCCGCTATCGCTGGGGGGAAGCGCTGGAGCTGCTGGGTGCCGGTGTCAGCGGGAAGGCGTCAGCGCGGATCAGGGCCACACCAGGCAATACGCCTGATGCCCCGCCTCATGCAGCCGGTGGCTGAAGTCCTGCCACTCGTGCAGCAGTTGGTACACGTTGAACGCGTCGCGCGGGCCGCCGCGGTCCGGGACCGTGGACCAGATGAAGGCGGCGGCGCCGACCGCTTCCTCGCCGATGTCGCGGAGGGGGTCGACGACGGTCATGGGGAGTCTGACGACGGCGTAGTCGGGGTGGAGGACGACCAGTTCGAGGGGCGGGACCCGGTGCAGGGGGACGCCCTCGATGCCGGTGAGGACCATCGCGGCCATGGTCTCCGGCTTGATCTTGGTGAACATGCCGTTCATGCCCAGCTCGTCGCCGCCCAGTTCCTCGGGGCGCATGGAGATCGGGACCCGGGCCGCGGTCGCGCCGTCGGGGGCGCCGAAGTACTTGTACGTCACCCCCACCCGACCACCATTCCTGCTCCCCGCCCGGAGGCGATCGGCCCGGCGTCCCGCCCGGTCGTCGGTCCGCCGGTCGGAGCGCTCGGATTCGCCGGGCGCGCCCTGCGCCTGACGTGCTTCGGCGGTCTCCTCCGCTTCGCGCCGGTGCCTTCCCCGCCGGGCACGCCGAGGACCCAGGTCGTCAGTCCCCTCGCCCAGTCCGCCACCGCGATGCATATCTCCACCCGACTGCTTTTCTAGGACGCGTGGCCCCCGCCGCGCAACCCGATCATCGTGTCAGTGACCTCCCCCACGGCCGCACGCCGAAACGTACGCCGAACCATCTCGCCGCGGGATCTTCGTGGCCGTCGGCACGACCCTGCCACGACTCTTCCTCCTGTCCGTCCGCCCGCACGCATCCGTCCCTGTCTCTGTGCATACGTACGAGGAGGCCAGTTTCTCAGATGGGCCGGGCCTGAGCCGCTTCTTCGGCCACGGCCACGGCCACCGATACCGATACGGGATCCCCCCGCGCCCCCTGGCCTACCCTGAACAGGTCACCGGAGTGGTCACCGAACAGGTCGGCGAACAGGTCACCGGGCCGGTGGCCGGACAGGACACGCCCGCCGGACCGCTGATCGGACCGCGGCCGTCCGCCCGAGCGCCGGAAGCCCGGACGCCGGACGGCCGGCAGCCCGAGGGACCGACCCAGCGCCGGGAGAACCGAGAAATCGGAGAAGTCGCAGGTCATGAGCGAACTGCCATACCCATACGAAGCCCCCGCCTCGCAGGCGCTGTTCGACCGGGCGGCGACCGTCACGCCCGGCGGCGTGAACTCGCCGGTACGCGCCTTCCGCGCCGTGGGCGGTACGCCCCGGTTCATGGTGTCCGGCAGCGGGCCGTACCTGACGGACGCCGACGGCCGGGAGTACGTCGACCTGGTGTGCTCCTGGGGGCCGATGATCCTCGGGCACAGCCACCCCGAGGTGATCGCGGCCGTGCAGGACGCGGTCGCGCGCGGCACCTCGTTCGGTACGCCCGGTGAGGGCGAGGTCGCCCTCGCGGAGGAGATGGTGGCGCGCATCGCGCCGCTGGAGCAGGTCCGGCTGGTCTCCAGCGGCACCGAGGCCACCATGTCCGCGATCCGGCTGGCTCGCGGCTTCACCCGGCGCGCCAAGGTCGTCAAGTTCGCCGGCTGCTACCACGGGCACGTCGACTCGCTGCTGGCCGCGGCCGGCTCGGGCGTCGCCACCTTCGCGCTGCCGGACACGCCCGGCGTCACCGGCGCCCAGGCGGGCGACACCATCGTGCTGCCGTACAACGACCTCGACGCGGTGCGCGCCGCCTTCGCCGCGCACCCGGACGAGATCGCCTGTGTGATCACCGAGGCCTCGCCCGGCAACATGGGCGTCGTGCCGCCGCTGCCCGGGTTCAACCAGGGCCTCAGGGACCTGTGCCGGGACAGCGGCGCGCTCTACATCTCCGACGAGGTCATGACCGGCTTCCGCACCAGCCGGGCCGGCTGGTACGGCGTCGACGGCGTCGAGCCCGACCTGATGACCTTCGGCAAGGTGATGGGCGGCGGCTTCCCGGCCGCGGCCTTCGGCGGCCGCGCCGACGTGATGGCGCACCTCGCCCCCGCCGGTCCCGTCTACCAGGCCGGCACGCTCTCCGGGAACCCGGTCGCCACCGCCGCGGGCCTCGCCCAGCTGCGGCTGCTCGACGACGCGGCCTACGCCAAGGTGAACGCCGTCTCGCAGCAGATCCAGGCCATGGTCTCCGAGGCGCTCACCAAGGAGGGCGTCGCGCACACCCTCCAGAACGCCTCCAACATGTTCTCGGTGTTCTTCACCGACCGGCCGGTGCGCGACTACGACGACGCCAGGGCGCAGGAGTCGTACCGCTTCACCGCCTTCTTCCACGCGATGCTGGCGCACGGCGTCTATCTGCCGCCCTCGTCCTTCGAGTCGTGGTTCGTGTCCACCGCCCACGACGAGCAGGCGCTCCAGCGGATCGCCGACGCCCTTCCGGCGGCGGCCCGCGCGGCGGCGGAGGCCACGGCATGAGCGAGCAGCGGAACACCGAGATCGCCGAGATCGCCGAGAGCGCCCAGGCCGCCGGGAGCGGTGGGGGCGGCGATGTCACCGTCGTCCACCTCATGCGGCACGGCGAGGTGGAGAACCCGACGGGTGTGCTCTACGGGCGGCTGCCGGGCTACCACCTGTCCGAGCTGGGGCGGCAGATGGCCGAGCGGGTCGCCGAGCACCTGGCCCCGCGCGATGTGACGTACGTCGTCGCCTCGCCCCTGGAGCGGGCGCAGGAGACGGCCACGCCGATCGCCAAGGCGCACGGGCTCGACCTCGCCACCGACGAGCGGCTGATCGAGGCGGAGAACGTCTTCCAGGGCAAGACGTTCGGCGTCGGCGACGGCGCGCTGCGCCGCCCGGCGAACTGGAAGCACGTGGTCAACCCGTTCCGGCCGTCCTGGGGCGAGCCGTACATCGACCAGGTGGTGCGCATGATGGGCGCGCTGAACGCGGCGAAGGACCGGGCGCGCGGGCACGAGGCCGTCGTCGTCAGCCACCAGTTGCCGATCTGGATCGTGCGGTCCTACGTGGAGCGGCGGCGGCTGTGGCACGACCCGCGCAAGCGGCAGTGCACGCTGGCCTCGCTGACGACGTTCACGTACCAGGGCGACCGGATCGTCTCCGTCGGCTACAGCGAGCCGGCCCGTGATCTGGTGCCGGCGCATCTGCTGGCGGGCGCCCGGCCGGTGAAGGGCCAGGGGAAGGCCTTCGGGGCGTAATGCGCCTAGCGGGACATATCGCCCATGGTGCGGCACTCCGCTCCGATCTCGATCAACTGCGGTCCCCCGTAGTACACAGAGCGTAAGTAGGCCGTAAGTCATCGGTCACATGCGGACAATTTCGCTACGTTTGTTGTGAAATTCATACCGCGTCACGCAACCCTCGCGGCCGTCACGCCCTCTGAATGAGTGACCACCATTCAGCGGACGTGACGGATCGAGGGACTCATGCGCACCTTCTCCCGGAGGGGAATACTCGGCGTCGGCGCGGGCACCGCGGCTGCCGTAGGACTCGCGGGCTGCGGCGGCCTCACGTCTTCGGACAGCTCGGACGACGCCGGCGGTTCCGGTTCCGGTGCGGGTTCGCAGGGCAAGGACACGCCGCCGCCCGCCCGGCCGATCGGCGACGGCTCCACGTCGTTCACCGGCAAGCAGCCGCACCAGCCCGCCAAGCCGGTCCCGCTGGAGCCGGGCCAGACCCCGCCGCAGTTCGTCGTCTTCTCCTGGGACGGCGCCGGTGAGGTCGGCAACGGCCTCTTCCCCCGCTTCCTCGACCTCGCCAAGCAGCACCAGGCGGGCATGACCTTCTTCCTCTCCGGGCTCTATCTGCTCCCGGAGTCCAAGAAGCGCATGTACGACCCGCCGAACAACGCGCGCGGCGCCTCCGACATCGGCTACCTCACCGACGAGCACATCAAGGCCACGCTCACCAACGTGCGCCGTGCCTGGCTGGAGGGCCACGAGATAGGCACCCACTTCAACGGCCACTTCTGCTCCGGCCACGGCACCGTGGGCAACTGGACGCCCAAGCAGTGGCGCAGCGAGATCGACCAGGCCAAGGCGTTCGTGAAGCAGTGGCGGACCAACACCGGCTGGACCGACCTGCCCTCCCTGCCCTTCGACTACGACAAGGAACTGGTCGGCGGCCGCACCCCCTGCCTGCTCGGCCAGGACCACCTGCTGCCCACCGCCAAGGACCTCGGCTGGCGCTACGACGCCTCCTCGCCGGGCGGCCGCCAGGTGTGGCCGGTCAAGCGGCTCGGCATCTGGGACCTCCCGCTCCAGCAGGTCCCGTTCCCCGGCCGGAAGTTCGAGGTCCTCTCGATGGACTACAACATGCTGGCCAACCAGTCCCTGAACTCCACCAAGGCCCCGCCGGTCAACTACCCCGGCTGGCGCAAGCAGTCCGCGCAGGCCTACATCCAGGGCTTCGAGCGGGCGTACCGGACCAACCGCGCGCCGTTCTTCATCGGCAACCACTTCGAGCAGTGGAACGGCGGCATCTACATGGACTCCGTCGAGGAGGCCTTCAAGCACATCGCCGCCGAGCGCGACAAGGGCGCCGATGTGCGCCTGGTCTCCTTCCGGCAGTTCGTCGACTGGATGGACGTGCAGAAGCCGGAGGTGCTCGCCAAGCTGCGCACCCTGGAGGTCGGGCAGCAGCCGGCAGGCGGCTGGAAGGAGTTCCTGAAGGCTCCCGCCGGTACGGGCACCGGGACCGGGAAGGGCACCGCCGGCGGCGCCTGATATGCGGTTTTCCGCCCGGGAGGGGGGCGGGCAAGATCCCCGGAACAGGCATGCGAAACTTTTCACATGAGTGCCGCCAGCCGCGCCCCCCAGTGCTCCCGCCGGGCGAACCGTACGTCCGCACCGCACCGCACGCGCACCTCCCGTGCCCGCGGCCGCGCCGTCCTGCTCGCCGCCGGGACCGCGGCCGCGGCACTCGTGCTGACCGCCTGCGGCTCCGGGGGCACCTCCGGCGGCTCGGGCAACACCAACTTCATCACCGGCTCCGACGGCATCGCCACGGTGAAGAAGGGCGACCGCAAGCCCGCCCCCGAGCTGTCCGGCAAGACCATCGACGGCAAGGAACTCGACCTCGCCTCCTACAAGGGCAAGGTCGTCGTCCTCAACGTCTGGGGCTCCTGGTGCTCGCCGTGCCGCGCCGAGGCGCCCAACCTGGTCAAGGTCGCCGGGGACACCGCCGCCAAGGGCGTGCAGTTCGTCGGCATCAACACCCGCGACACCAGCACCCAGCCGGCCCAGCAGTTCGAGAAGAGCTTCGCGGTGCCGTACCCGAGCCTGTACGACCCCACCGGCAAGCTGATGCTCCGCTTCAAGAAGGGCACCCTCAACCCGCAGGCCATCCCGAGCACCCTGGTCATCGACCGGGACGGGAACATCGCGGCGCGCGCCCTCCAGGCGCTCAGCGAGGAGAAGCTGCGCAAGATGCTCGACCCGGTCCTCGCGGAGAAGTGAGCCGCCGTGCTACTGGCCGCAGCCACTGATCCCAACCAGACGGTCTTCAGCGGGGCCCTGCTGCTCGCGCTGCCCGTCGCCGTCCTCGGCGGACTCGTCTCCTTCTTCTCGCCGTGCGTCCTGCCGCTCGTCCCCGGCTACCTCTCGTACGTGACCGGGGTCACCGGCACCGACCTGGCCGAGGCCCGGCGCGGCCGGATGGCCGTGGGCGCCTCGCTGTTCGTGCTCGGCTTCACCGTCGTGTTCGTCAGCGGCGGTGCGATGTTCGGCTTCTTCGGGCAGACCCTCCAGGAGTACAAGGGGACCCTATCCAAGGTGCTGGGTGTGCTCATGATCCTCATGGGCGTCTTCTTCATGGGCCTGATGCCCTGGCTGACCCAGCGTGAGTTCCGCTTCCACCGGCGGCCGGCCACCGGCCTGGTCGGCGCACCCCTGCTCGGCGCCCTGTTCGGCGTCGGCTGGACGCCGTGCATCGGCCCGACGCTGGCCTCCGTGGTGGCGCTCTCCTCCAACCAGGCCAGCGCCGGGCGCGGCGCCCTGCTGACCGTCGCCTACTGCGCGGGGCTCGGCATACCGTTCGTGCTCACCGCCATCGCCTTCCGCAAGGCCCTCGGGGCGTTCGGCTGGGTCAAGCGCCACTATGTGTGGGTGCTGCGCCTCGGCGGGACGATGATGATCGTGACCGGTGTGCTGCTGCTCACCGGCGCCTGGGACCGGCTGGTGCAGGAGATGCAGACCTGGTCCAGCGGCTTCACTGTGGGGATCTGATCCATGAGCAAGACGACACCCGGTACGCGCGCCGACGAGAAGCCGGCCGCGCCGCCCCCCGGTGAGGACGACCTCGGCGCGGCCGGTTCCCAGCTGTCCACCGCGCCCGCCGAGACGGCCGTGCCCGGCTCCTTCGGCGGCCGCCGCGCCCCCGGTGCGGCCGGGTGGCTCGCCTGGACCGGCCGCGAGACCGTCGGCTGGGTCCGCTGGTTCTGGCGGCAGCTGACCTCCATGCGGGTCGCGCTGCTGCTGCTGTTCCTGCTCTCCCTGGGCGCCATCCCCGGCTCGCTGATCCCGCAGACCGGCAGCGACGCGATGAAGGTCGAGGCGTTCCGCCAGGCCCACACCACGCTCGGGCCCGTCTACGACCGGCTCGGCCTGTTCCACGTCTACAGCTCGGTGTGGTTCTCCGCGATCTACATTCTGCTGTTCGTCTCCCTCATCGGCTGCATCGTGCCGCGCACCTGGCAGTTCACCGGCCAGCTCCGCAGCCGCCCGCCGGGCGCGCCCAAGCGGCTGACCCGGCTGCCCGCGTACGCCACCTGGCGCACCTCCGCCGCGCCCGAGGAGGTCCGCGAGGCCGCGCTGAGGACGCTGCGGCAGCGCCGCTTCCGCGCCCACCTCTCCGGTGACGCGGTCGCCGCCGAGAAGGGCTATCTGCGCGAGGCGGGCAACCTGCTCTTCCACATCGCGCTGATCGTGATGCTGATCGCCTTCGCCTGGGGCCAGTTGTTCAAGACCGAGGGCAACAAGCTGATCGTCGAGGGCGACGGCTTCGCCAACACCCTCACCCAGTACGACGACTTCAAGTCCGGGAACCTCTTCGACGACGACGACCTCGTCCCGTTCAGCTTCACCCTGAAGAAGTTCACCGGCACCTACGAGCCGAGCGGCCCCAACAAGGGCACCCCGCGCACCTACCAGGCGGACATCGACTACAGCGTCGGCGCGGACGGCAAGGAGCGGCACCGGACCGTCAAGGTCAACGAGCCGCTGGAGATCGACGACGCCAAGGTCTACCTGGTCAGCCACGGCTACGCGCCCACCGTCACCGTGCGCGACGGCAAGGGCCGGGTGGTCTACCGCCAGGCCGTGCCGCTGCTGCCGCTGGACCCCAACGTCACCTCGCAGGGCGCGATCAAGGTGATGGACGGCTACCGGAACGCGCAGGGCAAGAGCGAGCAGCTCGGCTTCGCCGCGTTCTTCGTGCCGACCTTCGCCGGGGCCGGCAAGGGCACGATGTTCTCCCAGTTCCCCGCGCTCCAGTTCCCCGTGCTGTCGCTGGGCGCCTACCACGGCGACCTGGGCGTGGACGCGGGCACGCCGCAGAGCATCTACCAGCTCGACACCAAGAACCCGAAGCTGAAGCCGTTCAAGGACGCCAAGGGCAACATCCTCAAGAGCCGCCTGCTGCCCGGCGAGACGCTGACGCTGCCCGGCGGCGCCGGTTCCATCACGTTCGACAAGGACATCAAGGAGTGGGCCGGTTTCCAGATCGTCCAGCAGCCGGGCACCGGCTGGGCGCTGACCGGAGCCGTCGCCGCGATCTTCGGCCTGGCCGGATCGCTGTTCATCCAGCGCCGCCGGGTCTGGGTGCGGGCGGTGGCGGGCGCCGACGGGGTGACGGTCGTCGAGGTGGCCGGTCTGGGCCGCAGCGAGTCGGCGAAGCTCCCCGAGGAGATCGGCGCCCTGGCCGCCCTGGTCCACGACAAGGCACCCACACAGCCCGACGCCGGCTCCGACCCGGAGCGCAGCGCCGCCACCCCCGTACCCGCCGAAGGGGCTGAGAAGAAGTGACTCTCGCCGCCGCAACCGAGCTCGCCACGGCGACCAACGAAAACCTGGCGCACACCAGCAACGCGCTGATCTACTCCTCGATGGCCGTCTACACCCTGGCCTTCCTCGCCTACATCGCGGAATGGCTCTTCGGCAGCCGCAGCAAGGTGGCCCGCACGGCCGCCGCGCTGACGGCCGGCGACCAGAAGGCGGCCGGGGCCGCGGGCCCGGCCGTGGCGGTGAAGTCCGCCGGGGGCACCGCCGTACTGGAGCGCCCCCAGGTCGTCGTGCGGTCCGCCGCCGGCGCCCGCGACGTGCCCGACGGGCCCGGCGCGCACGGCGGTGACGTGCAGGGCGACCTGTACGGCCGGATCGCCGTCTCGCTCACCGTGCTCGCCTTCCTGGTGGAGCTGGCGGGCGTCGTCGCCCGCGCGGCCTCCGTGGAGCGGGCGCCGTGGGGCAACATGTACGAGTTCAACATCACCTTCTCCACGGTCGCGGTCGGCGTGTACCTCGCGCTGCTCGCCCTGAAGAAGAACGTGCGCTGGATCGGCCTGTTCCTGACCACCACGGTCCTGCTGGACCTGGGCCTCGCGGTCACCGTCCTGTACACGGCCAGCGACCAGCTCGTCCCGGCCCTGCACTCGTACTGGCTGTACATCCACGTCTCCACCGCGATCTTCTGCGGCGCGGCCCTGTACGTCGGCGCGGTCGGCACGCTCGCCTACCTCTTCAAGGACTCCTACGAGAACAAGCTGGCCTCGGGCGGCGAGCCGGGCTCCTTCGCGAAGTCGGTGCTGGAGCGGCTGCCCGCCGCCGCCTCGCTGGACAAGTTCGCGTACCGGATCAACGCGGCCGTCTTCCCGCTGTGGACGTTCACGATCATCGCGGGCTCCATCTGGGCCGAGTCGGCCTGGGGCCGCTACTGGGGCTGGGACCCCAAGGAGACCTGGGCCTTCATCACCTGGGTCGCCTACGCCTGCTATCTGCACGCCCGCTCCACGGCCGGCTGGAAGGGCCGCAAGGCGGCGTACATCGCGCTGATCGCGTTCGCCTGCTACCTGTTCAACTACTACGGCGTGAACATCTTCGTCGGCGGCAAGCACTCGTACGCGGGCGTCTGACCGGCCGCCGCGGGGAACCCGGCCGGTATGACCGGTTCCATCGGCGGTTCCATCGAACAGGGCACCAGCCAGACGCACGGCAGCACGCACATCCTGGGCTTCCTGGTCCGCTTCCCGCGGCCCATGGAGGCCGTCTGGCCCGCGCTGTCCACCCCGGACGGGCTCGCGGGCTGGTTCACCCCCGCCGACGAGCTGGAACCCCGGCTCGGCGGCGCGGTCAGCCTGCGCGGCCTGGGCAGCGGCCAGGTCACCGCCTGGGACGTCGACCGGGTCGCCGAGTACACCCTGGCGGACGGCGGCCGGATCCGCTTCCACCTGGAACGGGACGGCGCGGACGGCTGTGTGCTCCGCTTCACCCATGAGTTCGGCGGCGAGGGCTCCTCGGAGCGGGCCTGGCGGACCCGATTCGAACACCTCATCGAAAAGCTGGCGCCGGGGGAGTAGCCCCCCGGAGGATCACTCCCCGATGTCCTCCCGCCACAGCTCCGGCTGGTCCCGCACGAAGCCGCGCATCAGCTCCACGCACTCCGGGTCGTCGAGGACCACGGTCTCCGTGCCGTGCTCCGCCAGCCACTCGTGCCCGCCGCGGAAGGTGACCGCCTCCCCGACCACGACCCGGCCGATCCCGAACTGGCGGACCAGACCGGAGCAGTACCAGCAGGGCGAGAGCGTGGTCACCATCGTCGTGCCCCGGTAGGACCGCTGCCGCCCCGCGGCGCGGAACGCGGCCGTCTCCGCGTGCAGCGACGGGTCGCCGTCCTGCACCCGCCGGTTGCGGCCCCGCCCCAGCAGGGTGCCGTCGGCCGCGTAGAGCGCCGCGCCGACCGGGATGCCGCCCTCCGCGAGCCCGGCGCGCGCCTCGGCGAGCGCCGTACCGAGCCATGCGCGTGCCTGGGCCTCGTCCATGGACCCACTGTGCGGGCAGCCGGTGCGCTGCGGCAACGGCGCGTCCGCGGCCCCGGCCCCGGGGGCTGCCGCGGCCCGGGGCCGTTCAGGGGGCCAGCGAGCGGCAGATGCGGTCGGGCAGCAGCCGGACCGCCTCCTCCAGGTCGACCTCGCCGGCCCCGGACAGCCAGCGCCGCGCCGTGGCCACCACCGGACCCATCACCAGCGCCTCGATCAGCGGCGCGGGCAGCGGCGCGATCTCCCCGGCGGCGACGCGCGGCCCCAGCCAGCCCGCCAGCTCCGCCAGCCGCGCCTCCTGCGTCTCGTGCACCTGCCGCCCGTGGCGCATCGCGTCCCGCGACGTCCCGGAGGAGTGCAGGAACAGCGCCGCGTCCCGGTGCTCCTGGATGAAGGCGAGATACGCCCGCACCAGCGCCCGGACGCCGGTGTGCAGCGTGCGGGTGGGGAGCAGCGCCGTCAGCAGGGCGTCCAGCAGACGGGAGTTCCAGCGGGTGTGCAGCGCGGTCGACAGCCCCTCGATGCTGCCGAAGTGGTGGTACAGGCTGCCCATGCTCACCCCGCTGGCAGCGGTGACCGCGGTGACGGTCAGGCCGTTGTCGCCGGTCACCGCGTACACGCGCAGCGCCGCGTCCAGGAGCAGGTCGGCGGTGGCCTCCCCGCGCTGCTGCTTGGGGCTCATGGTTTCCAGTGTAACTTTCTAGAAAACTCTTCCAATTCCGGGGGGTGCGGCGGCAGACTGACAGCGCTTGTTGCCGAGGGCCGGACGGGGAGAGACGTGGTGGAGCTGAGCGGCGGCGGGGCCGAGCCGCTGTCGGAGGAGGACCCGCGGCGGATCGGCGCGATCCCGCTGGTCGGACGGCTCGGCGCCGGCGGCATGGGCCGCGTGTACCTGGGCGTGCACCAGGGGGAGTACGCCGCCGTGAAGCAGGTGCTGCCCTCGGTCTTCGCCGAGGACCCCGGCTTCCTGCGCCGGTTCGGGCAGGAGCTGGACAACCTGGCCCGGCTGCCCGCCGACGTGACCGCGCCGCTGCTGGCCAGCGACCGCGAGGCCCGCCCGCCGTGGCTGGCCACCGCGTACATCCCCGGGCTCACGCTCAGCGAGGTCGTCGAGGAGCACGGCACGCTCTGCGCCGACGCCCTGTGGTTACTGCTGCGCGAGGCGGCGGCCGGGCTCGCCGCGGTGCACGACGCCGACATGGTGCACCGCGACCTCAAGCCGTCCAACGTCATGCTCACCGGCGACGGCGTCACCCTCATCGACTTCGGCGTCGCCCGCGCCGCCGAGCAGAGCCGGCTGACCCGCACCGGCGTGGTCGTCGGCACCCCGTCCTACATGTCACCCGAACAGGCGTCCGGGGCCCGGCGGCTGACCGGCGCCACGGACGTCTTCGCGCTGGGCTCCCTGCTCGCGTACGCGGCGACCGGGCACTCCCCGTTCGGCGAGGGCGCCGGGGTCGACCTGCTCTACCGGATCGTGCACGACGCGCCCGACCTGAGCGGTCTGCGCGCGGTCGACGCGGGCCTCGCGGACCTGGTGGCGAGCTGCCTGGAGAAGGACCCCGAGGGCCGCCCGGCCGCGGCGGAGCTGCTGGAGCGGTCGCGCGGGCGCGACCTGCCCGAGCGGGCCGCCTGGCCCGAGGGCGCCGGGGAACGGCTCGCCGAGCGGGCCGCGTTCGCCGCGGCCCCGCCCCGGGGCGCGGAACTGGCGGAGCTGGAGAAGCTCGCGCGGTCCGCCACCACGGCCGGGGGGCCGGTCGCGGCGGCGGGGGAGGGCGGCGGCGCGGGCGGCGCAGGCGGTGGCGGGGGCGCCGGGCCCGGCTCGGACTCCGGGGCGGGCACCGGTTCCGGTTCCGGGTCCGGCGGCAAGGAGACCGCGCCGGACCGCAAACCGGCCCACCGGGGCCGACGGCGCGTGCTGCTGGCGCTCGTCCCGGTCGTGGTCACGGCGACCGGCGCCACCCTCGCCCTGCAACTGCTGCCCTACACGGCCGCCACCAGCGACGGCGCGCAGGCCGCCCCCACCGTCTCGGTGTCGGTCACGGGACCGGGCGGCCCGTCCGCCTCCGGCGCCTCCGCTCGGGCGACGGCGACGCCGTCCGGATCCGCGTCGCCGGGCAAGGGCGCGAAGAAGGGCAAGGGCGAGGGCGAGGACGACGGCAAGGGCAGGGACAGCGCGGCCGGGCAGCCGGGGGAGAAGGGCGCGGACGGCACGGACGGCACGGACGGCCGGGACGGGCAGCCGGGCGGCGGCGGCAAGGCCGGGGGCGGCGGCACGACCGGCAAGGAGGGCGCGGGCGGCGCGGGCGGCGGCTCCGGGAACGGCGGTGGTGGCGGGGGCGGGGGCGGGAGCACCAAGCCCTCGGGCGGCGGCTCCGGGAAGGGCGGGAGCGGGGGCTCGGGCGGAAGCGGCGGCTCCGGTGCGAGCGGCGGCTCCGGCGGCAGCACCGGCAAGCCGCCCGCCTCGGGCATCTTCACCCTGCGCAACGGCTCCAGCGGCACCTGCCTGTCCGTCTCCTACGGCTACGGCGCGATCGTGGAGAGCTGCACGTCCGCCCGCGCGGACTGGGAGTTCCGCAGCGCGGCCTCCGGCGGCGTCCAGCTCTTCAACAAGGCGACCGGCGCCTGTCTGAGCGCCAGCCTGCCGGCCGGCGGCCTCATGGCTATGTCCTGCGCCCGCAACGGCAGCAGCGACGCGGACATCAGCTGGCGCTACGGCTCCGGCGGCACCCTCAGGAGCGACTACAACGGCCGCTGCCTCGCCGTCCTCGCCAACGGCACCGTGGACACCGCCGCCTGCTCCTCCGGCTCCTCGGTCCAGCGCTGGTCCAAGAGCTAGCACCGGCTCCGGCCGGAGCACCGGGACGGCGCCACGCCCCCGCCGGGCACGGGGCGGTCGCGGGACGCGCGACCGCCTCGGCGATACTGGACCCCATGGCTTACGACGATCTTCGCTCCCTGCTCAGGGCGCTGGAGCGCGAGGGCGACCTCAAGCGCATCAAGGCCGAGGTCGACCCGTATCTGGAGGTCGGTGAGATCGTCGACCGGGTGCAGAAGTCCGGCGGCCCCGCACTGCTCTTCGAGAACGTGAAGGGCTCGGCGATGCCGCTCGCCATGAACGTCTTCGGCACCGACCGCAGGCTGCTGAAGGCGCTCGGCCTGAAGTCCTACGCCGAGATCAGCGAGCGGATCGGCGGGCTGCTGCGGCCCGAGCTGCCGCACGGCTTCGTGGGGGTGCGCGAGGCGTTCGGCAAGCTCGGCGCGATGGCGCACGTGCCGCCGCGCAAGGTCAAGGAGGCGCCCGTCCAGGAGGTCGTGCTGCGCGGCGACGACGTCGACCTCGACGCGCTGCCCGCGCTGTTCACCTGGCCCCAGGACGGCGGCTCCTTCTTCAACCTCGGCCTGACCCACACCAAGGACCCGGAGTCGGGCATCCGCAACCTGGGCCTGTACCGGCTCCAGCGCCACGACCGGCGCACCATCGGCATGCACTGGCAGATCCACAAGGACAGCCGCAACCACTACCAGGTGGCGGCCCGGCGCGGCGAGCGGCTGCCGGTCGCCATCGCCTTCGGCTGCCCGCCCGCCGTGACGTACGCCTCCACCGCGCCGCTGCCCGGCGACATCGACGAGTACCTGTTCGCCGGGTTCCTCGCGGGCCGGCGGATCGAGATGGTCGACTGCAAGACCGTGCCGCTCCAGGTCCCGGCCCAGGCCGAAGTGGTCCTGGAGGGCTGGCTGGAGCCGGGCGAGATGCTGCCGGAGGGCCCCTTCGGCGACCACACCGGCTTCTACACCCCGCAGGAGCCCTTCCCGGCGCTCACCATCGACTGCGTGACGATGCGCAGGCGCCCGCTGCTCCAGTCGATCGTGGTCGGCAGGCCCCCCACGGAGGACGGCCCGCTCGGCCGCGCCACCGAGCGCTTCTTCCTGCCGCTGCTGAAGATCATCGTGCCGGACATCGTGGACTACCACCTGCCCGAGGCGGGCGGCTTCCACAACTGCGCGATCGTCTCCATCGACAAGAAGTACCCCAAGCACGCCCAGAAGGTGATGCACGCCATCTGGGGGGCGCACATGATGTCGCTGACCAAGCTGATCGTGGTCGTCGACGCCGACTGCGACGTGCACGATCTGCACGAGGTCGCCTGGCGGGCCCTGGGCAACACGGACTACGCCCGTGACCTCACCGTCGTCGAAGGCCCCGTCGACCACCTCGACCACGCCTCCTACCAGCAGTTCTGGGGCGGCAAGGCAGGCATCGACGCCACGAAGAAGCTGCCGCAGGAGGGGTACACCCGCGACGGCGGCTGGCCGGAGATGGTGGTCTCCGACCCGGATACGGCGGCGAGAGTCGACCGCCGCTGGAAGGAGTACGGCCTGTGAGCGCCTCCGCCGCCGCGGTGCCCCAGCCGGGACGCACGAAAGCCTTTCTGCGCCTGGTCATGATCGAGCACTCGGTCTTCGCGCTGCCCTTCGCGTACATCGCCGCGCTCACCGCGATGTACGAGTGGGACGAGAACATCCACTGGGCGCGGCTGCTCCTGGTGACCGTCTGCATGGTGGGGCTGCGCACCTTCGCCATGGCGGTGAACCGGATCATCGACCGGGAGATCGACGCCCGCAACCCGCGCACCGCGCACCGCGAGCTGGTCACCGGCGCGATGTCCGTACGGCACGCCTGGACCGGCGCGCTGATCGCCCTGGCGGTCTTCCTGGGCGCCGCCGCCCTGCTGAACCCGCTCTGCCTGGCCCTCGCCCCCATCGCGGTGGTCCCGATGGTCGTCTACCCCTACGGCAAGCGGTTCACGAACTTCCCGCAGGCCATCCTGGGCCTGGCCCAGGCGATGGGCCCGATCGGCGGCTGGCTGGCGATCAGCGGCGAGTGGTCGTGGAAGGCGGTGATCCTGGGCCTGGCCGTCGGCATCTGGATCGGCGGCTTCGACCTGATCTACGCCTGCCAGGACGTCGAGACCGACCGGCAGGTAGGCGTCCGCTCGGTCCCGGCCCGCTTCGGCATCCCGGCCGCGATCTGGGGCGCCCGCGCCTGCCACACCGTCACCACGGCCCTGTTCGTCTGGTTCGCCCTGGCCACCGGCGCGGGCGTCTTCTTCTGGCTCGGCCTGGTCGTCGTCGCCGGTGCCTTCCTCTACGAACACACCATCGTCCGCCCCCACGACCTGTCCCGCCTGAACCGGGCGTTCTTCTCGACGAACGGGTTCATCGGCATCAGCCTGTTCGTCTTCGCACTGCTCGACCTCCTGGTACGGGGCCTGCGGCCGTAGTCCGTCGGCACGGCCGCCTGACATCCATGTCAGGCGGCCGGATAGGCTCGATATGTGAACGCAGGGAAAACGCAGCGCGAGCCTTGGATCGTGGGGGTTTCCGGCGCGTCCGGTACGCCGTACGCGGCTGCTGTGCTGCGCGGGCTGATCGACGCCGGGGAGAGTGTCGACCTGGTGGTCAGCCGGGCCTCGCGGCTCACCCTGCTCGACGAGACGGGCATCTCCTTCCGGGACGCGCACTGGCGGGAGGATCTGGGGGAGTGGCTGGCGCTGGGGGCCGACGGGAAGCCCGGCACCTTCGAGGCGGACCTCGCGGACGTGCGGCACTGGGGCGCCGGTGACCTGGCGGCCGGGCCGTCCTCGGGGTCGTACCCCGCGCGCGGGATGCTGATCGTGCCGGCCTCGACGGCGTGCGTGGCCGGGGTCGCGCTCGGTCTGTCGAAGGACCTGCTCCAGCGGGCGGCGAGCGTGACCCTCAAGGAGCGCAGGCCGCTGGTGGTGGCCGTCAGGGAGACCCCGCTGAACGGCCCGACGCTGCGGCAGCTCGTCGCCCTGGACGACGCGGGCGCCACCGTCCTGCCCGCCTCGCCCGCCTTCTACGCCGGTGCGACCCACATCCAGCACCTGGTGGACTTCGTCGCCGGCCGCGCCCTCGACGCGGTGGGCGTGCCGCACCGGCTCTACCGCCGCTGGGAAGGCGAACTCGGCGGCGGCGCCCGGCGTTAGCAGCAGTACCCGTACCACTTGAGAACAGCATCACTGGGACTTCAGGAACTTCTTTCAGCGGAAGGCTTCGATCGCATGGACGCGGTGGACAGGCAGCTCATCCAGGCCCTGAGGGAGAACGGCCGGGCCTCCTACGCCGAGCTGGGGCGCCTCGTCGGCCTGTCGGGACCGAGCGTCACCGACCGCATCAACCGGCTGGAGGCGGCCGGGGTCATCACCGGCTACCGGGCGACGGTGGACTCCGCCTCGCTCGGCCTGGGCGTGACCGCCCTGATCGGCATCTCCCTCTCGGACGCGGCCGACCACGAGGACGTGGCGCAGCGGCTGAAGGACCTGCCCGAGATCGAGGACTGCTGGTTCATCGCCGGTGACGACTCCTTCATGCTCAAGGTGCGCGCCACGGACGTCGACGGACTGGAGAGGATCATCCGCCGGCTGTCCGGCACCAAGGGCGTCTCCCGGACCCGTACGACCATCGTGCTGTCCACGAAGTGGGAGAACCGGGTGGGAGAGCTGCCCGAGGAGGTCTGACGGCCGGGGTGTCCGGTCCGGGCGTACGGTGTGCAGGAGTCGGTGGAGGAAGAGGAAGAGGTAGCAGAGGTATGGGTATGGACGTCGGGCTCAAGCGCGAGCTGGAGGAGAAGGTCCGCTCCGGCGAGCGGCTGACCCGCGAGGACGGCATCGCGCTGTACGAGTCGGACGACCTGGCCTGGCTCGGCGGGCTCGCGCACGAGGTGCGGACGCGGAAGAACGGCGACGTCGTCCACTTCAACGTCAACCGCCACCTCAACATGACGAACGTGTGCACCGCGTCCTGCGCCTACTGCTCCTTCCAGCGCAAGCCGGGCGAGAAGGACGCGTACACGATGCGCATCGAGGAGGCCGTCAAGCTCGCCAAGGGCATGGAGGCGGAGAACCTCACCGAGCTGCACATCGTCAACGGGCTGCACCCGAACCTGCCGTGGCGCTACTACCCGCGCTCGCTGCGCGAGCTGAAGGCGGCGCTGCCCGGGGTGTCGCTGAAGGCGTTCACGGCCACCGAGATCCACCACTTCGAGACGATCTCCGGACTGAGCGCGAGCGAGATCCTGGACGAGCTGATCGACGCCGGTCTGGAGTCGCTGACCGGCGGCGGCGCGGAGATCTTCGACTGGGAGGTCCGGCAGCACATCGTGGACCACCGCACCCACTGGGAGGACTGGTCCCGCATCCACCGGCTGGCGCACGAGAAGGGTCTGAAGACCCCGTGCACCATGCTCTACGGGCACATCGAGGAGCCCCGCCACCGGGTGGACCACGTGCTGCGGCTGCGCGAGCTCCAGGACGAGACCGGCGGTTTCCAGGTCTTCATCCCGCTGCGCTACCAGCACGACTTCGTGGACATGAAGGACGGCAAGGTCCGCAACCGCCTCCAGGCGCGGACCACGATGGCGACCGGCGCCGAGGCGCTGAAGACGTTCGCCGTCTCCCGGCTGCTGTTCGACAACGTGCCGCACGTGAAGGTGTTCTGGGTGATGCACGGCGTGCAGACCGCCCAGCTCGCCCTCCAGCACGGCGCGGACGACATGGACGGCTCGGTCGTCGAGTACAAGATCACGCACGACGCGGACAACTTCGGCACGCCGAACAAGCTGACCCGCGACGACCTGCTGGAGCTGATCCGCGACGCGGGCTTCCGCCCGGTCGAGCGCAACACGCGCTACGAGATCATCCGCGAGTACGACGGCCCGGACGCCGGGCGCCGCGAGTCGCCGCAGCCCATGCGGGTGTGACCGCCCGCGAGCGGTGAGCCGACCGCCGAGTCCTCGTATCCGCCCGGCAGGGCCGGTACGAGGGCTCGGCGGACCCATTCGTGGGCATTCGTGGGCATTCGTGGGCGCCCTGGGGCGGACGGCGGGCGAAGACGACCGAGGCGCCTGCTCCGCCGCGCCCTTCGCCCAGGCCTGCGCGGATCCGGCCGCGCCGCGCGACGCCGCGGCGCGCTCCCGGGGCTGCCCGCTGCACCGGGATGCCACCCGCACCGTGTTCGGGGCGGGATCGGCGCCGGCCGAGGCGGGCATCGCCCCCTGCGGGGTGACCCAGGTGCGCGGCACCCTCCTCGAACACGAGATCCACGGACGCCCCGGGCGCCCGGTGCCCCATCCCTCGGCGGTGCCCCGGGCCGCTGGGACGACGGCCCTTCCTCTCCCAGATGGTAATAGGTAGTCTTGCACTATGCCTCTTACCTTCACCCTGGATCCCTCCGTCGACCGCGCTCTGCGCGACGGCATTCTCGACCTCTGGGCGGACGTCACGGACGCGGGCGGCGCGGTCGGCTTCGTGGCGCCCGCCTCGCGGGAGGCGATCCGGCCGGAGCTGGTGAAGCAGTTCGTGGCGATGGCCGAGGGCCGGTCCCGGCTGCTGGTGGGGCGCGACGAGGCGGGCCGGGTCGCGGCGACGGCGTTCCTGACCCTCAACCGGGACGCCCTCTCCGCCCACTGGCTGTGGCTCTACACGGTGATGGTCCACCCCCGCCACCAGGGCAAGGGGTACGGCCGCGAGCTGCTGGCCGCCGCGGCGGACGCGGCCCGCGGGCTCGGGGGCATCGAGGCGCTCCGGCTCAGCTGCCGGGGCGGCCAGGGGCTGGAGCGGTTCTACGCCTCCTGCGGCTACAAGGAGGTCGGCCGGATCCCCGGCGCCACCCGGGTCGCGCCGGACGACGACCGCGATGAAGTGATCATGCTCATGCCGCTGACCTGAGGCTTCGTGCGCCCGCGCGACCCGCCTACGGGAACGGGCCCCCAGCGTGCTTCACTGGACGGTGCCCTTTGGCCTTGTTCGGAACGGAAGAGTGGTTTGGGATGCTCCGCTACACGCTGATGCGCCTCGGTATCTTCGCGGGCTGCCTCGTGGTCGCCTGGGGTCTCGTGTACGTCGGCATCGTGCCGAGCGGCCGCAACGGCTCCAACGGCCTGTGGATCCCTCTGCTCGCCCTGGTGCTCTCGGCGCCGATCAGCTTCGTCGTGCTGCGCAAGGAGCGTGACCGGGCCTCCGAGCAGGTCGTCGCGCGCGTCGACCGGATGAAGGCGAACATGCAGGCCAGCGCGCTCGAAGAGGAACTGGCCGGGGAAGAGGCGCGGGGCACCTCCAAGGCGTCCTGACCCTCCGGACCCGCCTGCGCGCCGGGGCCCCGCCCGGCCGACGGGTCGGCGGGCGGCCGGGCGAACCGTAGGCTTGCCGCCATGGGTGCCGTGAAGACCAAGCGGATGCCGCGCGCGGTTCGTGAACAGCAGATGCTCGACGCCGCCGTGCGCATCTTCGGCAGGCGTGGCTACCGGGCCGCCTCCATGGACGAGATCGCCGAACTGGCGGGCGTCTCCAAGCCGTTGGTCTATCTGTATCTGAACTCCAAGGACGACCTCTTCAGCGCCTGCATCCGCCGCGAGGCCGCCGCGCTGACCGCCGCCGTCCGGGCCGGTGCCCGCCTCGGTCTGCCCGCCGACCGGCAGCTCTGGGAGGGGCTGCGGGCCTTCTTCACGCACACCGCGCGGCACCCGGACGGCTGGGCGGTGCTGCACCTCCAGGCGCGTACCCACGGCGAGCCGTTCGCCGCCGAGACCGCCGCGATGCGCACGGAGATCGTCACCTTCGTCCAGCAGCTGATCGCCGAGGCGGCACGGGCCGCCGCCTGCGCCGGGGAGGCGGAGGGCGGCCCCGGCCGGCTGCCCGAGCACGAGGCCGCCGGACTCGCCGAGGCCCTGGTCGGCGCCGCCGAGTCGCTCGCCGCCTGGGCCAACACCACCCCGGGCGTCACGGCCCGCCAGGCCGCCACCACCCTGATGAACTTCGCCTGGGCGGGCCTCGGCAACCTCATGGAGGGCCGCCCCTGGACCCCGCCCGCGCCGGGGGCCTGACGCGGGCCCCCACGGGCGCGGGCCCCCACGGACGCGGGGCCCACCGGCGCGGGGCCGTGCTCGGCCGCCGTGCTCGGCCGCCGTGCTCGGCCGCCGTGCTCAGCCGCCCGGCGCCGCCACCTCGCCCACGAGATGCACCCGCCCCGCCGCCCCGTCCGGTGTCCCACCCGCTGCCCCGCCCGCCGCCCCCTCCGGCGCGCGCAGCGCGAAGCGGCCCCGGTCGTCGGCCGCGTACACCACCGTGCCCGGCAGGAGCACCGGCGCCCTGAACGCGGCCCGGACCGAGACGGCCTCGGGGACCCCGTGGGCGGCCAGGCAGCGCGCCACGGTCCACATGCCGTGGGCGATGGGCCGGGGGAAGCCGAACAGACGGGCGGTGAGCGGGTGCAGATGGATCGGGTTGCGGTCGCCGGAGGCGGCACCGTAGCGCCGTCCGAGATCGGCGGGCAGCCGCCACTCGGCCACGGCGGGCGGCGGGGCCGCCTCCGGAGCGGACCGGCCGGGCTCACCGGTGGTCCCGGCCGTGCGGTGGCGGGACAGATAGGTGCTGGTGGACTCCCACACCGCCGCGCCCCCGGCGCGCAGCGCGGTGACGACGACGGCCTCGGTGCCGCGCCGATGGGGCGTCAGGCCCGCGATGTGCACGGAGAGTTCGTACGCCTCGGTGGCGCGCAGGGCGGTGTGCCGGGTGAGGGCGATCGAGGTGTGCACAAGACCGAGCAGCGGCAGCGGGAAGCCGCCGCCGCTCATCAGGCGCATCGCGAGCGGGAAGCCGAGGACGTGCGGATAGGTGAGCGGCAGCGCGTCCGCGCCGCTCGGGAAGCCGCACACCCGCTCGTAGGCCGCCAGCCGGGCCAGGTCGGCGCGGGCGGACGGCAGCACGAGCCGGGTGCGCGGCACAGGCGCGTCGGACCGGGGCCGCCGGAAGGGGGAGCGCAGCGCGCCGCGCGCGAGCAGCGGGCCGAGGGCGGGGGCGCGGGTGAGGAGGACGGCGGGGCGCTCCTGCGGTGCGGGGCGCTCCTCGGGTGCGGTGCGGGCCATGGCGGCGTCACGCCCCCAGCAGGCTCTGCCCGCACACGCGGACGACCTGGCCGTTGACCGCGCCGGAGCCCGGGTGGGCGAGCCAGGCGGTGGTCTCGGCGACGTCGACGGGCAGACCGCCCTGGGCGAGGGAGTTCATCCGGCGGCCCGCCTCGCGGATGAACAGCGGGACGGCGGCGGTCATCTTCGTCTCGATGAAGCCGGGCGCGACCGCGTTCACCGTGACCCCGTGCCGCTCGCGCGCGTGCGGTGCGAGGGCGCGGACCAGTCCGGCGACGCCCGCCTTGGAGGCGCCGTAGTTGGTCTGGCCCGCGTTCCCGGCCAGGCCCGCGATGGAGGCGGTGGCCACGATCCGGCCGCCGGGGCGCAGGGTGCCGGCCGCGAGCAGCGCGTCGGTGGTGCGCAGCACGCTCGCCAGGTTGACGTCCAGGACCTGGCCCCAGCGTTCGGCGGACATGTTGACCAGGCGCCGGTCGCGGGTGATGCCCGCGTTGTGGATCAGTATGTCGAGGCCGTCGGGCAGCGCGGCGGCGATCCGCTCGCCCGCGTCGGCGGCGGTGATGTCCAGGGCGAGGGCGGTGCCGCCGAGGCGGCCGGCGACCGCGCGGGCGTCGGCCTCGGCGGCCGGGACGTCCAGGACGACGACCTCGGCGCCGTCCCGGGCGAGGGTCTCGGCGACGGCCGCGCCGATGCCGCGCGCGCCGCCGGTGACGAGGGCGGTGCGCCCGGCGAGCGGCTGCCCCGGTTCACCGGCGGTCCGCTCGTCGCGGGGGCCGCCCGCGTCCGGCCCGGCGACGTGGACCACCTGGCCGCTGACGTACGCCGACCTGGGGGAGAGCAGGAAGTCCAGGGTGGTCCCGGCGGCTCCGGCGTCGGTGAGCCGGACGAGGTTGACGGTCCGGCCCCGGCCGATCTCCTTGCCGAGCGAGCGGGTGAAGCCCTCCAGCGCCTGCTGGGCGGCGGCCTGGTGGTGGTCGTCCGGGTCGAGCGGGGCGCCGAGGACGACCACGCGCCCGCTCGCGGCGAGCGTGCGGACCACCGGGTGGAGGGCGACGTGCACCGCGCCGAGCCCGTCGACGTCCCGGACGCCGGTCGCGTCCAGGACCACGGCCGCCGGATCGCGGTCGCCGAGGGGCAGGCCGGTGCGGGCGAGCACCGGGCCCAGATCCAGCGCGGACGTCCCGGCCGTCAGGTGCAGCAGCGGGCCGTCGAGCGCGGGGTGCCCGGCTGACCAGCGGCGCAGCGGCGCGGGCTGGGGCAGCCCCAGACGCCGGGTCAGGAAGCGGCCGGGCGCGGTGCCGGTGAAGCGCAGATAACGGTCGGCCATGTGCCGTCTCCCACGGGTCGCAAGTGCTTACTGTGGAGTAAGGTTACCGGGGGTAATACTACGTCACGGGTGAGGAGCAGGTCGAGATGAGTCCTCTTCGGACCGAGTCGCGCGGCATCCGGCGGGTGGTGGTCGTCGGCGGTGCGCGCATCCCCTTCGCCCGCTCCGACGGCCCGTACGCCACCGCTTCCGACCAGGAGATGCTGACCGCCGCGCTGGACGGCCTCGTCGAGCGGTACGGGCTCCAGGAGCCGGGCGCGGTGGGCGAGTTCGTGGCCGGGGCGGTCCTCAAGCACAGCCGCGACTTCAACCTCGCCCGCGAGACCGTCCTCGGCTCGCGGCTGGATGCGCGCACCCCCGCCTACGACATCCAGCAGGCGTGCGGCACCGGCCTCCAGGCGGTGATCGCCGCCGCCAACAAGATCGCGCTGGGCCAGACCGAGTCGGCGGTCGCGGGCGGCGCGGACACGGCGAGCGACGCGCCGCTGGGCGTCAACGACGAGCTGCGCCGCATCCTGCTTGCCGCCCGCCGCGCCCGGACGACCGCCGCCCGGCTCAAGGCCCTCGCCGGGATACGGCCCCGCCACCTGGTGCCCGACATCCCGCGCAACGCCGAGCCGCGCACCGGCCTGTCCATGGGCGAGCACGCCGCCGTGACCGCCCGCGCCTGGGGCATCGGCCGCGCGGCGCAGGACGCGCTGGCGGCCGCCAGCCACCAGCGGCTCGCCGCCGCCTACGACCGGGGCTTCTTCGCGGATCTCGTGGTCCCCTTCCGCGGCCTGGAGCGCGACCAGAACCTGCGTCCCGGCTCCACGGTGGAGAAACTCGCCGCGCTCAAGCCGGTGTTCGGCCTGGACCGGCCCGGCGCGACGATGACCGCGGGCAACTCCACGCCCCTGACGGACGGCGCGGCCACGGTCCTGCTGGCGTCCGAGGAGTGGGCGCGCGCCCGCGGCCTGGAACCCCTCGCCCACCTGACGGCGTACGAGACGGCCGCCGTCGACTTCGTCCACGGTGATGTCGCCGAGGGCGAGGACGGGCTGCTGATGGCACCGGCGTACGCCGTCCCGCGCATGCTGGAGCGCGCCGGGCTCGGCATCGAGGACTTCGACCTGGTCGAGATCCACGAGGCGTTCGCCTCCCAGGTCCTGGCCACCCTGGCGGCCTGGGAGAAGCGCGGGCTGGCCCCGGTCGACCACGCCCGCCTCAACGTCGCCGGGTCCTCCCTCGCCACCGGGCACCCCTTCGCCGCGACCGGCGCCCGCATCGTGGCGACCCTGGCCCGTCTGCTCGCCGAGCGCGAGGGGCCCGCGCGCGGCCTGATCTCCGTCTGCGCGGCCGGCGGCCAGGGTGTGACGGCGATCCTGGAACGCGCCTGAGCCCCGGGCACCCGCCCGAGCGGGACCACTTGAGCCGAGCCACTTGCACAGACCCGCCTGAGCCGAACCGCCTGAGCCGAGCCACTTGAGCCGAACCGCCTGAGCCGAACCAGCCGCCTCGCCCGAGCCGCCGGGGCCGGACCCAGGAGCCGCCATGCCTCTCTCGTACGCCTCCTCCGCCTCCTCGCCGTGGCCGCCCGACGGCCCCGGACAGCGGCACGGGCCCGGACAGCGGCACGGGCCCGGCCCGGACGGCTACGTCCCGGCCGTCCGCAGCCCGTACGGCGGCGGGGGCCCGGGTATCCCCGATATCCCCGGCACTCCCGGCGACACCGGGTCCGTCGTGCCGCTGGTGCGGTGGGCGGACGGCGTCGTGCGCGAGGCGTACGTGCCGCCGCTGGTGGCCCGGGTGACCCACGGATCGCTCGCCGACCTGCCCTTCGAGAACGCCGCCGCCGACCCCGAGCGCCGCGTCCTCAGCCGCCGTACGGCGGACGGCGGCTGGCACGACGTCACGGCGCGCGGGTTCGCCGCCGAGGTGCGGGCGCTGGCCAAGGGGCTGATCGCGGAGGGCCTGGCGCCGGGCGACCGGATCGCGGTGCTGGCGCGCACGCGCTACGAGTGGACGCTGCTCGACTTCGCCGCCTGGGCCGCGGGGCTGGTCACCGTCCCCGTCTACCCGACCTCCTCCCTCTTCCAGATCCGCTGGATCCTGCACGACTCGGGCGCGGCGGCCCTGGTGACCGAGACGGCGGGGCAGGCCGCCGCCCTCGGCCCGGAGCGCGACCGGCTGCCGGGACTGCGCCATCTGTGGGTCCTCGACCACGGCCATCTGGACCGGCTGGCCGAACGGGGCGAGGCGTCCGTGCCGGACCAGGAGACCGACGTACGCCGGGGTGTCCTCGGCCCCGGCACACCGGCCACCCTCGTCTACACCTCGGGCACCACGGGCCGCCCCAAGGGCTGCGTGCTGACCCACGGCAACTTCCTCGCCGAGGTCGACAACGCGATCGAACTCCTCCACCCGGTCTTCCGGGGCGAGGACGGCCGGGACGGGGCGGCCAGGAGCGGCGCGGCCAGGAGCGAGGCGACCAGGAGCCAGGCCGAGGAGCCCTCCACACTCCTCTTCCTGCCGCTCTCCCATGTCTTCGGCCGCATGGTGGCCGTCGCCTGCGTCCGCGCCGGGGTGCGCCTGGGGCATGCGCCGAGCCTGGCCGCGCCCGATCTGCTGGCCGATCTGGCGAGTTTCCGGCCGACGTTCCTGCTGGCCATCCCGTACATGCTGGAGAAGATCCACCACACCGCGCGGGCGACGGCCGAGCGCGGCGGCCGGGCGGCGGTCTTCGACCGGGCGGCGGCGGTGGCGCGCCGCTGGGGCGAGGCGGCGGAGGCGCGCAGGCTCGGCACGGGGCCGGGGCCGAGCCGGTCCCTGCGGGCCGCGCGCGCCTGCTACGACCCGCTCGTCTACCGCCGCCTCCGCGCCGCCCTCGGCGGGCGGCTGCGGCACGTCATCTGCGGCGGCTCCCCGCTGGGCCGCCCGTTGGCCGCCTTCTTCACCGGGGCGGGCCTGGAGATCTACGAGGGCTACGGCCTGACCGAGACGACCGGCGCGGCCACGGTGACGCCGCCGCACCGGCCCCGCCTCGGCACGGTGGGGTGGCCGCTGCCCGGCACCGGGGTCCGGATCGCGGCGGACGGCGAGGTGCTGCTCGCCGGCGGGCAGGTGTTCCGGGGGTACTGGGACCCGAACGCCGGGGGAGTGGTCCCGGCGACCCGCGACGGCTGGTTCGCGACGGGGGACATCGGGCGCCTGGACGACGAGGGGTATCTGACCATCACCGGGCGCAAGAAGGAGATCCTGATCACCGCGGGCGGCAAGAACGTGGCCCCGGCGCCCCTGGAGAACTGGCTGCGCGCGCACCCGCTGATCTCCCAGTGCCTGGTGCTCGGCGACGGCCGCCCCTACGTCGCCGCGCTGATCACCCTCGACCCGGAGGGCATCACCCACTGGTGCCGGATGAACGGCCGGCATCCGGTGCCGCCCGAACTCCTCACGCACGACCCCGCCCTGACGGCCGTCCTCCAGCGCGCGGTCGACGAGGCCAACCGCCTCGTCTCCCGCCCCGAGTCCATCCGCCGCTTCACCGTCCTCCCCACCGACTTCACCCAGTCCGCCGGCCACCTCACCCCCACCCTGAAACTCCGCCGCCAGGCCGTCCTGCGCGACTTCGCCCACGAGGTGGAGGCGTTGTACGAGAGCTGACCGGCGGGCTACGGGACCGGGGAGGCGGGGCTACGGGGCCTGGGCGGCGTCCGGAGAGCCCGAACCGACCGGGGTGACCGGGCCGGGCTGCCTGTACGGAGCCTCCGGGTCGTGCGGGCCGTCCGGACCGTACGGCTCCTCCGGCGTGTCCGGGACCGCCGAAGGCCCAGGCGGCACGACGGGTACCGGCGGCACGGCCGGCGCCGGAGGCGCGAACGGCCGCGGCGGCCCAACGGGCCTGCGCGGCACCGGATCCGGCCCCGCCCCGGAGCCCGGCGCACCACCCGGGCCTCCCGCGCCCACTGCTCCCGCTCCCGCCGCGCCCGCACGCGGTGCCCTCGCACCCGGGACGCCTCCGCCCAGGACTCCCGCTCCCGCACCGGGCGTCGCCCCCGCCCCCGGTGCCCCCTCCAGCCCGCGGCAGCACTCCATCACCGTCTCCGCGAAAGCGCGGGCCAGCGGGGACAGGGCGTCCCAGCGGCGGACCGCCCAGCCGACGGTGAGGGGGCGGAGGGCGGGGACGGGGATGAGGCGGAGGGGGCTGGAGGGGGTGGTGTGGCCGGGGAGGGCGGGGACGACCGCGCGGCCCACGCCCAGCTCGGCGAGGAGGAACGCGGTGTCCCAGTCGGCGACGCTGGTGTCGGAGCCGAAGCGGACGCCCAGCTCGGCGCAGGCGGCGTCGAGGTGGGCGGCGGAGGTGGAGTTCGGCGGGAGCCGGATCAGCCGCAGCTCCCGCAGCTCGGCCGCGTCCACGGACGTACGGGCGGCCAGCGGATCCTCGGCGCGCAGCGCGAGCACCCACGGCAGGTCGAGGACACCGCGCTGCTCGATGCCGCGCACCGGCGCGCCCAGCGTGACCCAGGCGAGGTCCAGCTCGCCGCCGCCGAGCGCGTCGAAGCAGCCCCGGCTCGAACTCTCCGTGAAGAACTCCAGGTTGACCTTGGGATACCGGCGGCGGAAGGCGACGACCGCGTCCGCCATGAAGTGCCGTACGGTCGTCGCGCCGGTCGCGATCCGCACCGAGCCGGTCTCCCCCTCGGTGAGATCCCGCAGCCGCCGCAGCGCGCCGTCGAGACCGGCCAGCGACTCGGCCGCGGCCGTCCGCAGGATCCGTCCGGCCTCGGTGGGCGCGACCCCGCGCGGCTGGCGTTCCAGCAGGCTGACGCCGGCCTCCCGCTCCAGCCGTTTCACGTGCTGGCTCACTGCCGACTGGGTGCAGCCGAGGTCACGGGCCACGGCGCTGAGGTTGCCCGCCCGGCACACGGCGACGAACACCCGCAGATCATCGAGAGTCACGCGGACAAGCTAGCCCGGCAGAGGGCCAACACCCAAGGGATTGCTTGGAGATGGGCAGACATTCCCAGGATTGACTGGGCCCTGTCCGCGTACGACGATCTTTGCGGGGCCCAGGGCGGCAACCCGTCCCACCTCGCGGGGATCCGGACCCGAGGCGGGGTGCGGCGGGTGCCGACCCGCCCCGGGCGGAGCGCGCCGGGGCGGGAAAGAGCAGAAAAGGGCAGGAGCCCCGTCGCCGGATGGCGTGGGGCTCCTTGGGTACTGCAATCAGAACGGTTACTGCGCGCGCGACGCTCAGACCGGGGTGACGTTCTCCGCCTGCGGGCCCTTCGGGCCCTGGGTGACGTCGAAGGACACCTGCTGGTTCTCTTCGAGAGAGCGGAAACCGGTGGCGTTGATCGCGGAGTAGTGAACGAAGACGTCGGGGCCGCCGCCTTCCTGGGCAATGAAGCCAAAGCCCTTTTCGGCGTTGAACCACTTCACGGTTCCGGTAGCCATAAGCCCTCCTTGGGCTCAAAGGGTCGCCCTGCTCCAGAACCTGCAAATGTGAAAACGATATCGCCGCACAACTGCATACGTCTGAAAACGACCAGAGCCCGCGGTTACATGCTCCGCAGGCTCTGTACTGCAAGGGAAACCAAAACTGCAACTTGATGGCGAGCCTAGCATGCGGGCCCCCGAACGCAATAGAGGCCAAGATCACGTCACCCGGATGTTTGAAAGCTCTGGTCAGAGGTTGACACAGACGGACGCAAACGCCCGGTGGACGGCAGATGACGGCAGGGCCGACCGGGTGAACCGCCCCCCGGGCGGGCCCCCGCGCCCCGGCGGCCGAGGGGGCGGCGGCAGCACCCGGGCGACCAGGGTCTAGTCTCGCGATGTGGACAATTCTCGCACCCGGCCGCGTGTCGGCCACATCCAGTTCCTCAACTGCCTGCCCCTGTACTGGGGGCTCGCGAGAACGGGCACGCTCCTCGATTTCGATCTCCGCAAGGACACCCCGGACAAGCTCAGCGAGCAGCTCGTCCGCGGCGAGCTGGACATCGCCCCGATCACCCTCGTGGAGTTCCTCAGGAACGCGGACGATCTGCTGGCCTTTCCCGACATCGCCGTGGGCTGCGACGGCCCGGTGATGTCCTGTGTGATCGTCTCGCAGGTCCCGCTCGACCGGCTCGACGGCGCCCGGGTGGCGCTCGGCTCCACCTCCCGCACCTCGGTGCGCCTGGCCCAGCTGCTCCTGGCCGAGCGGTACGGCGTGCGCCCGGACTACTACACCTGCCCGCCCGACCTGAGCCTGATGATGCAGGAGGCGGACGCGGCGGTCCTCATCGGCGACGCGGCGCTGCGCGCCAACCTGCACGACGGCCCCCGCTACGGCCTCGACGTGCACGACCTCGGCCGGCTGTGGAAGGAGTGGACGGGCCTGCCGTTCGTCTTCGCCGTCTGGGCCGCGCGCCGCGACTACGCCGAGCGCGAGCCGCGCATCACCCGCAAGGTGCACGAGGCGTTCCTCGCCTCCCGCGACCTCTCCCTGGAGGAGGTCCACAAGGTCGCCGAGCAGGCGGCCCGCTGGGAGTCCTTCGACGAGCCGGTCCTGGAGAGCTACTTCACCACCCTCGACTTCAGCTTCGGCGCCCCGCAGCTCAAGGCGGTCGCGGAGTTCGCCCGCCGGGTCGGCCCCACGACGGGCTTCCCCGCGGACGTGAAGGTCGACCTGCTGGACCTCTGACATCCGGCCCCGCCCGCGACCCGGCTCCCGGCACTACTCTGCTGGCGAGGACCCTGCCGACAAGGCCGGAGTCCGGCACGCGGGGGCCACGGGTGCCACGTGGGCCACGGGGACACGGGGGAGGGGACCGCCATGCAGCCGCTCGCACACGACGAGCCCGCTGCCGTGGGGCCCTACCGGCTGCTCGGCCGGCTGGGCTCCGGTGGCATGGGCCGCGTCTATCTGGGCCGCAGTCCCGGCGGCCGCACGGTCGCGGTGAAGATCGTGCACCCGCACTTCGCGCTCGACGAGGAGTTCCGCGCCCGCTTCCGGCGCGAGGTCTCCGCCGCGCGCCGGGTCGGCGGCGCCTGGACCGCGCCCGTCCTGGACGCCGACCCCGAGGCGGCCGTGCCCTGGGTGGCCACCGCCTACGCGGCCGGACCCTCCCTGGCCGCCGCCGTCGCGCACGGCGGCCCGCTGCCCGCCCACACCGCGCGGGTGCTGGCCGCGGGCCTCGCGGAGGCGCTGGCCGCGGTGCACGATCTGGGCCTGGTGCACCGGGACGTCAAGCCGTCCAACGTGCTGCTCACCCTCGACGGCCCGGTGCTGATCGACTTCGGCATCGCCCGCGCCACCGACGGCACCGCCTCCCTGACCTCCACCGGCGTCTCCATCGGGTCACCCGGCTACATGGCGCCCGAGCAGATCCTCGGCAAGGCCGTCACCGGCGCGGCGGACGTCTTCTCGCTGGGCGCGGTCCTCGCGTACGGCGCGATGGGCGCGTCCCCGTTCCCGGGGGACTCCTCGGCGGCGCTGCTCTACAAGGTCGTCCACGAGGAACCCGAGCTGGACGCCCTGGCCGACGCGGACCTGCGCGAGCTGGCCCGCGCCTGCCTCGCCAAGGACCCCGCCGCCCGGCCCGCGCCCGGCGAGATCGCCCGCCGCCTCGCCCCCGGGGGCGCGGCCCGCCTCGTCGCCGGGGGCTGGCTCCCCGGCCCCCTGGTCGAACAGGTCAGCCGTGGCGCCGTACACCTGCTGAACCTGGAGCCCGCCCCGGACCGGCCCTCGGGCCCGATCGCCTTCACGGCGCCCGCGTACGCCTCCGAGGGCCCCGCGCCCGGAACGGTCACCGCGCCGCCCGTGTCCGCGTCCTCCGTCCCCCCGGCGCCTGAACCCCCGGCCGTCACCGGGGTGTTCGGCCCGCCGCCCGTGATGCCGGGCGTCCGCCCCGGCACCCCGCCCGCCGTCCCCGCGCCCCGTGACGGCGTCCCGCCGCTCCCGGAGGGCGGGACGCCGGACGGCCCGGCCCGCCCCGGCCGGTTCTCCGTCAGCGTGGCGGCCGGGACCGGACCCGGCGGCGGCGGTCGCGGGCGGAAGCTGAGTTGCAGTGTGGTGCTGGCGGTCGCCGGGGCGCTGGCCGTGGCGACGACCACCGGGGTGCTGGTGCTGGACCAGTTCCGCGGCGGCCACAAGGGCGACAGCGCCGGAAGCGCCGCCACCCCGACCCCCGGCCGTACGCCCGCGCCCGCCTCCGGCGCCGTGCCCGAGGTCTACGTCGGCACCTGGCGCGGCACCGGCACGGTCAGCGCCCTCGGCCAGGACCTCCCCGGCGGCACCTTCACGGTCGTGATCCAGCGGGCCGATTCCGCGAAGGTGATCGGCTCGGTCACCCAGACCGACCCCCTCGGCGGCGGCTGCGTCGACGTCCTCACCCTCAAGTCGGTCACCGCCAGGGAACTCGTGGCCACCGGCCGCGGCAAGGCAGGCAACCCCTCGCACTGCGTCCCCGACGCCCACGAGGTCCGCCTGAGCCCGGACGGCACCGACGCGCTGCGCTTCCGGTCCGTCGACCCGCAGGCGGGCAACCCCAAGGCGCGTCTTGAACGGGTGGACTGACGCGGCCGTACGGCCTGGCGTCGGCCCGCGGACGGCGCTGGCGTAGGCTGTTTCGGTCCGTCCGATCCACAATCCTCACGAATCCTCAAGCTCCTCAGCTCCTCTGCGAAAGGGACGCCGGTGACCGAGAAGGCCGACCTTCAGTCCGTCCTCGACCGTGCCGCCGCGGGCGGACGGATCACCCCGGAGGAAGCGCTCTCCCTCTACCGGGACGCGCCGCTGCACGCGCTGGGCTCCGCCGCCGACGCCGTGCGCCGCCGCAGGTACGCCGGTACGGAGCACATCGCGACGTACATCATCGAGCGGAACATCAACTACACGAACGTGTGCGTCACGGCGTGCAAGTTCTGCGCCTTCTACGCGGCTCCCAAGGACACCGCCAAGGGCTGGACCCGCGACCTCGACGACATCCTGCGCCGCTGCGCGGAGACCGTCGAGCTGGGCGGCACGCAGATCATGTTCCAGGGCGGCCACCACCCGGACTACGGCGTCGAGTACTACGAGAAGCACTTCGCGGCCATCAAGCGGGAGTTCCCGCAGCTCGTCATCCACAGCCTGGGGGCGAGCGAGGTCGAGCACATGGCCCGTATCAGCAAGGTCTCCGTGGAGGAGGCGATCACCCGCATCCACGAGGCCGGTCTCGACTCCTTCGCGGGCGCCGGCGCCGAACTGCTCCCCGAGCGCCCCCGCAAGGCCATCGCGCCGCTCAAGGAGTCCGGCGAGCGCTGGCTGGAGATCATGGAGACCGCGCACCGCCTGGGCGTGGAGTCCACCTCCACCATGCTGATGGGCACCGGCGAGACCAACGCCGAGCGCATCGAGCACCTGCGGATGATCCGGGACGTGCAGGACCGCACCGGCGGCTTCCGCGCCTTCATCCCGTACACCTACCAGCCCGAGAACAACCACCTGAAGGGCCGTACGCAGGCCACGCTCTTCGAGTACCTGCGGATGATCGCCATCGCCCGGCTGTTCCTGGACAACGTCATGCACATCCAGGGGTCCTGGCTGACCACCGGCAAGGACGTCGGCCAGCTCACCCTGCACTACGGCGCCGACGACCTCGGCTCGATCATGCTGGAGGAGAACGTCGTCTCCTCCGCCGGTGCCAAGCACCGCTCCAACCGCATGGAGATCATCGAGCTGATCCGCCGGGCCGGCCGGGTGCCCGCGCAGCGCGCGACGACCTACGAGCACCTGGTCGTGCACGACGACCCGGCGAACGACCCCGTCGACGACCGCGTGATGTCCCACATCTCCTCCACGGCCCTCGCGGGCGGCACCGCCCACCCGGAGCTGAAGCTGCTCGCCGCCGACTGATGCTCACCCTCCACCGCTCGTCGGCGGACGCGTCCCGCTGCGTCGCGGTCGACGGCGCCCGGATCGCGGCCCTCGGCCCGTACGAGGAGCTGCGCGCCGCGTACGGCGAGCGGGCCCGCGTCCGCGAGTGGGCCGGGACGCCCGTCCCCGGCCGGTACGAACCGGACGCGGCGCGCCTCCTGGAGACGCTGTACTGGCCCGACCCGCGCGAGGCGGACGAACTGGGCACCGAGCCGCTGCCCGTGGGCCCCGAGGGCATGCCCGACCCCCGCTGGGGCGCGAGCGCCCGGCGCGGGCTCCAGCGGATGCTGGCGCGCGGGGTGACGGCGGTGGCGGGACCGTTCACGCGGGCGCCGGTACGGACGGCGGTGCAGCGGTCCGGGATCCTCGTCGGCTCCGCCGCCCCGGCCCTGGCTCCCGGCGCCCGTGCGGACTTCGCCGTCCTCGGGGCGGACGGGGACTGCCTGGCGACCGTCGTGGGCGGCCGTCTCGTCCACCGGCGGGCATAAATACGATTTCGGTTGTTGACCCTACGGATCAGCGACAGCGCGCTTACTCTCGGCAACGGAGCGAGAGGAGCGGATGCCGCATGGCGAACGTCAAACAACTGGACCCCAGCGCGTCGCCGTTGGACTACTACGGCGCCGAGCTGCGCCGCCTGCGCGAGGCGGCGAAGATGACCCTGAACGAACTCGGCGAGTCGATCTTCTGCACGGGTTCGCTGGTAGGCCAGGTCGAAACGGCCCTGAAGGTGCCGACACGGGACTTCTCGGCACGGGTGGATGCCGCGTTCAACACGGACGGCATGTTCTCGCGGCTGGTGAGCTTGGTGCTGCGCAACCAGTTGCCCACATGGTTCCAACCGTTCGCGGAGATGGAAGCGAAGGCGACATACATCTCCACGTACCAGGCGCAACTGGTGTACGGGCTTTTGCAGACATCTGGGTACGCCCGCGCTGTGCTGGAAACCGGCGATGCGAAACGCGTCGAGGAACTGCTTGCCGGACGCATGGAGCGGCAGCGGATCCTGGAGGCCGGCAGACCGCCCTTGGCGCTGGTGGTTCTGGACGAAGCCGTGCTGCATCGCCCCATCGGGGGCGCCGAGGTCATGCGAGAGCAACTGGCCCACCTCCTGGAGTACGCGGAACGCCCCTGGGTGCAGATCCAGGTGCTGCCCAACTCCGTCGGTCAACACGCGAGTCTGGCTGGATCGTTCACCGCGTTGAGGTTCACCAACGACCACGAACTCGTGTACACCGAGGACCTCATCTCCGGGCACATGACCGCCGATGCGGATACCGTTCGCGAAGGCGCCCGCCGTTACGCTAGCTTGCAGGCCGCTGCCCTCTCCGAGGAGGATTCAGCGAAGCTGATCAAGCGCGTGATGGAGGAACAGTATGGGCTCGGATCTGAACCTGTCGGCGATCCGGTGGCGTAAGTCCTCCTACAGCGGTAACACCGGCGGTGAGTGCGTCGAATACGCGCACCTCACCGCCCACATCGCCCTGCGCGACAGCAAGAACCCGGCCGGAGGGCACCTCGCCGTGGCGCCGGAGGTGTTCTCCCGGTTCGTGGGGGCCGCTGCGCGGGGCGAGCTGTAGGTCCCGTGCGGGCGGCTGCAACAATGGCCGGGTGACCCGCGCATCCCTGGAGAAGCAGCCGCACGAAGTCGCCTCGATGTTCGACGACGTGGCGGAACGGTACGACCTGACCAACGACGTGCTGTCCCTGGGACAGGACCGGCGCTGGCGCAAGGAGGTCGCACGGGCCGTCGACGCGCGCCCGGCGCAGAAGATCCTGGACCTCGCCGCCGGTACGGCCACCTCCTCGCTGCCCTTCACCCGCGCCGGCGCCTACGTCGTCCCGTGCGACTTCTCGCTGGGCATGCTCCAGGTGGGCAAGCAGCGGCACAGCTGGATGCCGTTCACCGCGGGGGACGCGACCCGGCTGCCGTTCAAGGACGACACGTTCGACGCGGTGACGATCTCCTTCGGGCTGCGCAACGTCCAGGACTTCGACGCGGCGCTGCGCGAGATGCACCGCGTGACCCGCCCCGGCGGACGCGTGGTGATCTGCGAGTTCTCGCACCCGACCTGGGCGCCCTTGCGGACGCTCTACACCGAGTACCTGATGCGGGCGCTGCCGCCGGTCGCGCGCGCGGTGTCGTCCAGCCCGGACGCGTACGTCTATCTCGCCGAGTCGATCCGGGCCTGGCCCGACCAGCCCGCGCTGGCCGGACGGCTGCGCGAGGCGGGCTGGTCGAAGGTGGCCTGGCGCAACCTCACCGGCGGGATCGTGACACTGCACCGCGGTTTCAAGGACTGAGCCCGGCGACGGCGCAGGGGTCGCCGGAGCCGTCCGGTCCGTCCGGGTCGCCCGGCTCGTCCAGGGCGCGGCGCGCGCCGCCCGGCGGCGGCTCGGGCACGCGCGGCTCGCGTACCCCGCCGCCGCCCTCGCCCGGCCCGAAGTCGAACCACACGTACACCCGCGCGTCGCGGGGCAGTTCCGCGCCGGGCTGCGGGTACTGGCGTACGACGTGGTCGACGGCGGGGCGCGGGAAGTCGGGACGGTCGGGCGCGACCAGGAGCAGGCCGCGGGCCCGCGCGGTCTCGTGCGCGTCGACGGCCATCAGACCGACCAGGCGCGGCACGCGCACTTGTGGTGACTTGGGAGTCGGGTACACGGCGTCACCCCCCAGCGATACCGGCAGCGTAACCGCCGGACACCGCGGCCGGAAGGTTTTTGTGTCTTTCCGTGATATTCGGTTACTCTACGTCACAGAAGGCGTCCTCGGGGCCCAGCGGCAGCCGGTAGCAGTGGCCGATGCGCCGGGTCTGCGGGGTGAAGAACGTCTCGGCGTGCCGCATGCCCAGGCGCCGGGTGACCGCTATGGAGCGGGTGTTGCGGCGGTCGACCATGGCGACCACGCCCGGCAGTCCGGCCGCCCGCAGCCGCTGGAGGGTCAGCCGGGCCGCCGCCGTGACGTACCCGCGGCCCCAGTGCTCCCGCCCCAGGCGCCAGCCGATCTCGACCTCGCCCGCCGGGCCCCAGGCGTGCGGCCAGGGCTGGGCGCCGGTGAAGCCGACCGGACGGCCGGACGCGTCGAGGACCGTCCACAGGCAGAAGCCGTGTTCGGCGTCGTGGCGGCGCTGGCGGGCGGTCAGTTCCTCGTAGACGGACGGCTCGGCGGACCGGCCGCCGTGGAACTCCATGACGTCCGGGTCGTCGAAGAGGCGGTGCCAGGTGTGCGCGTCCTCGTCGGTGGGGACACGCAGCCGTACGACGGGCAGTGCTCGGTTCACGGGGACAGGCCCTTCAGCCGGGTGATCAGTGCCGCTGCATAGACTGCCCATGTCCAGTGCCGGTCGGCACGCAGATTTCGAACCTGGGGAGATCCCGCCGTGACCGTCGTGACCGAGTCTCTCTCCGATCCCCTCTCCGGGAACACCGCGGACGTCATCGTCGTGGGCGCGGGACCGGCCGGTTCCACCACCGCGTACCACCTCGCCAAGGCCGGTCTCGACGTCCTCCTGCTGGAGAAGACGGCGTTCCCGCGCGAGAAGGTCTGCGGCGACGGGCTCACCCCGCGCGCCGTCAAACAGCTCGTCGCCATGGGCATCGACATCTCCGAGGAGGCGGGCTGGCTGCGCAACAAGGGCCTGCGCATCATCGGCGGCGGCGTCCGGCTCCAGCTCGACTGGCCCGACCTGGCCTCCTTCCCGGACTACGGACTCGTGCGCAAGCGCGACGACTTCGACGAGCAGCTCGCCCGGCAGGCGCAGAAGGCGGGCGCCCGGCTCTACGAGCGGTGCAACGTCTCGGGTCCGGTCGTGGACGACCGCACCGGCCGCATCACCGGGGTGACGGCCAAGCTGGGCGAGGACAAGCGCGAGGTCATCTTCCACGCGCCGCTCGTGGTCGCCGCCGACGGCAACTCCACCCGGCTCTCCCTGGCGATGGGCCTGCACCGCCGCGAGGACCGCCCGATGGGTGTCGCCGTGCGCACCTACTTCACCTCGCCCCGGCACGACGACGACTACCTGGAGTCCTGGCTCGAACTGTGGGACCGGCGCGGCGCGCAGGACCGCCTGCTGCCCGGCTACGGCTGGATCTTCGGCATGGGCGACGGCACGTCCAACGTCGGCCTCGGCGTGCTCAACACCTCGGCCGCCTTCAAGGAGCTGGACTGGCGGGAGATCCTGAAGGCGTGGTGCGCCTCCATGCCCGAGGACTGGGGCTACACCCCGGACAACATGACCGGCCCCATCCGCGGCGCCGCCCTGCCGATGGCCTTCAACCGCCAGCCGCACTACACGCGCGGCCTGCTGCTCGTCGGTGACGCGGGCGGCCTGGTCAACCCGTTCAACGGCGAGGGCATCGCCTACGCGATGGAGTCCGGCGCGCTGGCCGCCGAGGTCGTCGTCCAGGCGCACTCGCGCGCCACGCCCGCCCAGCGCGAACTGGCCCTCCAGCGCTACCCGCGCGTCCTGAAGGACACCTACGGCGGCTACTACACGCTGGGCCGCGCCTTCGTGAAGCTCATCGGCAACCCGAAGGTCATGCAGATCGCCGCGCAGCGCGGTCTGACCCACCCGATGCTGATGAAGTTCACCCTCAAGCTCCTGGCCAACCTCACCGACCCGACCGGCGGCGACGCGATGGACCGCATCATCAACGGCCTGAGCCGGGTGGCGCCCAAGGCGTGACCCCCGGGGGCCCGGCGAGGGCCCGGAACGACGACGAGGCCGGCTCATTCCTGAGCCAGCCTCAGCCGTGTGCGGGCGCCCCCGGATTCGGGGCGCACCTTTGTGATCATCCGGGGTGAATCGGGCGAACCGGCCGCGCCGGAAGGGCCGCTGCCCCCGAGCGGCTGCGGCCCTTCACCCCGTACGGCGCTGTGCGGTGCCTCAGAGCACCCGGACGGCCCCGGTGGGCGGGTCGTACGACAGCGGCCTCTCCACGACGCCCGTGGACGAGTTCTGCGCTCCGACGAACATACCGCCGCCGACGTACACGGCCACGTGGTACGCGCTGCCGCGGCCGCCCCAGTACAGGATGTCGCCCGGCTGGAGGTTGGAGAGCGACACCTGGGTGCCGGCCATCGACTGGTCCTGGGAGACGCGCGGCAGGCTGATGTTGACCTGCTTGAAGGCGGTCTGCACCAGGCCGGAGCAGTCGTAGGCGGAGGGGCCGGTGGCGCCGGGGACGTACGCCTTGCCGACCTGGGACTTCACGAACGAGACGATGCTGGCGGCCGAACCCGTCGCGGTGGACGAGCCGGTGGAGGTGCCGGTGCCCGTGGTGGCGCCGGTGCTGCTGCCGGAACCGGTGGAGGTGCCGGTGCCCGACTGGGTGGTGAGGGTGGGGCGGGCGCTGTCGCGCGCGGCGCGCTCGGCGGCCTCCTTGCGGGCGGCGGCCTCCTCGGCGGCCTTCTTCTTCGCGGCCTCGGCCTTCTTCTTGGCCTGCGCGAGGTCCGACTTGGCCTGCTTCGCGGCGTTCGCGGCGGCGGAGTCGCGCTCGGCCAGGAGCTGGTAGTGCGCGGCGGCCTGCTGCGTGGCGTCCGCGGACTGGGCGATCTGGCTGGCCAGGTCGGCGGTGAGCGTGGGCAGTTCGAGGGTCTGGGTGACCGGCTCGGCGGCGCTCGCCGTGGAGGCGGACGCACCGGCGACTGCCAGGGTGCCGAGGACGCCACCGGCAACTCCGGCCCGCATCGCGATGGTCGACGCGCTGCGGCGGGGCTTCCGGTGGCTGCGTATGTGAGCGGTGTGGGACATGAGGACAACCGGTATCAGGGGGTCCTCGGACTCTTCAAGAAACGTGGCGTGCGCCACATTTGCTGTGCCGGTCCTGCGAACACCGGGCGTGTCGCCCTTTATTGACGCCGTAACGGACATTGCGGGCACAGATGATCATGCCTGTGATCATGCTCTTTCGCAGTTACGCCCGAATTGCCCCGCGCCTACCATCGGGAACGACCGTTGGCCAAGCCCGGTTCTCATGAAGCTCTCACGGGTGTGGCGGAGGTCACGGAACGGTCACCACCCCGCCGTGCGTCCGCGCGCCGAGCCCACGTCGGCCCCATCTGCCACACGAGCCACAGCGTCCCCACAGGCACCACGCGTCGCTTGTGAACGGGTGAACGTGTCCACTTCCCGTTCCGGGCTCCCTCTGATGTGTGAAAAGCAGCCCTATATCAAGGTCTTGACGCCGGTCGCCACTTTGCGCCGGACACTCTTCATCTGATAATGCAGACCCCTTCCGACCTGCAAATACGAGGTAAAATGTAACCAGTGGTGATCACTCAGGTGCTTCGCGTGCGAAGATCACCCCTCATCCGGCTTCATGATCCTTCGTCAGGTGGTGGAGATCACAAAGCCGGTGCAATACCCCGTGTCGCAGATCACAGAGTGTCGGGCATAGGATGCCCTCCAGTTGGGCTTGTGACCTGCTTCACATGTTCCCGATCTTCGCCGGGACAGGCGGGGTTCGCGGGACGGACGAGGCAGGTGCGGCCCAGTGACCGCCAGCAGTCAGTGCCGACTGAGAGGAGCGAGGAGCGGTGAACGCGTATGCGCCCATCCTCGTACTGGGAGCCCTCGGGGCAGGCTTTGCGATCTTCTCCGTGGTCATGGCCACGCTGATCGGACCGAAGCGGTACAACCGCGCCAAACTCGAGGCCTACGAGTGCGGTATCGAGCCGACCCCCACGCCGGCCGGCGGCGGGCGCTTCCCCATCAAGTACTACCTGACGGCGATGCTCTTCATCGTCTTCGACATCGAGATCGTCTTCCTCTACCCCTGGGCCGTCACCTTCGACGCCCTGGGTGTTTTCGGGCTCGTGGAGATGCTGCTCTTCGTGCTCACCGTCTTCGTCGCGTACGCGTACGTATGGCGGCGCGGCGGCCTGGAATGGGACTGAGGGGCCATATAAGACATGGGACTCGAAGAAAAGCTGCCGAGCGGCTTCCTGCTGACCACCGTGGAGCAGGCCGCGGGCTGGGTGCGTAAGTCGTCCGTCTTCCCGGCCACCTTCGGCCTCGCCTGCTGCGCGATCGAGATGATGACCACCGGAGCCGGCCGCTACGACCTGGCCCGCTTCGGCATGGAGGTGTTCCGCGGTTCGCCCCGCCAGGCGGACCTGATGATCGTGGCCGGCCGGGTCAGCCAGAAGATGGCGCCGGTCCTCAGGCAGGTCTACGACCAGATGCCCAACCCCAAGTGGGTGATCTCCATGGGCGTCTGCGCCTCCTCGGGCGGCATGTTCAACAACTACGCGATCGTCCAGGGCGTCGACCACATCGTCCCCGTCGACATCTACCTGCCCGGCTGCCCGCCCCGCCCCGAGATGCTGATGGACGCGATCCTCAAGCTCCACCAGAAGATCCAGACCACCAAGCTCGGCGTGAACGCCGAGGAGGCGGCCCGCGAGGCGGAGGAGGCGGCGCTCAAGGCACTGCCCACGATCGAGATGAAGGGGCTGCTGCGATGAGCGACGTGAACCCCGAGAAGGATCTCGGCACCGACAACCTCCCCGGCCAGCGCGGCGAGGGCGGCGAGGAGATCCGCGTCCAGCGCGGCATGTTCGGCGCGAACAACGGCGGCGACACCTCCGGCTACGGCGGCCTGGTCCGCTCGGTGCGGCTGCCCGGACCGGCCACCCGCCCCTACGGCGGCTGGTTCGACGAGGTCGCCGACGAGCTGGAGGGCGCCCTGGAGGAACAGGGCCTGCTGCCGGACAACGCCATCGAGAAGACGGTCGTCGACCGCGGCGAGCTGACCTTCCACATCGAGCGCGAGCACCTGGTCCGCGTCGCCCGCACCCTGCGCGACGACCCCGCCCTGCGCTTCGAGCTGTGCACCGGCGTCAGCGGCGTCCACTACCCGCACGACAAGGGCCGCGAGCTGCACGCCGTCTACCACCTGCGCTCGATCACCCACAACCGGCTGATCCGGCTGGAGGTCAGCGCCCCCGACGCCGACCGGCACATCCCGTCGCTGGTGCCCGTCTACCCGACCAACGACTGGCACGAGCGCGAGACGTACGACTTCTTCGGCATCGTCTTCGACGGCCACCCCGCCCTGACGCGGATCATGATGCCGGACGACTGGCCGGGCCACCCGCAGCGCAAGGACTACCCCCTCGGCGGCATCCCCGTCGAGTACAAGGGCGCCCAGATCCCGGCTCCGGACCAGCGGAGGTCGTACTCGTGAGCACTTCGCACGCCTCCCCGAGGGAGACCACGGAAGGCACCGTCTACACGGTCACCGGCGGCGACTGGGACGAGGTCGTCCAGTCCGCGGCCCGCGCCGACGACGAGCGCATCGTCGTCAACATGGGCCCCCAGCACCCCTCCACCCACGGAGTGCTGCGCCTCATCCTGGAGATCGACGGCGAGACGGTCACCGAGGCCCGCTGCGGCATCGGCTACCTGCACACCGGCATCGAGAAGAACCTCGAATTCCGCACGTGGACGCAGGGCACCACCTTCGTCACGCGCATGGACTACCTGACGTCCTTCTTCAACGAGACGGCCTACTGCCTCGGCGTCGAGAAGCTCCTCGGCATCGAGGACCAGATCACCGACCGGGCCACGATCATCCGCGTGCTCCTGATGGAGCTGAACCGGCTCTCCTCCCACCTGGTGTGCATCGCCACCGGCGGCATGGAGCTGGGCGCCACCACCATCATGATCTACGGCTTCCGCGACCGCGAGCTGATCCTCGACATCTACGAGCTGATCACCGGCCTCCGGATGAACCACGCGTACATCCGCCCCGGCGGACTCGCCCAGGACCTGCCGCCCGGCGCGGTGGACCAGATCCGCGAGTTCGTGAAGAAGATGCGGAAGAACCTCCCGGAGTACGACAAGCTCGCCACCGGGAACCCCATCTTCAAGGCCCGGATGCAGGACGTCGGCTACCTCGACCTGGCCGGCTGCATGGCCCTGGGCGCCACCGGCCCCATCCTGCGCTCCACCGGCCTGCCGCACGACCTGCGCAAGACCCAGCCGTACTGCGGCTACGAGACGTACGACTTCGACGTCCCGACCGCCGACTCCTGCGACGCCTACGGCCGCTTCCTGATCCGCCTGGAGGAGATGCGCCAGTCGCTCAGGATCGTCGAGCAGTGCCTGGACCGGCTGGAGCCGGGACCGGTCATGGTCGCCGACAAGAAGATCGCCTGGCCCGCCCAGCTCGCCCTGGGACCGGACGGACTCGGCAACTCCCTCGACCACATCAAGAAGATCATGGGCACCTCCATGGAGGCCCTGATCCACCACTTCAAGCTGGTCACCGAGGGCTTCCGGGTCCCGGCCGGACAGGTGTACACGGCGGTCGAGTCGCCCAAGGGCGAGCTGGGCGTGCATGTCGTCTCCGACGGCGGCACCCGCCCCTTCCGGGTCCACTTCCGCGACCCGTCCTTCACCAACCTTCAGGCCATGGCGGCGATGTGCGAGGGCGGCCAGGTCGCCGACGTCATCGTCGCCGTCGCGTCCATCGACCCCGTGATGGGAGGCGTCGACCGGTGACCACCTCTTCTTCCGAGCGGGGCGTCAGCCTGGGCATGCCCGAACTGCCCGCGCCCGCCTACCCGGACGACGTCCGCGCCCGGCTGGAGGCCGACGCCCGCGAGATCATCGCCCGCTACCCCGACTCGCGCTCCGCGCTGCTGCCGCTGCTGCACCTCGTGCAGTCCGAGGAGGGCCACGTCACGCGCACCGGGATGCGGTTCTGCGCGGACGTCCTCGGCCTGACCACCGCCGAGGTCACCGCGGTCGCCACCTTCTACACCATGTACCGGCGCGGACCCTCCGGCGACTACCAGGTCGGCGTCTGCACCAACACCCTGTGCGCGGTGATGGGCGGCGACGCCCTCTTCGAGACGCTCCAGGAGCACCTGGGCGTCGGCAACGGCGGGACCACCGACGACGGCAAGGTCACCCTGGAGCACATCGAGTGCAACGCGGCCTGCGACTTCGCCCCGGTCGTGATGGTCAACTGGGAGTTCTTCGACAACCAGACGCCCGAGAGCGTCAAGCGCCTGGTCGACGACCTGCGCGCGGGCCGGCCCGTCACCCCCACCCGCGGCGCCCCGATGTGCACCTTCAAGGAGACCGCCCGGATCCTGGCCGGTTTCCCCGACGAGCGCGAGGGCGCCACCGACGCCGGCGGCAGCGCCGGACCCGCCTCGCTGACCGGGCTGCGCCTGGCCCGGGGCGAGAGCGCGCCCGCGCGCGTGGTCCACCCCCGCGAGGGCGGCCCGCAGGACGCGCAGCGCGACACCGTGCACGAGCCGTCGCCGACCGAGCACCTCAGCTCGCACGACGCACCGCAGCAGACCTCGGCCTCCGATCCTTCGCACCCCGCGGGACCCGCCGCCGAGGAGGGGGAGTGATGACCGTGTCCACATCGCAGGGAGGCGCGGCCCAGCCGGAGGCCGGCGGCGGCGCCAGCCCCGAGAAGCTGCTCGCCCCCGTGCTCTCCGCCTTCTGGGACGAGGACCGCTCCTGGACGCTGGACGTCTACCGGCGCCACGAGGGCTACGAAGGACTGCGCAAGGCGCTCGCCATGTCCCCGGACGACGTGATCGCCTACGTCAAGGAGTCCGGACTGCGCGGCCGCGGCGGCGCGGGCTTCCCGACCGGGATGAAATGGCAGTTCATCCCGCAGGGCGACGGCAAGCCGCACTACCTCGTCGTCAACGCCGACGAGTCGGAGCCGGGCACCTGCAAGGACATCCCGCTCCTGTACGCCAACCCGCACAGCCTGATCGAGGGCATCGTCATCGCCTGCCACGCCATCAGGTCGTCGCACGCCTTCATCTATCTGCGCGGCGAGGTCGTCCCCGTGCTGCGGCGGCTGCACTCCGCCGTGCGCGAGGCGTACGCGGCCGGCTACCTCGGGACGGACGTCCTGGGCAGCGGACTCGACCTCGACATCACCGTGCACGCGGGCGCGGGCGCGTACATCTGCGGCGAGGAGACCGCGCTGCTGGACTCGCTCGAAGGCCGCCGCGGACAGCCGCGGCTGCGTCCCCCCTTCCCGGCCGTCGCGGGCCTGTACGCGTGCCCCACTGTCGTGAACAACGTCGAATCCATCGCCTCGGTTCCCGCCATCATGAACCAGGGCAAGGAGTGGTTCCGCTCGATGGGCAGCGAGAAGTCCCCGGGCTTCACGCTCTACTCGCTCAGCGGCCATGTCGCGAGCCCCGGCCAGTACGAGGCCCCGCTCGGCATCACGCTGCGCCAGCTCCTGGACATGAGCGGCGGGATGCGCCCCGGGCACCGGCTGAAGTTCTGGACCCCGGGCGGCTCCTCCACCCCCATGTTCACCGAGGAGCACCTCGACGTCCCCCTCGACTACGAGGGCGTCGGCGCCGCCGGGTCCATGCTCGGCACCAAGGCGCTCCAGTGCTTCGACGAGACGACCTGCGTGGTGCGGGCCGTCACCCGGTGGACCGAGTTCTACGCCCACGAGTCCTGCGGCAAGTGCACACCCTGCCGCGAGGGCACGTACTGGCTCGTGCAGCTGCTGCGGGACATCGAGGCCGGCAAGGGCGTCATGGCCGACCTCGACAAGCTGAACGACATCGCCGACAACATCAACGGCAAGTCCTTCTGCGCCCTCGGCGACGGCGCGGCCTCCCCCATCTTCTCCTCCCTGAAGTACTTCCGCGCGGAGTACGAGGAGCACATCACGGGCCGCGGCTGCCCCTTCGACCCCGCCCGGTCCACGGTCTGGGCGGACCAGCACACGGAGGTGCTCGCATGACCGTGACCACCAACGCCCCCTCCTCGGGCGGCGCGGCGGCACCCCCGCCGGACGACCTCGTGACACTGACGATCGACGGCGTCGAGATCAGCGTGCCCAAGGGCACCCTGGTCATCCGGGCCGCCGAACAGCTCGGCATCGAGATCCCCCGGTTCTGCGACCACCCGCTGCTCGACCCGGCCGGCGCCTGCCGCCAGTGCATCGTCGAGGTCGAGGGCCAGCGCAAGCCCATGGCGTCCTGCACCATCACCTGCACCGACGGCATGGTGGTCAAGACCCAGCTGACCTCGCCGGTCGCCGAGAAGGCCCAGCACGGCGTGATGGAGCTGCTGCTCATCAACCACCCGCTGGACTGCCCGGTCTGCGACAAGGGCGGCGAGTGCCCGCTACAGAACCAGGCCGTGTCGCACGGCAACGCCGACTCCCGCTTCGAGGGGAAGAAGCGGACGTACGAGAAGCCGGTGCCGATCTCCGCGCAGGTGCTGCTGGACCGCGAGCGGTGCGTGCTGTGCGCCCGCTGCACCCGCTTCTCCAACCAGATCGCCGGCGACCCGATGATCGAACTGATCGAGCGCGGCGCGCTCCAGCAGGTCGGCACCGGCGAGGGCGACCCGTTCGAGTCGTACTTCTCCGGCAACACCATCCAGATCTGCCCGGTCGGCGCGCTCACCTCGGCCGCGTACCGCTTCCGCTCGCGCCCCTTCGACCTGGTCTCCTCGCACTCGGTGTGCGAGCACTGCGCGGGCGGCTGCGCCACCCGCACCGACCACCGGCGGGGCAAGGTCATGCGGCGGCTCGCCGCGAACGACCCCGAGGTCAACGAGGAGTGGACCTGCGACAAGGGCCGCTTCGGGTTCCGCTACGCGCAGCTCAAGGACCGGCTGACCACCCCGCTGGTGCGCAGCCCCGAGGGCGAACTGGTCGCCGCTTCCTGGCCGGAGGCCCTGGAGATCGCCGCCCAGGGGCTGCTCGCCTCGCGCGGCCGCACCGGTGTCCTCACCGGCGGTCGGCTCACCGTCGAGGACGCCTACGCGTACAGCAAGTTCGCGCGGGTGGCCCTGGACACCAACGACATCGACTTCCGCGCGCGCGTGCACAGCGGCGAGGAGGCCGACTTCCTGGCCGCCCGCGTCGCCGGGCACGGCCGGGACGTCGACGGCACCGGCGTCACGTACACCGCCCTGGAGCAGGCACCGGCCGTGCTGCTGGCCGGGTTCGAGTCCGAGGAGGAGGCGCCGGGCGTCTTCCTGCGGCTGCGCAAGGCGTGGCGGGGGCACGGGCAGCGGGTGTTCTCGCTGGCCACGCACGCCACCCGCGGCCTGGAGAAGGCGGGCGGCACCCTGCTGCCGGCCGCGCCCGGTACCGAGACCGAGTGGCTGGACGCGCTGGCGGGCGGCGTCGGCCTGGAGGGCGACGGGAGCCGGGCCGCCGAGGCGCTGCGCGCCGAGGGTGCGGTCATCGTCGTCGGCGAACGGCTGGCCGCCGTCGCGGGCGGCCTCACCGCCGCCGTCCGGGCCGCCACCGCGACCGGCGCCCGCCTGGTGTGGATCCCGCGCCGGGCCGGGGAGCGCGGCGCGATCGAGGCGGGCGCGCTGCCGTCGCTGCTGCCGGGCGGCCGCCCGGCCACCGACCCGCGCGCGCGGGACGAGGTCGCCGCCCTGTGGGGCGTCGCCGCCCTCCCGCACCGCTACGGCCGCGACACCGGCCAGATCCTGGCCGCCGCCGCGGACGGCGAACTCCAGGCGCTGCTGGTCGCCGGGGTGGAGGTCGCCGACCTGCCCGACCCGGCACGCGCGCGTGCCGCCCTGGCCGAGGCCGGGTTCCTGGTCTCGCTGGAGCTGCGGACCGGCGAGGTCACCGAGCACGCCGACGTGGTCCTGCCGGTCGCGGCGGTCGCCGAGAAGGCGGGCAGCTTCCTCAACTGGGAGGGCCGGGTGCGCTTCTTCGAGGCCGCGCTCAAGCCCGAGCAGATGACCCGCCGCCTCGCCCCGACCGATCTGCGGGTGCTCCAGATGCTGGCCGACGCCATGGACGTCCACCTGGGCCTGCCGGACCTGCGCACCGCACACGCCGAGCTGGACCGGCTGGGCACCTGGAGCGGCCCGCGCGCCGCCGAACCCCGCGAGAGCGGCGGCGTACTGCCCCGGCCCGCCGCCGGGGAGGCGGTGCTCGCCGGGCACCGGCTCCTGCTCGACCAGGGCCTCCTCCAGGAGGGCGACGACGCGCTCGCCGGGACCCGGCACGCCGCACACGCGCGCGTGTCGGCCGCCACGGCCGCCGAGGCGGGCGTCGCGGACGGCGATCTGCTCGCCGTGACCGGCCCGGCCGGCACGACCGCGTTCCCGCTGGAGGTCACCGAGATGCCCGACCGGGTGGTGTGGCTCCCGCTGAACTCCGCCGGGGCCGGCGTCGCCGCCGACACCGGGGCGCAGCCCGGCTCCCTCGTCCGTATCGGCCCGGCGCCCCGCGCGGCCGGGGCCCTTGAGGAGGTGGAGGCGTGAACCCGTCCCTCGCCGCAGAGAACCTGTCGATGTTCGGCACCGACCCGTGGTGGCTGGTCGTCGTCAAGGCGGTGTTCTGCTTCGCCTTCCTGATGGTGACCGTGCTGTTCTCCATCGTGTGGGAGCGCAAGGTCGTCGCCTGGATGCAGCTGCGCATCGGCCCCAACCGGCACGGCCCCTGGGGCATGCTCCAGTCGCTGGCCGACGGCATCAAGCTGATGCTCAAGGAAGACGTCGTCGTCAAACGCGCCGACAAGGTCGTCTACGTCCTCGCGCCGGTCGTCGCCGCCATCCCCGCCTTCATGGCGATCGCCGTGATCCCCTTCGGACCCGCGGGCAACGAGGTGTCGGTCTTCGGCCACCGCACCGCGATGCAGCTGACCGACCTGCCGATCGCCATGCTGTTCATCCTGGCGGTCGCCTCGGTCGGCATCTACGGCATCGTCCTGGCGGGCTGGAGCTCCGGCTCCACCTACCCGCTCCTGGGCGGTCTGCGCTCCTGCGCGCAGATGATCTCCTACGAGATCGCCATGGGCGCCGCGTTCGCCTCGGTGTTCCTCTACTCGGGGTCGATGTCCACCTCGGCCATCGTGGAACAGCAGCACGACCGCTGGTACATCCTGCTGCTGCCGGTCTCCTTCATCCTCTACATCGTCACCATGGTCGGGGAGACCAACCGCGCCCCGTTCGACATGCCGGAGTCCGAGGGCGACCTGGTCGGCGGCTTCAACACCGAGTACTCCTCGATCAAGTTCGCGATGTTCATGCTCGCCGAGTACGTGAACATGGTGACGGTCTCGGCCGTGGCGACGACGCTGTTCCTGGGCGGCTGGCGGGCCCCGTGGCCGATCAGCACCTTCTGGGAGGGCGCCAACCACGGCTGGTGGCCGCTGCTCTGGTTCGTGATCAAGGTGCAACTGCTGCTGTTCTTCTTCATCTGGCTGCGCGGCACGCTCCCGCGCGTGCGCTACGACCAGCTGATGAAGCTCGGCTGGAAGGTCCTCATCCCGGTCTCCGTGGTCTGGCTGATGCTCGTCGCGACCGTACGGACCCTCAGGAACGAGCACTACGACTTCGCCGACATCGCCCTCTACGTCGGCGGCGGCGTCCTGGCCCTGCTGGTGCTGTCCTTCGTCGCCGACCTGTTCCGCGAGAAGGGCGGGGAGGCGGAGCGGAGCGCCGCGCAGCCGCCCGGGTTCGACCCGATGGCGGGCGGCTTCCCGGTGCCGCCGCTGCCCGGCCAAGAGCTGCCGCCCGTGCCGCGCCGCCGCCCGCGCCGTGAGCGCGAGCTGATTGTCAGTGGTGGCACCGACACTGTCAGTGACGGAACTCTGGAGGGAAAGGAGGCGTCCGATGGCTGACGAGCCCAAGGGGACCGACCCCGGTTTCCAGAACCCCGTGGCCGGCTTCGGCGTGACCTTCAAGGCCATGTTCAAGAAGCGGCTGACCGAGCAGTACCCGGAGCAGAAGAAGACCACCGCTCCCCGCTTCCACGGACGGCACCAGCTCAACCGCCATCCGGACGGCCTGGAGAAGTGCGTCGGCTGCGAGCTGTGCGCCTGGGCCTGCCCCGCCGACGCCATCTACGTGGAGGGCGCCGACAACACCGACGAGGAGCGCTACTCCCCAGGCGAGCGCTACGGCCGCGTCTACCAGATCAACTACGCCCGCTGCATCCTGTGCGGGCTGTGCATCGAGGCGTGCCCCACCCGCGCGCTGACGATGACCAACGAGTTCGAACTGGCCGACTCCAGCCGCGCCGACCTCATCTACACCAAGGAGCAGCTGCTCGCCGGTCTCGACGAGGGCATGGTCGACACCCCGCACGCCATCTACCCCGGCACCGACGAACAGGACTACTACCGGGGCCTGGTGACGGAGGCCGCGCCCGGCACGGTGCGCCAGCCGGCCGTCTCCAAGGGCGAGCAGCCCGCGGACGAGGAGGTGGACGTATGAGCCCCGAGCTCGCCGCCTACACCACCTCCACCGGCGAGGCGTTCCAGTTCTGGGTCCTCGGCACCGTCGCGGTGATCGGCGCGCTGTGCACCGTCTTCATGAGGAAGGCCGTGCACAGCGCCCTGTGCCTGGCCGGCACCATGATCGTCCTGGCCGTGTTCTACCTGGCCAACGGCGCCTACTTCCTCGGGATCGTGCAGATCGTCGTCTACACCGGCGCGATCATGATGCTGTTCCTGTTCGTGGTGATGCTCGTCGGTGTGACCGCCGCCGACTCCCTGAAGGAGACCATCAAGGGCCAGCGCTGGCTGGCCCTGCTGTGCGGCCTCGGCTTCGGCATCCTGCTGTTCGCCGGGATCGCCAACGCCTCCCTGAAGGACTTCGCGGGCGCGGGCAAGGCCAACGCCGGCGGCAATGTGGAGGGCCTGGCCTCCCTGATCTTCACCCGGTACGTGTTCGCGTTCGAGCTCACCGGCGCCCTGCTCATCACCGCCACCATCGGCGCCATGGTGCTCACCCACCGCGAGCGCACCGAGCGGGCCAGGACCCAGCGCGAGCTGTCCGAGCAGCGTGTGCGCGAGGGCAGGCACGTACCGCCGCTGCCCGCCCCCGGCGTCTACGCCCGGCACAACGCCGTGGACATCGCGGGCCTGCTGCCCGACGGCACCCCCTCCGAGCTGACGGTCAGCAAGACCCTGCGCGAGCGCGGTCAGATCCGGGACGTCTCGGCCGAGGCGCTGGGCGACCTCAAGGCGCTGGAGCAGCGGGCCGAGGAGCGCCTCGAGCGCACCGAGACCGGCTCGGCGGCCTTCAAGCGGCCCGAGGAGGCGTCGAAGTGAATCCCGTCAACTACCTGTACCTCGCCGCCCTGCTGTTCACGATCGGTGCCACCGGCGTCCTCATCCGCCGCAACGCCATCGTGGTCTTCATGTGCGTCGAGCTGATGCTGAACGCCTGCAACCTCGCGTTCGTCGTCTTCTCCCGGATGCACGGCAACCTCGACGGCCAGATCATCGCCTTCTTCACGATGGTCGTCGCCGCGGCGGAGGTCGTGGTCGGACTCGCGATCATCGTGTCGCTGTTCCGTTCCCGCCACTCGGCCTCGGTCGACGACGCCAGCCTGATGAAGCTGTAAGGGGTCGGAAGAATCGTGGAGAACCTGATTGCGCTGCTGATCGCGGCGCCCCTGCTCGGAGCGGCCGTCCTGCTGGTCGGCGGCCGGCGCCTGGACGCCGTCGGCCACTGGATCGGCACCCTGCTCGCCGGCGCCTCGTTCGTGATCGGCCTGGTCCTCTTCGCCGACCTGCTCGGCAAGGGCGCCGAACACCGCACCGTGGTCCAGCACCTGTTCAGCTGGATCCCGGTGGCCGGTTTCCAGGCGGACGTCACCTTCCGGCTCGACCAGCTGTCGATGACGTTCGTCCTGCTGATCACCGGCGTCGGCTCGCTCATCCACCTGTACTCCGTCGGGTACATGGAGCACGACGAGCGGCGCCGCCGCTTCTTCGGCTATCTCAACCTGTTCCTCGCGGCGATGCTGCTGCTCGTCCTCGCCGACAACTACCTGCTGCTGTACGTCGGCTGGGAGGGCGTCGGTCTCGCCTCCTACCTGCTGATCGGCTTCTGGCAGCACAAGCCCAGCGCGGCCACCGCCGCCAAGAAGGCGTTCCTGGTCAACCGCGTCGGCGACATGGGCCTGTCGATCGCGATCATGCTGATGTTCACCACCTTCGGCACCTTCGCCTTCGGCCCGGTGCTGGGCAGCGCGGGCGACGCGAGCGAGGGCAAGCTCACCGCGATCGGCCTGATGCTGCTGCTCGCGGCCTGCGGCAAGTCCGCCCAGGTGCCGCTTCAGTCCTGGCTCGGTGACGCGATGGAGGGCCCGACCCCGGTCTCCGCCCTCATCCACGCCGCCACGATGGTGACCGCGGGCGTCTACCTGATCGTCCGTTCCGGCGCGATCTTCAACGGCGCGCCCGACGCGCAGCTCGCCGTCACCGTGGTCGGCGCGGTCACGCTGCTCTTCGGTGCGATCGTCGGTTGCGCCAAGGACGACATCAAGAAGGCGCTGGCCGGTTCGACGATGTCGCAGATCGGCTACATGGTGCTGGCCGCCGGGCTCGGCCCGATCGGCTATGTCTTCGCGATCATGCACCTGGTGACGCACGGCTTCTTCAAGGCCGGGCTGTTCCTCGGCGCGGGCTCCGTCATGCACGGCATGGACGACGAGGTCGACATGCGCAGGTACGGCGGTCTGCGCAAGTACATGCCGGTCACCTTCATCACCTTCGGCCTCGGCTACCTCGCCATCATCGGCTTCCCGGGCCTGTCCGGCTTCTTCTCCAAGGACAAGATCATCGAGGCGGCCTTCGCCAAGGGCGGCACCGAGGGCTGGATCCTCGGCGGCGCGGCCCTGCTGGGCGCGGCCATCACCGCGTTCTACATGACCCGCGTGATGCTGATGACGTTCTTCGGCGAGGAGCGCTGGCGCCACCGGGCCACCGCCTCGCCCGCCGGGCCCGGCGCCGAACCGGCGGCCGGGGAGCGCGGCGCGCACGCCGAGCCGCATCCGCACGAGTCCCCGAAGAGCATGACCGTCCCGATGATCGTGCTGGCCTTCGGGTCGGTCTTCGGCGGCGCGTTCTTCAGCATCGGCGACCGCTTCCTGCACTGGCTGGAGCCGGTCACCGGGCACAGCGAGGGCGACTCGCCGCTCAGCGCCGCCGCCGTCACCGGCGCCACCATGGTCTGCCTGGTGATCGGCGTCGGCATCGCCTGGGCCCAGTACGGCCGCAAGCCGGTCCCGGCGGTGGCCCCGCGCGGCTCGCTGCTCACCCGCGCCGCCCGCCGCGACCTGCTCCAGGACGACTTCAACCACGTCGTCCTGGTCCGCGGCGGTGAACACCTCACCCGGTCGCTCGTGTACGTCGACCACACCCTGGTCGACGGGGTCGTCAACGGCACGGCGGCCTCCGTGGGCGGCCTGTCCGGGCGGCTGCGCCGCCTCCAGAACGGCTTCGCCCGCTCGTACGCGGTCTCGATGTTCGGCGGTGCGGCCCTCCTGGTCGCCGCGACCCTGCTGATGAGGGCGGTCTGATACCGATGTCCTTTCCTCTGCTGACAGCGACGGCGGTGCTCCCGGCCGTCGGGGCCGTCGCCACGGCCGCCGTACCGGCGGCCCGGCGCACCGCCGCCAAATGGCTCGCCCTGGCCGTCTCCCTGGGCACGCTCGCGCTGGCCGTCGCCACCCTGGTCCGCTTCGACCCGGACGGCGCCCGCTACCAGCTCACCGAGTCCCACTCCTGGATCGCGGCCTTCGGCGTCCGCTACGAACTGGGCGTGGACGGCATCGGGGTGGCGCTGGTCGGGCTGACCGCGCTGCTGATCCCGTTCGTGATCCTCGCGGGCTGGCACGACGCAGACCCGCTGGAGACCGGCAGCCGCCGCTGGCGTCCCACGCAGGGCTTCTTCGCCCTGATCCTGGCCGTCGAGGCGATGGTGATCCTCTCCTTCGAGGCCACCGACGTCTTCCTCTTCTACATCTTCTTCGAAGCCATGCTGATCCCGCTGTACTTCCTGATCGGCGGCTTCGGGGACCGGGCCCACGAGCACGGCGAGCAGGCGGCCGCCACCCAGCGGTCGTACGCGGCGGTGAAGTTCCTCCTCTACAACCTGGTCGGCGGCCTGATCATGCTGGCCGCGGTGATCGGCCTGTACGTGGTCGCGGGGAACTTCTCGCTGGCCGAGATCGCCGAGGCCCGCGCCAACGGTTCGCTGCACATGGCGACCGGCACCGAGCGCTGGCTGTTCCTCGGCTTCTTCTTCGCCTTCGCGGTGAAGGCGCCGCTGTGGCCGCTGCACACCTGGCTGCCCAACGCGATGGGGGAGTCCACCGCCCCGGTCGCCGTCCTCATCACGGCGGTCGTCGACAAGGTGGGCACCTTCGCGATGCTCCGCTTCTGCCTCCAGCTCTTCCCGGAGGCCAGCAAGTGGGCGACGCCCGTCATCCTCGTCCTCGCCGTGATCAGCATCATCTACGGCGCGCTGCTGGCGGTCGGCCAGCGGGACATCAAGCGGCTGGTGGCGTACGCGTCGATCTCGCACTTCGGCTTCATCATCATGGGCATCTTCGCGATGACCAGCCAGGGCCAGTCCGGCGCGACGCTCTACATGGTCAACCACGGCATCTCCACGGCCGCGCTGCTGCTGGTCGCCGGCTTCCTGATCTCCCGGCGCGGCTCGCGGCTCATCGCCGACTACGGCGGGGTGCAGAAGGTCGCCCCGGTGCTCGCCGGGACCTTCCTGATCGGCGGTCTCGCGACCCTCTCGCTGCCGGGGCTCGCGCCCTTCGTCAGTGAGTTCCTGGTGCTGGTCGGCACCTTCACCCGGTACCCGGCCATCGGCATCGTCGCCACCCTGGGCATCGTGCTCGCCGCGCTGTACGTGCTCGTCCTCTACCAGCGGACGATGACCGGCCCGGTCAAGCCGGAGGTCTCCGCGATGCCCGACCTCAGGGTGCGTGAGCTGGTGGTCGTGGCCCCGCTGATCGTGCTGCTGGTCTTCCTGGGCGTCTACCCCAAGCCCGTGACGAACATCGTGAACCCGGCGGTCAAGCAGACCATGTCCGACGTACACAAGACCGACCCCAAGCCCGACCTGGAGGCGGCGAAGTGAGCGCAGCAGCCGTCCACAGCCTGTGGACAACCGCGGCCGACCCGATCGCCAAGATCGGCGCGCCGAAGATCGAGTACGGGCAGCTGTCGCCCACCCTCATCGTCGTGGGCGCGGCGATCGTCGGGGTGCTGGTCGAGGCGTTCGTCCCGCGCAAGTCGCGGTACTACGCGCAGGTGTTCGTGTCCGCCGTCGCGCTGTGCGCCGCCTTCGCCGCGGTCGTCGCGCTCGCGGCGGACGGCTACGGCACCACCAAGGCGCACATCGCCGCCATGGGCGCCATCGCCGTCGACGGGCCGTCCCTGTTCCTCCAGGGCACGATCCTGCTGGCCGGACTGGTCGGCCTGTTCACCTTCGCCGAGCGGCGCCTGGACCCGGAGGTGCACGGCAACCGCGTCGACTCCTTCGCCGCGCAGGCGTCCGCCGTGCCGGGCAGTGACGGCGAGAAGGCCGCGGTGAAGGCCGGGTTCACCACCACCGAGGTGTTCCCGCTGCTGCTGTTCGCGGTCGCGGGCCTGCTGGTCTTCCCCTCGGCCAACGACCTGCTGACGCTGTTCGTGGCCCTGGAGGTCTTCTCCCTCCCGCTGTACCTGCTGTGCGCGCTGGCCCGCCGCAAGCGGCTGATGTCGCAGGAGGCCGCGGTCAAGTACTTCCTGCTCGGCGCGTTCGCCTCGGCGTTCACCCTGTTCGGCATCGCCCTGCTGTACGGGTACGCGGGCTCGGTGTCGTACACGACGATCGCGCAGGTCGTCGAGGGCAATGTGCCCACCGTCGACCCGGCCCTGGCCAACACCACCGGGAACGACGCGCTGCTGCTGATCGGCACCGCGCTGGTCGTGATGGGACTGCTGTTCAAGGTCGGCGCCGTGCCGTTCCACATGTGGACGCCCGACGTCTACCAGGGCGCCCCGACCCCGGTCACCGGCTTCATGGCCGCGGCGACCAAGGTGGCCGCGTTCGGCGCGCTGCTGCGGCTGCTGTACGTGGTGCTGCCGGGGCTGCGCTGGGACTGGCGGCCGGTGATGTGGGGCGTGGCGATCATCACCATGCTGGGCGGTGCGATCGTCGCGATCACCCAGACCGACATCAAACGGCTGCTGGCGTACTCGTCGGTCGCCCATGCGGGCTTCATCCTCGCGGGTGTCATCGCCACCTCGAAGGACGGCGTCTCCTCCGTCCTCTTCTATCTGGCCGCGTACTCCTTCGTGACGATCGGCGCCTTCGCCGTGGTCACCCTGGTCCGCGACGCGGGCGGCGAGGCCACGCACCTGTCCAAGTGGGCCGGGCTCGGCCGGCGCTCCCCGCTGGTGGCGGCCGTCTTCGCCGTCTTCCTGCTGGCCTTCGCCGGTATCCCGCTGACCAGCGGCTTCGCCGGTAAGTTCGCCGTCTTCAAGGCGGCGGCGGAGGGCGGCGCGGCCCCGCTGGTCGTGATCGGTGTGATCTCCTCCGCGGTCGCCGCCTTCTTCTACATCCGTGTGATCGTCCTCATGTTCTTCAGCGAGCCCCACCCCGAGGGCCCCACCGTCGCGGTCCCCTCGCCCCTGACCATGACCGCCATCGCCGTGGGCGTCGCCGTCACGGTCGTCCTCGGCGTCGCCCCCCAGTACTTCCTGGACCTGGCGAACCAGGCGGGGGTGTTCGTGCGCTGAGTCCCGCCGCGCCACGACGAAGCGGCCCGGCTCCCCGTGTGGGGAGCCGGGCCGCTCGGCTGTGCCTGGAGGGGTTACCGGGTGCCTCCGTGGCGGGTCTTGATCCCGGTCAGGTCGAGGTCCATCGTGAACGGGACGTCCGTCTTCAGCTGCTCACGGAAGATGCCTGTGCTCGTGTACGTACCGGTGGTGGGCTCCAGCTCGAAGACGTGCACGACGGCGCGGTCGTTCTCGTTCTCGACTCTCCAGTAGTGGGGGATCTTCGCTCGGGCGTACTTGAGAGGCTTGGTCTCGCGGTCGCGGGAGACGGATTCATCGGAGACAACCTCGATGGCAAGAACGACTGCCTCCGCCCGGAACCGGGTCTGCTTCGCGTTCTCCACGGCGTCGCTGCGTACTACGACCACATCCGGCTCAGGGCGATTCTGTCGGTCGATCTCGATGGTGAGCTCGCGCACTACTTGGACCTGTTCAGGTGCCACGGACTGCAGTTGCCACTCGAAGAAACTCACTGCACGCGAGTGGAAAAGGGTCTGCGGACTCACGAAGACCAGGCTCCCGTCGATCAGTTCCGTATGCGGAGGCAGATTCGGGAGGCGGTCCAGGTCGTCGGCGGTCCATCCGCCTTCCGGCGGAGTCGGCCAGGTGGGCTTGGACGTCTTCGGTTCGACGCTCATCAGTGCTCCCATGGGACGGAGTCTCGCCGGTGCGTTCAGACTATCGGCCGGAAACAGGCAGGTCTCCTGCGTACGTGTGAACGAGTCCTGTGTCGTTGACCGGCGCCCCGGGTCCGGCCTGTGGATAAGTCCATCGCTGTCGGCGGCGCCCCCTATCGTGGAGGAAGTGGTCGAGGGACGACGGGCGGGGGACGAGACGATGGGTGGGACAGGCGGTGTCACCGACATGGCAGTGACGGACAGCGAGGCGCTGGCCACGCTGCGCCGGGTCTTCGGGTACGAGGCGTTCCGGGGCGAGCAGGAAGCGGTCATCGAGCATGTGATCACCGGCGGCGACGCCGTCGTGCTCATGCCGACCGGCGGCGGCAAGTCGCTGTGCTACCAGATCCCCGCCCTGGTCAGGCCCGGCACGGGCATAGTGGTCTCCCCGCTGATCGCGCTGATGCAGGACCAGGTGGACGCCCTGCGCGCGCTCGGTGTGCGCGCCGGTTTCGTCAACTCCACCCAGGACTTCGACGAGCGCCGCACGGTCGAGGCGGAGTTCCTCGCGGGCGAGCTGGACCTGCTCTATCTGGCACCGGAGCGGCTGCGCCTGGACGCCACGCTCGACCTGCTCTCCCGCGGCAAGATCTCCGTCTTCGCCATCGACGAGGCCCACTGCGTCTCCCAGTGGGGCCACGACTTCCGCCCCGACTACCTGTCGCTGTCCCTGCTGGGCGAGCGCTGGCCCGACGTGCCCCGGATCGCGCTCACCGCGACCGCCACCCGGGCCACGCACCAGGAGATCACCCAGCGGCTGGACATGCCGCGGGCCCGGCACTTCGAGGCCAGCTTCGACCGGCCCAACATCCAGTACCGGATCGTGCCCAAGGCCGACCCCAAGAAGCAGCTCCTGGCCTTCCTGCGCGCGGAGCACGAGGGCGACGCGGGCATCGTGTACTGCCTCTCGCGCAACTCCGTGGAGAAGACCGCCGAGTTCCTGTCGGCCAACGGCGTCCGCGCGGTGCCCTACCACGCGGGCCTCGACGCGGGCACCCGCGCCACGCACCAGGCCCGCTTCCTGCGCGAGGACGGCCTCGTCGTGGTCGCGACCATCGCCTTCGGCATGGGCATCGACAAGCCGGACGTCCGCTTCGTCGCCCATCTCGACCTGCCCAAGTCCGTCGAGGGCTACTACCAGGAGACCGGCCGCGCCGGACGCGACGGCCTGCCCTCCACCGCCTGGATGGCCTACGGCCTGAACGACGTCATCCAGCAGCGCAAGATGATCCAGTCCGGCGAGGGCGACGAGGCCTTCCGCCGCCGCGCCGCCGCCCACCTGGACTCGATGCTCGCCCTGTGCGAGACGGCCGGCTGCCGCCGCGGCCGCCTCCTCGCCTACTTCGGCCAGGACCCCGACGCGAGCGGCTGCGGCAACTGCGACACCTGCCTGACCCCGCCGGAGACCTGGGACGGCACGGTCGCCGCCCAGAAGGTGCTCTCCACGGTGGTCCGGCTCCAGCGCGAGCGGGGGCAGAAGTTCGGCGCCGTGCAGATCATCGACATCCTGCTGGGCAAGCGCACCGGCAAGGTGATCCAGTTCGACCACGACCAGCTCTCCGTCTTCGGCATCGGCACGGAGCTGGCCGAGGGCGAGTGGCGCGGGGTCGTCCGCCAGCTGCTGGCGCAGGGACTGCTCGCGGTCGAGGGCGAGTACGGCACGCTGGTGCTGACCGAGGCCAGCGGCGAGGTGCTGCGCGCCGACCGGAAGGTGCCGCTGCGCAAGGAACCGAAGCGGCCGGCCACCGCGCGCTCCGCGTCGTCCTCGTCCTCCGGGCGGGGCAAGGGCAAGGCCGCCGTGGCGGAGCTGCCCGCGGAGCTGCTCCCCGCCTTCGAGGCGCTGCGCGCCTGGCGCGCCGAACAGGCCCGCGAGCAGGGCGTCCCCGCGTACGTCATCTTCCACGACGCCACCCTCCGCGAGATCGTCATGCTCCGGCCGGACTCGGTGGCGCAGCTCGGCACGGTCGGCGGGGTCGGCGAGAAGAAGCTCGCGACCTACGGGGAGGGCGTCATCGGCGTGCTGAAGTCGCTGTCGGCCCCGTCCGGCGACCGTCCCGCCCCCGCTTCCGCTCCCGGCCTCTCCTCCGACACCGGGCCCGAGCCGGACTTCGGCCCGGAGCCCGAGCCGGAGCCGGACGACGACTGGATATAGGACGACCGGACAGAGGACGACCGGAGACAGCCGGCCGGGCGGGACCGGCCGGGAGGTGCCTCGGCCCGGCCCCGCCCGCGGGTCACAGCGCTCGTGACGCGTAGGCCCTGACATCCGCGTCCGGGTCGGCGGTGGCCGTGGCCAGGGCGGCTCGGGCCGAGGCCGACGCGGTGTGCCGGGTCAGCGCCAGGACCGCGGCCTTGCGGACGTCCCCGTTGGGGTCGCCGAGGGCCCCGGCCAGGGCGGGTACGGCGGTCCCGGCGTCCGCCGCGGACAGCGCGGTCGCCGCGCCCGCCCGGACCTGCCAGGCCCCGTCGCCCAGCGCCGCCACGGCACGCGCGGCGAACACCGGAGGCACCCCGGCGGCGGCCACCGCGGCGAACGCCGCACCGCGCACCAGCACGTCCGCGTCCCCGGTCAGCCGGTCCAGCGCGGCCACGGCGCGGTGACCGCCGCCGAGCCCGCCCAGCGCCTTGGCCACCGCGACCCGCACCTCACGGGACGGATCACCGGCCGCACCGGCCACCGCCTCGGCGGCGTCGACCGAGACCAGGGCGCGCACGGCCTCGATCCGCACCGAGGTGTCCGGGTCGGCGAGGGCGGCGGCGAACACCGCGGCGTCGCCCAGCCGCAGGGCGCGCAGAACGTCGAGGGCGGTGGCCCGGACCACCGGGTCGGGCCCGGCCAGCGCCCCGGTCAGGCCCTCGCGCAGCGCCGGGTCGGGCGGCAGCGTCTCGACCAGTTCGCGCAGCGAGGCCGCGGCGGCGGCGCGGACGCTCCCGTGGCCGTCGCGCAGGGCGGCGGCCAGGGCCGGACCGGTCCCGGGCGGCACGGTCTCGGTGAGCACGCCGACGGCGGCCCGCCGCACCTCGGCGTCCGGGTCGTCCAGATAGGGGGTGAGGACATCGAGACCGGGTTCCGCGTCGGCCAGGGAGACGAGTTCCAGCAGCCGCGCCGAGCCGCCGCCCGTGCCCGGCTCACCGGACGCGTCCGGCGCCCCGGGTGCCCCGCTCGCGGCGGGCACTGCGGGCGCGGCAGGCAGCGGGGCGGGCGGTGCGGCGGGCGCGGTGTCGCGGGCACCGGCCGTGGCGACGTCCTCGGCGCGGACCTCGCCGAGGAGCCGGGACGGTCCGCCCACCGGGGCGTAGCCGTCCACCGGGACCAGATAGGGAGCCACCGGACGGGCCGTGAACTCCATCGCACCCAAGGGGGACTTGTGCAGATCGAGATGGTGGAACCAGGAGTCGTCGTCGCGCCGCGGATGGTCCAGGCGCTCGTGGTAGAGGCCCCAGCGGGACTCCGTGCGGGCCAGCGAGGCACGGGCGGCCATCTCCGCGCAGTCGCGGATGAAGGTGACCTCGGCGCAGCGCATCAGCTCGTGCGGGGTGCGCGCGCCCATCGCGGCGATGTCCTCGCGCATCCGCTCGAACGCCTCCAGCGCCAGCGACAGCCGCGCCCCCGACTTCGGCGGGGCCACGTAGTCGTTCACGAAGCGGCGCAGCTTGTACTCGACCTGGGTCTGCGGCGGGCCCTCCGGGTGGCGCAGCGGACGGTAGATCAGCTCGTGCGCCTCGCGCACCTGATCCTCCGGCAGCACACCCGCGTAGGGCCGGTACCGGGCCGCGTCGGCGCCCGCCAGCTCACCGAAGACGAACGCGCCGATCATGTAGTTGTGCGGCACACAGGCCAGATCACCGGCGGCGTACAGCCCGGGGACGGTGGTGCGGGCGTGGTCGTCGACGCGGACCCCGGAGGCGGAGTGGCCGCCGCACAGGCCGATCTCGGAGATGTGCATCTCCACGTCGTGGGTGCGGTAGTCGTGGCCGCGCCCGGAGTGGAAGGTGCCCCGGGTGGGGCGTTCGGTGGAGTGCAGGATCGACTCCAGCGCGGCCACCGACTCCTCGGGCAGATGGCTCAGCTTCAGATAGACCGGACCGCGGTCGGAGGCCACCTCGGCGGCGAACTCGGCCATCATCTGCCCGGACCAGTAGTCGGAGTCGACGAACCGCTCGCCGTGCCGGTTGACCTGGTAGCCGCCGAAGGGGTTGGCGACGTAGGCGCAGGCCGGGCCGTTGTAGTCCTTGATCAGCGGGTTGATCTGGAAGCACTCGATGCCGGTCAGTTCGGCGCCCGCGTGGTAGGCCATGGCGTAGCCGTCACCGGCGTTGGTCGGGTTCTCGTAGGTGCCGTAGAGGTAGCCGGAGGCGGGCAGGCCGAGCCGTCCGCAGGGGCCGGTCGCCAGGATCACGGCGCCCGCGCGGACCACGGTGAAGGCGCCGGTGCGGGTGTGGAAGGCGACGGCGCCGACCGCGCGCCGCTCTCCGCCCGCGTCCGCGGTGAGCACGCGCACCGGCATCAGCCGGTTCTCGATCCGGATCCGCTCGCGCATCTCGCGCCGCCGGAGCTGCCGGTACAGGACCTTCTTCACGTCCTTGCCCTCGGGCATCGGCAGCACATAGGAGCCGGAGCGGTGCACCTGCCGGACCGCGTACTCGCCGTGCTCGTCCTTCTCGAACTTCACCCCGTACGACTCCAGCCGCCGCACCATCGCGAAGCCGCGGGTGGCGGTCTGGCGGACGGTGGACTGGTCGACGATGCCGTCGTTGGCGCGGGTGATCTCGGCGACGTAGTCGTCGGGTTCGGCGCGGCCGGGGACGACCGCGTTGTTGACGCCGTCCATGCCCATGGCGAGCGCGCCGGAGTGCCGGACGTGCGCCTTCTCCAGCAGCAGGACGTCCGCGCCGTGCTCGGCGGCGGTCAGCGCCGCCATGGTTCCGGCGGTGCCGCCGCCGATGACGAGGACGTCGCAGGTCAGCTCTTGGGCGTCGGTGAGGGCGGGGATCTCCACCAGAGGGCCTTTCAGGTACCGAGGGAGGACAGGACGTCGCGCCGCAGCGCGGTGTGCGCCGGATCGTCGTGCGCCGCCCGCTCGCGCGGCCGCGGCACCTCGCGTACGGCGACGAGCCGGCCGCTGCCGAGCAGGGCCACGCGGTCGCCGAGGAACAGCGCCTCGTCCACGTCGTGGGTGACGAAGACGACCGTCGCGCCGGTCCCGGCCAGCACCTCGACCAGCAGGTCCTGCATGCCGGCCCGGGTCTGGGCGTCCAGGGCGCCGAAGGGTTCGTCCATCAGGACGGCGCGCGGCCCGGCGGCCAGCGCACGGGCCAGTTGGGCGCGCTGGCGCTGCCCGCCGGAGACCCGGTGCGGCAACTGCCGTGCCTGCGCGGCCAGTCCGACCCGGCCGAGCCACGCCTCGGCCCGCTCGCGGCGTACGGCGCGGGGCATCCTGGCGATGGCGAGCGGGAGTTCGACGTTGGCCCGCAGGGTGCGCCAGGGCAGCAGGGCGTCCTCCTGGAAGACGAGGGCGCGGTCGGCCCCGGGGCCGGTCAGCGGCCGTCCGTCCCGGGTGACCTCCCCGCCGAGCGGTGCCAGCAGCCCGGCCAGGGTGCGCAGCAGGGTCGACTTGCCGCAGCCGGACGGGCCCACCACGGTGAGGATCTCGCCGGGCGCCACCTCCAGGTCGACGCCACTGAGGGCGGTGGCGCCGGGATGGCCGAGCACGGCCCCGCGGAGGGCGAGCGTGAGCCCGCGCCCCGGGGTCCGTGGGACTTCCGGGTGGGCGCTGTCATCGGGCGCCGACGCTGTCCGGGCCTCAGACGAGGTGCTCATCGCGTGCCTCCTCGGGCTGATGGGGGACCTGGGGCGAGGCGGGCGGCGCCGCGGCGGGACGCCGTGTGCGGGGCCGGGCGGCGGGGGTCTGCGCGGCGCCGGGCAGCCAGCGGGTCAGACGGCGGCCGAGGAGTTCCACGGCCGTGGAGGTCAGCCGGCCGAGCACACCGATGGTGACCATCCCGACGAAGACGCCCGGGTAGTCGACGACGGTGTAGTCCTGCCAGGTGCGGTAGCCGACGCCGTACTCGCCGGAGATCATCTCGGCGGAGATCACGCAGATCCACGACACGCCGATGCCGACCGAGAGCCCGCCGAAGATGCCGGGCAGCGCGCCCGGCAGCACCACCGAGCCCAGCACCCGCCACCGGCCGCCGCCCATGGTGCGCACGGCCTCCTCCCAGGCGGGGGCCAGCGCGCGGACCGCGTGCCGGGTGGAGACCAGCACCGGGAAGAAGGCGGCGGCACAGGTGATGAAGACGATGCCCTGCTCGTCGGAGGGGAACAGGAGGATCGCGACCGGGACGAGGGCGATGGCCGGGATCGGGCGGACCACCTCCAGGAGCGGCCCGAGCAGGTCCTCGGCGAGCCGGGAGCGGGCCACCAGCACCCCGGCGGCGATGCCCAGGACGGCCGCCAGCAGGAAGCCGGTGGCGATCCGGGTCAGGCTGTCGGCCAGATCCGTCCAGTAGTCCGCCCCGCGGACCCGCCCGGCGAAGGCGTGCGCGACCTCGGTGACGGTGGGGAACTGCGAGAAGCGCAGCCACGCGTCGATCCTCAGCCCGGTCAGCAGTTGCCACAGACCGAGCGCGGCGGCCACGGACAGGAGGCGCAGCGCGTACCGTCCGGCGCGGGTGTACCGGGCATACCGGGCGTACCCGCCGCGCGGGCCGCGTGTGTCCGGGCTCCGCCCGTTCACGATGCCCGCTCCAGTGCCTGGCCGTAGGAGACCGCGCGGGCGCCCGGGTGCGCGCCGAGGTACGCCTGTGCGGTGGCCGGGGTGACGAACGGCAGCAAGGCGTCCCCGTCGGCGACCCAGACGGCCCGGTCGGCGAACCAGAGGGTGCCGGTGGTGGCGTCGGGGACGTACGCGGCGCGGACGCCGGAGCGGTGCGCGGCCACGTACGCCAGCAGCTCCTTCGGCGTGGCGAAGGCGCGGGTGCGGGCGGCGCCCCGGTCCCACGCCTCGCTCGCCGCGGGCGGCGGCACGGCGGCCAGGCTCTTGGCGTACGCCGCGCCGAGGGCCCGGCGCGCGTAGCGGTCGTCGACGAAGGCGTCCACGTCGACGTCCCCGGTGAGCTTGGCGTCCTTCAGGACCGACACGTCCTGCTTCAGCGCGGACACCAACTGGGGCTTCAGCGCCGGGTCGAAGGTGGCGATGCCGTGGGCGCCGTTGTAGAGGTAGACGACCTCGGCGGGCAGTCCGGTGGCCTTCGCGACCTTCTCGGCGGCGTCGACCGGGTGGGCGTTCAGATAGGCGGTGGCCTCGGCCTGGGCCTTGAGGAACGCCTCCAGGACGGCGGGGCGCTTCTTCGCGAAGTCCTCGCGGGCGGTGACACCGTGGAAGGTGGGCAGGTTCAGCTGGGCGCCGTCGTACAGCGCCTTCGCCTTGCCCTGGAAGGCGAGCAGCCCCGGCCAGGCGACGAACTGGGACAGCGCGTCGACGCTGCCGGCGACGAGGGCGGAGGCGCCCACGGCGGGCTGCTGGTTGAGCTTGTGGATGTCCTCGTCCGGGTCGAGCCCGGCCCGGCGCAGGGCGCGCACGAGGGTGCCGTCGGCGGCGGATCCGATGCTCGTGGAGACCTTCCTGCCCTTGAGGCCGGCCAGGGAGGAGAGCGGCGAGCCGGGTGCGGTCACGATGGTGTTGAGCCCGCCGCGCAGGTTGTAGCCGGTGACGGAGACCAGGCGGGTGGGGCGGCCCAGCTGCTTGCCGCGGGCCGCGTTGATCAGCAGCGGGAAGTCGCCCATGGAGCCGATGTCGGTCTTCCCGGCGGTCATCTGCGCGGTGATCGGGGCGCCGGTGGCGTAGTCCTGCCAGACGACCTTGTAGGTGTGGCCGTCGTGCAGGGCGTTCAGCTGCTTCTCGAAGGAGCCGAGCGAGCGCAGCAGGGTACCGGCGGTGACGGTGTTGATGGTCCTGGACTGGTAGCCGACGGTGACCGTGACGGTGGCGCCGTCACCGGCCGCCGCGGTACCGGCGCAGGCGGACAGCGGGGCGAGCAGGGCGAGGGCGGTCAGGGCGACGGGGGTGCGTCTCATGGGGAGTTCGGGCCTCTCACCGGAGCAGATAGGGCATGTTGACCGTCACGGCACCGGTGGGACAGCGGGCCGCGCACGGGCCGCAGTACCAGCACTCGTCGACGTGCATGTACGCCTTGCCGCTGCTGGTGTCGATGGCGAGGGAGTCCAGCGGGCACATGTCCACGCACAGCGTGCAGCCGTCGATGCACTTCGACTCGTCGATGGTCACGGGCACGTCGGCCCGCTGGGGCGCCAAGGGCATGGCTGTCTCCGGGAGGTCGTCCGTCTGCGAAAGGGGAGGGGTGAGCGGGGGAGGCGGGTGGGTCACCCGGAGCGGCGCAGCAGGCCGCTCATGGTGATGCGGTCGCCGCGGAAGCGGATGAACTCCAGGTCCACCGGGCGGCCGTCGTCGAGGTGCGTGAGGCGTTCCAGCATCAGTACGGCCGCCCCGCGCGGGGCCTGGAGCACGGCGGCGGAGTGCGCGTCGGCGTTGACGGCCTCCAGGGTGATCTCGGCATGGCCGAGGGGCCGTCCGGTGATCGTCTCCAGGAGCCGGAAGACGTCGGTGTTCTCCAGGTCGGCGTCGAGCAGGGCGGTGCCGATGTCGAGCGGGACGTAGGTGAGGTCGAGGGAGAGGGGGAGGCCGTTCAGGCGGCGCAGCCGTTCGATGTAGAGGACGTCCGCTCCGGCCGGGACGCGCAGGCGTTCGGCCACCGGGGCGGGTGCGGGCGCGGGGCCCATGGTGCGGACCTCGTTGCTGACCCGGCCGTGTTCGCGCAGGGTCTCCGCGAGCCCCATCAGCCGGTCGAGGCCGTGCGGGTACTTGCGGGCGACGACGACCGTGCCGACACCGGGCAGCCGGTCCACGAGCCCTTCGGCGCGCAGCAGGTCCAGGGCCTGGCGGACGGTGTTGCGGGAGGCGCGGTAGTCGGCGGCGAGCAGGTCCTCGTGGGGGAGCGGGCCGTCGGCGAAGGCGCCGGTGAGGAGCTGTCTGCGCAGCAGGTCGGCGAGTTGCCTGGCCCGGTCGGCGCGCAGCCGGCGCCTGGCCCGGTGGGCGGCGACGGTGGTCGCGGCGCCCTGGGCGGCGTGGTCCCGGATGCGGTCGGCGGCTGGCATGGCTGGAACCATACCGAGCAGGTAGGGAAAGTCGTGTTGCTGAAGTGTTGCGCCAGCCGGGAGCGCCAGGAAAGCGGTCCTGACCTGCGCTTCCACGGTCCGGTGGTGGGAGATCTGCCAGCTGCGGCCGTCCGCCGGACCCGGCCAGGCACGGCCGGCGACCACCGTCAGCCGATCGTCGTCAGCCGATCGTCGTCAGCCGACCGCCGTCGGCCGACGCCGTCAGCCGAGCGCCGTCAGCCCGGGGGCGAACGTGATCAGCAGCGGCAGCAGGGGCACCAGCGCCGCCACCGTGGTGGTCAGCGCCCTGCGGCGGCGGTCCAGCCGGGGCGGGGGCTCCAGGAGGCGGTCCACGCGCTCGCCCAGCAGGCGGTGGCTGGAGGCGCAGGAGAGGACCCCGCGGTGCTGGTTGAGTTCGATCAGGGCGAGGGCCGTGGTCAGATGGCCGTGGCGGCGCGAGGCGGTGTCGTCGGCGGACAGTTCGACCAGGCGGTGCGTCTGGTCGCAGAAGTGCGCGAAGAGCGGGACGCGCGGGAAGCCGGTCGCCAGCGCGGTCGACAGGTGCAGCAGCCAGTCGTGGTGGGCGCGGGCGTGCCCGCGTTCATGGGCGAGCACGGCGTCGAGCTGGTGGCCCGTCAGCCGCCGCAGCGCGCCCGTGGTGACGATGAGCTGGGGCGGGTGTCCGGGCATCCACCAGGCGTCGGGGTACTCGTCCTCCAGCACCAGCATCGGCCCGCGGGCCACGGGCAGCCCCTCGGGCAGGTCGGGGGCGCGCTCGCGCAGGTGCGCGCGGGCCAGCCCGCGGCGCCTGCGCGCCTCGGCGACCTCGCGGCCGAGCATCGCGGTGGTCCAGGCGGCCCCGCAGGCCAGCAGCAGGGTGAGGACCGCGGCCCACGCGGGCGCCACCGACAGGTCGTACGCGGCGGTCACGGCGGGCGGCGCGGGCGCGAACACCCGGTCGCGCACGGTGTGGAAGACGGCCGCGGTGCCCAGGACCAGGGCGGCCAGACAGCACAGCAGCACGGTGGCCACCAGGCACTGCCAGACCCACAGCGCGACCACGGGATCCCGCTCCGGCCACTCCGCCCGCGTCAGCGCGCGGGGGACCGGTACGGCGGCCGTCAGCGCGACGGCGGTCAGCAGGAGCAGGCAGACGGTCATGCCACGGGCTCCGGATCCTGATCGGAGGTGGGCGGAGTGGGGTCGTACGGTGGATCGTGCCGTGCGGTGGTGCCGTGCGGGATGGTGCCGTGCTGTGGTGCCGCGGGACGGTGCGTGTCGTTACCGCCAGTATGACGGGGACGGGCGCCACGAGTCAGGGTCCGGCGGCAACCGGTCCGTGCTGCGAGGCGCCCTCCGCCGTCCCCGGGGAAGGGGGCCGGACCGCTCAGCCCGCCGCCACGATCCGCCCGCTCACCTCGCCCAGGCCGACCCGGACCCCGTCCGCGCCCGGCGCCCACGCCGTCAGTGTCACCACGTCCCCGTCCTCCAGGAACGCGCGCTTGCCGTCGGGGAGTTCGAGCGGTTCGCGACCGTTCCAGGTGAGTTCCAAGAGCGAGCCGCGCTGGCCGGGCTCCGGTCCGCTCACCGTGCCCGACCCGTACAGGTCGCCGGTGCGCAGGGAGGCGCCGTTGACCGTCATGTGGGCGAGCTGCTGCGCGGCCGTCCAGTACATCGTGGAGAACGGCGGCTCGGACACCGTGTGGCCGTTGATCGCGACGGAGATCCGCAGGTCGTAGCCGCCAGGCTCCTCGCCGGTGTCGTCCAGGTAGGGCAGCAGCGGGTGCGTGCGGTGCGGCGGGTCCGTCCGCGCGTCCTCCAGCGCGTCCAGCGGGGTGATCCACGCCGACACGGAGGTGGCGAAGGACTTGCCGAGGAACGGGCCGAGCGGGACGTACTCCCACGCCTGCACGTCCCGCGCCGACCAGTCGTTGAGCAGGCACAGCCCGAACACGTGCTCGCGGAAGTCCGCCAGCGCCACCGGCTGCCCGGCCCGCGAGGGCACCCCGACCACGAAGCCGACCTCGGCCTCGATGTCCAGCCGGACCGACGGGCCGAACACGGGCGCGGGGTCGGCGGGGCCCTTGCGCTGTCCCGAGGGGCGTACGACGTCCGTGCCCGAGACGACGACCGTCCCCGAGCGGCCGTGGTAACCGATCGGCAGGTGCTTCCAGTTGGGGGTGAGGGAGTCCTCGGCGTCCGGGCGGAAGATCTGCCCGACGTTGCGCGCGTGGTTCTCGGACGCGTAGAAGTCGACGTAGTCCGCGACCTCGAAGGGCAGGTGCAGGGTCACCGAGGAGAGCGGGTGCAGGAAGGGGGCCACGGTCTCCTGGTGCGCGGGCACCGTCACCCACGCCGTCAGCGCGCGCCGCACGTCCGACCAGGCGGTGCGGCCCGCGGCGAGCAGCGGGTTCAGGGTCGGCCGCGCGAGCAGGGCGGCGTACGGGGAGCCGAGTGCCAGCGCCGCCGCACCCGCGTCGAGGACGTGGTCGCCGAGCCGGACGCCCACGGTCCGCTCCTGCGATCCGGCGCGCGAGAAGACACCGTAGGGAAGGTTGTGCGGACCGAAGGGGTCGCCCTCGGGGACCTCGAAGGGGGGCATCGGGTACTGCCTCTCTTTCGTGTGCCGGTGTTCCATGGGGGACATGGGTGTCTGGCCACACGTTCATGTGGTCGCGCCACACGTTACGGGGGAGGCCGCTGTCTTGGGCAGGGTCCGAGGAGTCTCCCGACGACACGGCGGAGGGACGTCGTCCGGTTTCCGCCCGTCACCCGCCTGGCGGATCCGTATTCTCTGATCATGCCCGCATCCGCTGCCCCCGCGTACGCCCTCATCGCCACCGACCTGGACGGCACGCTGCTGCGCGGCGACGACTCCGTGTCCGGGCGGACCCGCGCCGCGCTCGGCCGGGCGGCGGCGGCCGGTGCCCGGCACCTCGTCGTCACCGGACGGCCGGCGCCGCGGGTCCGCCCGCTGCTGAGGTCCCTCGGCGGCACCGGGCTCGCGGTGTGCGGCCAGGGCGCCCAGCTCTACGACGCCGGGGCCGACCGCATGCTGTGGTCGGTCACGCTCGACCGGGAGACGGCCGAGACCGCGCTCGGCAAGATCGAGGCGGAGGTGGGTGAGGTGTACGCGGCGGTCGACCAGGACGGCGTGGACGGCCGCACGCTCATCGAGCCGGGGTACCGCATGCCGCACCCGACGCTGCCCGCCGAGCGGGTCGGGCGGCGCGAGGAACTGTGGCGCGCGCCCATCAGCAAGGTGCTGCTGCGCCACCCCCGGCTGTCCGACGACGAGCTGGCGGCGGCGGCCCGCGGCGCGGTCGGCCCGCTCGCCTCGGTGACCATGTCGGGCCCGGGGACCGTCGAGCTCCAGCCCTGCGGCATCACCAAGGCGACCGGTCTCGCGCTGGCCGCGGCGCGGCTGGGACTCGGCCCCGGGGACGCCCTCGCCTTCGGCGACATGCCGAACGACATCCCCATGTTCCGGTGGGCGGCCCGGGGGGTGGCGATGGCGGGTGCCCACCCGGAGCTGAAGGCGGTCGCCGACGAGGTCACCACGTCGAACGAGGACGACGGCGTCGCCGTCGTCCTCGATCGTCTGTTCGTCTGAGCCCGCCGCGTGCCGGCCGGCACGCGGCTGCCCGTCAGTACGCGCTGTTGACGTTGTCGATGGAGCCGTAGCGCGCGGCGGCGTAGTTGCAGGCGGCCGTGATGTTGGCGACCGGGTCGTAGATGTCGAACGACGTGCCGGCCACGTGGTAGGCGTTGAAGGTCGGCTGGATGACCTGGAGCAGGCCCTTGGAGGGGATGCCCGCGGCGGCGTTGGAGTCCCAGTTGTTGATGGCCAGCGGGTTGCCGGAGGACTCGCGCATCACATTGCGGTGGATGCCGTTGTACGTGCCGGGAATGCCCTTCTGGGCCATGACCGCGAGCGACTCGCGGATCCATCCGTCCAGGGTGTTCGGGTAGGCGACCGTGCTCGCCGTGGTGGCGGTGGCGGCGGTCGGGGTGGCCGCGGAGGCGCCGGACGCCCCGATCAGCGGCAGGGCGAGGATCGCGGCACCGGTGCCGGAGACGGCGAGGGTGCGGACGAGACGAGCGGCGCGGGAGCGGCTGGGACGACGTGCAGACATGGGGATTTCCTCTCCGTCGCCTGCGAGGTGAGCTGTCGGGTTCGGGCGGGGAGGTGCCCGGCCGGCTCCGGAGAGCACGGCTTCACCCCGAGCCGTTCCGGCGCGGCGTACGACGTAGGACGTACGGCGCTCCGGCCCGGCGACTTACCTGGGTCCCCCGCTCCTGCCATGAGCTGTCGGTGGGTGGTCATCGAGCGCTGGCAGGATTCGGCGTCCGCTCGACTGGCCCGGAACGTATGCGAGAGCACATGTCCCGAACAAGTACCTGATGCATACATCGTCCTAGTTGACCTTGATCCAGGGCATTTTGGCCGCTTGATCCTTTGCGATTGCCAAGGGTCAACTCGCTTGCGGGGGACGGGGAGCGGGGGGTCGGCGGGCCGTGGCGGGGGGTGGAGGTGCGCGTGATGCAGCTCACGGAATAATCCGGCCAGGAGCATTTGCCCCCAAGGGGAATTGAAATACTAATAAGGGTAAATCGGACTCGTAGGGCTGGAAGTGACGGGCATCACGGTCGGTGAGGCCCTGGCCCTGTTCGTACGTACGTGGGCACGGGCGGCGTGTAGGAGGAGAGTGGGCGCGGTGGGGGGAGTGAGGGAGGAGGCTGGAGGAGGGGGAAGTGGGGGAGGGGGAAGGTGGAAGGGGGGCGGGGGTGGCGAGGGAGAGGCAGGGAAGAGCAAGTCGATAAATATCTGTTCATACGTGGTGATCGAAAACATATCGGTCGTGATCCGATACCACCTGGCCTGTATCGGTGGGCGCTATCGGTGATCGAAACGTGACCGGATACGCTGACTTGAGTGATGGCAGCGACCTATCGACAAACCGTGTAAGCGCCAGCAGACACCAGCAGACAGGAGACCCCTCGTGACCGTCGTCGGGCCGTTCGGGCTGAGCGTGCGGGACCAGGCTCTCGAAGCCGATGTCCAGGCCGGATTGGCGGCTGTCGAGGAAGGGCTGCTCGAAGCCACCAAGAGCGAGGTCCCGTTCATCACGGAGGCCGCCCAGCACCTCGTCAAGGCGGGCGGCAAGCGGTTCCGGCCGCTGGTCGTGATGCTCGCGGCCCAGTTCGGCGACCCCGACGCGCCGGGAATCGTGCCCTCGGCCGTGGTCGTGGAGCTGACCCACCTGGCCACGCTCTACCACGACGACGTGATGGACGAGGCCGCCGTGCGGCGCGGGGTGGCCAGCGCCAACACCCGCTGGAACAACGCGGTCGCGGTCCTCACCGGCGACTTCCTCTTCGCCCGCGCCTCCCAGATCCTCGCGGACCTCGGCCCGGAGGCCGTCCGGGTCCAGGCGCTCGCGTTCGAACGGCTCGTCACCGGGCAGATCCTGGAGACCGCCGGACCGCAGGACGGCCGGGACCCGGTCGACCACTACCTGGACGTGCTGGGCGGCAAGACCGGTTCGCTGGTGGCTGTCTCGTGCCGGTTCGGCGCGATGATGTCCGGCGCCGACGAGAGGGTCGTGGACGTGCTGACGCAGTACGGGGAGCGGCTCGGCGTCGCCTTCCAGCTCGCGGACGACGTGCTCGACATCGCCTCCGACTCCCGGGAGTCCGGCAAGACCCCCGGCACCGACCTGCGCGAGGGCGTCGCCACGCTGCCGGTGCTGCGGCTGCGCGAGCGCGCCGCCCGGCTCGGGCTCGCCGAGGACATCGCGCTGTGCGAACTGCTCGACTCCGACCTGAGCGACGACGCCCGGCACGCCGAGGCGCTGACCGCGCTGCGCGCCCATCCCGCGCTCGAACAGGCCCGGCGGGACAGCGTCCGCTACGCCGAGGAGGCGCGGGCCGCGCTGGCCCCGCTGAAGGAGTGCGGCGCCAAGGTGGCCCTGCTCCAGCTGTGCGACGCGGTGGTCCACCGGGTCGGCTAGTGCACCGGGTCGGCTGGTGCACCGGGTCGGCTGGTGCACCGGGTCGGCTGGTACGCCGGGTCGGCTGGTACGCCGGGTCGGCCAGGCCCGCCTACCCGGATCCGGCCCCGGCCCCGGTCGGCCGGGGCCCGACGTGCCTCTTCCCGCCGGTTCTCTCCACCCCCCGGTCCCGCCTCTCCACCCGGCCGGACCTGGTCCCGGCGGGGGTTCCGGCCGGCTTCTCCACCCCGACCCCTACGGGGTGGTGGAGAAGCCGCCCTCGTGTGTCATACCGCAGGCGTACACGGAGTTGGCTCCGCGGTCTGACGCTTCGTCGCGGCCGATTTGGTCAGATGGAAGCACGGACCACACCACTCCTCACCGATTCGGGTGAGAATGGCGGCTTGGGGTGGGAGCAGTGCACACGGGCAGCCGCCGCCGACGACGGAGGTAAGGCACACATGGCACCGTACGAATCCGACGACACCAGGGACACCCCGGAGGCCGGCGACCGCGCCTCGGCGCGCCGCAAGGCCGCCCGCTACGGCGTCCCGGTCGCGGTGGTGGGGGTGGCGGCGGCGACCATCGGGCTCGTCCCGGCACTCGCCGACTCCGGTGACCCCGACCTGCCGAAGATCACCGCACAGCAACTCATCGAGAAGATCGCCAAGTCGGACGTCGAGCGCCTGTCCGGCACCGTCAAGATCACCACCGACCTCGGGCTGCCGAACCTCGGCGGTCTGGAGAGCAGCCTCGCCTCCGGCGCCCTGGGCGGCGGCGACGGCTCGTCCGCCGACCCCAGCTCCAAGCTGACCGAGCTGGCCTCCGGCACGCACACGCTGCGCGTCGCGGCCGACGGCCCGGACCGGCAGAAGGTCTCGCTCGTCGAGAGCGCCGCCGAGTACAGCCTCGTCCACAACGGCAAGGACGTCTGGGGCTACGACAGCAAGTCCAACGAGGTCTACCACTCCACCGCCCCCCAGGACGGCGCCAAGGACAGGAGCGAGGGCAAGGACAAGCTCCCGGCCACGCCCAAGGACTTCGCCGACGAGGCCCTGAAGTCGGTCGACGACACCACCTCGGTGACGGTCGACGGCACCGCGCAGGTCGCCGGGCGGGACGCCTACAAGCTGGTGATCAAGCCCCGGCACGCCTCGGGCACCACGGTCGGGGCGATCAGCATTGCGGTGGACTCCGCCACCGGGCTGCCGCTCAAGTTCACCCTCACCCCGGCGAGCGGCGGCGCCGCCGTCGTGGACGCGGGCTTCACCCAGGTCAGCTTCGACCGGCCGACCGCCTCCACCTTCGACTTCACCCCGCCCAAGGGCGCCAAGATCACCGAGGAGAAGGACGGCAAGGCGGGCGAGCACGCCCTGCCGCCGGGCGCCTCGCACAAGGGCCTCACCCCGGGGAAGGACTTCACCCGGGGCAAGGGCCTCGACAAGACCGGCCCGGAGGTCATCGGCGAGGGCTGGAACTCCATCGCCGTCTTCGACACCGGCGGCAAGGGCGGCCTCCCGACCGACGCCGGCTCCGCCGCGGGCGGCGACCTGGGCGGCTTCCTCGGCTCGCTCGGCGACCACGTGAGCGGTTCCTTCGGCAAGGGCACGGTCTTCTCCACTCGCCTGGTCAACGCGCTGATCACGGACGACGGCAAGGTCTACGTCGGCGCCGTCACCAAGGACGCGCTGGTGAAGGCGGCCGACGCCGCGAAGTAGCCGCGTCCGGGCACGACGCTCGACAGCACGACAGCACGACAGCACGACAGCACGACAGCACGACGGATCGGGGGAAGCCGATGGACGAGGTGTCCGCCGAGCGGCCGGGCGCGGCCACGGCCGCGCCCGTGCCCGGCGGGGGCGATGGCGGTGCCGGCGGCGCTGACGACGGCCAGGTCATCCGCACCCGCGCGCTCACCAAGCGCTACCGCGGCGGACAGCTCGCCGTCGACGGCCTCGACCTGGCCGTCCCGGCGGGCAGCGTCTTCGGCTTCCTCGGTCCCAACGGCTCCGGGAAGACCACCACCATCCGCATGCTGATGGGCCTCATCGAACCCACCTCCGGCACGGCGCACGTCCTGGACAGGCCCATGCCCCGGTCGGCGCGCACCGTGCTCCCGCAGGTGGGCGCGCTGATCGAGGGGCCCGCCCTGTACGGCTTCCTCTCCGGGCGGGACAATCTGCTGCGCCAGGACGCGGCCGACCCGACCGCCGATCCGCGCACCCGCCGCGCCCGCGTCGCGGCGGCACTGGACCGCGTGGGCCTGACGGCCGCGTCCGGCAAGAAGGCCCGCGCCTACTCCCTCGGGATGAAGCAGCGCCTCGGCCTCGCCGCCGCGCTGCTCCGGCCACGCAGGCTGCTCGTCCTGGACGAGCCGACCAACGGCCTGGACCCGCAGGGCATGCGGGAGATCCGCTCCCTCGTGCGGGAGCTGGCCTTGGACGGCACGACGGTCTTCCTCTCCTCCCATCTGCTCGACGAGATCGAGCAGGTGTGCACCCACGCGGCGGTCATGGCCCACGGCAGACTGATCACCCAGGGCGCGGTCGCCGAGCTGGCCGCCGGGGCGCGCGGCCGGCTGGTGGTCACCACCCCGGACACGGCGGACGCGGCCCGGGTCCTGAAGGAACAGGGCATCGGCGACCTCGCCGTCACCGACGGCCGGGTGACCGGCGAACCACCGGCGGCCGACCTCGCCGAGGTGAACGCGGCCCTGGTGACGGCGGGCGTGCGCGTCCGCGGATTCGGCGTCGAGCGGGCCTCCCTGGAGGACGCGTTCGTGGCACTGACCGGGGAGGGATTCGATGTCGCGGGCTGAAGCGGCGGACCTGGCCGCACCCGGGGCGGGCACACCGGCCCGGCCGAACCCGCTGTGGTCGCTCGGACTGCTGCGCAACGAGCTGGCCGTCACCTTCCGGCGCTGGCGCACCCTCGCCCTGCTGGGCGTGCTGGCCGCCGTGCCGATCCTCGTCGGGGTGGCCGTCCGGATCGAGACGGGCGACGGTTCACGGGCGGCGGGCGGGGGCGGCGAGGGACCGGCGTTCATCGCGCAGATCACCAACAACGGCCTGTTCCTGGTCTTCACCGCCCTGGCCGCGACCCTGCCGTTCTTCCTGCCGCTCGCGGTGGGGGTGGTCGCGGGCGACGCGATCGCGGGCGAGGCCGGCTCCGGCACCCTGCGCTATCTGCTGGTCGCCCCCGCCGGACGCACCCGCCTGCTGCTCACCAAGTACGCCACGGTGCTGGTCTTCTGCCTGGCCGCCACCCTGGTGGTCGCCGTCTCCGCGCTCGCCGTGGGCGCGCTGCTCTTCCCGCTGGGCGGCCTGACGACGATCTCCGGCACCCAGATCACCTTCACCGAGGGGCTGGGCCGGGCCCTGCTCATCGCCGTGGTGGTCGCCCTCTCCCTGACCGGTGTCGCCGCTCTCGGCCTGTTCGTCTCCACCCTGACCAACAGCGGTGTCGCGGCGATGGCGACGACCGTCGGCCTGCTGATCACCGTGCAGATCGTCGACCAGATACCGCAGCTGCACGCCGTGCAGCCGTATCTCTTCCCGCACTACTGGCTGTCCTTCGCCGATCTCATGCGCCAGCCGGTCTACTGGGACGACCTGGTGAAGAACCTGGAGCTCCAGGCGCTGTATGCGGCGGTGTTCGGCTCGGCGGCGTGGGCCCGGTTCACGGCGAAGGACATCACCGCCTAGCTGGCGGCGGCCGTCCGTCCGCGGCTGCGGGGGCCCGTCCGTACGGGGTCAGCGGGCGGCTCGTGCCGTGCCGGTGAGCCGGGCCAGCGGCTCCGCCTCGCGCGGCGGCGGGCCGCTGAGGTCGCCGAGCCGCCAGGCCGCCACCCACGGCACGCGGTGCACATCGACGACGGACTCGATCGGTTCAAGACGCTGCGCGAGCGGGCGCGGCAGCCTTCCGGGCGCGTCCGCGACGAGCACCACGGAGTCCAGGTCGAGCCCGGCCGGTGCCCCGCCCCCGCGGAACGCCTCCAGCGCCCGCACCACGGCGTCGAGACCGGCCGCGTGGGTGCGGGCGACGAGCAGCACCGAGCGCGGTGCGCCGGGCGCGGGCCAGTCGCGTCCGCAGTCGTGGCCGCCGTAGACCGCCGCGAGCGTGGTCGTACCCGCGCCGCCGTGGGTCGCCACCCAGGAGTAGCGGCGGGGCGAGGCATAGGAGGGTGCCGTGCCGGGCGGCTCGGCGGACACCGGCCCGCGGATCCATATCTCCGGTCCCTGCTGCATGTCTGTTCGCATGCCCGTTCCCTCCGTGGTCACCACGACGATCTTGGCGCTCGCCGCGTTACTCCGGTCACAGGTCAGCGGTTCCTGGTGCGAGTCTGTGACGTCGCGGTGACGTGGAAACCGCAGGCGAGCAGCGACACTCGACAGTACGCGCAGGGCCGGATGGCACGCATCCGAGTGAGGGAGCCGATGTACCGACTGAGCCGCGAGAAGAAGCGGGAACAGAAGCGCGCCGCGCGCGCGGCGACGACCGTGGCGGCACCGATCGCCGTGCACGTGCCCGTGCCCACGGCCGGATCCGGGGACGGCGACGGCGGGGGAGCCGGGGCCTGGGCCTCGGTCGCCGGGGTGCGGGTCGACCCGGCGCCCGGCGAGGAGATCCAGCAGACCGTGCTGAACCACCTCCACCGCATCGCCCTCACCACCGGCCGTCCCGTCCTCGCGACGGTCACCGACGAACGCATCGGCTACGTCGTCCCGCTCCGGGTCCACGGCGACGGCTCCAGCACGTTCACGGCCCAGCCGCTGCGCACCGCGCCGCCCCCGCTGGAGCCCGTCCCGGAAACCGGCCACCGGGAACAGGGGCAGCAGCGGGAGCGGCGGGAGCGCTACGAGACGAACCGGCCGCTGCCGGACGAGGGCCCGACCCACGTCCTGCGCCGGCTCCCGCGCCCGTCGGGGGAGCCGCGACCGGCATCCGGGCCGCGCTCGGGCCCGCGATGGGCGACGGAGGCACGGGGAGCACAGAGGGCGTCGGAGCCGTCGCCGACGTTCGTGCTGCGCCCCGCGCGCGACCTGCCGGACGGCGACCGGCCGGACCCTGCCCGGACAGCGGACCCGACGGCAGACCCGACGGCAGACCCGACCGCCGGACCGACCGCGGGCCCGACCGCGCATCCCGCTCCGAATGCGAATGCGAATGCGAATCCGGATGCGGCCTCGGATGCGGCACCGGCCCCGGTCCTGCCGCCCGGCACGGCGGTGGCCCCCACGGGCAGCTTCGGCCCGCCGCCGGTGATGGACCCGGAGCGTCCCGCGACCACCGGTACGCGCCCGGCCGTCGTGCCGGGCCCCGCACCCGAACTCGCGGAGCCCGCGCCGCTGCCGGTCTCCGTCCCCCGGCCCGCCGTCGCCCCCGTCATCGACCCCGAGTCCGTCACCGGCCTCGACCCGGACCCCAGGCCCACCCCCGCGCGCGGCTTCGACGCCGTGGCCGAGGCCGTGCTCGGCGACGATCCCCGGACCCTGGCCGGTGAGGGCGGCGCCGTTCTGCTGGCCGAGCCCCTCGCCCAGGTCAACGAGGCGGTGCGCGCCGGGCAGATCGAGGAGGCGGCGGCCCTGGCGGAGCGCACGGTCGCGGAGGCGTCCGGCACGCTGGGCGCGACGCATCCCGAGGTGCTGCGGGTGCGGGAGCTGTCGGCGTACATCGCCTATCTGGCCGGTGAGCCCGAGCGCGCCTTCACGCTCTCGCTCGACCTGGCCCGTATCCACCGGGCGGCGGACGACGCCGAGGGCGCGTACGGCAACGTCCGCAGCGCGGCCACCGCCTGGCGGGGCGTCCGTGATCCCGAGGAGGGGCTGCGTCTGGGCGGCGAACTGCTCGGCCTGTGGACCGAGCTGGCCGCCGAGGACGGTCCGGCGGCCGAGGACATCGAGGAACTGGAGTCCGCCCGCATCCGTATGGAGCGCCTCACCGAGCGGGCCGGCAGGCGGTCCGGGGCCAGTGACCCGGCGACCCGGTGACTCAGTGGCTGAGTGGCTGAGCGGCTCAGTGCACGCAGAACTCGTTGCCCTCCGGGTCCGCCGTCACCACCCACTGCCCGGCGGGCTCCTTCAGCGCGCCGTACTGGAGCAGTTGCCCGACGAGGGCGCTGTTGTCCTCGGGTTCGTAGTGCAGCGCGCCCGCCCAGAAGTCGGCCTGCGCGTGCGGGTGGGCGGCGTCGATGACGAGCACCGTCCGTGACGCGCTGTTCCTGCTCACCGCCGACCGCGCGCACGGCCGGACGACGCCCTGACGGGCCCGCGTCCGGCCCCCGAGCCTGCTCGGCCGGTCTACGCCTCCATCGCGCCCGTGGCCGACCGCGCACCCTCGGCCGCAGCGTCGAGTGCCGGTGCCGGTGCCGGTGCCGGTGCCGGTGCCGAGTCCGACGCCTGTGCCTGCGCCGGTACGGCGTCCGCCAGTGGCGCGGGCTGTCCCGCCACCGCCCTGCCCGCCGCGGCGAGTGCCGCGCGGGCCTGGGCCGCCCGGCGGGCCGCGCGCAGCCCGTCCCAGGTCAGCAGGGTCAGCGCCAGCCACACCAGGGCGAACCCGGCCCAGCGCTCGGCCGGCATGGACTCATGGAAGTAGACGACGCCGAGCAGGAACTGGAAGACCGGCGCCAGGTACTGGAGCAGCCCCAGCGTGGACAGCGGCACCCGGATCGCCGCCGCGCCGAAGCAGACCAGCGGCAGCGCGGTGACGACGCCGGTGGAGGCGAGCAGCGCGGCGTGCCCGGCGCCCTCGCTCGCGAAGGTCGCGCCGCCGTGCCCGCCCAGCCACAGCAGATAGCCGAGCGCGGGCAGGAACTGCACCGCGGTCTCGGCGGCCAGCGACTCGACGCCGCCGAGGTCGACCTTCTTCTTCACCAGGCCGTAGGTGGCGAAGGAGAAGGCGAGGCAGAGGGAGATCCACGGCGGCTGGCCGTAGCCGACGGCGAGCACCAGCACGGAGGCGGCGCCCGTGGCGACCGCCGCCCACTGCACGGGCCGCAGCCGCTCCTTGAGGAGCAGCACGCCCATCGCGATGGTGACCAGCGGATTGATGAAGTAGCCGAGGGACGCCTCGACGACGTGCCCGCTGTTCACGGCCCAGATGTAGACGCCCCAGTTGACGGTGATCACCGCGGCGGCGATCACGATGAGGCCGAGCCTGCGCGGCTGGCGCAGCAGTTCCCCGGCCCAGGCCCAGCGCCGCACGACGAGCAGCGCGGCGACCACGAACACCAGGGACCACACCATCCGGTGGGCGAGGATCTCCATCGCCCCGGCGGGCTTGAGCAGCGGCCAGAACAGGGGCACGAGGCCCCACATCCCGTAGGCCGCGAAGCCGTTCAGCAGTCCTGTGCGCCGCTCGCCGGCCGACTTCTCGCTCACGGACCCTCCTTCGTGGCATGCCCGGCCGCCAGGCCGCGCGGCCGCGTCCCGGCGCGGCCAGCACGAAGGTAGCGCCGGGCACCCCCGTCTGTCATGCCCGTATCGCCATACGGTCATGACAGGCGGAGGCGCCCGGCGCGGGAACGCCCGGTGGGTCAGCCCTTGAGTCCGGCGCTGATCGCCTCGGCGAGCGGGGTGGTGGGACGGCCGGTCAGCCGGGACAGGTCACCGCTGTCGACGACCAGTTCGCCCTTCTCGATGGAGGCGTCCACCCCGGCGAGGATCGCCGCGAACGCCTCGGGCAGCCCGGCGCCGGTCAGGACCGCCTGGAACTCCTCGACGGAGACCTCGCGGTAGACGATCTCCTCGCCGGTCTGCCGGCTCAGCTCCGCGGCGAACTCGGCGAAGCCCCACGCCTGGTCGCCGCCCAGCTCGTACGTCTTGTTCTCGTGGCCCTCGCCGGTGAGGACCGCGACGGCGGCGGCCGCGTAGTCGGCGCGCGACGCGGAGGAGAGCCGCCCGGCGCCCGCGGCGTGCACGACGGCGCGGTGCTCCAGGGCGGGGGCCAGGTTCTCGGTGTAGTTCTCGTGGTACCAGCCGTTGCGCAGCAGGGTGTACGGCAGACCGGAGGCGAGCAGGGCCTCCTCGGTGCCGCGGTGGTCGTCGGCGAGGGCGGCCTTCAGGCTGCCGGGGGCGCTGGTGTAGGCGAGCAGGGCGACACCGGCGGCCTTGGCGGCGTCGATGACGACCTGGTGCTGCTGGACGCGGCCCTTGTCGAACTCGTTGCCGGAGACGAGCAGCACCTTGTCGCCGGCGGCGAAGAGGCCGTCGAAGGTCTCGGGCGCGTTGTAGTCGGCGACCGCGACGCGCACACCGCGCTCGGCGAGGTCGGCGGCCTTCTCCGGGGTGCGGACCACGGCGGTGACCTGCTCGGCCGGAACCTTCTCCAGCAGCTGCTCCACGACCAGGCGGCCGAGGTGTCCGGTGGCTCCGGTGACGACGATGCTCATGAGGGGATCTCCTTGTGGGTGGCTCTGGCAGCCACCCTAGGAGTGACGCTAACCAAAAGAAAGTACCCACTTTGAAGTAAGGTACCTATATGACAGTAAGCGCAGTGACTGGTGCCGCGTCCCGGACCGTGAGCGCCGAGGCGATGTGCCCGTACCGGCTCGTCCTGGAGCACGTCACCAGCCGCTGGGGCGTGCTCGTCCTGATCGAGCTGCTGGAGCGGCCGCACCGCTTCAGCGAGCTGCGCCGCGCCATCGGCCGGGTGAGCGAGAAGGGCGTCAGCGAGAAGATGCTCGCCCAGACGCTCCAGACCCTGGAGCGCGACGGCCTCGTCCACCGCGACGCCCGGCCCGTGATCCCGCCGCGCGTCGACTACTCCCTGACCGGGCTGGGCCGGGAGGCCGCCGAGCAGGTGCGCACCCTCGCCGAGTGGACCCACCGCCGCATGCCGGACGTGGCGCGGGCCAGGCAGACGTACGACGAGGCCCGGACGGAAGCCGTCCGGGCCTCGTGAGGAAGCGGCTCGTCCTCAGCCGACGACGGTCCAGGTGTCGTTGCCTGCGAGGAGGGCGGCCAGGTCGCCTGTGCCCTGTTGCTGTGCCGCGGTGTCGAGCTGGTCGGCCATGAGGGTGTCGTAGACCGGGCGTTCGATGTCGCGGAAGACTCCGACGGGGGTGTGGTGGAGGGTGTCGGGGTCGGCGAGGCGGGAGAGGGCGAACGCGGTGGTCGGGGAGGCGGCGTGCGCGTCGTGGACCAGGATGTCGGCCTCGTTGTCCGGGGTGACGGTGACGACATGCAGGTCGCCGGTGGTCCGGTCGCGTACGACGCCGCGTTCGCCGTCGGTGCCCAGGCGGATCGGCCGGCCGTGTTCGAGGCGGATCACGGCCTCGGCGGCGCGCTGTCTGTCCTTGAGGGCGTCGAAGGCGCCGTCGTTGAAGATGTTGCAGTTCTGGTAGATCTCGACGAGGGCGGTGCCGGGGTGGGCGGCGGCCTGGCGCAGGACCTCGGTGAGGTGCTTGCGGTCGGAGTCGAGGGTGCGGGCGACGAAGGTGGCTTCGGCGCCGAGGGCGAGGGAGACGGGGTTGAAGGGGGCGTCGAGGGAGCCCATCGG
>NZ_JBSFSI010000020.1:0-128179 GCF_053589675.1 Streptomyces sp. NPDC003284
GTGCGGTGACTTTCAATGTGCTGACCACGGTGTTCACGGGTGGTGCGGGGGGTGCGGCGTCGGGTGCGGGCAAGGCCGGCGCGGTCGCGAAGGCGTTGTCGGTGGCGGGCAAGGCGGGCAGGGTCATCGACCCGATGACGTATGTCGCCAAGGGCGCGGGCGCGGGCCTGTCGAAGATCGGGGACATCACCAAGGCCCTGAAAGGCATCGGCAAGATCGACATCCCGGCCCTCCCCGAGAACGCGATCACCCTCCCCAAGGACGCCTTCCGGCTCCCCGACGGCAGCTTCCACCTCCCCGAAGGCACCCCGATCCCGGAGGGAGCCACGAAACTGCCGAACGGCACCTTCAAGCTCCCCGACGACGTCCCCGTCGTCCACGACGGCGCCCACCCCCTGCCCGCCCCCGACCACACCGGTCCCCTCTATGGACACCCCGACGGCCACATCGTCGACGGCAACGGCAAAATCCTCATCCACGCCGACGAACTCCACAAACCCCCCACCACACAAACCAACCTCCCGCACACCCCCACCCCCACCCGCGAACCCGCCCTCGTCGGCACGGCCCCCCACACCGCGGAACACGCCGGTGAACACATCCGACTCGGCAGCAACACCAGTCACGACCTCGGAGACGTGCATGGAATCGGGGACAGCAGGCCCACTGCGTCCTCGGCTCACGGTGGTGGCCACCCCTCTGATGGCAGCGTGCATCACCACGGAACAGAGCCGTCAGCCGTTCACGAGTCGCCGTCGGGACACCCCAACGGCAACGAGGGTGCTGACCGCCCCCACCACGACAGTCACGTCGGGGACGGTCACGACGGCTCCACGGTGGATCACCACGATCCGCACGGAGGGGCTCACGGGCACGAATCCGACCTCGGCGGCGGAGGAGACACGCACCTCCCACGGGACATCGATCTCGACGGACCGATGGCGAACGTGCCCGACGGACCCTCCGGTTCCTTGCCGGACGGCTCGTGGGCAGGTGAGAACGGGCTGCATCTCGATCCCGAGGCGAACCGGGTGGCCGACGAGTTCATGGATCGTTCCAAGAAGGCCGAACCTGACATCACTGAGTCGATGCAGTCTGTTGCGAGCCGGGTCGACGAGGGGAAGCTCATCGGGCTCGAGTACCGGCTGAAGGGAGCGGACTCCCTCAAACGCAAGCTCGCCACAGACCTGTTCGAGAACATCGGCAGGCGTCCTGACGAGGTTCTGGGAGGCATCAAAGACTCCATCCGCTACACCATGGAGGTGCCGGTGGAGCGCTACACACATGGTGTTCAGCAGGCGATCGATGAACTCCAGGCCAAGGGTTTCGAGAACGTCACCTACAAGAACACTTGGGACTCCGCGGGATATAAAGGGATCAACTCCACCTGGCGGGACCCTGTCAGTGGCCAGGCGTTCGAAGTGCAGTTCCACACTGCCGACAGCTTCACAGCCAAGATGGACGGCCACATCCTCTATGAGAAGGAGCGCTTGCCTGGGGTTTCCCCCGAGGAACTCGCCGCCATCAAAGTTGAGCAGACCGAGCTGTTCGGCAGGGTACCGGTGCCTCACGGAGCAGCTGACATCCGGCTCGGCGCCCATGGATCCGCGGATGTTGTCCCGGCCATCAGCAGGGAATCCGGCGGGAGTGCCGGGCATGCGGTGCCTCCGACGCACGAGCCACATGGTCCCCCGCACGATCACCAGGCATCCGACCTCCACGACCCCGAGCACTCCGTCGAGCCGACGGGGCACGGCCAGGGGACGTCACACGGACACCAGGAATCGCCTGGTGAGAGTCCGTACACAGAGGGGCCGCGGGGCGGCTGGAGCGGTGCCGGCTGGGTGGAGAAGCCTGATCCCATTCATGACCCGGATTCTGTGGTCGCAGCCGAGATGTACGAGCACATCAGGTCGACGGAAAATCGGGTGGAGCTGCCCGCTATCTCGAAGAACACGGGTGTCGACGAATCGGTGCTCCGGCAGGTGAAGAGTCACTTGTTCCGGTCCCAGCATGAGGTGGCCATCGGTCCCGGCACCACCAAGAAGGGCCTCTTTACTCCTCGCAGGGACATCGGCGAGCTGTGGTTCGCAGCCAGGGAAGGAAAGCTGAGCGAGGAAGGAGTACAGCAGTTCAAGCACCTCATGGCGCATGAGTACGTGGAGAGCAGCCTCATGAAGTCGGGTCTCCCGTACATCCGCGAGTATGATCACTTGTGGGAGTTGGACCCGTCTGACGGCAAGTACTACCGACCTCAGTTCCCGCAGGATGTGCGCGACGCAGGAGCCCACGATCTGGCGCCCAACGACAAGATCGGGGGGTTCCGCCACTGGAGGTCCTTGGGGATGGAGCACCCTGGGGTCGTTCTGGCCGATGACCTGTCCAACCTCGATGACGTAGTGAAAGCAATTCACCAGCAATTGCGCTCGAAGGGGTTGGAGCTGTAGTGAGTACCGAACTGTCGCGCACCGTACTGGAACGTCTGCGTACGGTGGAGTGGTACGGCGACTGGGACACTGCCACTGCGCACACCCGATCGCGGGCACTCTTGATGCGTGAATTCATGCGCCGTTCCGCCCTTTGGGCAGAAAATTATGGTGCGCAAGCCGAATGGCCCTTCTTTGACATCACAGAGTTCATCGATCCGGCTTTCTCCTTCGATCCGGAAGTGGAGAGAGAGCTGGATGAATTTCTGATGCGTATGGTTCCCACTCCGTCGACTGCGAGAACGTGCCGCGGTGCCGTGCGGTGGCCGGCTTTTCGCGCAGTGCACGCGGAAGACTTGCCCGACCTTCCCGATCCGTACGAACCGCTGCTGCTCATGTATGGGAGGGGCGGTGGGTATTCGGTCGAGGAATTCATTGACCTCTACGGTGTGATGATTCCTTACGGGAATTTTGAGTCGAACCTCAGGGCCGAGCCGTTCCTCACGCTTGAGGCCTCCACGCTTGACGCGCTCGACCAAGACGCAACGGGTCGTATCACGTACTACGCCAAGGTCGCCGACGGTTACTCCCGCATCGCCCCGCTCGGCATCGTAAGGAGGAGAAAGGTCGGAAGGGAGGGTGCGACACATGACGAGGCATTCACGCGCAACCTGCGGTGGGAGCCTACGGAGTATATGCGTCGATACGAACTGGGAGAAAACGATGTGGACCATGTGGAGATTTCGGAGCGGGAAGCTGCCGCGTTCATCGAATCCGTGACCAAGCGCCTGGCGGGCGCTCGATAGCCATCGAAGGTCCGCAAAGGGAAACAAGGATCAGCAGGACGGACGACAGAGCCGATCTGACGGGCTCCTCGCTGGTGCAGGTCGAACTCGACGATGCCGTCATGAGGGAAGCGGTTCTCGGCGGGGCGGATCTGGCGAAGGCTTCGCTGTGTGACATGGATGTCATGAGAGCCGCCTGCCGTGGCGCTCGGTTCATGGGCTCCGCCCTGCCGGCCGTTGACTTCCGGTCCGCGGACCTCAGCGGCGCGGTCCTCGTCCGGGTCGTCGCCTCCGCCGGGTAGGGGCAGGAGTTCCGGTCAACTGACGCACGCGCGCTCCAATACCCAGAGGCGGCACCTGCCTGCGCAGTGCCATACTCCGCTCATGAAAACCGAGGTGGCGGGGACCGCGACGGCCTGGAGTCTGCGTCCCGCCGTGGTGACAGACATCGAGCCGATCGCGGAACTGCGGGCCGAGGTCATGCGCGCCGATCTGGAGCGCCTCGAACGCTACGACGAGCACCGGGTGCGGCAGCGGCTGCGCGACTCCTTCTCCTCGCGGCACACCTCAGTCATCGAGGTCGGCGGTGAACTCGCGGGCTGTGTGACCTTCCGTCCGGCCGACGGCAGGCGATGGCTGGAGCACTTCTACCTCGCCCCGCACCACCAGGGACGGGGCCTCGGCTCCGCCGTTCTCCGCACACTGCTCCGGCGAGCCGACGCCCAGGGCGAGACCGTCGCCCTGAACGTCCTTCAGGGCAGCCCTGCCCGCCGCCTCTACGAACGCCACGGCTTCACTCTGCACGCAGAAGACCCGGTCGACGTCTTCCTGGTCCGTCCACCAGGTGCGGACGTCTCGTCGTACGCGCGGAACGAGGCGAACCGGCCGGGCCTGCTTCCTCGAAAAAATGGCTGAGGAATCTCATGGCACTGGAGACGGCACCCCGTCCCGGGCCGTGTCCGAATGGCTTGTGGCGAACGGCTGGTTCCCCGCACGCGACATCGGTGCGGAAGCCGAGGAACTGGTCCGGATCCGGGCAGAGGATGCCCGGCGACAGGGCGTCACGCTGTCGCCCCTGCCATCCGCGTCGCGGATCGTCCACGTGTACGGCGGTCTCACACTGCCGTGGCCGGGAGCAGGGAGAGCGGCCCTGATCATGGAGCCGACTGTTGGCTACGACGGAGATGCGGCAGCGATCACCGAGTTGGCGGCTGCACTGGGGACCCGACTGTTCCCCGTGGGATACGAATGGCCCGAGTACGGCATCGTTCTGGTGGACGAGCATGGCCGATTCTTCATGCTGCACCACACCGGGGGGTACTACATGGGAAAGGACGAGTTCGACGCCTTTTCCCGCCTCCTGAGGTCGGAGGCGTATCCCGACGCGGAGGACTTCTTCGATGAGACCTGCTGATCCCTCTCATCCCTGCGAAGCCGCCTCTTGGATCTTTTGCAGCCGTGAGGGCCCAGCGGTCCTCTCGAAGGGCCCGATCCCCGGCTCGCCGGCGGCCAGGAACCCTTGGACGACCGGACCGAGGCGGTCGCAAGCCGCGTACGCGCCGCCGAACGGCAGGGCATCCGGAGGAACGGAGCCGGTCGGACCGGAGGAACGGAGCCGGTCGAGCGGCGGAGCTGCCCGGCCTGCGCGTCGTGCCCCACGTAGAACGTCGCGACGCCGGGAAAGCCCAGGCCGTGAACGTGTTCACGGAGGGCGGCCGCGGTCTGTCCGAAGGCGGCCACCACCTCGGACACGGTCAACGATCACCAAGGGCTCGTCCGCCACCTGACACCATGCTGCGGATGGACGTCTTCCTGACCCCGGCCGCGGCCGGACCCGAGGAGATACGGCGGATCCTGGCCGAGGCGTTCCGCGTCCCCGTCTCCGGCGTCGACGTCTCGGAGCAGTCCGAGGTGCGGTCGCGGAACTGGGACGCCCTCGTCACCTGCGAGTACGAGCACCTCGCCCGAGCCGCTGCCGGGGACCTCTCATGGGTCCTCGGCGTGTACGCGGCGCGAGAGGTCGAGCGGCGGCCCGCGGGGGAGGAACTGGCCGCCCACCTGGCCGGGCGGCTCCGCGTGCCCGTGTTCCACACCTGGGACGGTGGGCTGCCCTGGATCAACAGGGTCGCTCTGCCCGGCGGTGGGGTCACACTCGCGCGAGTGACCGAACCCGGTGGCCCGGAGGCCGGATTCTCCGTGGAAGCGGCCGAGGCGCCGATCACCGGCATGCCCCATGTGCCCGTCCTCCACCTCCCGGAGGTGGTGCGCGCCTTTCCGGTGCCGACGCCGCTGACCGACGCGGTGCTGTCCATGGGCGCGGCGAGCGGGCCGGAGCGGAGGGCTCGCGGAGCGTTGGCCGGCTGGGAGCGGCTGTGTGTGCGGCTGCGGAGCGGCTGGCCGCCTCGCGGCTGGTACTCCGCAGCCCTGTACGCCGAGGACCTGGCGTGGCGCGACACACTCGCGGCGGCCCTGGCGGACCTCCCCGACGGCCTACGGCACGAAGCCACCGGGCTACTGCGGGAACTGGACGGCGAGTACCGTGCGTCGACGCTGAACGACGCCGGGCACGCCCTCTCCGCCGCCCTTCGCACCGAGGCGGCTACGACGGCCCCGCCACCCGGTCGTGCCTGGTACTGGAACCGCCGCCCCCAGTACCTCCCATGGGCGGAACCGAAGTGACAGGGACCACCGTCAGTCCTCCCCGGCGAACAACTCCTCCGCATCCGCCGTCCGCACCGCCCGCTGGGCCCAGGCTTCGAGCTGGTCCAGGTCGGTGCAGGTGTTCACCCGCTCGCGGATGGCGTCCGTCACGGGGATGCCACGCCACTCGATGATGCGGAGCGTCATCTCGCGCCGGTCCTGGAGCCTTCCTTGCTCCCGGCCTTCCTCGCGCACCTGCTGGGCCAGCGGATGCCGCCAGAAGTACTGGATCGCCGTCATCAGTTCCCTCCACATCTGTTGTGCCTGGGGGTCGCCCAGGCAGGAGTCGACGAATTGCACGAAGACCGCGGCGCTGTCGGGGTCGATGGTTCCCAGGGCGGAAGCCAGGGACTTCAGTTCCGTACGAGACGAGCAACGAGCCGGGCCGCCGTAAGTCGCTCCCACGTCCGAAACTCGTGCCCGCGTCCGACAAGAGCCCCCTCCCGCGAAGCTCTGGATGTCCCCAAATGCCCCTGGCTATGCTGTAGTTCATGAAAATACGGAGAAACATCACCCGTCGTGCCGTCGCCGCCCTGGCCCTCGCGGGTGCCCTCGGGTTCGGTGCCGCTTCCTACGTCGGGGCGTCGCACAGCGAGGCCGGCCGGAAGACGGCGGCGTACGAGTTCGAGTGCAACGCCGACAGCTGTAACCCGACCAGCTGCAACTGGCTGTGGGGTTCGTACCCGGGAACCGGCTCCGGCTGCTGATCGCCCGGGGCGGACCCGGAGCCGCCGGATCCGCCCCGGCTCCCGCCGCCCCTGCCGACACCCTCTCCCTACCCCACCCTCCTCCCCACCCCGCCCCCACTGTCACCCCCCACCGGTACCGTCGGATCATGGCTCGACAGGCGGGGACCCAGGCGGCCCAGGGTGACGGTGAGCGGCGGTTCGCCGTGGTCGAAGGGGTGCTGGAGCGGATCACGTACGCGAACGAGGAGAACGGGTACACGGTCGCGCGCGTGGACACCGGCAGAGGCGCCGGTGATCTGCTGACCGTCGTCGGGGCGCTGCTCGGTGCGCAGGTGGGGGAGTCGCTGCGGCTGGAGGGCCGCTGGGGGTCCCATCCGCAGTACGGGAAGCAGTTCCACGTCGAGAACTACACGACGGTCCTGCCGGCCACCGTCCAGGGCATCCGCCGCTACCTCGGCTCCGGTCTGGTCAAGGGGATCGGGCCGGTCTTCGCGGACCGGATCACCCAGCACTTCGGCACCGACACCCTGCGGATCATCGAGGAGGAGCCCAAGCGGCTCATCGAGGTCCCCGGCCTCGGGCCCAAGCGGACCGGAAAGATCGCCGACGCCTGGGAGGAGCAGAAGGCGATCAAGGAGGTCATGCTCTTCCTCCAGACGGTCGAGGTGTCCACCTCCATCGCCGTGCGCATCTACAAGAAGTACGGCGACGCGTCGATCTCCGTGGTGAAGAACCAGCCGTACCGGCTCGCCGCCGACGTCTGGGGCATCGGCTTCCTGACCGCCGACAAGATCGCCCGATCCGTCGGCATCCCGCACGACAGCCCGGAGCGGGTCAAGGCGGGACTCCAGTACGCGCTGTCGCAGTCCGCCGACCAGGGGAACTGCTTCCTGCCCGAGGAGCGGCTGATCGCCGACGCGGTGAAGCTGCTCCAGGTGGACACCGGGCTGGTCATCGAGTGCCTGGCCGCCCTCGCGGAGCCGGACGAGGACGGCGGCGATCCCGGGGTCGTACGGGAGAAGGTGCCCGCCGCCGAGGGCGAGGCGGCCGAGTCCGTCAGCGCCGTGTACCTGGTGCCGTTCCACCGCGCCGAGCTCTCCCTGTCCGCCCAGGTGCTGCGCCTGCTGCGCACCGGGCAGGACCGGATGCCGCACTTCCGGGACGTGGCCTGGGACAAGGCGCTGGGCTGGCTGCGCGGACGCACGGGGGCCGATCTCGCGCCCGAGCAGGAGGCGGCCGTCCGGCTCGCGCTGACCGAGAAGGTGGCGGTGCTGACCGGCGGGCCCGGCTGCGGCAAGTCCTTCACCGTGCGCTCGATTGTGGAGCTGGCCCGTGCCAGGAAGGCGAAGGTGGTGCTGGCCGCGCCGACCGGCCGGGCCGCCAAGCGGCTGTCCGAGCTGACCGGCGCCGAGGCGTCCACCGTCCACCGGCTGCTGGAGCTGAAGCCCGGCGGCGACGCGGCGTACGACCGGGACCGGCCGCTGGACGCCGACCTCGTCGTGGTCGACGAGGCGTCCATGCTGGACCTGCTGCTCGCCAACAAGCTGGTCAAGGCCGTACCGCCGGGGGCGCACCTGCTGTTCGTGGGGGACGTGGACCAGTTGCCCAGTGTGGGCGCGGGCGAGGTGCTCCGGGATCTGCTGGCCGAGCGGAGCCCGGTCCCGGCGGTGCGCCTGACCCGGGTCTTCCGCCAGGCCCAGCAGTCCGGCGTCGTCACCAACGCGCACCGCATCAACTCCGGTCAGCAGCCGCTCACCGACGGTCTGAAGGACTTCTTCCTCTTCGTCGAGGACGACACGGAGGAGGCGGGCCGGCTCACCGTGGACGTGGCGGCGCGGCGCATCCCGGCCAGGTTCGGGCTCGACCCGCGCCGGGACGTGCAGGTGCTCGCGCCCATGCACCGGGGCCCGGCGGGCGCCGGCACGCTCAACGGGCTGCTCCAGCAGGCCATCACGCCGGGCCGCCCCGATCTCGCGGAGAAGCGGTTCGGCGGCCGGGTCTTCCGGGTCGGCGACAAAGTCACCCAGATCCGCAACAATTACGAGAAAGGGGCGAACGGCGTCTTCAACGGCACCGTGGGCGTGGTCACTTCGCTCGACCCGGTCGACCAGCGGCTGACGGTGCTGACCGACGAGGACGAGGAAGTGCCCTACGAGTTCGACGAACTGGACGAGCTGGCGCACGCGTACGCGGTCACCATCCACCGCTCCCAGGGCAGCGAGTACCCGGCCGTGGTGATCCCGGTGACCACCGGCGCCTGGATGATGCTCCAGCGCAACCTGCTCTACACGGCGGTGACCCGGGCCAAGCGGCTGGTGGTGCTCGTCGGCTCGCGCCGGGCCATCGGCCAGGCGGTGCGCACGGTCTCGGCGGGACGCCGCTGCACGGCGCTGGATTTCCGGCTCCGGGGCGCCTGAAGCCGCAGAACGGCCAGAGAAGGCCCGGAAGGGCGACAAAATCTGACGAACGGGCCGCTCCTGGCCCGGAAAATCCCGTCGCCGCCCCCGGCGCGGGCCCGTCGCGCAAAAAATGATCGATCAAACGAGTCGCAAAGGTCACAGAACACTTCCCGACACTGCTCCGAGGGGGCAGGATGAGCAGGTTGGCGGCACTGAGTGCCGCCAATAGGCCCAATGGTCGACCCCGAGTGCACTCTCCTGAGCCAAATGGGGGATGGTAGAGACAGTCAGGGCACCTCGAAGATGAGGCACTACGTCGGTGAGGGAAGACGTGAGCGACAACTCTGTAGTACTGCGGTACGACGGCGACGAGTACACCTACCCGGTGATCGACAGCACCGTCGGCGACAAGGGCTTCGACATCGGGAAGCTCCGCGCCCAGACCGGTCTGGTGACTCTGGACAGCGGCTACGGCAACACGGCCGCGTACAAATCCGCCGTCACCTATCTCGACGGCGAGCAGGGCATTCTCCGGTACCGCGGCTACCCCATCGAGCAGCTCGCCGAGCGCTCCACCTTCCTTGAGGTGGCCTACCTGCTCATCAACGGTGAGCTGCCGACCGTCGACGAGCTCTCCACCTTCAAGAACGAGATCACGCGGCACACCCTGCTGCACGAGGACGTCAAGAACTTCTACAAGGGGTTCCCGCGCGACGCCCACCCGATGGCGATGCTGTCCTCGGTCGTCTCGGCGCTGTCCACCTTCTACCAGGACAGCCACAACCCGTTCGACGAGAAGCAGCGCGACCTGTCCACGGTCCGGCTGCTCGCCAAGCTCCCGACGATCGCGGCGTACGCGTACAAGAAGTCGATCGGCCACCCGTTCGTCTACCCGCGCAACGACCTCTCCTACGTGGAGAACTTCCTGCGGATGACCTTCTCGGTCCCCGCCGACGACTACGAGCCCGACCCGGTCGTCGTCTCCGCGCTGGACAAGCTGCTGATCCTGCACGCGGACCACGAGCAGAACTGTTCGACCTCCACGGTCCGCCTCGTCGGCTCCTCGCAGGCCAACATGTTCGCCTCCATCTCGGCCGGCATCAACGCGCTGTGGGGCCCGCTGCACGGCGGCGCCAACCAGTCCGTGCTGGAGATGCTGGAGGGCATCCGCGACTCCGGCTCCGACGTCGACACCTTCATCCGCAAGGTGAAGAACAAGGAGGACGGCGTCCGCCTGATGGGCTTCGGCCACCGGGTCTACAAGAACTTCGACCCGCGCGCCAAGATCATCAAGGCCGCCGCGCACGACGTGCTCTCCGCGCTGGGCAAGGACGACGAGCTGCTCGACATCGCCCTGAAGCTGGAGGAGCACGCGCTCTCCGACGACTACTTCGTCGAGCGCAAGCTCTACCCGAACGTCGACTTCTACACCGGTCTGATCTACCGGGCCATGGGCTTCCCGACCGAGATGTTCACGGTCCTGTTCGCCCTGGGCCGGCTGCCGGGCTGGATCGCCCAGTGGCAGGAAATGATCAAGGAGCCGGGTTCCCGCATCGGCCGCCCGCGCCAGATCTACACGGGCGTCGTCGAGCGCGACTTCGTCCCGGTCGAGGAGCGCTGAGGCGCCGCTTCGCCGCACGGGCCTCGCGCCCCGGGCCCCGTTTCCGCCGGTCAGCCGGTGGGTGCGGGGCCTTCGTGTGTCCGGAGCCGTCCGGAGCCGTCCGGGGTCATTCGGAGCCGTACGGAAGGAGGCAAGGGGCCGAGCGGAGAGGAGGGCGGGGGAGGGCGAGTGAGGGCGAGGGCGGCGGCGGGAAGCGGAAGGCGCCCCGGTGTGCCAGTCCCCCCACGGGCCGGCGACCAGGGCGCCTTCCCATGTCCCGGTATCGGATTCCCCCCACGGGATCCGGCCGGGCGTCTGTGAGAAAACCAGCGCCTGAACCGCTGTTCTTCGTACTGCTGTACTGCCGTACTGCTGCCTCAGTTGCCTCCGGTGCGTGCGCCGACCGGCGCCCGCACCGTTACCGCTCCGCGCTGTGCCGGGACAGCGCACACCCGGGAGGGCCGCTCAAAGCTTCCCGAAGTACGTGTCCCGGCAACGCAGTTCCAGGGAAGTCCCCCAAGACATCCCCAGACGTCAGTCGGCGCCCCCCAAGACGCTTCCTGACATCGCCAAACTTAGACCTTCGAACCCCTTCGATGGTTACGTTCACATCACTGTGACATGCGTCTCTTGCATATGTCCCATAGGTGCGCAAGAGCCCTGATATGGCGATCGAGACCCAAGCGTAAGGATGATGCGCGAGCCTTGTGAAGAGCTTATGTGAGGCGCGCGCCGGACTCCAGGGGGTCCGGCACTTCCGTCTCCCAACCGGTATGTCCGTCGCGGAACCGGCACTTCCGCGGCGGGACCGGTACGTCCGGCGGGCCGGTCCGGCTCAGCGGAACCGGCGCAGCCGCAGGCTGTTGGTCACCACGAAGACCGAGGAGAACGCCATCGCCGCGCCCGCGATCATCGGGTTGAGCAGTCCGGCGGCGGCCAGTGGCAGCGCGGCCACGTTGTAGCCGAAGGCCCACACGAGGTTGCCCTTGATGGTGGCCAGCGTCCGCCGGGAGAGCCGGATGGCGTCCGCGGCCACCCGCAGGTCCCCGCGGACCAGCGTCAGGTCGCCCGCCTCGATGGCGGCGTCGGTGCCGGTGCCCATCGCCAGGCCGAGATCGGCGGTGGCGAGCGCGGCGGCGTCGTTCACGCCGTCGCCGACCATGGCCACCGTCCGGCCCTCCGCCTGAAGGCGCCGTACCGCCGCGACCTTGTCCTCGGGCAGCACCTCGGCGATCACGTCACCGGCGTCGATGCCGACCGCCCGTGCCACCGACTCGGCCACCGTCCGGTTGTCACCGGTCAGCAGCACCGGCCGCAGTCCGAGGGCGCGCAGCCGCGCCACGGCCTCCGCGCTGGTCTCCTTGACCGCGTCCGCCACGGCCAGCACACCGCGGGCCGCTCCGTCCCAGCCGACCACGACGGCCGTACGGCCGTTCTCCTCGGCCGCGCGCCGGGCACGGGCCAGCTCCTCGGGCAGCTCCTCGAACAGGCGCCCGACGACGACCTCATGGCCGTCCACGCGCCCGCGTACGCCCCGCCCGGGGACGTTCTCGAAGTGCTCGGCGGCGGGCAGCGGGCCGACGCGCTCCTCGGCGCCGGCCGCGACGGCGCGGGCGAGGGGGTGCTCGGAGGCGTGCTCCAGGGCGCCCGCGAGCCGCAGCAACTGCTTCTCGCCGGTGCCCTCGGCCGCGTGCACCTCCTGGAGGGTCATCCGGCCGGTGGTGACGGTGCCGGTCTTGTCCAGGACGACGGTGTCGACGCGCCGGGTGGACTCCAGCACCTCGGGACCCTTGATGAGGATGCCGAGCTGGGCGCCGCGCCCGGTGCCGACCATCAGCGCGGTCGGGGTGGCCAGGCCCAGGGCGCACGGGCAGGCGATGATCAGCACCGCGACGGCCGCGGTGAAGGAGGCGGTGACGTCGCCGGTGGCCAGCAGCCAGGTCAGCAGGGTGCCGACGGCGATGACCAGGACCACGGGCACGAAGACCGCCGAGATCCGGTCGGCCAGCCGCTGCACCTGGGCCTTGCCGTTCTGCGCGTCCTCGACCAGCCTCGCCATCCGGGAGAGCTGGGTGTCGGCGCCGACCCGGGTGGCCTCCACGACCAGCCGGCCGCCCGCGTTGACGGTGGCGCCGGTGACGGTGTCCCCGGTGGTCACGTCGGCCGGGACGGACTCCCCGGTGAGCATGGAGGCGTCCACCGCCGAGGTGCCCTCGACGACGGTGCCGTCGGTGGCGATCTTCTCGCCGGGCCGGACGACGAAGCGGTCGCCCACGGCCAGCGCGGACACCGGCAGCCGGACCTCGCGGCCCTCGCGCAGCACGGAGACGTCCTTGGCGCCCAGCTCCAGCAGGGCGCGCAGCGCGGCGCCCGCCCGCCGCTTGGAGCGGGCCTCCAGATAGCGGCCGAGCAGCAGGAAGGCGACGACCCCGGAGGCGACCTCCAGATAGATCGTCGAGGCAGCGTCCATCCGGGAGACGGTGAGCCGGAACTCGTCGTGCATGCCGGGCATCCCCGCGTCACCGAGGAACAGCGCCCACAGCGACCAGCCGAACGCGGCGAGCGTGCCGACCGAGACCAGGGTGTCCATGGTGGCCGCGCCGTGCCGGGCGTTGGTGAGCGCGGCCCGGTGGAAGGGCAGTGCGCCCCAGACGACGACCGGCGCGGCCAGGGTCAGCGCCAGCCACTGCCAGTTGTCGAACTGGAGGGCCGGGACCATGGAGAGCAGGACGACCGGGACGGCGAGCAGCGCGGAGACGGTCAGGCGCTGGCGCAGCGCCGTCAGCTCCGGGTCGCCGTCGGGCGCCGCGGCCTCCCGCTGCGCGGGCTCCGGCTCCGGGGGCGGCGGTTCCTCGGCGGTGTACCCCGTCTTCACCACCGTCGCGACGAGATCCGAGACCGCTACCCCCCGGGGGTAGCTGACCTTCGCCTTCTCGGTGGCGAAGTTGACGGTCGCGTGCACGCCCTCCATGCGGTTGAGCTTCTTCTCCACGCGGGCCGCGCAGGAGGCGCAGGTCATCCCGCCGATGAGCAGCTCGACCTCGGAGTGCTGCCCGGCCGTGTCGGGCGGTGTCGCTGTGCTGGTGGTGCTGGTCATGTCCGTACTCCAGTGAGCGGACCGGGCCGTACAGAACCAGTATCAGCTGGTCGATACGGCCCGGTGTCGAGAGATACGTGTCGAGTCGGGGGAGCCGGGGGGCGGCCCCGGACGGTCAGGCGCGGCCGACGAGCTCGAAGCCGGCCTCGTCCACCGCGGCGCGCACGGCGGCCTCCTCCAGCGGGGCGGCGGAGACCACGGTGACCTCGCCGGTCGAGGCGACGGCCTTCACCGAGCTGACCCCGGGCAGCTCGGAGATCTCGGCGGAGACGGAGCCCTCGCAGTGTCCGCAGCTCATGCCGCTCACCTTGTAGACGGTGGTGACGGTGTCCGGGGTCTCGGTCTGGGCGGTCATGTCGCTCTCCTCGTCGTGGTGTGCGGGATGGGAGTGGCCCAGAGGGGCTCACTGCATTCGACACTATACCCCTAGGGGGTATTTATCAAAGGAGTGGCGCGGTGCGGCCGCACGACCGGCAGGGGCGCGGCCCCCGGGCATCACGCCGCCACACGCGCCGGGGCACGAGCGGGCCGGGGGTGATCGAGGCGGTGGGCGAGAGGGGCACCCGGTGGCGGCCCGGCGAACGGGTGACCACCCCGCCCTCGTCTACGCCTGCGGCACCTGCCCCGCCCGCACGGCGGGCGACCGGCCGGTCCGCGAACGGTGGAGCGGGCCGGGGCGCCGGTGGTCGCGGTGGACGTGGCGCCGCGCGCCGGAGCCGGAACCCCCCGACGGCCACGGCATGGCCGCGCACGCTGCCCGGTACCGCCGCGCGCCCGGTCGCCTCCGGCGCGTACGCCCCGGCCTCCTGGCCGCCTCCATCATCGGCCTGGTGGCCGCACCCACCGCGACCACCGCACCCGCCGCGACCACCGCACCCGCCACACCCGCCGCGCCCGGCGCCGTCATGGGAACGGCGCCGGGCGCGGGAGGCACGGGCATCCGCCCGTGGAGCCGATGACCATGACCCCGGCCGCGCCGGGGCGGGGCGGCCGGGGCCTCAGCCGGACCTGCGGCCCCGGTTGCCCGGCCGGGCCGCCGCCCAGGCGCGGACCGTGTCGGCGTACCAGAAGGGGCGCCCGCCCTCGACCCGGTCGGGCGGCGGCAGCAGGCCGTGTTTGCGGTAGGACCGCACGGTGTCGGGCTGCACCCGGATGTGGGCCGCGATCTCCTTGTACGACCAGAGTGTTCGGTCGGTCATGGTGTGCACCTCCCCGCGCGCGCCACGGAGGCGGTCCGGAAGGCCGCCGGGGGGCCGGGCGCGGCGCCGGCGATCAAGAGAGCCTGTGCCGCGTGAACGAGGCGCGCGCTCCGGCGGCAAGGGCCTGTCGTACGGCTGTGACCGCCGTGTCACGAAATCGGGACATGTGTGACGGGAAGGTTGCTTACGGGGCAGATGCGCGCCGGACTTCCCCCGGGCTTCTCCCGGGCTTACCCCACACGTTCCCTTCTCGTCCGAATGTCCGGACAAAGCATTGACAGGCTTCCGCCTCCGGCACTAGAACCGGGGGAGCCGACGCGAAGGGGAGCCGATGGTGTACGACGTGATCACCATGGGGCGGATCGGGGTCGACCTCTATCCGCTCCAGACGGGCGTGCCGCTGTCCCGCGTCTCCACCTTCGGCAAGTTCCTGGGCGGCTCGGCGGCGAACGTGGCGGTCGCCGCGGCCCGCCTCGGCCGCCGTACGGCGGTGATCACCCGGACCGGGGACGACCCGTTCGGCGACTATCTGCACGAGGCGCTGCGCGGCTTCGGCGTCGACGACCGCCATGTCACGGCGGTGCCCGGACTGCCGACGCCGGTCACCTTCTGCGAGGTGTTCCCGCCGGACGACTTCCCGCTCTACTTCTACCGCCGCCCCAAGGCGCCCGACCTGGAGATCGACGCCCACGACCTCGATCTGGCGGCCGTCGCGGACGCCCGGGTCTTCTGGGTCACCGGCACCGGACTGAGCGAGGAGCCGAGCCGCACGGCGACGCTGGCCGCGCTCGCCCACCGGGCGCGGTCCGGGCACACCGTCTTCGACCTCGACTGGCGCCCGGTGTTCTGGACCGACCCGGCCGCCGCCCGCCCCTTCTACGCCGAGGCCCTGCGGCACGCCACCGTCGCCGTCGGCAATCTGGACGAGGTGGAGGTGGCCACCGGAGTGCGCGAGCCGCGGGCCGCCGCCCGTGCCCTGCTGGACGCCGGGGCCGAGCTGGCGGTCGTCAAGCAGGGCCCCGCGGGCGTGCTCGCCCTCGACCGCGCGGGCCGTACCGCCGAGGTGCCGCCGCTGCCGGTCGAGGTGCTCAACGGCCTCGGCGCCGGGGACGCCTTCGGCGGCGCCCTCTGCCACGGGCTGCTCGCCGGCTGGGACCTGGCGCGCGTCATGCGGTACGCCAACGCCGCCGGGGCCATCGTCGCCTCCCGGCTGGAGTGCTCCTCCGCGATGCCCGACGCGGCCGAGGTGGAGTCGGCCCTCGCGGCGGGCGCGGTGCGGTGAGCCCGGAGGTCCGGCCCGGACGGGTCCGGCCCGGGGGCGCGGTCCCGGGCGCCGCGGGCCTTCGGCGTACCGCGCCCGCCGGTTGTACGGTGCAGATACCTGCCGGTCCGGCCGGGGCAGAGTGCCAAACCCCGGGCGGCGAGCGCGTGTTGGGTGACACCATCCGGACAGCGCGCGTCGGCCGGCCATCGATCGCCTCCGGCGCGGGAGACCGCTTCGCCCTGGCAGGAGCGAAGTGCGAGCGACGACTCCCCGCCCGCTACGGCTCCCGCGCCGGAGGTCCCCGCCGCTGCTGCGGTCCGCCGCCGCTGCCGCGCCCCGCGGCGGTGCCGGGGACACTCCCACATGTGTCTACGCCGACCGGTGAACCGCAGACACAGTGTCGGGCGCGCTCCGGGCGCGTTGCTGGTGGGATGGTCATGTGACGGCGGCCGCGCCCCGCACCGGCGGTCCCGGCCCCCTTCCGGGGCCGCCCCCGGCCTCGGCGGGTCCCGGCACACGAGCCCCACGAACGGCACGTCTCGACCCGACGCCGCCATCTGCGAAGGAGTGACCCGGCATGACCAAGACCGTCAACCACTGGATCGGCGGGAAGGCCGTAGAAGGCGCCTCGGGGTCGTACGGTCCGGTCACGGACCCGGCGACCGGCGCGGTCACCACCCAGGTGGCGTTCGCCTCCGTGGCCGAGGTGGACGCGGCCGTGGCCGCCGCCCGGGACGCCTACCGCTCCTGGGGGCAGTCCTCGCTGGCGCAGCGCACCTCGGTCATGTTCCGCTTCCGCGCGCTGCTGGACGAGCACCGCGACGAGATCGCCGCGCTGATCACCGCCGAGCACGGCAAGGTGCACTCCGACGCGCTCGGCGAGGTCGCGCGCGGCCTGGAGATCGTCGACCTGGCCTGCGGCATCAACGTGCAGCTGAAGGGCGAGCTGTCGACGCAGGTCGCCACGCGCGTGGACGTGGCCTCGATCCGGCAGCCGCTGGGTGTGGTCGCGGGCATCACGCCGTTCAACTTCCCGGCGATGGTCCCGCTGTGGATGTTCCCCGTCGCCATCGCCTGCGGCAACACCTTCGTGCTCAAGCCCAGCGAGAAGGACCCCTCGGCGGCGCTGCGGATCGCCGAGCTGCTGGCCGAGGCCGGGCTGCCCGACGGCGTGTTCAACGTCGTCCAGGGCGACAAGGTGGCCGTCGACCGCCTCCTGGAGCACCCGGACGTCAAGGCGGTGTCCTTCGTCGGCTCCACCCCGATCGCCCGCTACATCCACACCACGGCCTCGGCGAACGGCAAGCGCGTCCAGGCCCTCGGCGGCGCCAAGAACCACATGCTGGTGCTGCCCGACGCCGACCTGGACGCGGCGGCGGACGCGGCGGTCTCGGCGGCGTACGGCTCGGCCGGTGAGCGCTGCATGGCCATCTCCGCCGTCGTCGCGGTCGGCTCGGTCGCCGACGAGCTGGTGGAGAAGATCCGCGAGCGCGCCGAGAAGATCAAGATCGGCCCCGGCACCGACCCGGACTCCGAGATGGGCCCGCTGATCACCGCCGCCCACCGCGACAAGGTCGCCTCCTATGTGAAGGGCGCCGCCGACGAGGGCTGCGAGGTCGTCCTGGACGGCACCGGCTACACCGTGGAGGGCTACGAGGACGGTCACTGGATCGGCCTGTCGCTGCTCGACCGGGTGCCGACGAGCGCGAAGGCGTACCAGGACGAGATCTTCGGCCCGGTGCTGTGCGTGCTGCGCGTGGACACCTACGAGGACGGCGTGTCCCTGATCAACGCCTCGCCGTTCGGCAACGGCACCGCGATCTTCACCCGGGACGGCGGCGCCGCCCGCCGCTTCCAGCTGGAGATCGAGGCCGGCATGGTCGGCGTGAACGTGCCGATCCCGGTGCCGGTGGGCTACCACTCCTTCGGCGGCTGGAAGGACTCGCTCTTCGGCGACCACCACATCTACGGCAACGACGGCACGCACTTCTACACCCGCGGCAAGGTGGTCACCACCCGCTGGCCCGACCCGTCCGAGGCCCCGGCCGGTGTCGACCTCGGGTTCCCGCGCAACCACTGAGCGTGACGCGAGCCCCCTTCGCGGCCGTCCGGATACCGGACGGCCGCGACTTTTTTTGCGCCCGGCCCTGCGATTCCCGTGTCCGGGGGAGGAAACGGGTGACGCAGGTTCACCCGGGAAGACTCCTTGGAAAGCAAGGTCACTATTCGCTCAGGCTTGATGAATACGGTGTTACGGCAATGTTGCCTGTGAAACAGATCCGTGAACGGCTCCGTCCCAGGTGCGGATTCCGAAGGTGAACAGCCATTGACGGGACGGTTTTCGTCGGGATTCCATGCTCGCGCCGGGAGCGGACGACATGACGAGAACGTACGACCGAAGCCGCCGGAGGCGATAGCGCTCCCGAGCCCCCATCACTGACGCACGAGTCGATCGGAACCGCCGCATGACCGACACGCTCCGCCCTGTCGACGACGCCGTCGCACCGGCGACCGGCAGCCCCGACGGGACGACGGGCAGCCCCCAGCAGCTCAAGCGCTCCATCGGCGTCGTCGGCGGCACCCTGCTGACCCTCTCGTGCGTCACCCCCGCCTCCACCCTCTTCGTGGTCGTGCCCGACCTGTTCGGCTCGCTCGGCACCGCCACCGCCCTCACCATCGCCATCGGCTCGCTGCTCTGCATCGCCGTCGCGTTCTGCTACTCCGAGCTGGGCACCCTCATCCCCAGCGCGGGCGGCGAGTACGCGATGGTCTCCACGATGGCCGGACGGCTCGCGGGCTGGCTGGTCTTCGTGCTGTCGCTGCTGGTCGTCATGATCGTGCCGCCCGTGATCGCCATGGGCACCGCCGACTACCTGGCGCCGATCGTGCACCTCGACCCGGCGATGACCGGCGCCGGTGTGATGCTGCTCGCCACCCTCGCCGGACTGCTGGACCTGCGCGCCAACGCCTGGATCACCGGCATCTTCCTGGTCCTGGAGGTCATCGCCGCCGGTGTGGTCGCCGTCCTCGGCTTCGCCCACAGCCACCGCGGCGCGGGCAGCCTGGTCTCCATGCAGGTCGCCGGCGGCGACGGCCACACCGACACCGTGACGGCCATGCTGGTGGTCTCCGGACTCGCCATCGCCCTGTTCATCACCCAGGGCTTCTCCACCGCCGTCTACCTCTCCGAGGAGCTGGAGCACCCGCGCCGCAACGTCGCCCGCACCGTCCTCGCCACCCTCGCCATCTCCACCGTGATCATCCTGGTGCCGGTCGTCGCCATCACCATGGGCGCCTCCGACATCAAGGAGCTCACCGGCGGCGACCTCAGCTCGATGGTGACCGCCTGGTCCAACTCCGCCGTCGGCACCTTCGTCAGCCTCTGCGTGGCCCTCGCCATCATCAACGCGGGCATCGTCATGGTCATCCAGAACTCCCGCGTGCTGTTCGCCTCCGCCCGCGACAAGGCCTGGCCCGGACCGGTCAACACCGTCTTCGCCAAGCTCGGCCGCTTCGGCTCCCCCTGGGTCGCCACGCTCGCGGTCGGCATCCCCGGCGCGGTCCTCTGCTTCGTCAACCTGGACACCCTCTACGGCGTCACCGGCGTCTCCGTGACCGCGATGTACCTGCTCGTCGCGGTCGCCGCCCTGCTGGCCCGCCGCGGCGCCCACCGGCACACGCCCGCCTGGCGCATGCCGCTGTGGCCCGCCGTCCCCGTGCTGCTGATCGCGGTCCTCGCCTACATCCTCAGCATGCAGGAGGTCACCTACCTGCTGTGGACCGGCGGCATCATGGCCGTCGCCACCCTCTACTGGGCCTTCTACCTCCGCCCGCGCCGCGACACCCGCTGGCTGGTGTCCATCCCGGAGGACGCACAGGTCTGACCCCGGCGGCCCCCCGCCACCGACGACACGGCCCGGCGCCCGCGTACCACGACTGCGGTACGCGGGCGCCGCGCCGTACTCCCGGGGGAGGGGCGGAGGTTCGGACCGGCGGTGGCATCCGCTGTCGGTGGCGGACCGTACGGTGGTGGCATGGATCTGCGACTGCCCGGACCGCGGGCACTGCTGCGCGGGCCCCGGCGGTGGCTGGCCGCCGGGGCCGCCGTCGCGGTGCTCGCCGGGGCCGGCACCTGGACCGCGACCGCCACCGCCGACGCCCGCCCCGCCGCCCACCGGAGCGACCGGATCATGGACCTGGGCACCGGCGTGCGCATCGACACGTCCTGGTTCACCCCGGCCGGCTCCGGCCGCCACCCCGCCGTCCTCCTCGGACACGGCTTCGGCGGCACCAAGGACGACGTACGGCAGCAGGCCGAGGACCTCGCCGCCGACGGGTACGCGGTGCTGACCTGGTCGGCCCGCGGCTTCGGCCGGTCCACCGGCAGGATCGGGCTGAACGACCCCAAGGGCGAGGTCGCCGACGTCAGCCGGCTCATCGACTGGCTGGCCCGGCAGCCGCAGGTCCGCCTCGACGGACCCGGCGACCCGCGCGTCGGCCTGGCCGGCGCCTCCTACGGCGGCGCCGTCTCCCTGCTCGCCGCCGGGTACGACCACCGGGTGGACGCCATCGCCCCCGCGATCACCTACTGGAACCTGGCGGACGCCCTCTTCCCGAACGGCGTCTTCAAGAAGCTCTGGGCCGGGATCTTCTTCGACTCCGGCGGCGGCTGCGCCCGCTTCCAGCCCGAGCTGTGCGCGATGTACCAGCGGGTCGCCGAGTCCGGCCGGCCCGACGCCGAGGCGACCCGGCTGCTCCAGGAGCGCTCCCCGTCCGCCGTCGCCGCCCGGATCAAGGTGCCCACCCTGCTGGTGCAGGGCCAGACCGACTCGCTCTTCCCGCTCGGCCAGGCCGACGCCGCCCAGCGGGCCATCAGGGCGGGCGGCGCGCCCGTCGACGTCGACTGGCTCGCGGGCGGCCACGACGGCGGCGACCTGGAGAGCGCCCGCGTCCAGGACCGCGTCGAAAGCTGGTTCGACCGCTATCTCAAGGGCGACGAGGACGCGGCCACCGGCCCCGCCTTCCGCGTCACCCGCACCGGCGGCGTCGACTCCACCGACGGCGCCGCCCTGCTGCGCGGCGCGAGCGCGAGCGCGTACCCCGGCCTGAGCAGCGGTACGCACACCGTCGCCCTGGCCGGAGGCACCCAGCGCTTCCAGAACCCGCCCGGCGGCAGCCCGCCCGCCGTCTCCGCCCTGCCCGGCCTCGCCGGGGCGGCCGGCGGCTCACTGACCCAGCTCTCCGCGCTCGGCCTCGGCGTCTCCCTGGACTTCCCCGGCCAGAACGCGAGCTTCCAGTCGGCCCCCGTCGACCACGACCTGCGCATCACCGGCTCCCCGACCGCCACCGTCCACCTCACCTCCACCGGCGACGACGCGGTCCTGTTCGCCAAGATGTACGACGTCGGACCCGGCTCGGCCCGCCCGGTGCTGCCCGCCCAGCTCGTCACCCCGGTCCGCGTCGAGGGCGCCAAGGCCGGCAAGGACGTCCGGCTCACCCTCCCGGCCATCGACCACGAGGTGCAGAAGGGCCACCGGCTCCGCCTGGTCCTCGCCTCCACCGACCTCGGCTACGCCTCCCCGGCCGCCCCCGCCACCTACACCGCGGCCCTGCGCGGCCCGCTGACGGTGCCCACCGCGCCCGGTGTGACCACGGCGGCGGCCCCGCTGCCCTCCTGGGTGTGGTGGCTGCCCGCCGCGGGCGCCGCGCTCGCCCTCGCCCTGCTGCTCACCGCCCGCCGCCGCACCGCGGCCCCCGCGCCCGACCCGGCCCTCGCCGGTGTCCCGCTCCAGATCACCGGCCTCAGCAAGCGCTACGCCAGGTCCGCCGACCGGTACGCCGTGCGCGAGCTGTCCTTCCGCGTGGAGCGCGGCCAGGTGCTCGGCCTGCTCGGACCCAACGGCGCGGGCAAGACGACCACCCTGCGCATGCTGATGGGCCTGATCCGGCCGGACGAGGGCGAGATCCGCGTCTTCGGCCACGCGATCCGGCCCGGCGCGCCCGTCCTGTCCCGGGTCGGCGCCTTCGTCGAGGGCGCGGGCTTCCTGCCGCACCTGTCCGGCCGGGAGAACCTGGAGCTGTACTGGCGGGCCACCGGCCGCCCGGCCGAGGACGCCCGCCTGGACGAGGCCCTGGAGATCGCGGGCCTCGGCGACGCCCTGGCCCGCGCGGTGCGCACCTACTCACAGGGCATGCGCCAGCGCCTGGCCATCGCCCAGGCCATGCTGGGCCTGCCCGACCTGCTGATCCTGGACGAGCCGACCAACGGGCTCGACCCGCCGCAGATCCGCGAGATGCGCGAGGTGATGATCCGGTACGCGGCCGGCGGGCGCACCGTCATCGTCTCCAGCCATCTGCTCGCCGAGGTCGAGCAGTCCTGCACGCACCTGGTCGTCATGGACCGGGGACGGCTGGTCCAGGCGGGTCCGGTCCGCGACATCATCGGCTCCGGCGACACCCTGCTGGTCGGCACCGCGACCCCGGTGGACGAGCCGGTGGCCGGGAAGGTCGCCGCGCTGGCGGGCGTGGCCTCGGCGGTCCGCACCGACGACGGCCTGCTGGTCCGCCTCGAACCCGGCGGCACCGCCGAGCGCCTGGTCGTGGAGCTGGTGCGGCTGGACGTGCCCGTCGCCTCCGTGGGCCCGCACCGCCGCCTGGAGGACGCCTTCCTCACCCTGATCGGAGGTTCCGCATGAGCACGCTCACCGAGGGAGCGGCGGCCGGGGAGACCGCCTCCGGCTACCACGCCGGGCGCACCCTGCCGCTGCGCGTGGAGCTGGCCCGGCAGCTGAAGCGGCGCCGCACCCTGATCATGGGCGGCATCCTGGCCGCCCTGCCGTTCGTGCTCGCCGTGGCCTTCGCGATCGGCGGCGACCCGGGCAGCCGCAACAACCAGGTGACCCTGATGGACACGGCCACCGCGTCGGGCGCCAACTTCGCCGCGGTCAGCCTGTTCGTCTCGGCCGGCTTCCTGCTGGTGATCCCGGTGGCGCTGTTCTGCGGGGACACCGTCGCCTCGGAGGCGAGCTGGTCCTCGCTGCGCTATCTGCTGGCCGCGCCCGTGCCCAGGGCCCGGCTGCTGTGGTCCAAGCTCGTCGTCGGACTCGGCCTGAGCCTGGCCGCCATGGTGCTGCTGCCCGTGGTCGCGCTCGCCGTCGGCACCGCCGCCTACGGCTGGGGCCCGCTCCAGATCCCCACCGGCGGCGCGCTCGCCGCGGGCACCGCCGCCCAGCGCCTCGTGGTGGTCGTGGCGTACGTCTTCGTCTCCCAGCTGGTCACCGCCGGGCTCGCGTTCTGGCTGTCCACGCGGACCGACGCGCCGCTGGGCGCGGTCGGCGGCGCGGTCGGCCTGACCATCGTGGGCAATGTCCTGGACGCCGTCACGGCCCTGGGCCACTGGCGCGACTTCCTGCCCGCGCACTGGCAGTTCGCCTGGGCCGACGCCGTGCAGCCGCACCCCGAGTGGGCCGGGATGATCCAGGGCACGGCGGTCTCCGTCGCCTACGCGCTGGTGCTCTTCGCCCTCGCCTTCCGCGGCTTCGCCCGCAAGGACGTGGTGTCGTAGGCGACCAAGGACGTGGTGCCGTAGGCGACGGAGACCGCCGCCCGGACGCACGGGAGCGGGCCGCCGAGCACTCGGCGGCCCGCTCCTCGCGGCGGTCCGGGGCGGTCAGCGCTCGCTGTTCGCCGACAGGATCGACACGTCCTCCAGCAGGTGCGCCAGCGCGCCGTCCCGCTTGGCCTGCGTGGAGTTCTCCGAGCACTGCTGGTTCTGCTTGTCCGACAGGATCGGGATGTCCTGGACGTTCACGGCCTGGAGCACCCCGACCGGCAGCTCGCCCACCGCGATGCACGGCCGGTTGAACGACCCCTGGATGAGCGCCATCTGCGGGCTCATGTTCCCGTACGTCGTCGCGTTGCCGTAGCTCTGCCACGCGCCGTTGCCGTTCGTGGCGGTGGGGCCGCTGTCGTTGCCGATCGCGAGGGCCTGCGGGGCCGCGGCGGCGGTGGCGCCCATCGCGGAGGCGGCGATGGCGGCGGTGGCGACAAACTTCTTGATCACTGGCCGGTCCTTTCTGAGGAAACCCCGTCTCCGGAGCGTTCTGGTCAACTCCCCGGAGGCACGCGGGTTTCTCCCGTTCACTCCCACGGCGGATGCGGCGAAGTGTTTGTGTGTTTTCCGGACTCCGTGATTTTCAGGCGTTCGGGAACGCCATGCGGGCCAACCGGGTGAACCCCCGCAACCAAACATCTCCCCTCGTGTTGAGGAGGCAGTAGGACCTGCGTCGCTACGAGGAAAGGAACGCGCAGTGCTCAAGAAGGCAATGGTCGCCGCTGCGGCCGCCGCAACTGTCGTCGGTGGATCGGTGGCGGCTGCTCCCGCGGCGCTTGCCATCGGGAACGACAACGGCCCGTCCGTCGCCAACGGCGTCGGCGCCACGTCGTCGTTCGGCAACTCGGCGACGAGGGGCGACATGAGCCCCCAGCTCTCGCTGATCGAGGGCACGCTCAACAAGCCGTGCCTGGGTCTGAACGAGACCAACGTCGGTGTGCTGCAGCTCGTCAACGTCCAGGACGTCCCGGTCCTGTCGGACAAGCAGAACCAGCAGTGCTCCGACAACTCGACCCAGGCCAAGCGCGACGGTGCGCTGTCGCACCTGCTGGATGACCTGTCGGTCCTCTCGGCCAACGGCGAGAGCTGAGCCGATTCCGGCCGGCCCAGGGCCGTCCGCTGCTGTGCCGGCGGTCGCCCTGGGCTTTTCCACAGGACTCTTTCGCCCGAGCAGCCGAGGGCGAGGCGTACGGTGCGCGGGGCAATCGAGTGAATTGTCGGGCGATCTACGTTCCGCCGTTTTCCATTACGTCTATTCCTCGTTCAGTGCCGCGACTTTCGAGGTCGTGCTCACTGGGTTTCTCGCCGTCATTGGGGCGCATCGCCCCGAGAAGGGAACTTCCATGAAGAAGAGCGTCGCTGTCGTGACCGGCGCCATCCTGGCTCTGGGCATGGCCGCCCCCGCCTTCGCCGACTCGGGCGCGGAGGGCGCCGCCGTCGGTTCGCCGGGTGTCATCTCCGGCAACACCATCCAGGTCCCCGTGCACGTCCCGATCAACGTGTGCGGCAACACCATCGACGTCATCGCGCTGCTGAACCCCTCGTTCGGCAACACCTGCGTCAACGGCTGACCGCGCGGGCACCCCGGCCCTCCCGGCCGTGTCAGGGCCGGCCTTGGACGTCGAACTCGCGACCCAGGGCCGGCCCTCCCTCATCTGAACGTTCCTCAAGCCGCCCCGGCGGCTTCGAGCAGGAAGACCACTAGATTGCGACAGACCCTGAGCAGGGGAGTGTTCGCGGCGGCAGCCGCGACGAGCGTGCTGTCCCTGTACGGCAGCGCCGCTTTCGCCGACTCGACGGCGGACGGAGTCAGCGCGGGTTCGCCCGGCGTGCTGTCCGGCAACACCATCCAGGCGCCGGTCGAGGTACCGGTGAACGCCTGCGGCAACACCGTCGACGCGGCGGCCGCGCTCAACCCCGCGTTCGGCAACAAGTGCGCCAACGTCTCGGACCACACCGAGAAGCCCACCCCGCCGCCGTCGCACACCCCCGACTGCGACGACCAGGGCGCGTACGGGGAGCAGCCCTCCTCCGGCGCGTACGGCGAGGAGCCCTCCCCGGGCCCGTGCTCGACCCCGCCGCCGAGCACCCCGCCCGCCACCCCGCCGAGCACTCCGCCGGCCACGCACCACACCACCCCGCCGCCCGTCGAGCACACCCCGCCGCAGATGGCGGAGACCGGCAGCGGCAACACCGGTGCGCTCATCGGTGCCTCGGCCGTCAGCGCGGTGCTGATCGCCGGCGGCACGGTCCTCTACCGCCGTGGCCGGTCCGCCGGTTCCCACCGGTAGTCCGCCCGCGGGGCCGACGCAAGGCCGCCGCGACCGAGCCGCCCCGGCGGCCGGTCGCGGCGGCGGCCGTTTCCGGGCGATGTCACCCGGCCGGCGGCGCGGCGCACCCGAAGGCCGTACCGGCGGTGGCGCCCCCGCTCCTCCCGTGCCTGACTTCAGAGAACACGCTGACGACCCGTCAGGGACCTTTGTGGCGGCGTGAGGGAAGGAGCGGGCATGACTGCACGGCGACACGGGAACCGGAGGCTGGCCGCCGTCACGGCGGCGGCCGTCGTATCGGCCGCCCTGGCCTGCGGGGCCGCGGCAGGGGCGGCGGACCCGGACCCGGCGGCGCCGCCGAATCCGCCCGCGCCGTGGACGAGTCCGTCCTCGGCGCCGCCCGCCGCGTCGGCGGCGGACCCCGCCTCGCTGGTGGCGGACCCTTCCTCGCCGGTGCTGCTCCCGCCCGGCACGCCCCTGGTCCCGCCGGATCCGCCCACCGCCGTGCCCGACCCGCCCGCCACGGAGGCGAGTCCGGGCGCACCGCCCGGGGAGACGCCCGGTCCGCCCGTGGTGCCACCGGGTCCGTCCGGTGCGGCCGAGAGCCCGTCCGCGCCCGCCGCCACGCCTTCTCCGCCCGCTCCGCCCGCGCCCCCCGCTCCCCCCGCGTCTCCCACGGCCTCCCCGGTGCCGCTCCCGGCGCAGGTGCCCGGCATGCGGCGGCCCGCCTTCGGGGCCTTCCTGGAGTCGGACGCGCGGGGCGTGGCCCGGATGGCGCAGCTCAGCAGCTGGCTGGGCGGCGCCGAACTGCGCGTCGGCCACACCTATCTGCCCGGCGACCGCTGGCGGGACATCGAGGGCGCCCCCGGCTTCCTCGACGTCTGGGCGCAGTGGCGGCAGCAGCGGCCCGACCGGCTGCTCGTCCTCAACGTCCCGCTGCTGGAGCGCAACGAGGACCGCTTCTCGGACGGCCAGGTGCGGTACCTGCTGCGGCAGGGCGCCGCCGGGCTGTTCGACGCGCACTTCCGCGCCCTCGCCCAGCGGCTGGTCGCGCTGCGCGTGCCGGACACGGTGCTCGTGCTCGGCTGGGAGATGAACGGCACCACCTACACCCACCGCTGCGGCCCCGACCCCGAGGCGTGGAAGACCTATTGGCGGCACATCGTCACCGCGATGCGCTCGGTGCCGGGCCAGCGGTTCCGCTTCGACTTCGCGCCGAACCGCGGCCGGGACGCCGTGCCCTGGACCGAGTGCTACCCGGGCGACGACGTGGTCGACATCGTCGGCATGGACTCCTACGACCAGCCGACCGGCCTGACCTTCGACCAGCAGGTGCGCGAGCCCTACGGACTCCAGGCGCACGTGGACTTCGCGAAGGCGCACCACAAGCCGGTCTCCTACCCGGAGTGGGGGCTGTTCCGCAACGGCGACAACGCCGCGTACATGCGGTCCATGCTCGCCTGGTTCGACGCGCACCGGCCGCTCTACAACACCCTGACCGACTACTGCCCGCACGGTGTCTGGCAGTGCGCGGCCAACCCGGCCTCCTCGCGCGTCTACCGCGCGGTCCTCTTCGGCCGTACGGACCTCATCGCCCCGACGCCCACGCCCCCGGGCATCCCGCTCCTGCCCCAGGCCCCAGCCCCGCAACCGGAGACCTCGGCCCCGCAACCGGAGACCTCGGCCCAGCAACCGGAGACCTCGGCCCCGCAGCCGGCGCCCGCCCCGGCCTCGCCGCAGGCGTCGGCCCTGACGCCACCTCAGGCCGAGCCCCCGACAACGCCGTCGGTCCCGGTGCCGCCCTCGGAACCGGCCCCCGTACCGCTCGCCGCGCCCGTGGCGGACGGCTCGTCAGGTGTCCGTTAGGCCACGGCGCACGCGCCCCTCCCCGCTCCCCTCCCCGCGCCGCACGCGGGCACGCAGGTCCCTGGCCCGGGTGCGGCCGGCCGTCGCGCAGCGCACCGCGGACAGCAGGGGCGCGGTGTGCCGCCGGGCCAGCAGCAGCCGCTCGTTGGCGACCGGGCGGGGGCGCCAGCGGTGCTTGTAGGGCTCGTCGCCGCGCAGCAGGCTCAGCGTGTCCGGGGCGCCGTCGCCGGTGTGCGCGGCGCACGCCTCCAGCAGCATCACCGCCACATCGGCCTTGCGTTCCCGCAGCAGCGGATGGGCGCCGTACAGATAGCCGCCCAGCAGGCTGCCGGAGCGCAGGGTGAGGTCCACGGCCACCACCTCGCCGTCGAGCCGGAACTCGGTCACCACCGCCTCCCCGGCGCGCGCCATCGGGCCCGCCGCCCGCGCCAGGTGCTCCTGGAAGCGCGTCCGCAGATGCTCCGGGGTGACCCCGCGGTCCTGCCACTGGAGCCGGTGCAGCGCGAGCAGCCGCCGTACGGCCGCGGCGGCCTCCTCGGGGCGTACGACACGCCGTTCCACCCCGAGCGCGCGCAGCCTGCGCAGTTGGGCGCGGACCCGCTGGGCCCTGGCGGACGGCAGCCGGGCGACCAGCCCGTCCAGGGGCAGGGCGGGCAGCTCCAGGCAGAGCGAGCCCGGCGCGCGGTGCCGGGGGCCGTCCCAGCGGTCGTAGACCTGTTCGACGGCGCTGCCGGGGCGGACCTCGGGGAGGTCGATCAGCGCGGTGCGGGCGGCCTCGGCCAGCGCCCCGGTGAGCGCGTCGGCCGCCGGGCCGGGGCGCCGGTCGTCGATCAGGACGTCGGCGTAGTCGGAGATCGCGCCGCCGAGCGGGACCAGCGCGGGCACCGGCGCGCGGCGCAGCATCAGGGGCGCGGCGGCGACCAGTTCGGCGCCCTCGCGGACCAGGAGGAGCCGCAGCCGCCCCGGGGCGCCGTACGACTGCCACCAGGAGTGCAGCCAGGTGTGGCTCTGGAAGGGGGTGGCGGCGGCGCAGTGTCCGGCCAGGCGGGTCCACTGCGGGGCGAGGGCGGCGAAGGCGCGCGGGTCGGTGACCAGTTCCGTGGTGAGGCCGGGGTGGGCCGCGCGCGGCGGGGGCGCGAGGCGGGTGGCGGTCACAGCCGGCCGTGGACGTCGGCGGCGGGGGCCGGGCCGGGCACCGCCGGGGGGTGCGCCAGGTCGCCGGGCGTGTTCCGCCGGGGCCGTACCAGCAGGGCCAGGCCGCCGAGCAGACCGCCCGCGCTCGCCCCGACCAGGCCGGTCACCGCCGGGGACGCCGAGGACGGGTCGGTGGGGCGTACGGCGCGCGCGAAGCGGACGAGGGAGATGTGCGTGCTGCCCGTGGTCTGCGTGGCGTGCCGGGTGAGGGCGGCGGAGACGGCGTCGGCCATGGCGGCGGCCGGACCCGGACGGCCCGCGAGGGCGGTCACGGCGATCATCGGCGCGTCGGGCGAGGTCTCCGCGCGCACGTCGCGCCGCAGGGTCCGCACCGGCACGCCCGCCTGCCGCTGGGCGTCCCCGAGCACCGCGACCTGGGTGGCGACCCGCCCGTACGCCTGGGCGAAGCCGAGCGCGGCGGCCGGGTCGGACTTCTGGTCGGGGACGGCCACGACATAGCTGGTGGCCGAGTAGACGGGCGGCGCGAGGACGCCGTAGGCGCCGCCGAGCAGCCCGCCGGCCACGGTGCCGGCCGCGACCAGGGACCAGGGCGGCAGACGCCGGACACGGGCGAGGGACAGGCGGCGGGGCCGGGGCGGTTGCTCGGTCATGGGGTGGTCGCTTCCTGGGGTGGGATCGGGGCGGGGCGGCCCGGGGGCCGGGACGCGGTGGCGGACAGGGTGGCCGTGTACACGTCCAGGAGCCGGGCGGCGGTGCGGGCGATGCTGTAGTGGCGGGCCGCGTCCGGGGGCGTCCGGGGGAGCGGGCCGCGGGCGCGTACCTCGGTGATCGCGCGGGCGTACGCCTCGGGGCCGCCCCGGACGCGCCGGGCGCCCGCGGCGGCGTGCGCGGGCAGGTCCTCCACGGCCGGGCAGGAGGCGTACAGCACGGGCAGCCCGGCGGCCAGCGCCTCCACGACCGCGAGACCGAACGCCTCCTGCGGGGACGGCGAGGCCAGCACGTCCATCGCGGCGGCCAGCGCGGGCAGATCGGGGCCCGCCGAGCCGTCCGGCGCGCAGGGCCGCTCCCCGGCGAACAGCACCCGGTCGGCGACCCCCGCCTCATGGGCGGTGCGGCGCAGCACGCTCTCCTCGGGGCCGCCGCCCACCAGCAGCAGCCAGTGGTCGCGGGGCAGCCGGGCCAGGGCGCGGACCACGACGTCGAACCGCTTGCCCGCGGCCAGCCGCCCGATGCCGCCGATCACATACGCGTCCTCGGGCAGGCCCAGGCGGCGGCGGGTGGCGGCGCGCCGGGCCGCGTCGAAGCGGAAGCGGTCCAGGTCGACGCCGTTGGGGACGACCTCGATGCGCGGCGCGGGCACGCCCCAGCGCCGGAGCCGGTCGGCCACCGTGGCGGAGACGGCGACCGTGGTGGAGCCGAGCCGTTCCCCGGCCAGGTACAGCGCGCGCACCCCCGCCGTCAGCGGGCGCCCCTCCAACTGCCCTTCGCCGAGCGAGTGCTCGGTGGCGACGACCGCGCGGACACCGGCCAGCCGGGCGGCGATCCTGCCGTACAGGCAGGCCCGGTACAGGTGGGTGTGCACGAGGTCGTAGCGGCCCGCGCGGATCACCCGGACCAGGCGCGGCAGCGCCGACAGGTCGCGGTTGCCGCCCATGCCGAGGTGGACGACGCGGACGCCGTCGGCGCTCAGCCCGGCGGCGACCGCGCCGGGCCGGGTGAGCGTCACCACGTCGCAGGAGACGGGCAGATGGCGCAGCAGCAGCCGCAGCTGCTGCTCGGCGCCGCCCACGCCGAGACCGGTGATGATGTGCAGGACCCGCAGTTCGCGCATCTCACACGCCCTTCACGGGGCGGCGGCGCAGCGGGTGCAGCCGGTGCTTGAGGTGCAGCCGCCAGGCCGTGTCCCGCTGCCCGATGTGCAGCCGGGGCAGCGCGTGCGGTCCGGTCAGCGGGCCGGGCGCGACGGCGCAGGCGTACCGGTACCCGGCCTCGCGCACGGCGGCCAGCACCCGGGCGTCCACCGCGCCGTAGGGATAGCAGAAGCCGTCCACGGGCGCGCCGGTCAGCTCTTCGAGGAGCGTCCGGCTGGTGCCGGCCTCGGCGGCGAGGGCGGCGTCGTCGGCGCGGGTGAGGTCGGTGTGGGTGAGCCCGTGCGAGCCGATCTCCACGCCCTCGGCCGCCGCGTGCCGGATGCCGTCGGCGCTCAGCAGCGGCTTGCGCGGGCCGCGCGGGTCCCAGGCGTTGTGCCCGCCGAGCCGGCCGGGCAGCACGAACAGCGTGGCGCCGCAGGCGTGCCGGTGCAGCAGCGGCAGCGCGGCGGTGACGAAGTCGGCGTAGCCGTCGTCGAAGGTGAGCCCGACCAGGCCCTGCCCGCCGCCCGCCGCGCGGGCGGCCAGCAGCTCCCGTACGGACACCCCGCGCAGCCCGCGCCGCCGCAGCCAGCGCAGCTGCGCGGCGAGCCGCTCGGGCGTCACGGTGACGCGGTACGGGTCGGGCGAGCGGTCGCCCACCGAGTGGTACATCGCCACCCAGGGGAAGGGCCCCGGGAGGGGACCGGCGGGCTCGCCGGTGCCGGTGAGCGGGACGGTGTCAGCGGGAGAGGCCATGCCGGACCCTTCGGGTGACGGAGCGCAGGGAGCGGAACACGGGTTCGACGCCCTCGGCGCCGAGGGCACGGGCGAGCAGGACATGGACGGCGGTGACGGTCAGCACCCCGGCCGCCAGGCCCGCCGCCGGGGACCCGGGCAGGGCCGCCGCGCACGCCCCGGCCGCGGTGGCGACCACCGCGGCGCGCAGCGGCCGGCTCGTCTCCGCCAGCACCCGCCGCAACCGCAGCGGCACCCCGCACCGGCCGGTACCGGCCAGCAGCAGCGCGGCCGTGAGGGTGATGCCGGCGGCGTTGGCGGCGGCGATGCCCGTCACGCCCCAGGGGCCGACGGCCGCGGCGCCGATCCAGGAGGTCGCCACGATGCCCGCGGTCATCGCGGCCACCGGGTACCAGGCGGGCCGCCCGCCGGAGAAGTACGAGCGGACCAGGGCGCCCACCAGCGCCTGGCCGAGCAGCCCGAGCGCGTACACGCGCATGACACCGGCCGTCGCGGCGGTGTCGTCCGCCGTGAACGCGCCGCGCTGGAAGAGGAGCTGGATGATCTGCGGGGCACAGGCGATCACCGCCGCCGCGCCCAGCAGCACCAGGAGCGCGACCAGCGCCAGGTCGCGTTCCACGCGGTCGCGGGCGCGTACGGTGTCGCCGTCGGCGAGCGCCCGCGCCACCACCGGGAAGGTGACGGTGCACAGCATCAGCGACAGCGTCATCGGGATCTGGGCCACCTTCTGCGCGTAGTTCAGGTGCGAGATGGCCCCGGCGGGCAGCGGCGAGGCGAGGAACCGCTCGATGAGCACCTGCGACTGGCGGCACAGCGCGAACAGCAGCACCGTGGCGACGACCGCGAAGTCCATGGGGTGCGCGGCGGCATCCGGGGCGCCCGTGCGGGGGCCGGGGCATACGCCGGTGCGCAACTGCTGCCACAGGGCGGGCACCTGGACCGCCACCATCAGACAGCCGCCCACCGCGACCCCGGCCGCCGCCGAGCGCACCCCCCACGCGCCGCCCAGCAGGAACATCGCGGCGACCACACCGGTGTTGTAGGCCAGGTAGATCGAGGCGGGCGCCACATAGCGGCCGTGCGCCCGCAGCACGGCGCTGCCGTACCCGGCGAGTCCGAAGCTGAGCACGCAGGTCGCCGTCAGCCGGGTGCAGTCGGCGGCCAGCCGCGGGTCGGGCAGGCCCGGCGCCAGCACCTGGACGAGCTGCGGGGCGGCGCCGACGGCCAGCGCGCACACCGCGGCGCACGCGAAGGCCAGCCGGGGCAGCGTGCCGGTGACCAGCGAGCGCACCGGGTCGCCCGTGCCGCCGCGCGCCCGCCGGGCCAGCGCCGCGCTGAACGCCGGGACCAGCGCGAACGCCAGCCCGTCCTCGATGAGCAGGGTCGCGGCGAACTCCGGCACGGTCCAGGCGACCAGGAAGGCGTCCGTGTCGGACCCGGCGCCGAACAGCCGGGCCAGCGACTGGTCCCGGACCAGGCCGAGCAGCGAGCCCGCCACCGACAGCACGACGGTGACCAGGGTGGCGCGGGCCAGGAAGCCCCGGGAGGCGGAGACCGGCGCCGGGAGCGCGCGGACGGCGCCCACGGCCGTCGCCGCGCCGCGCGCGGGCGGCACGGTCGCCGTGCCGTCGCCGCCCGGAGGGCCGGAGCGCGGCGGCAGGGGAGGGGGCGTCACCGTCATCGCGCGCCACCTCCCGGACCCGGCTCCGCGGCCGTCGCCCACCACGCCACCAGCCCGAAGGACAGGGCGGTCAGCACCGTCGAGGGGCCGCCGATGTCCCCGTAGGCGAAGTCGACGAGCTGCCAGAGCAGCAGCCCGCAGGCGATGAGCCCGCAGGCGGGGCCGCCCGCCCGCGCGGGCCGCTCCCGCCGCGCGCGCCGCAGCCCGCCGAGCGCGCACACCAGCAGCGCCAGCCAGCTCCCGGCGACCGCGGTCAGCCCGGCCAGGCCCTGCTCGCTGAGGACCAGGAGGTACATGTTGTGCGGCGACAGCAGCGGCTGCCGCCGGAACGCGGCGCCCGCGCCCCCGGTGTCGCTCGCCGCGGACAGGGACATCGGGGCGTGCCCGTCGCGTACCTGCGGAAAGTTCTTCAACCCCACTCCCGTCACCGGATGTTCGCGCCAGCTGCCGACCGCGGCGCTCCACAGCGCGTAGCGGTCGCGTACGGACTGGTCCGGGGCGTCGGCGACCCGGGTGATGCTGTCGAACCGCTCCGCCAGCAGGGCCGTCCCGACGCCCAGGCCGCCCACCAGGACCACCGCCGCCGCGGCCAGCACCGCGCCCGCCGCCAGCGCGCGCCGCACCCCGGCCAGCAGCAGTTGCGCCGCACAGGTCACGGCCGTGGCGATCCAGGCGCCCCGGCTGAAGGAGAGCGCCAGCGGCACGAGCAGCACCGCCGCGCATCCGGCGGCCACCGCCCGCTCCCGCGCGCGCGTGTCCCGGCCGAGGGCGAGACCGGCCGCGCAGACCAGGCCCAGGGCGACCGCCGTGGCCATGCCCATCACGTCCCCGGCGCCGAAGGTGCCCACGGCCCGGACCGGCGCGCCCTGGTAGGAGGCGCCGGTCCCGGTGAGGTACTGGTGCGTGCCCACGGCGCCCTGGAACAGCGCGAGGCCCACGAACGCCCAGGCCGCCGCCCGGAAGTCGGCGCGGTCCCGGACCAGCAGCAGCACGGCCGCCGGGACCAGCACGAACACCTGGAGATACCGGGCGAGCCCCGCGCACACGGCGGGTGCGGGAGACACGGCCAGCGCGGTCAGCGCCGCCAGGGCGAAGCCCGCCACCGGCAGCCCGAGCACCACGGCGGCCACCGGGGTCAGCGGGCGCCGCCGCGCGCGCAGCAGCCGCAGCGCGCAGCACAGCACCAGCAGCCCGGAGACCACGTCGGCCGGACCCGCGCCGCCCGCGCCGCCCGGCGCCACCGGCACGGCGAGCGCCGCGAGGACCGCCATCACGGGCAGCACCGGGCCGTAGGGCACCCGCCGGACCACCGGCGCGGCGCGCCGCGCGGCCGGCGGGGCGGCCTCGGCGCCGCGGTGCGCCGGCTCGGGCAGGGCGGCCTGGGACACGTCGGTCAGCTCCCCGTCGGCCGCACCAGCGCGACCGCGGTGCGCAGCAGGATGCAGACGTCCTGCCACAGCGACCAGTTGTCGATGTAGGCGTTGTCGAAGCGGGCCCGGTCCTCGATCGAGGTGTCCCCGCGCAGCCCGTGCACCTGGGCGAGCCCGGTGATGCCGGTGCGCATCCGGTGGCGGGCCGCGTATCCGGGGTGGTCCTGGCTGAACCGGAGCGCGAAGTAGGGGCGTTCGGGGCGCGGGCCGACCAGGCTCATGTCGCCGCGCAGCACGTTCCACAGCTGCGGCAGCTCGTCGAGCGAGGTGCGCCGCAGCATCCGGCAGAACGGCCGCATCTCCCGCTCGCCCGCGACGCTCCAGCGGGTGGCCGACTCGTGGGCGTCGGCGGGCCGGTGGGTACGGAACTTCAGCAGCGTGAAGGGCCTGCCGTCCCGGCCGATGCGCTCCTGCCGGAAGACCACGCCCGGCCCGTCGGCCAGCCGCAGCAGCACCGCGCAGCCCAGCAGCAGCGGCCCGGCGAGCAGCAGCAGGAGCCCGGAGACCAGCACGTCCAGCGCCCGCTTGCCCGCGCTGCCGCGCCGCGCGGGCGCCATCGAGAGCCGTCGGCAGGAGAACCCGGCCAGCCGCTGCTTGGAGGCGTACGACGGCGGGTCCGCGTCGACCTCCCACACCGCGCAGCCCGACTCGGCCAGCGCCCGCAGCAGCGGCCCCTGTTCGGCCCGTACGCACGGGTGGACGGCGAGCACCGCCCGCACCCCGTTCTGCACGACCGCCCGCTCGACGTCCTCGCCGCGGGTCAGCACCGGCAGCCCGCCCGAGCCGCCCCGGGGGTGCTCGGCGACGACCCCGACCGGCCGCATCCCGCACCGCGGGTGCCGCAGCAGGGCGGCGGCCACCCGCTGCGCGGTCGCCTCCGGGCCGATCACCAGGGCGGCGCGCGGACGCCGCAGCAGCGCGGCGCGCCGCCGGGCGTGCACCGCGCCGCGCAGCGCGCAGCCCACCGCCGCCTGGAGCGCACACCCGGCCAGCAGGGTGGCCGCGGTCAGCGCGTGCTCCGGCCGGTACGCCGCCACCAGCGCGGCCAGCGCCAGCCAGGCCACCGCGATCCGGCCGCACACGGCGGGCAGTTCGTCCAGGACCGCCGGGACCGGCGGCGCGGGCGGCTGCGGGCGCAGCAGCAGTGAGGCGGCCACGAGCAGAGCGACGAGCAGCGGCCGGTGCTCGGCCCCGGCGAACGCGGCGGCGGCGCCCAGCAGGGCGGCGGCACCGTCCGCGAGGAGCAGTGGCAGCGGCGCGCCCGCCGGTACCGGGGGGCGCCGACGGCGGGCCGGGAAGCGGAATCCGGGTGCCTGGCGGCGCGGCCCGCGGACCGGGACGGCCGTGCCTGCGTGGTCGCGTGGCGGCAGGCCGGGGGCCAGGCCGGGCGGGGGAACGGTGCTTTCCGCGGTCACGAGTGAGTGGACTCCCTGTGCTCGGTGGGCACGGCGTGCTCGGCCGGTGGCGCCTGCGGTGCCGGGCGGGCCGCGCCGGGGCGGGCGGCGAGCAGGTCGTGGTAGAGCGCCGTGACCGCGGCGGTGCGGCGCCGGACGTCGTGCGCGGACAGCACATGGGCGCGCCCGAGCCGGCCCAGCTCCGCGCGCAGCGGCGCGTCGAGCAGCAGGGCGGTCACCGCGCGGGCCAGCGCCGCCGGGTCCCCGGCGGGCACCAGGCAGCGCGCGGCGAGCGCGGGCGGCAGGCTCTCCCGGGCGCCGCCGACGTCCGCGGCCACCACCGGCCGGGCGCACGCCATCGCCTCCAGCGGGGCCAGCGCCATGCCCTCCCACCGGGACGGCAGCACCACCACGTCGGCCGCCCGGTACCAGGGCAGCGGGTCGGCGACGGCGCCGGTGAACGCGACGGAGGGCGGGGCGAGGTCCCGCAGCCGGTCGTGGTCGGGTCCGTCCCCGACCAGCACGAGACGCGCCCCGGGCACCCGTTCGGCGACCGGGCCCCAGGCCCGCAGCAGCACGTCCTGCCCCTTCTGACGGCACAGCCGCCCGACACAGACGACGAGCGGGCCGCGGGAGGTGCCCCCGGCGGTGGTGGTGCCGGTGGTGCCGGTGGGGTCAGTGGTGCCGGTGGGGTCGGCGGGGCCGGTGGGGGCCGGGGAGGAGTGTCCGGGGCCGACGGGGCCGGGGGCCGGGGAGAAGTGCCGGGGGTCGACGCCGTTCGGGACGACGTGCCAGTGCGCGGTGATCCCGGCGCGCAGGCCGGTCGCGCGCTCCTCCTCGCTGACACACACCACTCGCGTCGCCCAACGCGCCCCCCAGCGCTCCCACGCCCGCGCGAGCGCCGCGGTGCCGCCGCCGACCGCCTCGAACGACCAGGCGTGCGGCTGGAACACGGTCGGGATCCGTCCGCGCACGGCCAGCCGCCCGGCGAGCCCGGCCTTGGCGCTGTGCGCGTGCACCAGATCGGGCCGTACGTCGTCGACGAGACGGGTGAGCCGCCGTACCTCCCCGAGGAGCGAACACCCCGGCGCGCGCGCCGCGTTCCAGGGGCGCACATCCGCGCCGAGCGCCCGGAGCTGCCCGCCGAGCGGGCCGTCCGCGCCGTGCGGGCAGGCCACGGTCACGCCGAAGCCGTCCGCGAGCTGCGCCCGCACCAGGTCCGTCACGACGCGCGCGACCCCGCCGTCCACGGGCTGGGTGAGGTGCAGGACCCGCGGCCGAAGAAGGAGCCGCATGACCGTCGTTGCCTCTTTCGGATGGCCGATAAAGCCGACAAAGGGGTGGGGCAAGAGGTCCGCAACTCTAGTCGCGAAAGGTACTTATGCGACGAAAGCGGGCAAGTGTGTCGGAACTGTGAAGCCGGTCCGATCGGGAGATCACTCTTTTGGCGGCACAACTCGGGGGGCGCGCCGCGCGTTGACCCCAGCGCCGGGCAGCCCGCCCGGGTGTTTGTGTGTCAACTGCAAGGAGCACCTTTCCATGTCGCGTATCGCCAAGGGCCTGGTCCTTACCTCCGCCGCCGCCGCGGCTGTCGCCGGCGGTGCCGGCATCGCCGCCGCCGACAGCGGTGCGAGCGGCGTCGCCGCCCACTCGCCGGGCGTCATCTCGGGCAACGTGATCCAGGTCCCGGTGCACGTGCCGGTCAACGTCTGCGGCAACTCCATCAACGTCATCGGTCTGCTGAACCCGGCGTTCGGCAACACCTGCGTCAACGGCTGACGCCTGCGCAGCGAACCTCCTCCGGCCGGCCGCCCTCCCGGGAACCGGCGCCCACCGCTGTACGGGCGCCCGCGGGAGGGCGGCCGTGCCGTTCCCCCGATCGGACGGCGCGCGCCGGAGCCCCCCGGATGCGCGTCCCGCCAGGTGGGACCGCGTGGCGCCGCACGGCGGCCGGGGGCGGGCGGACGCGGTGGGCGGATGATCGGTTGCGGACCGCGACCGGCGCTTCCACGGTGGGCTCCAGATCCGGTGCTCAGCGAAAGGAACCCCCATGCGTGGTCTGCCAGCACGGCGTGTCGCCTCCACCGCCCTCTGCGCCGCCCTTCTGGCCGGGATCGGCGGCCCCGCCGCCATGGCGGCCGACTCGGTCCGGGGAAGCGGCCCGGCGGCGGCGCCGCGGGCCCCGCTCCCCGACCCCGGCACACTCCTCGGCCAGGTACAGAACCTCGCCGGACTCGGCGGCACCCTCGCCCCGGTCCGCGATCTGGTGACCGCCGTGCTCGACCCGGAGCAGGGCGTGCTGTCGGCCGCCGACACCCAGAAGCTCGGCACCGCGGCGAAGGACGCGCTGGCCCAGGTGGACGCGGCGCTCACCGCCGGTACGGCCCAGACCGCCCCGGCGGCGGCCACGTCCACCACACCGTCCACGGTGCCCTTCGCCGCCGCACCCGCCGCTCCCGCCGCCCCTGTGAGCACGGGTGTCCTGCTGCCCGCCGCCGGTACTCCGCGGGTCGCCGCCCCACGCGCCGCCGACCCCACGAGCGACGCGCTGGCCGCCGTGCGCAAGTCCCTCGACGGCCTGCTGAAGGCGATCGCCGCCGGTGACAGCACCCAGGTGCTCCCCGCCACCGACAGCCTGGTCAAGGAGCTCACCGCACTGGTCGGCACCGGCCTGCCGGCCGGCGCCCTGTCCACCCAGCCCGCCGCCTCCGGCACGGACCCGGCGGCCACCGCCTCGACCCTGCCGGCCCTGACGGACCCCGTCGCGGCCGTCCCCGACCTCCAGATCCCCGACCTCCAGATTCCCGACGTCCAGATCCCCGAGATCGGCGTCCCCGACACCACCGTGCCCGAGGCGCCCGCCCCGGCGGCGACCGTCCCGGCGGCGGCAGGCGCGGCGGGGGCGTAGCCCGGATCCGTAGCGACGGCTGGAGGGCCCAGGGCTCTCCAGCCGCCGTACCGGCCGCGTGGTCGTGTGGATGCCCATGCACCCCCGGAAACCTCTGGATCTCCCTCGTGGCGGGGGCTGCAAACGGAACGTAATGGCTGGGCAGGGGCCGTTGGCGCGGCCGACCGCTGGACCGTCGCCACGCTCTCAGGGAGCTCGTGCAGTCGAACAGCGAAGAGCGCCCGTCCTACTGCGAGGGCCGGGCGCTCTTGAACACGTTGATCACTTGGCTGGCTACGGCCGCTGGAACTCGCCGTCCACGGCGCCTCGCGCGAACGCCTTGAACTCGTCCGGCGTGAATATCAGCGCCGGGCCGTTCGGGTCCTTGCTGTCCCGCATCGCCACGACACCGCCGAGCGCGGCGACCTCGACGCACTGGCCATTGCCGCTTGAGTAGCTGCTCTTGCGCCACACGGCGCGGGAGAGGTCAATGTCCTTCATCCTTGCTTCCCCTCCTCTCACTTGCTTTCTCGAACTACTGACGCGATCAGGTCTGCCGAGTCGCTGGGACTCAACGCCATGGCGCGGAGGTGGTCGAAGATTTGGTTGTAGCGCCGTACGTCCTCGTCCGCTTCAAGGAAGAGGTCACCGGCCATGCTGTCGATATAGACCAACAGCGGGTCGTCGGGGGCGAAGTCCATCAGGACAAAGCTGCCAGGCATCCCAGGATGAGCCCCACTCTTGAACGGGATGACCTGGAGCGTCACATACGGCTCGGCTGCCATCTTGGCCAGGTGGTTCAACTGGTCCACCATGACTTCCGTACCGCCGACCGTCCTCCGTAGCGCGGCCTCGTCAACGATGGCCCACAGTTCAAGCGGGTCATTCTTGGAGAAGACGCCTTGGCGCTCGTTGCGCGCTTGAACCCGCTGGTCTACCTCCTTGCTCGTGGCGGTAGGAAGCACGCCCTTGATGACGGCTCGGGCGTAGCCCTGTGTCTGGAGCAGGCCAGGGATGAACGACGACTCGTAGTTGCGTACGCTCCGGGCCTCGGCCTCGAAGCTGATGTACCCAACGTACTCGTCGGGCAAATCGGCGTGATATGGCCGCAACCAACCCTGCTCGTCCGCCTGGTTTGAAAGCGCCAAGATCGCTTCCCGCTGCTGTTGGTCGACGCCGTACTCGTTGAGCAGTGCGATCAACGTGCGCTTCTGCGGGCGGCCCTTGCCGTGCTCCAGGCGGTAGAGCGTGGCTTCGTTGACCGCCGTCCTGGCGGTGACCTCTTCCCTGGTCAGGCCGCTCTCACTACGCAACCGGCGCATCTCCCGCGCCAGCTTGCGCAGACGAGCTGTCGGCATCTGCCGCTTTGGGGGCACCTACCTCGTCCCTTCGTTTGCACTGCTCGTCAGGGCGAGTTTGGCCGACTCTCGGCCCACCCAGCAAGTCAGCAAGCAAATGCAAGGTATGCATTCGCATGCCTTGCATACTATGGCTGTGCAGAGGCAAGCTAGGCATGCGCAAGCGTGGCACGCTCAGTCACCACTTGAGGGCGGAGCGTCAAAGAAGCACGCCTACGGGCGACCCGGACCAGTGCAAGGAGGGCGATCGTGAAGCCCCTGATCTTCGGTTACATGCGGGTGCCAGACGAGCTGACAGAGGAGGAAGCGAAGCGGCGCGAGGACGCCATCAAGGCGTACGCGGAGAAGGAGGGCTTCACCTTGGTGACGATCTTCCAGGAGATGCAGCAGTTCCACTTCTCGGCGTTCGAGGAGCTGATGAACGCGCTTAAGGAGGCCGAAGCGCGACGGGTGGTCGTCCCGTGCTACGACGACTTCGCGGCCTCGTACCACCTTCAGACTGCCCTTGTCCTCCAGGTACGGCATGAAGCGTCCGCACAAGTCATCGCCCTGGACGAGCTGTGAGCACACTCGTGTCGAACCTCCGCCTGGCGGCGACCCCCACGGCTGCCAGTTGTGCCCGCATCTTCGTGGCTCACGCCCTGCGCGAGTGGCAGGCTGACGCGCTCGTCCAGGATGCGCAGCTCGTCGTCTCCGAACTGGTGACTAACGCCGTCCAGGCAACGGGCGTGCGGAAGGAGTCGCCCACGTGGCTGGAGCTGGAGGGGTTACAGCTCCTTCACGTCGGTGTCTACGGTCACGGAAGGTCCGTGAACATCCAGGTCTGGGACAGCTCGAAAGAACCACCGGTCAAGCAGAAGGCCGGCGGGGAGGCTTGGGCCGAGAGTGGAAGGGGGCTGGCCATCGTCGAGGCGCTGGCGCTCCATGTTGGCCACTTCTTCCTGAGCACGGGCGGCAAGGTGGTGTGGGCCGAACTGGCGCTTCCCGGCGTCGTTCAACCGCTCTCGCGGAGGACGCCTGAAGCCCTCTCGAACGTCGTGCTGCCGCAGTCCGACCCCGACATGCTTCTTAGGCTCCTCGACGGCTTACAGAAGCTCTGAAGCACAGAAGCGCAAGTCTGCCACCCGCAGCGAAGAAAACCCCGTGCCGCGACGGACGCGGGGTGGTCTTCGTTGTGGTGCGGGGTTGATGGTTGCCGGGGGCAGTCGTCCTCATGGATGCGGACGATCAGCTTCTCCGGACCGGGAAACTCCGGGTAGCCGGTGTTGGTGTTCTTTCTCAGCGAGGGTGGCGAGAGAGGCATCTTCTGAACTGCGGTTCGCCATGTTCACTGAGAGGTTCGCGGTGTCGCTGTCTCGGTGATCATGGCGCTTTTGGGGTTTCGCCATCGCGCTCGGTCGGTCTGGACCGCGAGAAGGAACTTGTTGATGGGGTCGCCCGTGGGCTGACGTTGAGGGTCAAGGCCGAGGCTGAGCCGTAGATGCCTCTTGAACTTCCACTCCCGGATGCCTGGGTGCTTGAAGAAGAGGGGGTCGAGGTAGATCGGCACGAGTGCGCAGGCGAGGGTCACGACTTCTGGGTGCGCCATGATGTGGGTGGTCAGGTCCCAGCTACGGAACCAGTGGGGCAGGCCCAGTTCCATGCGGCGGTATTGCCATAGCTGTTCGAGCATGGGCTCCCGGCTCGGGATGCTGGCCCAGCCGCTGATGATCCAGCGGGCGTCGCGAACGCAGCAGGCCATGATGTGACTGCCGTGAACTTTGCGGAGCTTGCGAAGTCTTCGTTGTGCTCGTGCGATCTCCGGGATCGCCGAGATGTTCTTGGGTTCGGGTGTCTGCCAGGTGTAGTGACGGTGACACACGATGTCAGGCAGAGACAGGTGCGCTCGAACCTTGGTGGTGATGCCGCGGCGGAGGGTGCACTGACGGCAGATGACCGCATTGGGTGAGTGGGCCTGGCGCATCCAGAACGTGGGAACGTCCGTGGGCAGGGCCGATGCCTCACGGATCGACCAGGACAGTCCGGGCAGCGCCTTCCGCAACCGTTCGACGGGAATCCCGGACATGACAGCGAGTCGCGCGACGGCGGGCTGGTTGAGGGTGGCTTCCCAGGGCAGCGTGGTGCTGTTTGCTCCGGCTCTGTGGGGCACTCCGATGTATCTCCAGAGGGCCGTGTGCGGGATGCGGTTGGCCTGGGCGAGGCGGGCGACATAGGAGGGCAGGGACTCCCGTCCCCAGGGGCGGACGGGGATGCACAGGCTCCGGGCGACGGCCAGGGCTTCGGGAGTGTGCTGCGTGCGGTTCATCCGGCGCGTCGCTGTGCGGTGCGGGCTCGGCGCGAGCGCGCGGTGAGCGGTGCACTCGTCTCGGCGGCGGTGTCAAGGGGGATCTCCGTCAGCAGCTGCTTGGTGATTCTCTCGGTGCCGGAGGTCATGGCCCGCAAGGCCGCAGCCCGGATCAGGTGCGCAAGGCTGCCGATCATGCCGGAGGTCCGCTGGTAGAGGAAGTCCGCGTGAGCAGCCAGCATGCCAGGGGTGTGGCGGTGGAGCCGTAGGGACTGTTCCATGGTGGCCAGCAGGGCGAGCCATTCCTGCCGGTGGGCTGGGGTGGCGATGGTGAAGGCTTCTGCGTGGATGCTGACGAAGCGGCCCGCGATCTGCTTCCCGCGGGTGCCGGAGAACAGTCCGGCGGACTCGACGTCGATTCCCGTGTAGACGAACGTGGCCGCGATCCGCTCGGAGAGATATTTGAGCTGGTCGGATACCTCTGCGCCGGATCTGGTGGTGAGCGAGATGTTGTGGATCTCGTCGACCAAGACCAGTTCGCAGCGCAGCTCGGCCAGGACCTCGCAGACCGCGTTGGTGATCTCGGTCTGGTTCATGCGGCGCAACAGGGGGATGCCGAGGAACCGAGCGAATTCGATCGCGAGCATCTTCGGGGTGGCGGCCGGGGGGACGGTCACGTAGGCGACGGGCAGCCTGGGCCCGCTGCCGGCGGGCAGTCGTCGGCGGACGTGCTGTTCGTGGGCCTTGCCGAGCTGAGTGATCGCGGTGGTCTTGCCGGTGCCGGCCTCTCCGGAGACGATCAGGCCGCGACGGGCGGAGACCTGGCGGCGGTTGAGGAGGGTCAGTTCCCGGCCGGTGCGGATCACTTCCATCACGGTCGGGGTCTTCGCGACGAACAGCTGAGTGTGGTGCTCGGCTCTGGCCTCGTCGTAGAGCTCGCGCTCGATGTCGCTCACGCCGGCAGGGCGGGGCGATCGAGCAGAGGTGCGGTGACCGGGACGTGCTGGACGAAGCGACTCCACCCTTCCTTCGTGGTCAGGGGAAACTCGCGGTCGGCCGGGATACTTTCGGTCACCGGTAGTCCTCCTCGCTGAAGGGGGCGAAGACACCGAACGGGATGACCTTGGCCAGCTCTGTCGGGGCGGCCCCTTCTGGGTCTTCGCCGTCGTCGGGTTCCGCGGCAGGCCGCAGGGGAATCGCCGCCCGGGGAGGCGGAACGTCACCAGGGGGTTCTGACGCCTCGCGTTCGACCCGCCGCAGCAGTGCGTCCAGGGCTCTGGCAACGGCGGTCTGGTCGTCGCCGTCCTGGCCGCGCTCGACAACCTGACGACGGGCCTGGCGCCAGAGCGCATCGGAGAAGGGGCGGGCGACCAGCGGCAGAAGCGTCCAAGCGGCGGTGATCCAGCCGCCGTTGCGGTGGTTGCGTACGAACACGTGGCTGAGGTCGTGCGGGTCGTAGTGGACCTCCCACTTGCCGCGCTGGACCGCGACGCCGGAGGACTGCCTGCGGTAGGCGGCCAGCTCCGGTGCGTCGTAGGTGCGGTGGGCGATGCGGATGCCGTAGTCGTTGATCACCCGCCAGGTCACCGGCAGCAGCTCGATGTAATCCGACGGCCCCAGAGGCATCGGCAGGTGGCCGCTGGCGGCGACCTGGAGCGCGTAGGCGTCGTTGGGCGACAGGGACCGGCCGGGCAGGAAGGGGTGTACCAGTCCGTCGTGCGGGCGCATCTGCCAGTGGATGACCCATTCCTGGAGCAGGTCGTCCAGTTCGGGCAGGCTGAAGGCCGCTTTGCGGGCCGGGTCGACACCGCGCCGGCTCACGTCCCGTCCGGTGTAGCTGGCGACGTGCTGGCAGAACAGGGTGTTGATCGAGGAGAACGTGCGCTCGACGACGCCCTTGTCGGTCGGGGTGCCGGGATGTGCGAGCTGGACGGAGATGCCCAGGCGCTGGCAGGCAGCGGTGAACGTCTGCGAGAGGTAGACGGTGCCGTGGTCGGTAACGATGGTCTCCGGGACGATCACCGGCTTCGCCGCAGCGTGCTCGAACCGGGCGTCGATCGCCAGCAGCCGGGCATGCGGAAGCCGGGACGCGGAGGCGGCCAGCGCCTGCGGCCAGGCCGGGCGCATCAATTCGGGCACCAGCATCTTCGCCAGCAGCAGGGCGGCGTCCACCGCCTTCGTGCTCTCCGGACGCAGCACCGCCGCGCAGATCGTCCGGGTGGCGATGTCGACCGCGATCGTCAACTCCGGCCTGCGGACCGTGCCGTCATCAAGGACGGCCATCAGATCGAGTTTGGTGGTGTCGATCTGGACCTGCTCACCCGGCCGGCTGGCCATGGTCGGGGTGAACGGGCCGGCGGGCCGGTTGGCGTTCTGCCGCCGGGTGGTGGCCGCGCTGAAGGCGTGCCGCCCCGTGGAAAGCTGCTCGACCAGGCGATAGAAGGCCGCTCGGGACGGCATCGCCACCGCTCCGGGCCCATGCTCGGTCTCCAGGAGCCGTTCGACCCGCCGCATCAGCCGCGAGCGGGTTCCGGTGGACGTGTTGGTCTCTTCGCCGATCGCGCGGACGATCGCGTGGATCACCCGCTGGTCGGCCCGTCAAGTCGGGGACGTGGGCCGCATCGCCCTGTGATCCACCAGCCCCAGCAGCCCCTGGGCCCGGTAGCGGGCCCGCATCCGCTGCAAGGTGCGTCGGCCCACCGGCCGCCCCAGTGCGGCCAGTTCGGCGGCCTTCGCCCTCTCCCGGTCGGCCGGAATCGTGCAGGATGGGTCGTATTCCGGCTTGGGACGGGTTCCCGGCGGAGCGTCCGCGGGCAGCCCGCACTCCACCTCGGCAACATGCCGTTCCCAAAACCGCGCCTCGGCCACCGCCTCCGGCGGCAACGACTCCAGCACGCCCGCCGCCGCGAACTCCGCCTTCTCACTGGCCGTCCCGACGAGTGCGAACCCGTACGAGGACAGCAGGTAGGGCAGCAGCAGAGCCTGGTCACGACCGTCGTCGCCGTGCAGGCGCACGGTGACGCCCTCGATGCCGACCACGGTGTGCTCATTGTCTTCGAAGAGCACCCGGTCACCGACCCGGAGCACTCCCGGCCTGGACGCCATCGCCGTCATCACGCCGCCTCGGCCCGCCGGATCAGCGCGCACTCGCCCAGCACCACCGACAAGTCCGTCACCAGCCGACCCGACCACAGCAGATGGAACAGCACCGGCAAAACCGCAATCGGATCGCCGACCCGTTCAGCACCGACCCGCATGGGCGTCTCGCGGGCAAAGACGTCCAACAGCTGGTCAACGACAGCAGCCACCCGGTGTCGTGGATGCCGGTAGCCCGCCAGCCAGCGGACGTTCGCCAACTGGACTGCGTCCGGGGCCCCGACGAGGCGGAACTCCCATCCGATCTCCCGGCAGGCCCGCTCGGTCGCCGCGAACGTCTCGGCGTCCCGCGGCTTGACCCGGTCCAGCGGACGGCAGTCCACCACCAGCCCGGTGCCGTCCGACCGCCGCGCGAACCAGTCCGGGGCATGCGACCGGCGACGGCCTCCCGACATCCAGAACAGCCACATCGGCTGCGACGCGAACCCCGTGACCTCACGGTCGAAGTCCAGCAGCATCGCGTGATCACGCTCCAGCCAGGACTCGTAACCGACGTGCCGGCCCGTCGTCGCCGACCACCACAAGCCCGGATAGTTCCGCTGCCCCTTCCACGACGGGAACGATCTCACCGGACGGCAGTCCTCGAACCTCACGAGTGATGCGTCATTCAGGGCTACACGGTGCTCGCCACCCACCTTGCCTACGTACCCGACTTCGTATCCAGTCCCCGCTCTCGGAAGACCGCCAGTAACTACCCGAAGTGCTCTCACCTGCACCACGGTGGCAAGCGCCAGGAGGCAGCATTCGCCACTCTCGCCATGTTCACTGGGACGAGTGGTCGCATCGTAGGACTGTCACGGGAGGTCGACACAGTGAACCTTCCATCTTGATCAGGTGGCGAGTTCGAGGGCGAATCTTGGCGTGATTGCGGTTGTGGTGTCGGCGCCAGCCGCGGAGATGCTTGCCACGGATCGGGGCACGGATCGCAGGGCCGGCGCCCTGGTACGTCTTGTCGGCCCAACACTTGATGTCGTCTACGGCGAGGGCGGCGGGTATGCCGTGGTTCCGGGCCGCGGTCAGGTCGTGCGTGGCTCCCGGCAGTACGTCCGAGGCCCAGATCAGGCGCCCGGCGGGATCGGCGAGGACTTACACGTTCATCCCATCAGGTTGGAAAGGCTCACTGCCCAAGATCCACTTTCGATACACGACATCGCAGGCCGCGCCGGTTTGGTGGACCTCGGCAATCCACTGGCGCGGGGGCGCTGTCGGGTCATATCCTGATCTGTTCTTCGATGATCAACTACTACACGGAGGCTGCTAGTTGATGGACGTAGCGAGGATGATGGCTCAGCTTGATGAGCTTATTGCTGAGTACCGAGAAATGATCAGCACCCGGGCTGAAGGAGTACTGGCATCCGATCGAGCCAAGCTCCTTGTGAGCCGTCTCGAAGCCGCTATCGATCGCTTGGCACCTCCTGGTAGTAGCTACGTAAGGCAGCTAGATGCCCATCGGGAACAAAAGCGAACCTCGCTGAAGATTCGCGAGATATTTAGCATTGCTCTTGGCCTCCATCACGACCTGGCATCCGGATGGGTGGAGACAGTTGTTGAGATGGTGCACGCTGACACCCATAAAGATTACCTGGATATGGCAGAGACGTTGTTGCAATCGGGGTACAAGGACGCCGCAGCTGTCATCACAGGTACGTCATTGGAAGTTCATGTGCGAACGCTCTGTGTTAAACATGGCGTAGAAACCGAACTGGCCAGTGGTGCACCGAAGAAGGCCGACGCCATGAACTCCGACCTGAAGAAGGCTGACGTCTATGACGGACTACGGCAAAAGCAGATTACGGCCTGGATGGACCTACGCAACAAGGCGGCTCACGGTGACTACAAAAGCTACGACGAACACCAGGTACGTATGTTCATTGATGGCGTGCGGGACTTCATGCTGAAGCACTCGGCATAGCGCGCAGAGAAGAGGGATAAACGATGGCCAACGTCGACAAGATAGTCGAGCAGCTCAACTTTCTGATCAAGGCTTCCGAAAACTACGCACGGAACGATAACTGGTCTCTCTTGCATGACGGGGCCAACGACCCCGTTGTTCTCAGTAACCGGCTCGAAGCCGCAATCGAGCGAGCTACGCGATCGACCTCTATGTATATGAAGCAGCTTGACACTGCCCGCCGTAGAGTACAGCCTTACCGACTCAGAGAAGTGCGCATCGTCGCACTGGGGCTACGTGACGATTTGGTCGCCGGGTGGGTTGAATCGGTCGTCGAGCTGGTACACGCTGATACCTACCGCGATTACTTGGAAATGGCGGAGGGGCTACTTGCCAAGGGGTACAAGGATGCCGCGGCCGTCATTACGGGAACGTCCCTCGAAGTTCACGTGCGCGCTCTGTGCGCGAAGAACAATGTGACCACGGCAGTGGCAGGCAAGCCAAAGAAGGCCGACACCATGAACGCCGACCTCAAGAAGGCTGGAGTGTACGACGGCTTGCAACAGAAGGAAGTTACCGCCTGGATGGACCTCCGGAACAAGGCAGCCCACGGGAACTACGCCGACTACGACCGCGATCAGGTACGTCGGCTCATCAGTGGAGTAGAAGCCTTCATGAGGAAGTACCCAGCATAGGCGAACCAAGTGGGTCAGGGGGGCGTGAAGACTTCTCACTAGCAGCCACCCTTAGTGTACGTATGACTTGGGCCATCGTGATGATGTCATGACGTCAGGTGCGCCGAGAATAATTCGGATCAAAAGAAGAGGAAATGATGACAGTTCAAGATGATGTGGTGGCGCTCGGCATAAGAAGTGATGCTGCCTATGTCGGCCGGTTCAGTCGCGATTTGGGTGCATCGAGAGCCTCTGGACATGGCGGTACCATCATGTTCTGTTTGGCGCCGTACCTGTCACTGTTTGTACATGAGTCGTATAGCAAGCTCAAGCGAATTGATCCCGCATTGCCCGCCTTGTTGTCAGCTGACGCCGAAGCAATCGTGGCGCGTTCACGTCACAGTTTGAAGCTTTTCGAGGACAACCGGCGCGGCATTGAGGGGCAGCTTGCGTACTTCCGTGACGAGATCTCGCCTGCACACGCGGATAGGTTCCTGAACAACACATGGCTTAAGGCCGCCCGCTTTCTAGAGACAGACTTGGGTCTCTATAGCTACGACGGAAGGATTATCTCGACAACGCATGCCGCCACGTTCCATCTGGGATTTGATCCTGCCGCGCTACTGAAGGAGGGTTCGGGTTCGAATCTGCAATCCGTCTACGAAGAATACGGCCGTTACTTCAGCGGGCTGGGCGCGGTGACCGATTCAGGCGCGAAGACCTTTGTGAGTCATCTCGATCCGATGCGCTTTGATCAGCGGGAAAACGACGTTCGATCGACCAAGTACTACGGTCAGATATTTAATGGCAAGGGTACGCCAGACCTCAACCGGCTACTGATGGTGTTCCGAGGTTTGATGAATTTCGTCGACTCCATGGTCGGGCTGGGTGCAGATGCGAATAAGGTCGAGTACACCGTATTCAAGATGCGCTTTCTGACCCTGTACCAGGTTCTTGGCAGCTTGCAGATGCTTCATGACGAACGGTCCGGTGACCTCACCACGCAGTCCACGAGGCTTATCGAGAAGATCACGGGCACGTGGTCGGCAAGCCTGATTATGGGTCGCTCAGCAAAGCCGTTCCGCAACACCCTGATGCACTACAACCTAGACTCTCGCGTCGACCTGGCGAGGGTGGATACAGCTCAGCCACTCTTTGGACTCGTGCCGATCTATTTTCCGTCGCACGACGCTGCATCGTTCGCCGAGGCCGTTGACAGCTGTATCGAGGAAACCGCATCGGTCATAGAGGAGTGGGCTACTGCCTGAGCAGTGAGCGCGGAGTCGGTTCGGCGAGCACGAGGACTCGGCCGTCAGCACATAGAACAGCCCTGCGGCCACTGGTGGGGTGCTTGGCTTGCGCGGCCTATTTAGGCGGACCTGACAGGCGTGGCCGGCGCAGGGTTGGTCGGCTCGATCCAGGCGGCCGACTCCGGCTTCCCGCTCCTGGTGTCTTTGACCGCAACGCTGACGGCTACGACACCGATCAGCCACCGTCTACGACTGTCCTGCAAAAGGCCGTTGGCAGCATCGGCACAACAGCTGACACGCCAAAAACCGCAGCCTGGGCGAGCAGGCAATGGCCTCCCTGAAGGACTGGCACCTCCTATCAACACGCCTCCGCGTGAGGTTGGAAAGGGTTCAGTGCAGGCCAGGGGCTACCTACGCACAGGATTCCCAACGGTCAGCGTTTGGGGAACTGACCGCCGAACAACAAACCCAGGTAGTCGAAAGCCGACTGCCCGTTCCCGGACTGTTCAGCTGTGACGACCTTCCTGGCCCGTGTCGCAGCTGTGTGGAGGTTGGAAAGCGCAATTGTTCGGGTTGCCACGCTAGAGCATGCGGAGAAACGACCCGCCTTCCCCATAGGGTCGTTCATGTCCGCCAGGTCCATCTTGTCAAGCCACTCCAGGTATCCGCAGAAATACAGAGCAGCACTGAAGGATTTCTGTGCTGCCATGTACTGCGCAGCACGCATCTCCAGGTAGAAGGAAGAGATCGGCACTCGGTTGTAGTACTTCCATGCCTTGGCCAGCCGGGCGAGCTTCTTTGTGCCGCCGACGACGCCAACCTGCTGGTTGGTGCTGTTGACATAGTCCAGGTGCGCAGTCGGGGCCGAACTCATCCACCCACTTGCTGGTCCGGGTATGTCATAGATCGGCGTCTCACTCTGGGAGGACGTACGAAAGCCTGGGAGGATCTCCCATTGCTCCACTCCACCCGCGAACCTGACGACGACTGTTGGACGGCGGATCTCAACAGCGGTCGTCGGAAAGCTCGCCTTCAGGGCGTCTTTCACCCAGTTCAGAGCAGTGTCAGAAGTGGGCTGGCTACCACTCATGCTGACCAGGAGATCCACGTCGCAGTGGTTCCTGATGCCAGTTCCGTGAGTAAACGAGCCTGTCTCGCGGAAGAGTTGCACGCCGAAACGGGTGGACCCCTTCAATGAGGTTTCGACACTGAGTCGGTGTCGAGCCTTAGCGTCCCGCTCGCTCTGGAGAGGTGTCAATCGTTCCAGAAAAATGCCGAACCCCTGAGAGACCGTCAGCGCCATCGTTTCTCTACCGCCCCGTCGTCGTAGTCGTTTCGTCGACTGCGTAGGTCTGCCCACCGCTGCCGATGTTCCGCTGAGCTCGCCTGTACGCCCGAGTGTTTGGCGGCTCGGCAGTCTTGTTCTGCTCATCCCGTCGGGCCGTGAGTTCAGCTAGGGCTTGGCGTGCCTCCTCTATGGTCGAGTAAGGCAAGTCGATCTCCCTGACCTGGCGAGCCGCAGTCTGGATCTCCAAGTAGGCGTTACCTGCGGCCGCCGCCTGATTCATCCGCTGCGCGGCATTGATCGTGGTGAGGATTACGCCACAGCCAGAAGCGACGAGGGCGAGGATGCCAGCAGGAACCCGCCCCGCGGTGGAGACGAGGGCGGCAGCACCAGAGATGGCGGCCAGCACACTTGCTGGTATGCCGAGCCAGAGGTTAACGCTCCGCCACTGTTTGGTCAGCTCGAACTGCATCTGCCCGCTGTACATGGCGCTCTCTTCGAGCCGCTTCAGTTCGACTTCGATCGCACTCCGACGCGCGGCCTCGGAGGGGCCGTCAGGGTCTGTCATGCCGACAAAGGTACGGGCAAGCGGCGGGCATCCGGCAGTAGTTGCCAGCCACCAGCCCAGGTGGGGCGTCGCCCTGGCCATCACGAACGTCCCACTCGCCACCTTCGCCAGGTTCGGCGAGACGAGACGGCCGCGGCTCGCCAGCTTGAGTGGACATTCGCCACATACATGGAGAACGGACAGTTGGTCCAGCCCTCGGACTGCCAGTACGGGGTGTTGCTGGGAACTGCTGACTGATCCACCATTTGACGAGTTGACGGCTGTCGTGTGTCCTCCGCGCGCCCTGCGCGCGCCGCAGCCTCCGGCGGGCCTCGACCCCCCTATTGCATGTCCCCGCGTGCCCGCGCGGGAGATCTCATATGCGGAGGATCTCGTATGAGGACTCGGCAATCTCCCGCGCCGGGGTTTCCGGTCCGCGCGGGGCTCGTTGGGCAGGGAGACCCCGTCCCCGCCCGGTGACGTGACCCCGTCGCCGCGACCCGCCAAAGGAGCACGATGAAGTCCCTCAAGGCTGCCGCCGTCCTCGCCGGATCCCTGGTCGCCGTCGGCGCCGCCGCGCCCGCGTTCGCCCAGAACACCTCCGACCTGACGCCCACCAGCCTCAACGGCGCCGTGAACTCGCTGACCAGGGAACCCATCGACGTCATGCCGGTCAAGCACCAGTCCGACGCGCTCGACACCGAGAAGAAGGGCTCGCTGCTGCACACGGTCAACGGCGCCACGCAGAGCCTGAACTCCTCGGCCGGTCCGCTGCTCGGCGGCCTGCCGCTGCGGAGCTGACGCCCGCCGCGCCCGCCCGTCCGCCGTACCGGCCGTCCTTGGTGTCCGTCGTACTACTGCGGCACCCGGGCGAATTGTGCGCTGGTCGCCGCACCCCTCTCGTTGAGCGGTGCGGACGTTGAGCCACCGAATCCTGAAAGGGACCGTGCCTGCCATGAAGTCGACCACCCGAGGAACCCTCGCCGCCCTCGTCACGGGCGTGGCGGCAGCCGTCGGCGCCGCCACCCCCGCCGCGGCGGTCGGGACGGTCCCCGTCCCCGTACCGCTCGGCGGTGCCGAGAGCGCCCTCGGCATGGAACTGCCCAGCGTGGGCGGTGAGCTGCCGCTGCCCACCGCCGGCAGCCCCGAGGGGCCCCGGTTCGTCGAGGGCAGGCTGCTGCCGGAGCGCGCGCTGCCGCGCCTGCCGGTCGACGGCGGACTGCCCGGCCTGGACGTGCGGGCCCCGCTGGCGCACGTCCTGGGCGACGGGTTCGACCACGTGGACGTCGCGGCGCCCGCCTCCGACCTGCGGGCCATGGCGCCGGGCCTGACCGTGGACGGCCCGCTGACCGGACCCCGGCCCGGCAACGCCGGTCTGCCGGAGCTGACCCAGCCGGAACTGGGCGTCCTCGCCCCCGCGCTCCAGGCCGTGCCCGGAGCGAACCTGACGGCCGGTCAGGGCCTGTAGTCCCCCGCCTCCCTCCCCTGACCCCTCCCGCCGCCCGCACGGGCGCTCCCCGACCGCCATCCGGCCGTATCCCGGTGACCGTCCGCCGTCCGCCGCGGTTACCGCTGCGGACGAACGGCTACGGACATACGGCCACCGACAGACGGTCGCGGACCTACGGCGACGGACAGACGGCTCGGGCGACCGAACCGGACGAGGAGACGGGCCATGCGCTCAGGCAACGGCGGAACACCGGCACAGGCGGGCAGCACGGAGGCGGACGGCACCGGCACCGTCGCCGCGGCGGGCACCGGAGGCAGCACACGGCGGGAGGTGGCGCGGCGGCTGCTCACCTGCGCCGCCGTCGCCGCGCTGGCCCCGGTGACCGCCGCCTCCCGGCCCCCGGGCGCCGCCCCCGGGACCGGGACCAGTCCGTGGAGCACCCCGGGCGGCACTGCCTTCGACGAGACCTACCGCGGCCGGCGCATCCGCGGGGTGTGGACCCCGGAGCGCGGCGCCGGCGGCACCGGCCAGTGGTACGTCACGGTGGACGGCCGCCCGCTGCACCTGATGCGCCGCGCCGACGGCACCTGGCTGAGCATGGTCGACCACTACGGCTCGTACCGCACCCCCCTGGAGGCGGCCCGCGGCGCCGTCGACGAGATGGGACCGGGGCGGCGGCTGCGCGACCTGGCTCCCGGACCGGTCGGCGCGGGCGTCCCGTACGCGGGCACCTACACGGGGGGAGAGCACGGTGGCGTACACGCGTAAGAACATCACCCGGCTCACCGCCTCGGAGAAGCGGCGGTTCGTGAACGCGCTGCTGGAGATCAAACGCCGGGGCCAGTACGACGACTTCGTGCGCACGCACATCGCGTACTTCACCGCCGACGGCGAGAACGGGCTGCGCCCGGCCCACATGGCGCCGTCCTTCCTGCCCTGGCACCGCAGGTTCCTGCTGGAGCTGGAAGAGGCGCTGCGCCGGGTGGACTCCTCGGTGACCGTGCCCTACTGGGACTGGACGCGGGAGCGCACCCGCACCTCGGCGCCCTGGACCGCGGACCTCATGGGCGGCGACGGCCGGGCCTCCGACCGCCGGGTGACCACCGGTCCGTTCGCTTACGCGCACGGTGCCTGGACCCTCAAGGTGGGGGTGACCGACGGGGAGTTCCTCACCCGTGACCTGGGCCGTTCCCGCGATCCGATCCAGCTCCCGGACAAGAACGAGCTGGAATGGGCGCTGAAGGACGGCACCTACGACGTGGCGCCCTGGGACTCCACGGTCACCCGGGGCTTCCGCAACAAGCTGGAGGGGTGGGGCACCGGCCGGGGCAGCGTTTCCTGGCGCAACCACAACCGCGTGCACCGCTGGGTGGGCGGTGCGATGCTGGGCGCCGCCTCGGTCAACGACCCGGTCTTCTGGCTCCACCACGCCTTCCTCGACTTGCAGTGGACACGCTGGCAGAGCCGCCACCGGGGCGCCCGCTACCTGCCCGCCGCGCCGCCCGGACCGGGCGACGCGCAGCGCGGCCGGATCGTCGCCCGGCGCGAGAAGATGCCGCCCTGGGACGTCACCCCGGACTCGCTGGAGGACGTGAGCCGGATCTACCGGTACGCCTGACCCGCGCCGGGGCGGTGGGCCCGGCCCGTGCAGGGCCCGTGGGCCCGGTCCGGCTCACCGCCCGGCTCACCGTCCGGCCCACGGGAAGAGCCCCGGCGCTCGAGGTGCCGGGGCTCTTCTTGCCGGTCCGGTGCGGACCTTGCGGGTCCGGTGCGGACGGACGGGCGGTGTCAGCCGCCGTAGGCGCCCGAGCCGTCACCCTGGGCGAGGTGCCCGATGTTGGCGCAGGTGTTGCCGAAGGCGGGGTTGAGGACGCCGATGACGTCGATGGTGTTCCCGCACAGGTTCACCGGGATGTTGACCGGGACCTGGATCGTGTTGCCGGACACGACGCCGGGCGAGCCGACAGCCGCCCCCTCGGCGCCGGCGTCCGCCATGGCGAGACCGGCTCCGCTGATCACCACGGCACCCGTGCCGAGAGCGACGGCAGCCGCCTTCGCGATGCGAGACATCACGTTCTCCTAACTTGCTCGGTGAGTGCGGCAGCAGGACGCGCGGCCGCACTTCCCCTTCAACGCGACCGGGCCGCCCGGGTCACGGCGTATCTCCCCGGATCACCCGTTTTGAACAGCGTGGATCCGGTCGGGGCGCTGGTAGAGACCAATTCGACTGCTGTTTGGCCAACCCGATTGACGCGGTGGCGGCGGCTCCCCTGTGCTGTCCGGTAGCGGGAAGGCGAAGTCCGGGTGTCACACGGCAGAAGGCGCGAGCCTCGTCCGGGGAGGGGCCATGTCCGTCGAGACAGTGCAGGCGTGGGGCGAGTTCGGGCGGCGGTTGCGGTCCCGGCGAAGACAGGCCGGGCTCACCCAGTTGCAGCTGGGGCTGCGGGTGGGCTATCACCACACCCTCATCAGCAAGCTGGAGAGCGGGCTGCGGGAGCCGCCCGCCGGTCTGGTGCGGCGGCTGGACGCGGTCCTGGAGACCGGGGGAGAGCTGGCCGCGCTCGCCGCCGCACCGCGCGAGGCGCCACCGGCGGCGGACCGTCCGCCGCTGGACCGCAAGCTGTTCGGGGCCATGCCCGGGGCGGACGCGCCCGGCGCCGGTGCGGCGCCGGACCCCCGGCTGTGGCCCGCGGAACTGCCCGCCGAGGGCCTCGCCTGCCCGCTGCACGGCACGGCGGGCTGCGCGGTGCCCGACCGGGGGGAATTACCGGAGCTGCTGGCGGTGCTGGCCGCCCTGACCGGCCGCTCCCCGGGCGCCGCGGGCCTCGGCCCCCGCACCGGCGCGGCGGGCGCGCGGGGCGTGGCGGCGGCGGCCGCGCGGGCGCGCGGGACCGGCACGGGGACGGGCGCGGAGGCGGAGCTGCTGCACGCCCTGACCGCCGTGCTCGCCTGTCTGATCCGCGAGGCGTTCCACCGGACCACCGCGGACTCGCTGGCCACCGTCGAGCGGCTGCTGCGCTCGGTGGTGCGCTGGGCCGAGGAGGTCAACGCCACGGGACGGCTGCCGTACGGGCAGCTCCGGCTCGCCGCCCAGTACGCCCAGGTCGCCGGGCGGCTGCGGATGCAGCGCGGCCAGGGCGGCATCGGCATGGCCTGGTTCGGGCACGGCCTGGGATGGGCGGACGCCGTGCACGACGCCCCGGCGCGGGCGACCCTGCTCAGCGACATGTGCACGCTGGTCCGGCTGGACGAGGACCCCGGCTCGACGCTGGCGTACGCGCAGGCCATCGGCGCGGTGGACCCCCGGCGGCGGTGGGTCGCCACGCTGTCCGGCCTGTACCAGGCGCGCGGGTACGCCCTCGGGCACGACGCCGCCGAGTGCCGCCGGCACATCACCGCGGCCCGCCGCGGCTTCGCCCGGCTCGGCCGCCGCGACCTCCTGGAGGCGCCCTGGCTGGCGGGCGCGGAGGGGGAGATGCGGGTGGAGTCGGCGATCGGCGGCGCGCTGCGCGACCTGGCCGCGGCCACCGGGGACCGTACGACGGCCCGGCGCGCCGTCGAGGCCACCGCGCGCTCGCGGGCCCGGCTGCCCGAGGTGATGCGGGCCACCCATCTGCTGCTCACCCTGCGGCTGGCCGACGGCTGGGCGTGCGCGGGCGATCCCGGGGCGGCGGTCGCCGTGGCCGGTCCGGTGCTGCGCGAGGCGGTGGCCGCGCGCGAGCTGATGATCAGCGCCGAGCTGCGCGGACTGCACGGCAGGCTCTTCGGCCGCTGGGGCGATCTCGCGGAGGTGCGGGAGTACCGCGAGCGGCTGCTGGCGGCGGACGCGGCGGACGCGGCGGAGGCGACAGGGTCCCGTCTCTGAGGCCGACGGGGTCCCGTCTCCGAGGCCGTCGGGTCCGGGGCCGTCGAGGGGCCCGTGGCGCCGTCCGCGGAGGCCGGACCGGCGGGGAGCGCGGCCGGTTCGCGCGCTTGCCGGATTTTGACAGGTCTGGACCACGGGCCGGAAACCGTTGACCCGGCCGCGGGTCGATGTGAGGGTTCGGCCGGTCCAGACCATGGCATGTCACCGTCACCCCATCCCGGATTGACGTGCCCATGCTCTGGGGGCGACGGCCGGACAAGGGCCGCACACCTCTCACAAGGAGCCGCGATGCTGAGAAAGATGGCAGTGGCCGGGATATCCCTGGCCGTGACGCTCGGGGGGGTGGTGGTGCCGGCCTCGTTCGCCGCGGCGGCACCGGCTTCCGCACCCGCCGCGGGCACGCCGGAGCAGACCCCCGTCGCGAAGGCCGTGGCCGCCGCCGACCAGGCCGTGCGCAGCGGCCTCGACGCGCTCGCCAAGGGCCCGGACGAGCAGTACGACCGCCAGCAGGTCACCCCCTGGGTCAAGGGCCTGTACTCGGTCGCCTACCAGCGCACCTACGAGGGCCTGCCGGTCGTGGGCGGCGACGCGGTCGTCCTCGCCGACGGCACCGGCACGGTCCGCGGCGTCCAGTCCGCCACCAGGGCCCGGATCTCCGTCTCCACCGAGCCCTCGGTCACCGCCTCCCGGGCGGCGGCGGCCAGCCGCGCCCGGCTCGCGCACATCGACAGGGCGGACACCCCGCGCCTGGTGGTCCGGGTCGAGGACGGCGCCGCCGCCCTCGCCTGGGAGACCGTGCTGACCGGGCGTACCGGCACGAACGTGCCCAGCAGGCTGCACGTCTTCGTGGACGCCCGCACCGGCAAGGTCCTCGGCACCCACGACGAGGTGCACGCGGGCACCGGCAACAGCAAGTGGAACGGCCCCAACCCGCTGACCATCGACACCTCCAGCTCGGGCAGCAGCTATGTGCTGCGCGACACCACCCGCCCCGGCCTCCAGTGCTCGGACTACAGCGGCGGTGTGTTCACCAAGTCCACCGACAACTGGGGCACGGGCAACCCCACGAGCAAGGAGACCGGCTGCGTCGACGCGATGTTCGCGGCGCAGAAAGAGTCGGACATGCTCAAGAACTGGCTCGGGCGCAACGGCCACAACGGCAACGGCGGCAGCTGGCCGGTCAAGGTCGGCCTCAACGACCTGAACGCCTACTGGGACGGCTCCACCATCACCATCGGGCACAACAGCGCCAACGAGTGGATCGCCGGGATCGACGTGGTCGGCCACGAGTTCGGCCACGGCCTGGACACCTTCACGCCCGGCGGCGACAACCACGAGAGCGGCCTGGGCGAGGCGACCGGCGACATCATGGGCGCCCTCACCGAGGCGTACGCCAATGAGCCGTCGCCGTACGACACTCCCGACTACACCGTCGGCGAGATGATCAACCTCCAGGGCCGCGGCCCGATCCGCAACATGTACAACCCGAGCCTGATCAGCAACAACCCGAACTGCTACTCGGCGTCGATCCCCTCCACCGAGGAGCACGCGGCGGCCGGCCCGCTCAACCACTGGTTCTACCTGCTGGCGGAGGGCTCGAACCCGGGCGGCGGCAAGCCCTCCAGCCCCACCTGCAACAACTCCACCGTCACCGGCGTCGGCATCCAGAACGCCGGCAAGGTCTTCTACGGCGGCATGCTGCTCAAGACCAGCGGCATGACCTACAAGCGCTACCGCACCGCCACGCTCACCGCGGCCAAGAGCCTGGACTCCACCTGCGGTCTGTTCACCGCCACCAAGGCCGCCTGGGACGCGATCAGCGTCGGCGCCCAGACCGGTGACCCGACCTGCCAGATCGAGCAGTCCGACTTCACGCTGGCGCTGAACCCGGCCACGGGCTCGGTCCAGGCGGGCGCCTCCGCGCGCAGCACCGTCGGCACCACCGCCGTCGGCGGCACCCAGCAGGTCTCGCTGACCGCCTCGGGCGCTCCCGCGGGCGCGAACGTCTCCTTCAGCCCGGCGACGGTCACCTCCGGCGCCAGCTCCGCCATGACGGTCACCACCGCGGCGTCGACGCCCGCCGGGACGTACCAGATCACCGTCACCGGCAGCGGGGGCGGCAAGACCCACACCGCCCAGTACACGCTGACGGTCGGCGGGGGCGGCACCGAACCGGGCACCCCGCCCGACGTCGACGTGGCCAAGGTGCAGGCGCACCTGACCCAGCTGAACACCATCGCCACGCAGAACGGCGGCAACCGCCGCTCCACCTCCGCCGGTTACCGTGCCTCGGTCGCCTACCTCAAGGACAAGCTCCAGGCCGCCGGCTACACGGTCACCGAGCAGGCCTGCACCTCAGGCTGCACCTCCGGCGCGGGCAACAACCTGATCGCCGAGTGGCCCAAGGGCGACGCCAACAACGTGTACATGTTCGGCGCCCACCTCGACAGCGTGTCCGCGGGCCCCGGCATCAACGACAACGGCTCCGGTTCGGCGACCCTGCTGGAGAACGCGCTGACCCTGGCGCAGACCAACCCGACCATGAAGAACCGGGTCCGGTTCGCCTGGTGGACCGACGAGGAGCAGGGCCTGAACGGCTCCAGCTTCTACGCCCGCACGCTCTCTGGCACCGACCGCTCCCGGATCAAGGCGTACTACAACTTCGACATGGTCGCCTCGACCAACGCGGGCTACTTCGTCAACAACCTGAACTCGGCGGCCTCGGCCCCGATGAAGGCGTACTGGGACTCGCTGGGCCTGGCCCCGCAGGAGAACGTCGAGGGCCAGGGCCGCTCCGACGACTACTCCTTCCAGCAGGTCGGCATCCCCACCTCGGGCTACGCCACCGGCGCCGATGCGGTGAAGTCCTCCTCCGAGGCCGCCAAGTGGGGCGGCACCGCGGGCCGTTCCTACGACTCCTGCTACCACTCCTCCTGCGACACCACCAGCAACATCAACGCCACCGCGCTCAACCGCAGCGCGGACGGTGTCGCGTACACGATCTGGAAGACCTCGGTCGGCGACACCCCCGTGCCGGGCAACGACTTCTCGATCTCCGCGAACCCGGCCACCGGCACCGTCCAGCCCGGTTCCTCCGCCTCGGTGACCATCGCCACGGCGACCACCAGCGGCGACGCGCAGACCGTGCGGCTGTCGGCCTCCGGCGCCCCGTCCGGGGTGAGCGTCTCCTTCAGCCCGTCCTCGGTGACCTCCGGCCAGTCCGCCACCGCCACCGTCCAGGTCGCGGCGGGCACCACCGGCGGTACGTACACGCTGACCGTCACCGGTGCCGGCGAGGCCACGCACACCACCACCTACACCCTGACGGTGCCCGGCGGGGGCGGCGGGACCACCTGGCAGCAGGGCGCCACCTACCGGGCGGGTGACGTCGTGACGTACAACGGCGTCAGCTACCGGTGCCTCCAGGGCCACACCGCCTACCCGGGCTGGGAGCCGCCCAACGTCCCCGCCCTCTGGCAGCCGGTGTGACCGGCGGGGGTCCCTGTGATCCCCGGCTGATCCCGGGCCGGTCCGGGCTGATCCCGGGCCGATCCCCGGCCGGTCCGGGCTGATCCCGGGCCGATCCCCGGCCCGCGGGACGGACCCGTCCGTCCCACGGCAGCGCCCGGTCGCCGCACCGGGTGGGCCGAGCCCCGGGCCCCGGCCGTCCCCTCCCGTCATCCGGGGGACGGCCGGGGCCCGGTCCGTGTGCGCTTGCCGAGCCCGCCCGCGGCCCGCACGGTGGAGGTATGGGTGCGCAGGAGGGCCCCACCCTCATCTCCTCGGTGCAGCGGGCGTTCCGGCTGCTGGAGGCGGTCGGGGCCCACGAGGGCGGCGCGCCGGCCAAGCAGCTGGCGCGGGAGACCGGACTGGCTCTGGCCACCACGTACCACCTGCTGCGGACCCTGGTGCACGACGGCTATGTGCGCAAACTGGAGGACGGCGCCTTCGTCCTGGGCGAGCGGCTGGGCGCGCTGCACCAGGAGAGCCGGACGCAGGCGCGGCTGAGCCGGGTCCGCCCGGTGCTCGGCGCCCTGCGCGACGATCTGTCCGCCGCGGCCTACCTCACCTTCTACGAGGACGGCGAGATCCGGGTGGCGGAGATCGTCGACGGCCCCCGGGCGCCGCGCGCCGAGCTGTGGGTGGGCTTCGAGGACGCCGGGCACGCCACCGCGCTGGGCAAGTGCGTGCTGCGCGAGCTGGACGACGAGGCGCGCGGCGAGTACCTCTCCCGGCATCCGCTGGCCGACCTCACCCCCCGGACCGTCACCCGCCGCACGGAGCTGCTGCGGCGGCTGGACGCCTTTCCCGACGCCCCGGCCGTGACCGACCTGGAGGAGTACTCCCTCGGGATCGTCTGTGTCGCCGTCCCCGTGTACCGGGGCGACACCCTGGGCTCGCTCGGCGTCTCCCTGCGCATGGACCGCGACCGCCCGGTCCCGGACGAGAAGACCGTCGAGCGGCTGCTCGCGGCGGCGGACCGGGTGACCAGGGGCCTCTCGCTCACCATCTGAAAACCGCACTCTTGTGACGCGATGCGCGAAACACGTCTACTGGATGTGACGCGGCAAATGCGATCTATAGGTTATTTGATCTCCAGGTCATCCGATTCCGGGATCGCGCGCCGTGCGAGGGGAGGGCGGCGCGGTACGCCGGACGGCGAGAGAGACCGAGACCGAGAGAGACCGAGAGAGACAGCGAGGCAAGAGTGCGGATGCCCATACAGCCCATCCCGGCCCAGGTCCAGCCCATCCCGGCCCCGGAGGCCGACGTCCTCGGTCGGCGCACGGCGAACGGCTGGACCGTCGTCGGCGTGAGCGGCGAGGTCGACATCTGTTCCGCTCCCGGGATCCGCGCGGCCGTCCTGCGCCTCATCGACGAGGGGCACCGCCACTTCGTCCTGGACCTGCGCCGGGTGACGTTCCTGGACTCGATGGGCCTGGGCCTGATCGTCGCGCTCACCAAGCGTCTGCGGTCGCACGCCGGGTCCCTGGCCCTCACCTGCTCCGACCCCCGCGTCCTCAAGGTGTTCAAGGCCGGCGGCCTGCACGCCGTCTACGCCTTCCACGACACCGTCGCCGAGGCGACGCGGCACGCCCCCGAGGGCAGCGGTCTGGCGGGCTGGCCGCACCACCGGGCGTTACGGGCTCCGCTCACGGCCGGTCGTCGGGACGCCCGGCGCCCCCCTTCCCCATGAGCATGCGGACGCGTCGGCTGAGAGCCGCCCCTGCGGCGGTGAGGAAGACGAACGTGTAGAGGATCTGGAGCACGGTGACGACCCGCGCGGACTGGCCGTGCGGGGTGATGTCGCCGTAGCCGATGGTCGCCAGGGTCACCAGGGTGAAATAGAGCGCGTCCACGCGGGTGCTCAGCCCGGTGATCTCGCCCGGATGCCGGGACAGGACGTAGTACCCGCCCGCGAAGACCAGCACGGACAGGGCCATCAGGACCGGGATGGCCAGCCCTGGGCGGGTGTCCGGCCTGTCGGTGAGCACCTCGTGGATCTGCCGCAGGATCAGCGCCGCCACCGCGGCGAGCACCAGCACGAACACCGTCCAGCTCAGGACCGGGCGGTGCGGTCCGAGCCCGTCCAGGGGCAGCAGGAAGTAGACGGTGACCAGGGACCCCACGAAGAGCACCGCGCCCGCCGGGACCGCGGCCCGGCGCAAGGACCCCGCCCGGCCCGAGCCGTCGTCCCTCACGCTCCGCCTCCTCCCGTACGGCATCCGTACGGCATCCGTACGGGTCCCCGGTGACGGGCTCCAGTAAAGAACGCGGGGGTACGGGGCGCACGCCGGGCGCGCGTCCGGGCCCGGGGCGGCGGGAGGCGGCGGCACGACGGCGGCCGGGAAGCAGGGGAGGGAGGAGGGAGGAAGGATCGGTGAATGGCGGATTCCGGGGCGGCGGAGCGCCCGTGATCCGTGTATGCGCCGCCGGTCCGACAGGATGTCGGTGGCGCCCCCGGCAGGACTCGAACCTGCGGCCAAGCGCTTAGAAGGCGCCTGCTCTATCCACTGAGCTACGGGGGCCTGGTGGGTGGCTCTCGCCGTGGTGCCGCCCGTGCGGGCCGCTCCGTGACGTCGCCGGGGACAAGGATAGGGCTCCCGCGTCCTTGCCCCTGTCGCTTCGCCTCCGTGGCTCGATGTGGAGGTTCGGTGAAGCGGTCCTGATAATCGCAGGCAGGTGCGAATCGTGCATCGCTTTTGATGCCTCGGGCACCGGGTGTTGTGCACTCGTTATGCCTGGCCTGTGCCGTCGCCCCAGTCGTCCGTTCCATCCCTTGTGTTCCGTCGGCACGCAGACATGCTCATATGCTTCAGAATTCCCCTAAAATTGGGCATTCTTCGCATGTGGTGACCTTGGACGTACGGCCTCAGCTGCTCGAAGCACTCTCCGCCCTGCGCGACCGTGTCGCCGCCGCACGCTTCCCGCTGCCGCTCGCGGGGGCCCCACGCGCGCGTGCCAACCGCGACGAACTGCTCGCCCAGCTCGACGACTACCTGGTACCGCGGTTGAGGGAACCCGACGCGCCGCTGCTGGCCGTCGTCGGCGGATCCACCGGCGCGGGCAAGTCCACGCTCGTCAACTCCCTGGTCGGACGGCGGGTCAGCGAGGCGGGGGTCCTGCGGCCGACGACCCGGACCCCGGTCCTGGTGTGCCATCCGGAGGACCATCACTGGTTCAGCGGCATGCGCGTCCTGCCCGACCTCGCGCGCGTGTGGCTGCCCCGCCAGGACCCCGCCGCCACGGCGCTCGGCGACGAACTCCCCCCGACCGAGGACGATCCCGCGCGCGTGCTGCGCATCGAGACCGTGGAGACGGTGCCCCCGGGCCTCGCCCTGCTGGACGCGCCCGACATCGACTCCCTGATCGCCGAGAACCGGGCCCTGGCCGCCGAGCTGATCTGCGCCGCCGACATCTGGGTCATGGTCACCACCGCCGCCCGCTACGCCGACGCCGTCCCCTGGCACCTGCTGCGCACCGCCAAGGAGTACGACGCCACTCTCGTGACGGTCCTCGACCGGGTCCCGCACCAGGTCGTCTCCGAGGTCTCCCGGCAGTACGGGGCGCTGCTCACCAAGGCCGGACTCGGCGACGTACCGCGCTTCACGGTGCCCGAACTGCCCGAGTCCGCCTGGGGCGGCGGACTGCTGCCCGCCACCGCCGTGGCCCCGCTGCGCACCTGGCTCGTCCACCACGCCCAGGATCCCGCGGCCCGCCGCTACGCGATGGGCCGCACCGCCCACGGCCTGCTCGACTCGCTCAAGTTCCGGATGCCCGAACTGGCCGGTGCCGCCGCCGCGCAGCACTCGGCCGCCCTGCGGCTGATCTCGGCCGTCGACAGCGCCTACGACGGCGAGCACGCGCGCGTGCGGGGCCGGTTGCAGGCGGGGACCGTGCTCGCCGGGGACGCCCTGAAGCGGTGGCGCGCCTACCCCCTGGATTGCACCGCGGGCGAACTGCTCGACGCGCTCGTGGAGAGCCTCGGCGCGCTGCTGCTGTGCGCCGTGACCGCCGCCGACGAGCGCATCGACGACGCCTGGCGGCGCGAACCGGCCGCCACCGCGCCCGGACTCGCCGACCGCGCCCCCGCCGCCGAGGGCGCCGAGCACCGCATCGGTCTTGCCGTACGGCGCTGGCGGCGCGAGCTGGAGGAGTACGCCGAGGACGAGGTGCGCGAGCTGGACCGCAGCGTCGCGCCGGACCCCGAGGTCGTCGCCGCCCTGGCCGCGACCGGACTGCTGGGCGGCCGCCGGGGCCGGTCCGCGGGGGAGGGGCTGGCCGAGCGGATCGGCGCGCACGGCGCCCTGCGGCTGCGCGACCGGGCCGGCCGGCTGCTCGCCGACTACCTGGACCGCGTGATGCACACCGAACGGGAACGCCGGCTGGCCCCGCTCGACGCCCTGGAAGTGCACCCCGAACCCCAGGCCGAACTCATCGCCGCGCTGTCCGTACTGCTGAAGGAGAGGTGACCGGTGACCGCCGTCACTGATCAGGACCGAACGGAACACACCGCCCATGCCCCGCGTACGGGCCGTGCGGAGCACGCGGAGGCCGCTGAGGCCGCGGAGGGGCCGGGCGGGGGAGCGGACGCGGACTCGGGTGCGGGTGCGGGTGCGGTAGCCACCGGCAGGTACGGGGCGCGGGACGCGCCGGGGCGGGGGGCCGGGCGGTCCGGCCCCGGGAGGCCCGATCCGGGACGGGCCGACGCCCGTGGCGGCAGCGGCAGCGGCAGCGGTGGCAGCAGTGGTGGCGGGGGCGGCGGTGTTCCGGCGGGCCGGTCCGCCGGAGCCGCCCCGGCCGGTGAGGGCAGCGGTGGCGGCAGGGAGGAAAGGGAGGACAGGGACGGTGCGGACAGCAGGAGCGGCGGGGACGGCAGGACCGCCGCCACCGCGCTCGCGCGGCAGGCGGACCGGGACGAGCGGTACGCGCGCGTGAGGGACGACGAGACGCACGCGCGCGTGCGGGACGACGACCGGCACCCGCGCGGCACGGAGGGCGACGCCCCGGGCCGCGGCGGCGCCGACGGGTCCGGAGCCGGAGCCGGAGCCGGAGTCGGATCCGGGGCCGGGTCCGGATCCGGGGCCTGGGACGACGGGCTGATCGCGCGCCGGGTCACCGAGACCGGCACGGGCACGAGCGCCGCCGACCTCGTGCACGCGGACCCCCGGCCCGCCCGGACCCTGCCCGTGCCGCCGCTCGCCTACGACGGGCCGCTGCGGTCGCGGCTGGACGCGCTGCGCGAACTCGTCGGGCTCTCCCGCACCCGGCTGGACAGCCGCACCCTCGCCGAGGCGGGGCGCGTCCTCGACGAGGCGGCGGCGCGCCGCCGACTGTCCGGGCAGCACACCGTCGTCGCCATCGCGGGCGCCACCGGCAGCGGCAAGTCGCAGCTGTTCAACGCCCTCGCGGGCGTGGCGATCTCGGAGACGGGGGTACGCCGGCCGACCACCGCCGCCCCCATCGCGTGCAGTTGGAGCGACGGCGCCGCGAGCCTCATCGACCGCCTCGGCATCCCCGGCCGGCTGCGCAGGCGCCCCGTGCAGGGCCCGGACGCCGACCCGCAGCTGCGCGGCCTGGTCCTGGTCGACCTGCCCGACCACGACTCGGCCGCCGTGCAGCACCGCGAGCACGTGGACCGCATCCTCGGGCTCGTCGACGCGGTCATCTGGGTCGTCGACCCGGAGAAGTACGCCGACGCCGTCCTCCACGAGCGCTATCTGCGCCCTCTGGCGGGCCACGCCGAGGTCATGTTCGTCGTCCTCAACCAGGTCGACCGGCTCCCCGGCGAGGCCGCCGACCAGGTCCTCGACGACCTGCGGCGACTGCTCGACGAGGATGGCGTGGCCCTCGGGGAGTACGGCGAACCGGGCGCGACCGTGCTCGCCCTGTCCGCGCTCACCGGGGACGGCATCCCGGAACTGCGCGAGTCGCTCGGCCAGTTCGTGGCCGAACGCGGGGCCGCCGCCCGCCGGGTCGCGGCCGACGTCGACGCGGCGGCGGACCGGCTCCGGCCGGTGTACGACACCCGGCGGCGGCCCGGACTGAGCGAGGAGGCGCGCGAGGAGTTCGCGGCCCGCCTCGCGGACGCGGTGGGCGCCACCGCGGCGGGCGAGGCGGCCGAACGCGCCTGGCTGCGCAACGCCGGGCGCGCGTGCGGCACGCCCTGGCTGCGGCTGTGGCGCTGGTACCAGGACCGGCGCGAACCCCCCACGGGCCGGCTGCCGGTACGCGCGCAGCCCGACGAGGAGGCCACCGCGCGCCAGCGCGTCGAACAGGCGGTGCGCACGGTGGCCGAACGGGCGGCGGCCGGACTGCCAGCGCCCTGGGCGCAGGCGGTGCGCGAGGCCGCGGTGCGCGGGTCCCAGGGACTGTCCGAGGCCCTGGACGAACTCGCGGCGCGGGCCGGTCTGCCCCCGGGCCGTCCGCCGCGGCCGGGCTGGTGGCCCGCGGCGGTCATGGCGCAGGCGTCGATGACCATTCTCCAGGTGGTCGGCGGTCTGTGGCTGGTCGGCCAGATCGCCGGTGTCCTGTCCCCGAACCTCGGTGTGCCGGTGCTGTTGATGATCGCCGGGATCGTCGGCGGACCCATCGTGGAGTGGAGCTGCCGCATCGCGGCCCGTGGCCCGGCCCGCAGATACGGGCAGGAGGCCGAACGCCGGTTGCGGGAGGCCGCCGCCGGGTGCGGACGGGCCCGGGTGCTGGATCCGGTGGCGTCCGAACTGCTGCGCTACCGGGAGGTTCGCGAGCAGTACGCCCGGGTGACGGGGGCGAGCGGGCGGTGAGCGGAGCCCTGGCGGGGCCGGAAGGCACTCGGCACCCGATCGGGTGAGCGGGTTGTCCACAGGCGGGGGGTGCTCCACAGGGTCCGGCGGGCTCGTCCCGGCGGCGGCAGTCTGGTGCCGCGGCGATCGCGACGGAAGCGGTCGGCGCGGCAGCCGCAGCGGATGCGGCGGACTCAGCCGTACGGGACGGGCCCGTTCGGGTGTCCGCCCGGCCGGGGAAGGCCGGGCGAGGGAGGGGCAGACGATGAACGAGACGACGGTCTGCGTGGTCGGCAACGTGGCGACCCGGCCGGTGTACCGCGAACCGGCCGCGGGCGCCTCGGCGAGGTTCCGCCTCGCGGTCACCGCGCGCTACTGGGACCGGGAGAAGAACGCCTGGACGGACGGGCACACCAACTTCTTCACGGTGTGGGCCAACCGCCAGCTCGCCACGAACGCGATGGCCTCGCTGAACGTGGGCGACCCCGTGCTCGTGCAGGGCCGCCTGAAGGTACGGACGGAGACCCGCGACGGCACCAGCAGGACCTGGGCCGACATCGACGCCACGGCCATCGGCCACGACCTGGCGCGGGGCACGTCGGCGTTCCGCCGCTCGGGCCGCCCGGAGCAGGCCGCGCCCGCGGAGCCGCCGCGCCCCGAGCCTTCTTGGGAGACCCCGGATCCGGCACCGCGCGCACAGCCACGACAGCGATCGGGTCCGGAGCCGGAGGACCGTGAACCGGACCGGGAGCAGAACCGTGAACAGGACCGGGAACCTGCCGCGGTGGCCTGACGACAGGCTGTCCACCGGACCCGCCCGGCCCCACCCTCCGTCCGCGGGCAGGGTTGTTTTGTCGACAAGCTCTGCTCGCGGGCGGTGGCGGCGATAACGATTCCGATTCGGATCAGCCCCCTGACGACCTGACAGCAAGTGCCGGTGCAAGGGGTCCTTAGGATGCCGAACGTAGCTCATGGGCCTGGAGATTCTGCTGGTGGGACCGCACCCCCACGTGAACGGGTCCTGCTCGAAGGGGAATTCTGTGTGTGCTTCGTACTCTGCGCCGTCCGCGCGCGGGCGAGGGGCGGCCCGTCTCGCCGCCGCGGCGCTGGCGTCCGGACTCGCCGTCGCCGCCGTGCTGGCAACCGCCGGCCCGGCGGCCGCGGACGGCAGGCCGCAGAGCCAGGGCGGGGCCACCGCCGTGATGGGCGGTCTGAAGACGTACGGTGCCGCCGTCCTGCACGACGAGACCGGCAACCACCAGATCTCCGCAGGGCTGTTCGAGATGGCCGTGGACGGCGGCGGCATGCTCCAGACGTACTGCGTCGACATCCACAACCCCACGCAGAAGGACGCCAAGTACCAGGAGACCCCCTGGAGCGGCACCTCCCTCGGCGCCAACAAGAACGCCGGGAGGATCCGCTGGATCCTGGGGCACTCCTACCCCCAGGTGAACGACCTCGCGGCGCTCGCCGCCAAGGCCGGGGTCAAGAACCTCACCGAGCAGGATGCGGCGGCCGGCACCCAGGTGGCCATCTGGCGCTACTCCGACGGTGCCCGCGTCGACGCCGTCGACTCCCGCGCCGAGAAGCTCGCCGACTACCTCCAGCGCAGCGCCCGCGACGAGGCGGAACCGAGCGCCTCGCTCAGCCTGGACCCGCCCGCCGTCTCCGGCCGCCCCGGCGGACGACTGGGCCCGGTCACCGTGCGCACCGGCGCGAGCAGCGTGACGGTGTCGCCCCCCGCCGACGCCGGCGGTGTACGGATCGTCGGCAAGGACGGCAAGCCGGTCACCACCGCGAAGAACGGCACCCGCCTCTACTTCGACATCCCCAAGAGCCCCACGGGCGCCACCGACTCGGGCGAGAGCACCGACGGCACCCCCCGGACCCCGGACGCCGCGGCGGGCTCCGCCGAACTGACCGTCCTGGCCTCCACCACCGTGCCGGTCGGCCGCGCCTTCACCTCCGACAGCCGCAGCCAGACCCAGATCCTGGCCGGTTCCAGCGAGTCCACGGTCTCCGCGACCGCCGTCGCCACCTGGGGCGAGCACGGCCCGATACCGGCCCTGTCCGCCGAGAAGAACTGCGCCAAGGGCACCCTGGACATCCGCGTGACCAACAAGGGCGACCAGCCGTACACCTTCGACCTGATGGGCACCGCCCACAGCGTCCCCGCGGGCGCCACCCGCACCATCGCGATCCCCCTCCAGGAGGACCAGCCTTACGACTTCACCCTCGTGGGTCCTGACGGCCGCGCCCAGCGCTTCACCGGCGTCCTCGACTGCAAGACCCAGGGCGCCGCGATCGGCACCAGGACCCAGACCCTCGACACCCCGGCCCCGGCCCCCACCCCGGTCACCGCGGGCAACGTCCCCACCACCCCCGACCTCGCGGCCACCGGCGGCTCCGACACCACCCCCCTGATCGCCGCCATCGGCCTCAGCCTCCTGGTCCTCGGCGCCACGGCGCTGAGCATCCTCCACAAGAAGAGGACCACTCAGGACTGACCGGACCCGGATCCGCGCGGCGGCTCATTTCCACGACCGATGCCCGCATCCGGGACGGATGACGGTGGCTGTTCGAGCTGGAGAGCGTTCGGATGTCACCGCGTGGCCGGTCCGCCCGGTGGGTGGCCCATGGCGGCGAGCCAGCCCCCGACCGTGCGGAAGTCGGGGTCCGCCAGTCCTCTGGCCGGGTCGACGCGGTGGAGCAGGGACCGGGCCGGGTGCTGTGCGGTGACCCAGGTGTGGTCCATGGCGGTGATCTCGTCGTCCAGCCAGATGAACGGCCGGCCGTCGGCCCACTCGACCAGGGGGCGGGTCTTCCAGTGCAGGCCCCGGGGGCCGTCGTCCGGGTCGGTGGCCGGCCACTGCACCACGGGAAGCGGCGGCAGGCCGAGGAGCGGGGCGACGGTCTCGTTCGCGTCCTGCATCCATGTCGTGGCCCAGACGAGCGTGCAGCCCAGGGCCAGGAGGCGAGGTCCGATGGCGGGGTCCAGCCGGTCCAGCAGCGGGTTCCCCCCGGGCCCGGCGGGCAGGGCGGCGGCCTGCGGCAAGGCGTTCGAGGATCCGAAGGGGATGAGCGGGCCGTCGACGTCGAGGAAGAGGAGGGGAGGCTCCGCTGCGCTGGTCACAGCGGCACGATAGCCCGGCCGGGCGGCGAGTCCTGGCCGTCACCAGTGACTCCCCGGTCAGGTGTCCAGGGCCGACGCTTATCCGCTCGGACCGGCCGTGGGGAGCCCGGGAGCCTCAGGTCCGGCGGAGGGCGGTCCGCATCTCTTCGATCAGCGCGGTACGGGCCCGGCCGGCTGCGCGCCAGGCGTGGACGTACCGCGCCGAGTCCGGGGCGTGTCCCGCGGCCACCGCGTCATGGAAGTCGAGGACGCCGAGGGTGGCGCGGCCGGCGCTCTCGACGATCCTCCGTCGGGCCACCAGCTCCAGTCGCTGCTGTGCCGCGTACACGCCGTGCTCGCCGATCGCGAGGTGCCCCTTGCCCACCCGGTCGGGGGACGGGGCCGTCCGGGAGAACGCGTCCCTGGCCCCGGAAAGGGCCGACAGGTACTCCGTGCACGCGGTGCGCAACGTCTCACGGTCGCGTTCCGCCCGGTCGCGCCGCCATCGGACGTGATCGGCGGCGAGGGTGGCGATGACCCCGAGCACGGTGCCCACGGCTGTCGCCGCGATCGTCGACCACTGCATCTGTCCTCCACTGCATCTGCCCTCCCGGAAGGCGCCGGTACGGCGTGAGACCCCTGCGGACAGGGCGACGTCCACCGGACGTGCCGCCCCCAGCCTCCGGCCGCCATGGGCGAACCCCCAGGTCAGAGCCGCCGTACCCCACGCGTTTCCGCGCAGGGGTGGCCGTACGGCAAGATGGGGTGTATCTGCCCACTGCCAGTTTCAAGCTGCCGGACGGTTTCTCTTGGCTGAGTTCATTTACACCATGCGCAAGGCGCGCAAGGCGCACGGCGACAAGGTGATCCTCGACGACGTCACCCTGAATTTCCTTCCGGGTGCCAAGATCGGCGTCGTCGGCCCGAACGGTGCCGGTAAGTCGACCGTGCTGAAGATCATGGCGGGGCTCGAACAGCCCTCCAACGGTGACGCGTACCTGTCGCCCGGCTACACCGTCGGCATCCTGCTCCAGGAGCCGCCGCTGAACGAGGAAAAGACGGTCCTGGAGAACGTCCAGGAGGGCGTCGCCGAGGTCAAGGGCAAGCTCGACCGGTTCAACGAGATCGCCGAGCAGATGGCGACCGACTACTCGGACGCGCTGCTGGAGGAGATGGGCAAGCTCCAGGAGGAGCTGGACCACGCCAATGCCTGGGACCTCGACGCCCAGCTGGAGCAGGCCATGGACGCGCTGGGCTGCCCGCCCGGCGACTGGCCGGTGGCCAACCTCTCCGGTGGCGAGAAGCGCCGCGTCGCGCTGTGCAAGCTGCTGCTGGAGGCGCCCGACCTGCTGCTCCTGGACGAGCCCACCAACCACCTCGACGCCGAGTCGGTGAACTGGCTGGAGCAGCACCTCGCCAAGTACGAGGGCACCGTCGTCGCCGTCACCCACGACCGGTACTTCCTGGACAACGTCGCCGGGTGGATCTGCGAGGTCGACCGCGGCCGGCTGCACGGCTACGAGGGCAACTACTCCAAGTACCTGGAGACCAAGGCCACCCGTCTGCGGGTCGAGGGGCAGAAGGACGCCAAGCGGCAGAAGCGCCTCAAGGAAGAGCTGGAGTGGGTGCGGTCGAACGCCAAGGGGCGCCAGGCCAAGTCCAAGGCGCGACTGGCCCGCTACGAGGAGATGGCGGCCGAGGCGGACAAGATGCGCAAGCTGGACTTCGAGGAGATCCAGATCCCGCCGGGCCCCCGCCTGGGCAGCGTGGTCGTCGAGGTCGACAAGCTGAACAAGGCCTTCGGCGACAAGGTCCTCATCGAGGACCTCAGCTTCACCCTCCCGCGCAACGGCATCGTCGGTGTCATCGGCCCGAACGGCGCCGGCAAGACCACCCTGTTCAAGATGATCCAGGGCCTGGAGGAGCCGGACTCCGGCAGCATCAAGGTCGGCGAGACCGTCAAGATCTCCTACGTCGACCAGAGCCGCGAGCACATCGACCCCAAGAAGACGCTGTGGGCCGTCGTCTCCGACGAGCTGGACTACATCAACGTCGGCCAGGTCGAGATGCCCTCCCGGGCGTACGTCTCCGCCTTCGGCTTCAAGGGCCCGGACCAGCAGAAGCCGGCCGGCGTGCTCTCCGGCGGTGAGCGCAACCGCCTCAACCTCGCGCTCACCCTCAAGCAGGGCGGCAACCTGCTGCTCCTGGACGAGCCGACCAACGACCTGGACGTCGAGACCCTCGGCAGCCTGGAGAACGCGCTGCTGGAGTTCCCCGGCTGCGCCGTGGTCGTCTCCCACGACCGCTGGTTCCTGGACCGGGTGGCCACGCACATCCTCGCCTACGAGGGCGACTCCAAGTGGTTCTGGTTCGAGGGCAACTTCGAGTCGTACGAGAAGAACAAGATCGAGCGGCTCGGCCCGGACGCCGCCCGGCCGCACCGCGCCACCCACAAGAAGCTGACCCGGGGCTGATCGAAGCAGATGCGCCACACATACCGCTGCCCGCTGCGCTGGGCGGACATGGACGCCTACGGCCACGTCAACAACGTGGTGTTCCTCCGCTACCTGGAGGAGGCGCGCATCGATTTCCTGTTCCGCCCGGACAAGGATTTCCAGCAGGGGTCCGTGGTGGCGCGTCATGAGATCGACTACAAGCGGCAGCTCGTCCACCGGCACGAGCCGGTGGACATCGAGCTGTGGGTGGCCGAGATCCGGGCGGCGTCCTTCACCCTCGGCTACGAGGTGAAGGACGGCGACCGGATCTACGTCCGGGCGTCGACGGTGATCGTGCCGTTCGACTTCGAGGCGCAGCGCCCGCGGCGGCTCACCGCCGAGGAGCGCGAGTTCCTCGGGGAGTACCGGGACGAGACGGCCGAGGAGGAGGCCGTCGCCGCATGACGGTGCTCCACCTCGCCGACGAGACGGAGGCGGCCGACCTCGCCGCCTTCCTCTCCCGGCTGCTGCACTACGACCGTGCCGCCGCCGTCCGCCTCCAGGCGGCCGGGACGGCGCTCGCGGTGTTCGGGCGGCCGGCGTCGTTCGAGGTGCTGGCGGTGCGCGCGGTGGCGCTCGCCAAGCCCTACGAGGACGGTCTCGACGCCACGCTCGACGTGACCGTCTCCGCGGGCGAGCTGCTGGAGTCCATCGACGAGCAGGCCGCGACGGGCGTCGTACCGGCCGCGGTGACCGGGCCGCCGTGGGCGGGCGTGCTCCCGCCGCGCGGCGGCTGGCGGCGCGAGCCGGGGCTGCCCCCGGCCGAGGCGCTGCGCGCGCTGGTGTCGGCGGCCGTCGCCGAGTTCCGCTCCCGTACGGGGGGCCTGGTGCCCGAGCGGCGCACCCGCGCCGAGCTGGACCGGATCGGGCGGGAGATCTGGTCCCGGACGGTCGGCGAGACCGCCCTGCCGGTACGGGCCGTGCACGCGGCGCAGTCCCTGGGCTTCCTGCGCGGAACCGCGGCCACCGGCCCCACCGGGGCCTCGCCCGTGTCACCTGCGTCACCCGTGTCGCCTGCGTCGTCCGCGCCGCCCGCCGTCTCGGCCGGGGCCGCTACCCCCGCCGTGCCCGCGCCGGGCGGGCCCGCGCTGTTCTCCTCGGGTGCCTGGCTCCGGCTGCGCACCCCGTTCGGGTCGGTGGCGGTGCGCCGGGCCGGACTCGGCGCGCTGGGCGTCAGCGTCCGCTGAGCGCGGCCCGGTGCGCCGGGCCGCCGGTCCCGCCGGGCGCGGCGCGCGCTCAGGCCCGTTCGCTGTCGCTGTCGTCGGGCCACACCGCGATGTGGTCCTCCTCCAGTTCCAGCGCGACGCGGTCGCGCATGCCGAGGGTCCGGGTGTAGTCGGCGGGCAGCTGGAGCCGTCCGGCCCGGTCCAGCATGGCGTACTCGCGGCTGACCACCCGCTCGTCGCCGGTGGCGGCGTCCACCTCGCTGCGGCGCAGCACCTCCGTGGAGGTGCGGCCGTCGCGGATGGCGACCGTGCGGCGGACCTCGGTGGCCACCGCCTGGTCGTGGGTGACGATGACGATCGTGGTGCCCAGGCGTTCGTTGGCGGTGCGGAAGGCGGCGAAGACCTGCTCGCCGGTGTGCGAGTCGAGTTCGCCGGTGGGCTCGTCGGCGAGCAGCACCGAGGGATTGTTGGCGAGGGCCACCGCGATGGCGACGCGCTGCTGCTGGCCGCCGGACATCTGGTGCGGGCGCCGGTCGCGGCAGTCACCGACCTCCAGCAGCTCCAGCAGCTCCAGCGCGCGTTCGGCCTTGGCGCGGCGGGCCAGGCCGCGGGCACCGGCCAGCTGCATGGGCAGCGCGACGTTCTGCGCGGCGGTCAGGTACGGCAGCAGATTGCGGGAGGTCTGCTGCCAGACGAAGCCGACGACCTCGCGGCGGTAGCGCAGCCGGTCCTTGGCGGTCATGGCGAGCAGGTCGTGGTCCCCGACCCGGGCCGCGCCCGCGGTGGGCGTGTCCAGACCGGCGAGGATGTTCATGAGGGTGGACTTGCCGCTGCCGGACGCGCCGACGAGCGCCATCAGCTCGCCCTTGCGCACCAGCAGGTCGAGGCCCTGGAGGGCCTGCACCTCCACGCCGTCGGCGGAGAAGATGCGGACCAGCCGGTCGCAGGTGATCAGCGCGTCATGGCCGTAGGCGGGCCGGGTGCGGTCCTCGGTGGCGCGCCGGGCCAGGTCGGCGAGGGTGGGGTTCGTCGTCATCGCAAGACTCCTGCACGGCGGCTGTGGCGGCTGGGGCGGCTACGGCGGCGGGGGCGGGGGCGGTCGGAGGGACTGGTTCGGCTTCCGGCCCGCCCGAGCGGGCCGTCCGCCCCGGTGGCGTCCGCCCCGGCGGCGTTCGCTCCGGCGGTGCTCGTCGCGCCGGCCGCGTTCTCCGTGCCGGTGGCGCTCATCGCGCGTCCCCCGCCCGCAGCTCCCGTACGGACCCCTTGCGCCCCGTCCACCAGGCCTGCACGGCGGCGACCGCCACCGCCAGCAGCAGGACCGCGACGGCGGGCACGGCCAGGGACAGCGGGTCGGCGCGCAGCGCGCTCGCCCCGGTGGCGCCGACGTTCGTCGGCAGCGCGATCGTGGTCAGGTCGACACCGGGGGACAGCAGCCGGATCGTCGCCCAGCCGGTCAGCGCGCCACCGGCCGCGGCGAGCACCGCCTGCGGCAGCGACTCCAGCACCAGCAGGCGGCGCCCCTGGGCCCGGGTGAGCCCCATGGTGCGCAGCCGGGCGAGCATCGCGCCGCGCTCCTGCGCCGAGCGCAGCAGGGCGAGGAGCAGGGCGAGCACCGCGTAGCCGGTACCGGCCGCGACCGCCGCCGTGTAGATGCGCTCGGCGCCGGACTGGAGCGGCGAGTCGACGAACCGGGCCCGCACGGCGGAGCGCAGCTCCACGCCCACGGACGCCCCCGCCGCCCGGCGCAGCGCGCCCGCGTCGAGCCGGTCGCCGGTCAGCAGCAGGGTGCTGGTGCGGGCGGCCTGCCGGGTGAGGCCGGAGCGGTCCACGACCAGGAAGCTGGTGCCGATCACGGCCGGTGTCCGCTCCCGGACCAGTGCGATGCGCACGGTGACGTCGCTGCCGTCGTCCAGCCGCACCGGGAAGGGCTGGGTGCCGTAGGTCCGGGCGACCGAGGGGGAGGCCAGCGCGGGCAGCGGGCTCCCGCCGCCGGACGGCCGGCGCAGCGCGTCCTGGGCGAAGGCGCCGAGCCCCGTGCGGCCCGAGAGGGCCGCGTAGTCGGCGGGGACCACACCGGCCAGGGTCACCTGGGTGAACCCGGTGCCCGCCTTGGCCTGGTAGTTGACGGCGGCCTCGGTGACCGCGCGGACACCGGGGGTGCGGCGGACGCGGTCGGGCAGGGCGGCGGGCAGCACCCCGGTGCCCTCGACGCGGGCGTCGGCGCCGACCGCGATGAGCGCGGCGTGGTCGCGGGCGCCCGCCACCCCGGCCAGCACGGAACCGCCGAAGGCGGCCGTGGTGAGCGCGGTCAGCAGGGCCAGCAGCGGCAGTACGGCCGAGACGGACGTACGGCCCGCGCGGGCCAGCGACAGATGGCCGACGGCTCCGCGCAGCCGCGCGGCCGGGCGCGTCAGCAGGCGCAGCGGCAGCGGGTAGAGCCGCACCAGCACCAGCGCGGCGATCACGCCGATCAGCACCGGGGCCAGCGAGACCAGCTGGTCGCCCGAGCCGTCCGAGGCGCCGGACACCCCGCGGCGGCGCAGCGCGATGACCGCTCCCACGGCGATGACCAGCAGCGTCAGCTCGGCGACCGTACGGCCCCTGGAGGGACGTACCGACATGGTGTCCTCGCGCGGGGCGTGGACGCGGACCGTCCGGTGGGCCAGCGCCGCGCGCAGCGGCAGCGCGGCGCAGGCGACGGCCGTGACCGCGACGGCGGCGGCGACGGCCGGGAGACGGCGGCCCTCGTCCACGGCGAGCAGGGCCGCGCCCAGGCCGACGGCCCCGGCGGGCACCGCGACCACCGCGGTCTCGGTCAGCAGTCGGCCGGTGAGCCCGCGCAGCGAGGCGCCGCGGGCGCGCAGCAGGGCCAGTTCGGCGCGGCGGCGGTCGGCGGCCAGGCCCCCGGCCATCAGCAGGACGACGAGGGCGACCGTGGCGCCGCCGAACGCGGCGACCGCGACCAGCGGGCCGACGCCGGAGGTCAGCCGCCGGTAGGCGGTGAGCACGTCGTCGAGGTCGGTGTCCGCCTGCGCGGCCGGGTCGGTGGCGGCGCGGATCCGGCCGAGGCCCGGCCCGGCCTCCAAGGTGGCGACCGCCGACGTCAGCCCGTCCAGGTCGTAGGCGTGCAGGGCGCCGGGGTCGGGGGCGATCTGCCAGTAGCGGACCGGCTGGCCGTTGGTGGCCAGCAGGGCGGGGGCCGCCTCCGGCGGGAGCAGCAGGGCGCCCAGCCAGTAGAACAGGGGGTCGGGGTTGCCGGGGATCCGCACCAGGGCGGGTGTGCGCAGCAGCGTCTGGGCCGACCAGTAGGCGCCGTTCGGCTCGCGGGGTGTGACGATGCCGGTGACGCGGACGGCCAGCGGCGGCCGGGACACGGCGGGCACGTGGACGACCGAACCCACCTTCACATGCAGGCTCCTGGCCGTCTCGGCGGTGACGGCGGCCTCCACCTCGGCGCTCTCGGCGCTCACCTCGCCGTCGGCCCGGGGCAGCCGGCCCTCGCGCACGGTGGAGTGCGCGGCCAGGCCGCTCTGCGCGGCGAGCCGGATCTGCGCGGGGATGCCGTAGGGCCGCGGGAGCCACGGGTCCGGTGCGCTGAGATCGGCGGTGTTCTGCACCCCGTACGAGGACTGGGCGGCGTCGACGCTCAGCGGGGCCGGTACGGCACCGGCGACCCGGGCGAACTGGCGGCCGAGCGCCGGGGGCAGCAGCGCCTGGTAGCGCTCCTCGGCGGGCAGCTGGAGGCCGGGCTGCGGCGCCGTCACCGTCAGGACGGTGCGTTTCGGGGTCGCCTGGTCGACGGCGCGGGCCAGGCCCGCGTCCTCGTAGCGGTCCAGGGCGCGCGGGAAGGCGGCGGCCAGACAGGCCGTCAGCGCGACGAGCAGGGCCAGGGCCGCGGCGGCACCGGGCGCGGTGCGCAGCCGTACCCGGACCCAGGCGGGAGCGACGGTGCGGGTGTTCACCTCACTCACCTCCGCGGTCTCGAAGGGACACCGCCGGGTCGGCCCGGCGCAGGGTCATGACCGCCGTGACGACGAGCGGTGCGGCGGCGACACCGGCGAGCAGCAGCGCCACCTGGCCGGGCGGGAGCTGGACCAGCACCGTCGGCACCGGTTTCGCGGCCTGCCCGGTCAGGACGATCAGCGGAATCACGGCCCGGGTCAGGACCGTGCCCAGGGCCACGCCGACCACCAGCGCGAGGGCCACCAGCACGCCCTGTTCGGCGGCGAGCATCCGGGCGAGCTGGCGGCGCGGGGCGCCCAGGGCCCGCAGCACCGCGAACTCGGCGTCCCGTTCGCGCAGCGCCCCGGCCGCGCTCACCGCGAAGCCGAGCGCGGCCAGCGCCGCCGCGACCACCGCGGCGGCCGTGAACGCGGCGGCCGGTCCGGCGCCGAACGGGTCGTCGCGCAGCCGGTCGGCGATCTCGGCGCGCACCACGACCTGCGCCGGGTCGATGTCGGGCAGGGCGCGCAGGGCGGCGGCGACGTCGGCGGTGTGCGCGGGGTCGGCGCTCAGCCACCACTCGGTGGGCTCGGCGCTCTCGCCGTAGCCGCTCTGGAGCAGCCGGTTCACCGACCGCAGGTCCATCAGGATGCCGCCGCCGTCGTGGGCCGCGTCCGGGGCGGCGCTCTGGCCCGCTCCGGACGTGGTCGGCAGCTCGTGCACCGCGCGGACGATCCGCACCGGCAGGTTGCGGCCGGCGAACGTGACGTCCATGCGCTGTCCGGTGCGGGCACCCGTGGAGGCCAGGAAGCGGTCGGTGGCCACCGCCGCGATCTCCGTCTGCGCGGGCTGCCCGACCTGGAGCCGGACGCTCACCGTGCCCACCTCGTAGCTGTCCTCGCGCGGCACGTACCCGGTGCCGTAGGTGACCGTCAGCGGCCGGGCCGAGGTCACCTTCGCGGCGGCCGGGGCGTTCCTGCGGTCGGGGAAGGAGTCCTGGTCGCCGCCGGAGGAGAGCGCCGTCCACGCCGTCGGCAGGGTCAGGGCCCGCGTCGTGCCGCCGTCGCCGACGGCCTCGATCCGGGACACGGTCAGACGGTGCTCGGCGGCCCGGTCGACCGGCTGGGCCACGCTCAGGTCCAGGCCGGTCAGCGTCAGCGGGCCCGCGCCGGGCGGCAGCCGCAGGTCGAGGGGGCGGGCGCGGCCGTCGGCGGGCAGCGCGGGCAGGGACGTGCGGTAGGGGACGCCGTACCGGTCCTCGACGGTGACCGCCAGGTCGACCGGGGACGCCGGCTGCTCGGCCGGGGTGCTGCGCACCGCCGCCGTCAGGCGCAGCCGGGTGGTGCCCTTCGGCACCGGCACGCCCGCCGCCGCGCCCTTGGGGGCCAGCTGCGCGAGCAGCGGCGTCACCGGCTGCGGCGCCAGGTCGGGGCGCATCAGCACCGCGCCGGAGGCGGTGGTGGTGTCCAGGGCGAGGGCGGTCGCCGTCCGGTCGCCGGACAGCGGCAGGGACGAGCGGACGGCGGGGGCGGCGGACCGCACGTGCGGGACGGCCGCGTACTGCTCGGTGCGGCCGAGGCCGCCCTCGCCCGCGCCCATCACCCGCACCGGCGCACCGGCGAGGAAGTCGGCCTGGTCGTCCTGCGAGCGGTCCCAGGAGGCGTTCTGGCCGATCGCCAGCATGCCCAGCGCGATGGCCAGCACCAGCAGCAGCACCGGTCCGGCGCCGCGCGTGGGGCGGCGGCTGAACTGCCAGCCGGCCAGCGCGGTGGGCAGTCCGCGGCCGCCGGCCGCCCGCCGCTCGGCCAGCCGCGCCACCGGCGGCAGCAGCCGCAGGGTCAGCACCGTGCCGGCCAGCAGGGCGAGCGCGGGCGCGGTGACCAGCAGCGGGTCGATGCCGAGCCCGCCGGCGCGGTCGCTGCCGACCGCGCCGGAGGACTGCTGGTTCAGCTGCCAGTAGGCGACACCGGCCACCGCCAGCAGGCCGACGTCGGCGCCCGCCCGCAGCGGCGCGGGCAGCGCGCGGGCCCGGTGGCCGGGCGCGAGGGAGGAGGTCAGGGCGGGCAGCGTCACCGCGAGCGCGCAGCCCAGCGCCACCGCGGCGGCGACCAGCCAGACGCCGGGGCCGCCGGTCACCGGGACGTCCGGGTGCAGCCCGATCCGGGCCAGGGCGCCCTGCCCGGCCAGCAGCCGGGTCAGCGGCCCGGCGAGCAGCGGCGCGCACACCACGGCCGGCACGGCCAGCAGCAGCGCCTCCGTGGCGGCGAGGCCCGCCAGCCGGGCCCGGGAGCCGCCGCGGGCCCGCAGCAGCCGGCTCTCACCGGCGCGTTCGCTGCTCAGCAGCCGGGCCACGAGCAGCAGCGCGTACCCGGCGAGCAGCGCGAGCTGGAGCGCGGCGATCAGCAGGGTCGAGCGGGCCACCAGCAGGGAGCGGTCGATCCGGTCGAGGACGTCGGGCAGCGTGGTGGTGACGGTCGGGGTGGCGCCCAGGGCGGTCGTCTTCTTCAGGGCGCCCGCGCCCGCGCCGACCGCGTCGCGCAGCGCGCCGGTCCGGCCGGTGGTCAGGGTGCCGAAGTCCGCGGCGGCCTGCCAGGCGGTCTGCCCGGCGCTCACCCGGTCCCCGGCGAGCAGTCCGGCGTCGGCCAGCAGCGGCCCGTACGTCGTGAAGTCGACCTTGCGGACACCGCGTCCGCCCAGGTCGTCGAGCTGCCAGTACGGCGCGTCGGCCTGTACGGGCCGGTATAGGCCGGTGATCCGCACCTGGACCTCGCGGTCGTGCAGGCGGTCGCCGAGGGTCAGCCGGGCGCCGGGCTCCAGGCCCAGGCGCTGCGCCGCCGCCTGCGGCAGCGCGGCCTGGAGCTCGCCCGTCGCGGTGGCGTGCGGGAGGCTGCCGGAGACCAGCCGCACCTGGGCCGGTTCCAGGGCGGCGAAGTACGTCAGGTCCGGGTCGCCGGAGCGCTGCGCGGCGGTCTGGAGCGTGCGCGGCAGGGAGTAGGGGCCGGAGCGGGCCAGCGTGTGCACGCTCACCGGCAGGCCGTCGAAGGCGGTGCGGACCTGCTTCCGTACGGCCGCGTCGGCACCGGCGCGCTGCGCGGGCGGTACGTCGGCCTTGACGACGAGGGTGGTCCCGGCCGCGTTGCGCGGGTCCCGCAGCGAGTGGCGCAGCGCGGCGTCGCCGATCGCGCCGGAGTAGGCGGTGAGCGTGGCCAGCACGGCGGTCGTCAGCAGGACCGAGAGCACCGCGGCGGCCAGGAGCAGCCGGTGGGCGCGCGCCCGCGACAGGATGAATCCCGTGAACCCCGCCACCCGGCTCCCCCGTAGTTGTTCAGACCTTTCGGCGATGCTGTCAGAGGAGACCGGGCACGGGTAAGCGCTTGTAGACCGAGCTTGATCGGATTGTGACCGGAAATCGGCGTCGAACGACCGGAATGCGGGACTCCGAGCGATGTTCCGGACTCGTGCGCGTCACCCGGTGGCTCAGAACCGTCGGTCCGGGCCGACGGCGGTCCGGGCCGGGGCGCGCCGGGCGGCTCAGCCCGGGGTGTTGACCATGGAGGCGGCCGCGTACGTCAGGTAGTTCCACAGCGTCCGCTCGTGCTCCTCGGACAGGCCCAGCTCGTCCACGGCGGTCCGCATGTGCCGCAGCCAGGCGTCGTGCGCCGCCCGGTCCACCGTGAAGGGCACGTGCCGCATCCGCAGCCGCGGATGGCCGCGTTGCTCGCCGTACGTCGTCGGGCCGCCCCAGTACTGCATCAGGAACAGCCGCAGCCGCTCCTCGGCCGGACCGAGGTCCTCCTCCGGGTACATCGCCCGCAGTTCGGGGTCGCCCGCGACCCCCTCGTAGAAACGGTGCACGAGCCGGCGGAAGGTCTCCTCCCCACCGACCTGCTCGTAGAAGGTCTGCTCCTGAAGCGTGCCGCGCCGAATCTCATTCACCCGTTCATCGTCTCAGACCGCCGGACGGAGGACCCCGGTCCTAGGACCCGTTCACCGGCCGGGGGAGGGGCACTGCCGGTGCCGGTGCCGGTGCTCGCCTCGCGGCGCTCCGCGCAGCACAGTGGAGGCATGGGCGCGCACGCTGTCGGGACCGACGAGCAGGACTGGGCCGGCCTCGCCGCCGAGGCGCGGGCGCGGCTGGTGCGCGAGATCGAGGCGAGCGGGGCGTGGGCGGCCGACCCGGTCTGGCGGGAGGCGTTCGCCCGGGTGCCGCGGCACCTGTTCGTGCCGTACTACTACGTCGCCGGACCCGGCGGCCACGAACGCCGCTGGGGCCAGAGCCCGGACGCCGCGGCGCGCGAACGGTGGCTGCGCGGCGCCTACGAGGACGTACCGCTCGCCACCCGGCTGCGCGACGGCGAACTGGTCTCCTCCAGCAGCCAGCCCTCGCTGATGGCCCAGATGCTGGCCGAACTGCGGCCCGCCGACGGCGACCGGGTCCTGGAGGTCGGCGCGGGCACCGGCTACAACGCGGCTCTGCTCGCCCACCGGCTCGGCGACGACGGCCTCGTCACCACCGTCGACCTGGAACCGGAGATCACCGAGGCGGCGCGGTGCCATCTGGCCGCCGCGGGCCACCATCCGGTGGTGGTCACGGGCGACGGCGCCCGCGGGGTCCCCGAACGCGCCCCCTACGACCGGATCATCGCCACCTGCGCGCTGCCCACCGTCCCGCGCGCCTGGCTCGCCCAGTGCGTGCCCGGCGCCCGGATCCTGACCCCGCTCGCCACCGGCCTGGTGGTGCTGACCGTGCGGGACGCCGCGCACGCCGAGGGCCCGTTCCTCGGCACCGCCGCCTACTTCGTCCCGCTGCGCGGCACCGGCGGCGGCCCGGACGCGCCGCTCCCGGACCTGCGAGGGGTGCCCGCGCGGGCCCGGGAGGACGACGACTTCCGCTTCCTGCTGGCCCTGGCCCGGGGGCGGACCGGCCCGCGCGAGGCCCACGCCCTGTGGGAGCGCGCGGGCCGCCCGCCGCGGGAGCGCTACGGCGTCACCGTGTGCGACGGGCGGGCCTGGGCGTGGCTCGACGACCCGCGGGGGCCGCACCGCTGGCCCCTGCCGGGGTGATCCGTACGGCGGCGCGGGTCAGCCGCGCCGCACCGTGATCGTCGTCCACGCGCCCACGTGCACCCGGTCGCCGTCCTGGAGCGGCACCGGCACGAAGGGCTGGATGGGCTCGTCGCCGCCGTTGACCGTGGTGCCGTTGGTCGAGTTCTGGTCGACGACCGCCCAGCCGCCGTCCGGCTGCTGGACGAGCACCGCGTGCTGGTGCGAGACGCCCGGGTCCTCCGGCGGCACCGACAGGTCGATGTCGGGGGTGTCACCGGTGGAGTGCCTGCGGCGGCCGATGGTGACCTGGCCGCCGCCGAGCGTGCGCTGCTGCTCGGGCGAGTACGCGGGCAGGTTCAGGCCCGCGGCCTCGGGGCCCGAGCGCTGCATCATCGCCATGAAGTAGTCGCGGTCCGGCCCGATCGTCGCCGTCCAGGTCGCGGGCTGCTGGGGCTGCTGGGGCTGGTGCGGCTGGTTCGGCTGCTGCGGGAAGGGCGAGGAGGACGGCGACTGCGGGGAGCCGGGCTGCGGGTAGCCGTAGCCGCCGCCCTGCCCGCCCTGCCCGCCGGGGTCGGTGGACGAGGGCGGGGAGAGCACCCAGTCGTCGTCCCCGCCGAAGCCGCCGGGCCCGCCGGGGCCGCCCGGCTGCGGCCGGTTCGCCTCCTGCGGGAACGCGGGCGGCGCGGGCGGACCGGACCGGTGGAACGCCTGCGCGGCGCCACCGGGGCCGCCGCCCTGCTGACCGTGACCGCCGCCCTGCTGGCCGGGACCACCCGGGCCTGTGGGGTTGCCGAAGCCGCCAGGGCCGCCGGGTCCGCCAGGGCCGCCCTGCTGACCGGGACCACCAGGACCACCGAAGCCGCCCTGACCGCCTGGCCCGTTGGGGCCGCCCTGCTGACCGGGTCCGCCGGGTCCGCCGGGGCCTGTGGGGTTGCCGAAGCCACCGGGACCGTTGGGACCGCCGAAGCCCCCCTGGCCGCCCGGACCCTGGGGACGGCCGAAGTCGCCTTGGCCGCCCGGCCCGTTGGGGCCGCCCTGGCGGCCGGAGTCGCCGAAGCCACCGGACTCGCCGAAGCCACCGGGACCGCCCTGCCGACCGGAGTCGCCGAAGCCGTCGGGGCCACCCTGTCGGCCGGGGTTGCCGAAGCCGCCCGGACCACCCGGACCGCCCTGACCACCGGGACCGGCGGGCGGGGTCGGGCCGGGGGGCGGCGGGACCGGTCGGGACGGGTCCGCGCCGAAGCCGCCCTGGCCGCCGGGACCGCCGGGGCCACCAGGAGCGCCGGGACCGCCGGGTCGGCCGAAGCCGCCGGGCGCACCCGGGCCGCCGGGTCCGCCCTGGCCGCCGGGCTCCGTGCCGAAGGGCGGGATCGGCTCGGCGGGCCGGTTCACCTGCGAGGGCCGGGAGCCCTGGTACTCGTAGGAGTCACCGCCGCCGTAGGACGGGCCCGGTGCCTGCGGGAAGCGCGGGCCGGGGCCCGGGTTCTGCGGGCGCGGCGCGGCCGGGGTGTACGAGGTGGCGGTGTTCGTCAGGAAGTTCCAGCGGCACTCTTCGCAGAACGGCGCGCCGCCCTCCCGGGGCGTACGGCACTGCGGGCACAGCTCCGCCCGGCCGCCGGGCCCGGCGGAGGGGGGCGGGAAACCGCCGGCCGGACCGGGGCCGCCCTGCCCGCCGGGACCACCGGGGCCGCCCTGGCCACCGGGGCCGGGCGCGGGCGGGAAGCCGTAGCCGCCGACCGGGGGCGGCGGCGGAGGCGGGGGCGGTACGGCACCGGCCATGCGGTGACCGCAGACCTCGCACCAGTCGTCGGAACCCGACTGGTGTCCGTTCGGGCAGGTCGGCATGTCGGCGCTTCCCCCTCTCCTGTCCGGTCGCGTCGACCGGATTTCTCCCACCCCGAGGGGCCGGGCTCGCTGTCTTTCAGGTCACTTCTTTACACGAACAGTCTTTGTGGACCGGGTTTCGAGAGTCATCTCGTCGGCTTCCTCGACCTTCGCCTTCAGTCGCACAGTACCCGCCGCCGCGTCCACCACGTCCACCACCTTGGAGAGCAGCTTGGCCGTATCCGCGTTCCCCGAGGCGGCGGCGAGCTGGACCGCCCGCCCCAGTCGGGCCGTCGCTCCGTCGGAATCGCCCGCTTTGCGGAGATCGAGCCCCTGTTGGATGACCTGGGCCAGTTCGGCCTGCCCGGTGTAGTGGGCGACCTGGGGGTTGATCGAGGTGGAGGCGGCCATGTCGTCGGTCCACACGGCCCGTACCAGCCCCTGGGCGCCGAGGTTCTGGGCGCCGCCGTCCGGCTGCGGCACCACCAGGGAGACCCGGGCCGCCAGCATCTCCTGGCCGAGGTGGGCCGCGGGCACCTCGACGCACAGGTGGTAGTCGCGGGACTCGTCGCCCCAGGAGCCCGTCGGATAGTCCCCGGCGCGCGGACCCGCCTCGGCGCGGCGGCCGGTCAGGTCCTCGACCGTGGGCGCGACCTGCTTGACGAACCGGATCGTCGTGCCGACCGGTGTCCACACCCGCAGGGCGACGTCGGCGACCTCCTTGCCCATCGCCGTCTCCATCATCTGCGCGAAGTCGGCGGCCAGGCCCGCCGGGTCGGCGACGATGTCGGCGGTGCCGAGCAGCGCGGAGGCGATCCCTGTGACCTCTTTCACCTCCCAGTCGGTGCCCACGCCCCGGGCGTCGCAGGTGAAGCGCCCGGCGCACGCGTCGAGCGCCGCCCGCAGGGCCTCGGGCGACTCGTGCTCGTTGCGCCCGTCGGTGAGCAGGATGCCGTGCCGGATGGCCACGTCCGCCGAGGCGAGCAGCCGGTCGGCGAGCCGCAGCCAGGTGCCGATGGCGGTGCCGCCGCCCGCACTGAGCTTGCGCAGCGCCAGCTTGGCGTGCCCGCGGGTGGTGGAGTCGGCGACGGCGAGCCTGCCGCCGCCCGGATAGACCTCGGTGGCCCGGTGCGTCCCGGCGACCACCGCGAACCGCACCCCGTCGCGCAGGGTGCTGATCGCGGCGGCCGTGGCCTCGCGGGCGTTGCGCATCTTGGCCGGCGGATAGTCCATCGAGCCCGAGCAGTCGACCATGACGACCACCGCGGCGGACGGCCCCTCACCGGGGCCGGGCGGATGCGGGGCGCCGGCCGCGCTCCCGATGGTGCCGCCGCCGGTCGCCGTCACCGTGACGACGGCGTTGACCTCGCGCCCGCCCTCGGGCAGGTACTCGTTCTGGTACACGTCCACCGAGAACTGCGGCACGCTGGACTTCGCGAAGTTGGCCATGCCCTGCCAGATCCCCCTCCGGGCCCCTGAGCGGGGCCGACGACTGTGCGGTTCCTGCGGACCGGTCCCTTCCGGTCCACCGGCGCTCCCCGTACCCGTGGCCGCCCCGCCCGGTCCGGTCCCTCAGGCCGATCCTGCCCCCTGCGGCGCGACCGGGAACGGCAGCAGCGCCACTGTTACGTTGTCGTGGCCCCCGCCGTCCAGCGCGTGGCCCACCAGCACCCGGGCGCTGTGCAGCGGGCGTTCGACGGCGTCCCGGGGCAGCGCCTCGGCCATCTCCTCGGCCGTCTCCGCGTAGTTCCACAGGCCGTCCGTGCAGACCACGACCACTCCGGGCCGGTCCGGCTTGAACGACGCGGTGTGCGGCTCCAGTTCGTAGGCGTCCGCGCCGAGCCAGCCGGTGATCGCGTGGGCGCGCTCGTCGGCGTACGCCTGCGCCTCGCTCATCAGCCCGGCGGCGACCATCTGCGCGGCCCACGAGTCGTCCTCGGTGAGCCGGGCGGGCGGCGCCGAGCGGTCCACCGGCACCCAGTAGACGCGGCTGTCGCCGACCCAGCCGACCACCAGCAGCCCGGCGGTGACGACCGCGCCGACGAGCGTGCAGGCGGGGGAGTTCTGCTGCGGGGAGTGCTCGCGGCCCGCCGCGGGCTCCTCGGCGAGCGCGTCGACCGCCCGCGCGGCGGCGACGATCGCCTCGTGCATCGCCTGCTGCGGGTGGACGCCCCGGGGCAGGGCCTCCAGCAGCGTGGCGCTCGCCGCCCGGGACGCGGCCAGGGACGCCTCGTCGGGGCGGGTCGCGGAGGACACGCCGTCGCAGACGACGGCCACCGCGGCGGGCGAGCCGTCGGGCAGCACCGCGTTGCCGATCGCGAACGCGTCCTCGTTGCGGTGGTGGCGCAGCCCGCGGTCGCTGACCGCCGCCACGGGCCCCGACTCCCGCTCCATGTGGTCGCGTTCGCGCGGCTGGGCGTGCCCGCAGTTCTCGCAGTAGCCGTCGTCGTCCACCCGGCCCGCCCGGCAGGCCACGCACACGGCGGCGGTCGGGGCGGCGGCGGGCTCCGCCGGGGTGCCGGGCGCGTCCGGCGCGCCGGGGACGGGTCCGCGCGGATCCGGTGCCTGCAACGGGTACTCCTCGGGCTCGGACCCGGCCGCGCGGTCGAACCGCACGCCCGCGCCCGGCTGTTGTGGTGCCGGCTGCCCCTGCGCGGGCAGCGGCGAGCCGCCCGAGTCGGTGCCGGGCAGATCCGTGGGGCGCTGCATGCGCGCCCCGCCGGAGCTGTCCGACTGCGGGGCGAGCGGCCACTCCTCGTCCGCGGCGCCGTCCTCGGCCGGTGCGGACGGGCGCGGCACCGCGCCGGTGTGCATGGCGACCGTCGGCGTGTCGGACGGCGCCGCCGCGGCCGCGGACAGGTCGAATCCGCAGGCGCCGCAGAAACGGTCACCCGATTCGAGCGGCTCCGCGCAGCTCGGGCAGTTCGTCAGGGCGGCCTGCTGGTGCATCTGCGACATCAACTACACCCATGTCCGGGGGCGGTAACGGTTGGCACGTTCCACCAGGTCGATCCTCTCCTCACCGCCGGGCGCCAGCCGGGCCAGCGTGCGGTACGTACGCTCCAGGCCGAAGCGGAGTCCCCGCTCGTCCAGGTCGCTGCCGAGCAGCACCCGTCCCGGGGACGGATCCGCGGCCCTGCCCCCGGAGAGTATCCAGTCCAGCGCGCAGCCGAGAACCTCGGCCGACAGCGACTCGTGCCGCGCCGGGTCCAGACCGTGCGCGCGCAGCGCCTCCACCTGGGCGGCGGCGGCCGTCAGATCCTCCTGGAACGGCGTGTCGGAGGCGAGCGCCGTACGGTGCCGCAGCCGGGCCCGTACCGCCGCGACCCGGGCCGCCGTGCAGTGCACGGAGGACTCCGGGACCGACTCCAGGGTCCGTACGGCGGCGCGCCGGTCGCCGCCGGCGAGCTGGACCCGGGCCAGGCCGAACGCCGCGCTCACATGGCTCGGGTCGCTCGCCCAGACCAGGCGGTAGTACTCGGCGGCGTTGTCGAGCTGGCCGAGCACCTCGGCGCACAGGCCGAGCGCCAGCTTGGGCGCGACCTCGCCGGGGAAGGCGTCGTAGACCGCGTCGAAGGCGAGCGCCGCCTCCTCGTGTTCGGCCGTGACCAGGGACGCCAGGCCCCGGTACCAGACCACCCGCCAGTCGTCGGGGTGCGCCTCCTCCAGGGCGCGCAGCACCCGCAGCGCCTCGGTGCTCTCGCCGGTCTCCAGCCGGGCGCGGACCAGGCGCAGCCGGGTCTCGGTGGACTGCGCGGGCGCGGCGGCCAGCGCGGGGATCAGCTCGGCGGGCGCGGAGGCCAGCAGGCCCGCCAGGAAGCCCGCGTTGGGGTCGGTGGTGTCGACGTGCGGCACGGGCAGGGCGAGGGCCGCCGCCGGGGCGTCCAGCGGCCGCACCAGGGCGGGAGCGGCGCCCGGGGTGCTCACGGCGCTCACGGCGGTCGCGGTGCCTCCGGTGCTTCCGGCGGTCAGGGCGGGCGCGGGGGCGCCAGGGCCGGGGCCGAGCGCCGGGGCGGGCGCCGGAGCCGCCCGGCCGCGTCCGCGCCCGACGGGCGCCCGCGCGCCCAGCCGGGACACGTCCCCGTCCAGCGGCGGGAACAGCTCCGTGTCGGTGACCCTGGTCTCCGGGCCGAACAGCGTCGACAGCGCCGGACGGGCCCGGCCCGTCTGGAGCGACACGACCTCCCGGAGCACCCCCGTCAGCTGCTCGGCCATCTCCTGCGCGGAGGCGAACCTGCGGGCCGGGTCCGGATCGGTGGCGCGCACCAGCAGCCGGTAGAAGGACTCGTAGCGCCGGAACACCTCGATGGTGTCCGGGTCGGGCAGCGAGTCGGCGTAGGTGTTCGTGTAGCCCTGGAAGTCGAAGGTGAGCACCGCGAGCGTGCGGCCCACCGTGTACAGGTCGCTGGCCACCGAGGGGCCGGTCTCCGCGACCTCGGGCGCCTGGTAGCCCACGGTGCCGTAGATGGCCGACTCGTCGTCGTCCGCCCGGCGCACCGCGCCCATGTCGATCAGCTTCAGCTCGTCCTCGGTCTGGATCGCGTTGTCGACCTTGAAGTCGCAGTACAGCAGGTTGCGGCTGTGCAGATGGCCGAGCGCCTCCAGCGCCTCGATGCCGTACGCGCACGCCTGCTCCACCGGCAGCGGGTCGCGCCGTCCGTCCGGGGTGCGGCGGGCGTTGGCGATCTCCTTCAGCGACTTGCCGCCGACGTACTCCATGACGATGTAGCCGTCGAGGGAGCCGGTGCGCTGGTCCAGGTGCTCCACGAAGTTGTAGATCCGCACGATGTTGGCGTGCTCGATCTCCGCGAGGAAGCGCCGCTCGGAGATGGCCGCCGCCATCGCGTCCTGGTCGCCGGTGTCCAGCAGGCCCTTGAGGACCACCCACCGGTCGGCCACGGCCCGGTCCACGGCCAGATAGATCCAGCCCAGACCGCCGTGCGCCAGGCACCCGGCGACCTCGTACTGGCCGTGCACGATGTCCCCGGCGCGCAGCTTGGGCACGAACGAGTACGGATGGCCGCACTTGGTGCAGAAACCCTCCGTGCGGCCGGGCCGCTCCCCGCGCGCCCGGCCCACCGGCGCCCCGCAGTCCGCGCGCGAGCAGAACCGCTTGCGCTCGGGCACCTCCGGGTTCTCCAGCACCATCGAGCGTGGGTCGGGCCGCGGCACCTGCGGCACCTGCACCAGACCGGCCCCCAGCCGGGCACGGCCCGAGGAGCCCGCCGCCGAACCCGAGCTGCGCACCGACACCGACCGGCTGGTCGACCGCCCCGACACCGAGCGCGTCAGCCGCCCCGACACCGACCGGGGCGACCTCGACGACTGCGACGACGTACGCCCGCTGGGGCGCGAACCGCCGCTCGCCGCCGAGCCGTTGCCGCCGCCGACGGTGCCGGTGGGGGCGGAGGCCACCAGGCCGGTCGCCGACACCACCGGCGCCAGACCGCAGGTGTCGCAGTACAGCTCACCGCCGCCCACGTCCTCGTACGCCCCGCCGCAGTCCGGCCGCTGACAGGTCTGACCCGCCTGACTCATGACTCCCCCCCACCGTCGCCGTCCCGAGGACCGCCCTGGCGCGGCACCCGTGCCGCGCCCAGCAGTTCCGCCGCCGCGTGCTGATAGCGCAGCACCGCCTGTTCGGCCACCCGCAGGTCGCAGGGGGCGCTCCACAGCATGCGGCGGGCCGCGTCGTACCGCTCGACCAGCAGCGGATCCTCCGCCAGCCCGAGCCGGGTCACCTTGGCCCGGTACGCGTCCAGGCGGCCGCGCAGCTCGGCGCGGACCGCCAGCGGCGCCGTGACCGCCGTCAACGACTCGCGGGCGCGCAGCAGTTCGTCCTCGGCCTTCTGTTCGAGGGACTCCAGCAGCGGCGACAGCCGGTGCCACTGGGCCTGCCTGCGGTACTCGGCCGCCGCCGACAACTGCTCCTGGAGCGCGGTCGGCGGGCCGCTGACCACCGGCACCTCGGTGGCGGCGATCTTCGCCAGCACCTCACCGCGCGCGGTGCGCGCCTCGGCGAGGGTGCGGTCGGCGCGCGAGAGCACGTCCCGCAGCCGAATCAGCCGCTGTTCGGCGTCCTGGCGCACCCCGAGCACGGCGTCGATCTCCCGGCGCACGTCCTCCAGCGCCCGCGCCTCGCGGTCGTACACCGTGGTGTCGGGGCGGCCGCCGCCCGGCGCGGAACTGCCCTGCGCGGGCACCCAGTGGGCGAGCGGATCGCTGACCACCTGCTCGCGCAGCCGGGTCAGGGTGCGGGTGATGCGCTCCAGGTCGTCGCCCGCCGGATGCTCGCCGGGGCGCACGCCCACCGAGTGCGCGAGCCGCCGGGTGCGCTGGAGTTCGGCGGCGAGCAGGTCGATACGGGCGGGCAGCGCCGACCACACGGCGTCCGCCGCGACCACCATGTCCAGGCTGCTCGCGTACAGCTCGTTCATCCGGTCCACCAGCCCGGCCAGCGAGAAGGACTGGCTCAGGCGTCCCGCCTCGGCCAGCGCGGGCGCGCCTGCCGCGGCGGCGCCGGGGACCGTGACGCCCGTGCCGCGCAGCAGCCCGGTCAGCTCCACCAGGTCCTCGCGGCTGGACCAGCGGCGACGGGCGCGGATCTCACGGGCGGTGCGCAACGCGCCCGCGTAGGCGTCGAAGTACGCCCACAGCAGTGTTATCGACGCCTCCGTCACCGCCCAGCGCTCCTCGGTGACCCCGGTCAGCCGGGCGCCTTCGAGGAGTCTGCGGCCCGCGTGGTCCTGGAGGGCGAGCAGCGAGGTCTCGATCGCCTCGTGCTCCGCGCCGAGCCGCGCCAGCGCACGGTCCACCTCGTCCCGGTCCAGCACCGGCCCGGCGGGGTCCGCGCCGCCCATCGATCACCTCTCGCTGCTCTTCGTGGTCCGTCGGCCCTGCGCCGCTCGGTGGCCTCTTCGTCCGCGGCCCGTGCGGGCCGGGATCACCGGTAGGCCGGTGCCGGCGGAGTCGCCGACTCCGAGTCCTTACCCAGGGTGGCGGACAGCCAGTGGTCGTACGCCGCCTTCCAGCCCCCGTCCTTGCGGTAGTCCTCCAGGCTGCGGTTGACCTGACGTACCAGATCGTCGGCGCCCCGCTGCATCGCCACGCCGTAGTACTCCTTGGTGAAGGTGCCGCCCTTCAGCTCCACCGCCGGGTCCTGCGCGGCCTGGCTGGCGGCGAGCGCGCCGTCGGTCACCACCGCGTCCACGTCGCCCAGTTGGAGACGCACCAGGCAGTCCAGCTGGTTGGGGACGGTGGTGGAGATGTCCGTGGACGCGGGCAGGGCACCGCTCTTCCGGTCGGCGGACAGATGGTCGTAGGCCGTCGAACCGGTCGCCGAGCACACCTTCTTGCCGGCGAGGGAGGCGTCGTACCCGGTGATCGGCGAGGTGCGCGGCGCGAGGACCTGCTGGCCGGTGAGGAAGTACGGCGCGGAGAACGCCACCTTCTCCAGGCGCTTGCAGGTGATGGTCATGGTGCGCACCACCAGGTCGACCCGGCCGCTCTCCACCGCGTGCTCGCGCTCGTTGGTGGGGATCGCCCGGAAGGTGACCTTCGTCGGGCTGCCCAGCAGGTCCTGCGCGATCCGGCGGGCCAGGGCGATGTCGAAGCCGTCCAGGTCGTCGGAGGTGCTGTTCGGGTTGCGGTAGCCCCAGCCGTAGCTGTTCTGGTCGACGCCGACCACCAGGGAGCCGCGCTTCCTGATCCGCTCGACGGCGGGGCCGTCCGCGTCGGCCGGTGCCAGGCTGCGGTTCTGCACGTCGCCGTCGTCGCAGTCGCCGGCCCTGGCCTGCACGCCGCGGGCCGCCCCGGCGCCGCCGGCGGCCGGGGGAGGCCCGCCGTGCGAACGGGTGGCGGGCAGCACCAGGACGAACGCCAGCGCCAGGACGCAGACGACCGCCATCGCGCCCACACCGCCCCAGCCCCTCAGACCGGACCGCAGTCGCCGCACACGCATCCGCACGCCTCCTTCCACCCTTGTCACGCCCCCTCTCACTCTCACCGGTACTCCGACAGCCTTCGCCCGATGCCCAGCAGGGCACCGGCCCCGCCGAGCAGGGCCAGGGCGGCGGCGCCCTCGGGCAGCAGGCCCAGCGCGCCGAGCCCGTCCTGCGCGGCGTCCTCGAACTTCGCCGTCTCGTGGTCGATCGCCGTCCTGAGCGCGGCGTCGACGTCGTCGAAGCACGCACCCGTCGACTCGTCCTTCGCGCCCTTCGCGCCCTTGCCGTCCGTCGCGCCGGTGCCGATGACCCGGTCGCGGGCCGTGCGGTAGTCCCCGGCGTCGTCGGCCTGGCGGGCCAGCGCGTGCCGGGACTTCCAGACCTTCACCGACTCGCTCGCGGCCGCCACCGGCGCGCGGCCCGCCGCGTCGTCGGCGATGGCCGCGGCCGTCGCCAGCTTGCCGGTGAGGTCGCCGATCTCCTGGTCGTAGTTCCAGTCGTAGGCGTCCATCACCTTGCCGCCCGGCAGGGTCTTGGTCTCCGCGCCCCGGCTGACCAGGGTGAGGTTCTCGTCGCCGCGCGCCTTGAGGGAGGCGATCCGGGCGTCGTGCAGCACGTTCAGCGAGTCCACGTCGCGCCGGGAGTCGTCCAGGGAGGAGCGGGCGAGGCCGTGCCCGGTGACCAGCCACAGCAGGACGGCGGCGGTCGCGGCGGTGGCGCCCACCAGGCCCCGGCTCAGCACCCGGTTGGTCCGCCGGTACTCGCGGCGCTGGGCCCAGCCGAGCGCGGCCAGGGCGAGCACGCCGAGCGCGATGGCGGCCCACGGGTAGGGCGTCGCGTCGCCGTAGTCCGCGCCGCGCCGCCCGTTCTCGTTGCGGTACAGCGTCTCGGCGGCCGGGAGCATCTGCTGCTGCATCAGGGTGTTGGCGGTGCGCAGATAGGCGCCGCCGACCGGGAAGCCCTGCCGGTTGTTGGCGCGCGCCGACTCCACCAGGCCCTTGTAGCGCGGCAGCAGCGCGTTGAGGTCGCCGATGGTCTTCGCCGCCGGGGAGCCGGGCGCGGAGTTGGCGGCGGCGGTCACCAGGCCCTGGGCGGCGGTGCTGATGTCCGACTCGTAGCGCCGCCGGGTCGTCTGCGTCTCCTGGAGGCCCGCCAGATAGCCGCTGCTCGCCATGGTGTTGGCGTCGGCGAGGGAGCGGTAGATCCCGGCCGCCTCGGAGCTGAGGGGCTGGCTGCGGTGCAGGACGTCATGGGCGGCGGTCCGCCGGTCGCCGCTCTGCCAGGCGGCGACGGCGCCGAACGCGAGGACGAGCAGCGCCAGGAGCGCGCCGATCGCCCGCAGCCTGCCCGGCCCGGTGACGGCGGCGGCGCGCAGCCGGTCCAGGCCCTCGGCGAACGCCGTGCGGCGTGGCGGCGCGGGCACCGGCGCCGGGGCCGGCGGCGTCCGCCCGCCCGGTCCGGCGGGCGCACCGGGCTGCGGCGGCACGGCGGGTGTCGCGGGCGCGCCGGGGTGCGGCGGCGCCACGCTGCTGTTCGGCGAGTGTGTCACTGCTGACCCCCCCATGGTCATCCGTCGCCGCAAGTATCCCTGCCGGGACCGGCATCCGCACCGGCCTTCGTCCGATCTTGCTCCGATCGCGACGGGGAGCCCGGCCGCGCGCCCGGCGCACGCCCCCCTTCTCAGGAACACGTGAAGCGGAACGGTTCGGTTCCCCCGGCAGACACGGACACGGGCCGGTCACCCGAGTGCCGGCCCGTGTCCCGTGTGTGTGTACCGCCCGTTCAGCCCCCGAAGTACGCCCGCACCCGCTCCTGCACCTCGGCGGGCGCGCCCACGTGGTCCAGGCCCAGCAGGGCCGCGCCCAGGACCGGGCGGGCGGTGACCACCCGCGGGACGGCCTTCGGGGCGCGCGCGGACAGGCGTTCGCGCAGCGACGCGTCGAGCTGCGGGTGGCGGGCGGCCAGGACGCTGCCCCCCAGCAGCACCGGGGCCTCCTCGTCCAGCAGGTCCAGCCGGCCCAGGGCGACCACCGCCATGGCCACCACCTCCTCGGCCAGGCGTTCCACGATCGAGCGGGCGATCGCGTCGCCCTCGGCGGCCGTCGCGAACAGCACGGGGGCCAGTTCGTGGCGGCGCTCCGGGTCGACGTGCTCCAGGTGCAGCGCCTCGATCAGGGCGTACATGGAGTCGAGTCCGAAGTGGCCGGGCAGCGTGCGTACCAGCGCGGTCGGCTCGCCGCGGCCGTCCTCGGCGCGGGCGGCGTACCACAGGGCCTCCTCCGCCAGGCCCGAACCGCCGCCCCAGTCGCCGGAGATGCGGCCTATCGCCGGGAAGCGGGCCGTCCGGCCGTCCGGGCGCATGCCGACGCAGTTGATGCCGGCGCCGCAGACCACCGCCACGCCGCGCGGCTCGGCCACGCCCGCGCGCAGTATGGCGAACGTGTCGTTGCGGACCTCGACGGTCGTGCCCCACGCGCGCGCGTGCAGGGCCGCCGCCAGCTGCTCCTCCTCCACGGGCAGGTCGGCGTTGGCCAGACAGGCCGACACATGGGCGACCGAGGCGACGCCCGCCTCGGCGCAGGCGCGCGTGACGGCGTCGGCGAGGACGTCCACGGCCGTCTCCACGCCCACCACGGGCGGGCGGAACCCGCCGCCGCGGGCCGTGGCGAGGACGCTTCCGTCGGCCGCCACGACCGCGACGTCGGTCTTGCTGTTGCCCGCGTCGATGGCGAGGACGCTTGCGGTCAGGCCCACGCGAGATGCTCCCGGTTGTGTGCGACGAGCTGGTCGGTCAGGGTCTCGGCGTAGGAGTACTGGCCGATCAGGGGGTGGGCGAGCAGCGCGCGGAAGACCCGCTCCCGGCCGCCGTGCAGGGCCGCCTCCAGGGCGAGCTGCTCGTACGTCGTCACATGGGCCACCAGGCCCGCGTACAGCGGGTCCACGGGGGCCACCGGCAGCGGGGTGGCGCCCTTGGCGCCGACCGCCGCCTGCACCTCGATCACCGCGTCGTCCGGCAGGAAGGGCAGCGTGCCCCGGTTGTAGGTGTTGACCACCTGGTACGGGCTGCCGCCGCCGCCGAGCAGGGCCGCGGCCAGGTCGACGGCCGCCTCCGAGTAGTAGGCGCCGCCGCGCTTGGCGAGCAGGGCCGGCTTCTCGTCCAGCGCCGGGTCGCCGTACATGTCCAGCAGCTCGCGCTCCATCGCGGCCACCTCGGCGGCCCGGGACGGCTTGGTGCGCAGCTCCTCCACCACCTGGTCGTGCGCGTAGTAGTAGCGCAGGTAGTACGAGGGGACCACGCCGAGGCGGTCCAGGACCGGGCGGGGCAGCCGCAGGTCCTCGGCGACGGCGTCGCCGTGCTCGGCCAGCAGCCGGGGCAGCACGTTCTCGCCCTCGGGGCCGCCCAGGCGCACCCCGGTCTCCCAGGTGAGGTGGTTCAGGCCCATGTGGTCCAGGTGGACGTCGTGCGGGGCCACGCCGAGCAGCTTCGCGAACTTGCGCTGGAAGCCGATGGCCACGTTGCACAGGCCGACCGCCCGGTGCCCGGCCTCCAGCAGGGCACGGGTGACGATGCCGACCGGGTTGGTGAAGTCGATGATCCAGGCGTCGGGGTTGGTGCGGCGCACCCGCTCGGCGATGTCCAGCACGACCGGGACGGTGCGCAGCGCCTTGGCCAGGCCGCCGGCGCCGGTGGTCTCCTGGCCGACGCAGCCGCACTCCAGCGGCCAGGTCTCGTCCTGCTGGCGGGCGGCCTGGCCGCCGACGCGCAGCTGGAGCAGCACGGCGTCGGCGCCCTCCACGCCCGCGTCCAGGTCGGAGGTGGTGACGATCCGGCCGGGGTGCCCCTGCTTGGCGAAGATCCGGCGGGCCAGGCCGCCGACCAGCTCCAGCCGGTCGGCCGCCGGGTCCACCAGGACCAGCTCCTCGACGGGCAGGGTGTCCCTGAGCCGGGCGAAGCCGTCGATGAGTTCGGGGGTGTAGGTCGAACCGCCGCCGACCACGGTGAGTTTCATGTCTGTCAACCCTTTACTCCGGTGAGCGTGACACCCTCGACGAACGCCTTCTGCGCGAAGAAGAACACGAGGATCACGGGGGCCATGACCAGCACGGTGGCGGCCATGGTGAGGTTCCAGTCGGTGTGGCGGGCGCCCTTGAAGGACTCCAGGCCGTAGGACAGGGTCCAGGCGGCCGGGTTCTCCGAGGCGTAGATCTGCGGGCCGAAGTAGTCGTTCCAGGCGTAGAAGAACTGGAAGAGGGCCACGGCCGCGATGCCGGGCTTGGCCATGGGCAGCACCACCCGCACCAGGGTGCGCAGCTCGCCGCAGCCGTCGACCTTCGCCGCGTCCAGGTACTCGTTCGGGATCGTCGTCAGGAACTGCCGCAGCAGGAAGATGGAGAACGCGTCGCCGAACGCCATGGGGATGATCAGCGGCCACAGGGTGCCGGACAGGTCCAGCTGCTTCGCCCAGAACAGGTACATCGGGATGATGATCACCTGCGGGGGCAGCATCATCATCGAGATGACCAGCATCAGTGAGAGATTGCGGCCGCGGAAGCGGAACTTGGCCAGCGCGTAGGCCACCGGGAGCGAGGACACGACGGTGAGGACCGTGCCCGCTCCGGCGTACAGGAGGGTGTTCCGCCACCAGGTGAGGAAGCCCGGCGTGTCGAAGACCTTCTTGTAGTTGCCCCACTCCCAGGTGTGCGGGATCAGATCGCGGCTGAGCGCCTGGCTGTCGCTCATCAGCGAGGTCAGGAACACGAACACGAAGGGCAGCACGAAGAAGAGGGCGGCGGCCACACCGAGCGAGTGGACCGCGATCCACTCCAGGAGGGCCTTGCGGCGGGCGGTGCGCTCCGCGGGCGAGACGGGGGCCTTGAGGGCGGCCGGGTGGTCCAGGACATGGGTCATCGTCAGTCACCTGCCTGCATGAGACCGCCCCGGCGCCGCATCAGCAGAGAGGTGAACGCCATGGACAGGACGAACAGCACCAGCGCGACCACACAGGCCGAGCCGTAGTCGAAACGCTGGAAGCCGAGGTTGTACACGAGCTGGGGGAGGGTCAGCGTGGACTTGTCCGGGTAGCCGGGCTCGAACATGGTGCCCGCGCCCTGGATCACGCCCGAGGCGACCTTCCCGGCGATCAGCGGCTGCGTGTAGTACTGCATGGTCTGGATCACCCCGGTGACCACGGCGAACATCACGATCGGCGAGATGTTCGGCAGGGTGACGTACCGGAAGCGCTGCCAGGGCGAGGCGCCGTCCAGCTCGGCCGCCTCGTACTGCTCGGTGGGCACGTCGAGCAGGGCGGCCATGAAGATGACCATCAGGTCGCCGATGCCCCACAGGGCGAGCAGGGTCAGGGCGGGCTTGGACCAGGTGGGGTCGTTGAACCAGCCGGGCGCGGGGATGCCCACCTTCTCCAGCAGCGAGTTGACCGGGCCCGTGCCGGGGTTGAGCAGGAAGGCGAAGGCCATGGTCGCGGCGACCGGCGGGGCCAGATAGGGCAGGTAGAACAGGGTGCGGAAGACACCCGTGCCCGTCTTGATCTTGGTGATCAGCAGTCCGATGCCGAGTCCGAACAGGACCCGCAGGGACACCATGATCACCACCAGCCACAGGGTGTTGCGCAGGGCCGGCCAGAACAGCGGGTAGTTCTCGAAGACGTACGTCCAGTTCTGCGCGCCGCTCCACGTCGGCGGGTTGAAGCCGTCGTAGTGCATGAACGAGAAGTAGACCGTGGAGATCAGCGGATACGCGAAGAAGACCGCGAATCCGATCAGCCAGGGCGACATGAAGGCGAGGGTCCGCAGGGCCGCGCGGCGGCGTTTCGACGCCAGGGTGACGGTGGTCATCGCGTGCCTACTCCGCCTGCGCGATGTCCGTGTCGATCTGATGGGCGGCCTTTTCCAGGCCGCCCTTCAGGTCCTTCTGCTTGCCGCTCTCGTAGTCGTAGCCGAGCTGCTGGACCGTGACCAGGTACTGGCCGCCGTTGATCGAGGCGGGCGTGGTCGTCGAGTTCGTGTCGGCCGCGATGTCGAGGAACGTCTTGAACCGAGGATCGTACGTGAGCTTCGGGGACTTCAGGGCGGCCAGCGTGGAGGGCACGTTGTGGATGTCGTTGGCGAAGCCGACCACCGCGTCGGTGTCCGTGGAGATGTACTTCACGAATTCCCAGGCCGCCTTCTGCTTGCGGCTGGTGGCGGCGATACCGGTGATGGTGCCGGTGATGTAGCCCTTGCCGTACTGGCTCTCCTGGTCGTCCGGCACGGGCAGCGGGGCCACGCCGATCTCGAAGCCCGGCTTGGCCTCCTCGGCCATGCCGAGCCGCCATTCGCCGTCGAGCTGCATGGCCACCTGGCCGGTGTGGAAGGGGTGCTTGGGGCCCCATTCGTCACCGAGCGTGGCGCGGTACTTCTCCAGCTTCTGGAATCCGCCGAGTTCGTCGACGAGCTTCTTCTGGAAGGTGTATCCCTTTTCGAAGGCGGGGTCCTTGGCGACGTTCGACTTGCCGTCGGCGTCGAAGTACCGCGGGGAGAACTGCGCGAAGAGGTGCTCGGTCGTGGTCTCCCAGCCGTGGTACGTCGGCATGACACCGAGCTGCTTGAAACCGTCCCCGTCGGGAATCGTCAGCGCCTTGGCGTCCGCCTCGAACTCGGACCAGGTCCTGGGCGCCTGCTTGATCCCGGCCTTCTCGAAAGCGGTCTTGTTGTAGTAGAGCCCGTACGCGTCGCCGAGCAGCGGCGCCGTGCACCGCTTCCCGGCGAACTGCGTGTATTCGTTCATCGCCTTCGGGAACGTCTTGTCGGCGTCGATGCCCGCCTTCTTGAAGAGCGGGTTGAGATCGACCAGCGCGCCCGAGGAGCAGAACTTGCCCACGTTGTTGGTGGTGAAGGAGGAGATCACGTCCGGCGCCCTGTCACCGCCGGTGCGCAGCGCCTGGTTCATCTTGTCGTCGGTCATGTTGCCGACGATGTTGACGTGGATGTTGGGGTGCGCCTTCTCGAAGCCGTCGACCAGCGCCTGGACGCCCTTCACCTCGTTCGGCGCGCTCCATGCGTGCCAGAAGTTGATCGTGGTGTCCTTCGAGGCGTCGTCGTCCGCTCCGGAGCTGGGCTGGCCGGTGCAGGCGGTGGCGAACAGCGCGACGGAGACGGAGGCGGCGAGGACGAGGGCCGCTTTCCGGGGCACTTCGGGCATGGCGGGATCTCCCTGGGGCGGGGGGCGGGACGGTGCGGTGCGGACGGGGGAGGACAGGTGGTGCGGGGGGCGGTCGTGCGGTGGTTCAGTTCAGCGCGAGGTGTCGAAGACCTCGTCGCGGGTGGCCGCGAGGGCGCTCTCCAGCGCGCCGCGCAGCACGGGTTGTTCGCGGACGTCGCCGACCACGAGGCGCGGCCGGGCGGCGGCCAGGTCCTCCAGCTCGGCCTGGACCAGGGCGCGCAGCACCTCGCCGCCGGCGGTGAGCGCGCTGCCGCTGAGCACCACCAGCTCCGGGTCGAGCACGGACACGAGCGAGGCGAGACCGGTGGCCAGATGGGTCGCGTACGTCGTCAGCAGGGTGCGGTGCGGGCCGCTCGCGTGGTCGGCGGCGCGGGCCACGAGCGCGGCGGCGGCGTCGGTGTACGGCCCGGTGGGCACGTCCGCGAGGCCGAGCGCGCGGGCCAGCTTGGGCACGGCCTGGGCCCCGGCGAGTTCCTGGTAGCCGCCGCTGTTGGCCTTGGTCACCTGGCGGACCAGGGGCGCGCCGGGCACCGGCAGGAAGCCGACCTCCCCGGCGCCGCCGGTCCAGCCGCGGTGCAGCCGCCCGCCGAGGACCAGGGCGGCGCCCATGCCCTCCTGGTTCCACAGCAGCACGAAGTCCTGGTGGCCGCGGGCCGCGCCGAGGCGCTGCTCGGCGATGGCGACGAGGTTGACGTCGTTCTCGTACTCCACCGGCATCGGCAGGGCCGCGGCCAGCTCGTCGAGGATCGTGGGGGAGTGCCAGCCGGGCAGGTGGGAGGCGTAGCGCAGCCGGCCGGTGTTCGGGTCGAAGGCGCCGGGGGTGCCGATGACGAGGCGGTGCACGTCGCCGCGGGCCAGGCCCGCCGCCTTCACCGCGCCGTCCAGCGCGTCGGTGACCTGCCGGACGACCGGCTGGGTCGGGTGCCGGCCGGGTGTGGGCAGCTTGAACTCGCCCACCGTGCGGCCGGTGACGTCGGCGACGGCGGCGCGGATGCGGTGCGGGTTGACGTCGAGTCCGGCGGCGTGCGCGGCGGCCGGATTGACGGAGTACAGCTGCGCGTTCGGCCCCGGCCTGCCCTCGCTGGTGCCGGTGGCGAGCACCAGCCCGGCGGCTTCGAGACGCGCCAGCAGCTGTGAGGCGGTCGGCTTGGAAAGACCGGTCAGCTTGCCGATCCGGGTGCGCGACAGCGGCCCGTGCTCCAGCAGCAGATCGAGGGCGGCCCGGTCGTTCATGGCGCGCAGGACGCGCGGGGTGCCCGGCGTACCGGCGGTCCCTGCCATGCGTCTCGCCCCCTGCCCTGGAAGATCACTGTTAGGAAAGTTTCCTGTTCGAGTGCCAGGAACCTAAGCCCGGGATGAAGGGGGCGTCAAGACCGGGCGACGGGGAGGCTGCGGAGTCGTTATGCGCGGGTGCCGCCCCGCGTCCGCGGAACGGCGCTTCCGGACCGCGGGCCGCCGCTCCCGCCGCACTCCCGGGCGGGGTCCCCGGGCGGACCGCCGCCCGGGTCCGTCCGTCCCGGCCCTACTTGCCCGTCGGCTGCTGCGGCGGGATCGGGGTGGTGGCCTTGGCCTGGTCGGAGGCCGGGTTGGCGAAGGCGGAGGGGGCGGCGATGGCGGCCATCGGGTCGGGGGCCTCGTCCTCGACGGGGGCCGTGGCGCCGCCCACGATGCGGATGTCCGCCTCGTCGAAGGCGCGCTTGATGCGCCAGCGCAGCTCGCGCTCGACCGCCGTCGACTTGCCCGGCATCGTCTTGGCCGAGACCCGCACCACCATCGAGTCGATCAGCACGCTGTCCAGGCCCAGCACCTCGATCGGGCTCCACAGCAGCTCGTTCCAGGGCTCTTCCTTGCCCATCTTCTCCGCGACCTCGGTCAGCGTCGCCCGGAGCCGGTCCAGGTCCTCGTCCGCCCGGACGGTCACGTCCACGCCCGCCGTCGCCCAGCCCTGGGAGAGATTGCCGATCCGCTTGACCTCGCCGTTGCGGACGTACCAGATCTCGCCGTTGTCGCCGCGCAGCTTCGTCACCCGCAGACCGACCTCGATCACCTCACCGGAGGCCACGCCCGCGTCGATCGTGTCCCCGACGCCGTACTGGTCCTCCAGGATCATGAAGACACCGGAGAGGAAGTCCGTGACCAGGTTCCGGGCGCCGAAACCGACCGCGACACCCGCCACACCGGCCGACGCCAGCAGCGGCGCCAGATTGATCTGGAACGCGGACAGCACCATCAGCGCGGCCGTCCCCATGATCAGGAAGCTCGCCACCGAGCGCAGCACCGAACCGATCGCCGCCGACCGCTGCCTGCGCCGCTCCGCGTTGACCAGCAGACCGCCCAGCGCGGTGCTGCTCGCCTGCTGCGCGGTGCGGTTCATCCGGTCGATCAGCTTGGTGATCGCCCGCCGCACCACCACCCGCAGCACGCTCGCTATCACCAGGATCAGCACGACCCGCATGCCGATCGCCAGCCAGGTGGACCAGTTCTGCTCCACCCAGCTCGCGGCCTGGTTCGCGCTCTCCTGGGCGTCCTGGAGCGTGGGGACCGTCACGGAGGGTGACTCCGAGGGGGACGGCGAGGGGCCGGCGGCCAGCAGGACGGCGGACAAGGACACGGCAGGTACCTCCAGGTGCGCCTGCCCGCCGGCGCCGCGATCCGAAACGCGGCGGTCGATATCGTCTGGGTCACGAAGTGGTCACCGCACGGGCAGGGCAACCACACTAACGGGGCACGGAACGCCGCTCCCCGCGAACTCCCGGCCCGGCCCGGCCCCGGCACCGCCCCTCCCCCTCTGATCAGGCCGTGTGGGCGCGCTGCGGCCCGGGGACCGCGCCAGGTGTGGTCGAAAACACTCCCGGCCCGTTACCGGGACATGGTGGCGCGTTCACCAGGCATGAGGGGAGACTGACTCCAGATCGTCCCGGCGCGAGCCACGCGCCGCCGGCGTACAAGGAGGCACCCGTGCCGCATGTCCTGGTCCTCAACGCGTCGTACGAGCCCCTCGGCGTCGTACCGCTCCGCCGTGCGCTCGTCCTCGTGCTGGAGAACAAGGCGGTCTGCCTCGAGGAGTCCGGCGCCCATCTGCACAGCGCGACCGTCACCGTCCCCGCACCCAGCGTGGTCCGGCTCAAGCGTTTCGTCCGGGTCCCCTACCGGGGGCCCGTCCCCCTGACCCGCAGGGCGCTGTTCGCCCGGGACGGGGGCCGGTGCATGTACTGCGGCGGTGTCGCCACCAGCGTCGACCACGTCGTCCCGCGCTCACGCGGCGGGCTGCACGCCTGGGACAACGTGGTGGCCTCCTGCCGCCGCTGCAACCACGTCAAGGCCGACCGCCACCTCGTCGAACTGGGCTGGCGCCTGCGGCACAAGCCGGCCCCGCCGACCGGTCTGGCCTGGCGCATCATCGGCACCGGCCACCGGGACCCGCGCTGGCTGCCCTACCTCCAGCCGTACGGCGCGGACGACGCGCTGGCGCGGATCGACGGGATCTCCGCCTGACGGTCCGCCCCGCCTCGCCCGCTTCGCCTCTCGGGACGGCACCGGTCACCCGCATTCCGCCGTCCACGCGACCGGAAGTGGCCGCCGGGCCGTGCGTAGCGCAACCTGGTGGGAGCGGAATGTGACCGAGAGCACGTAGTTCGCTCGCGTGCGTCTGCCATCGCGCGCACTGGGTAGGGCTGCGGTAATCCGCTCGATGCCGCAGCCGACAAGGAGACCCCCGTGACCGCACCGGCGCACCTGCTGCTCTCGGCCCTGACCGACACCGTCCTCTCGGACACCGCCCTGTCCGACGCCACACCCGAGGGCACCTCCTCCTCCGGTGTGCCCGGACCCGACCGGACCCTGCCCAAACCCACGGCGGGGCCGGACCACCGGCTCCGCCCGGACCCCACCGGCCCGGACGAGACCGGCCCGGACGGCCTCCACCCCGGCGACCCCTACCCGGACGTGTTCACCTCGGAGGCGCCCTGGGCCGAGGCCCCGCTGACCAGCGAACCGCCGCTGCCCGACGCCGAACCGCTCACCAGCGAACCGCCCCTCGCCGAGGCCGCGCCGCTGACCAGCGAGTCCACCGCCGACCCCGGCCCGTGCGGCGCGGAGCGGTAGATGGCCGCGCCACGGCCGGCCGGACCCGCCGGACCCGCCGGACCCGCCGGACCCGCCGGGGATGCCGGGGGTGCCGGGGACGACGATCTCGCCCGGCTCGCCGCGCTGCACGGCGTCGCCACCTCCTACAGCCCCGCACCGGGCCGTACGGTGGCCGCCTCGCCCGGCGCCGTCGTCGCCGCGCTCGCCGCCCTGGACGTCGACGCGAGCACCCCGGAGGCGGTACGCGCCGCGCTCACCGCCCGTGAGAGCGCCCTGCGGGAACGCCTGCTGCCGCCCACCCTGGTCCACTGGACCGACGCCGGACCCCCCGAAGCCCTCACCGCGCTGCCGTCCGGCACCCGGCTCACCGTCGAGACCGAGCAGGGCGGGACGCGCTCCGGCGCCGACGGCCTGCCCCCGGGCGTCCACCGGCTGACCGCCACCGCCCCCGACGGCCGGAGGGCCGAGGCGCACCTGATCGTCGCCCCGCCCCGGCTGCCCCCGCCGCCCGGACGCTCCTACGGGCTGCTCGTCCAGCTCTACTCCCTGCTCTCCCGCCGCTCCTGGGGCATGGGCGACCTGGGCGACCTCGCCGAGCTGAGCGGCTGGGCCGGGCGGAGCCTGGGCGCCGGGTTCGTCCAGGTCAACCCGCTGCATGCGGCCGTGCCCGGCGACCCCGCCGAGCCCACCGATCCCTCGCCCTACCGCCCCTCCTCCCGCCGCTTCCCCGACCCCGTGCACCTGCGGATCGAGGACGTCCCCGAGTACGCGTACGTCACCGGCGACGCGGACCGCGCGCGGCTGCACACCCTGGGGGAACGGGCCGCCCGCCTGCGCGCCGAGGTCCTCGGCAAGGGCGCCCTGATCGACCGGGACGCGGTGTGGGACCTGAAACGCGAGGCCCTGGAGATCCTGCACCGGGTCCCGCTCGGCCCCGGCCGCGCCGCCGCCCACGCCGCCTTCCTCGCCCGCGAGGGCCGCGCCCTGACGGACCACGCCACCTGGTGCGCCCTGGCCGAGGCGCACGGCTCCGACTGGAGCCGCTGGCCCGCGGGGCTGCGCGACCCGCGCTCGCCGCAGACGGCCCGCGCCCGCGCGGAACTGGCCGACCGCGTCGGCTTCCACACCCGCCTCGCCTGGCTCACCGACGAACAGCTCACCGCCGCCCAGCGCGCCGCCCGCGAGGCCGGCATGCCCCTCGGGATCGTGCACGACCTCGCCGTGGGCGTGCACCCCGGCGGCGCCGACGCCTGGGCGCAGCAGGACGTCTACGCCGCCGGGATGTCCGTCGGCGCCCCGCCGGACGCCTTCAACGCGCACGGCCAGGACTGGGGCCTGCCCCCCTGGCGCCCCGACCGCCTCGCCGCCTGCGGCCACGCGCCCTTCCGGCGGCTGCTGCGCGCCCTGTTCCGCTCCGCGGGCGCCCTGCGCATCGACCATGTGATGGGCCTGTTCCGGCTCTGGTGGGTGCCGCGCGGCCACCCGCCCACCGAGGGCACCTACGTCCGCCACGACGCCGAGGCCATGCTCGCCGTGCTGGTCCTGGAGGCCGCGCGGGCGGGGGCGGTGGTGATCGGCGAGGACCTCGGCACCGTGGAGCCCGGGGTGCGCGAGACCCTGGACCGGCGAGGAGTGCTCGGCACGTCGGTGCTCTGGTTCGAACGGGGCTGGGACGGCGACGGCCGCCCGCTGCCGCCCGCCCGCTGGCGCGCCGACTGCCTGGCCACGGCCACCACGCACGACCTGCCGTCCACCGCGGCCCGCCTCACCGGCGAGCACGTCGCGCTGCGCCACCGCCTGGGCCTGCTCACCCGCCCGCTGGAGGAGGAACGCGCGGAGGCCGCAGCGGACGTGGACGAGTGGCTGGCGCTGCTGGGGGAACTGGGGCTGCTCCCGGGGACGGCGGGAGACGGAGCCGGAACCACGGCCGGAGCGGCCGGAGCGGCCGGGGGTCCCGGGACCGAGGCCCGGGTCGAGGCCGGGATCCAGGCCGTCCACCGCTTCCTGCTGCGCACCCCCGCCCGGATGGTGGGTCTCTGGCTGCCGGACGCCGTGGGCGACCGCCGCCCGCAGAACCTGCCCGGCACCTCGGCCGAGTACCCCAACTGGCGCCTGCCCGTCGCCGACGCCGAGGGCCGCCCGGTGACCCTGGAGGACCTGGCCGCCTCGCCCCGCCTGCGCGCCCTGGCGGACGTACTGCGCGCCGGGGTGCGGAAGGACGGAGGTGCCGAGGGGCGCTGACGGCGGGGGCGCGCGGGCGGTCCGCGCGCCTCGTACGGCACCCCGGACGCGCGGCCCGTTCCGGCGTTCGCTACTTTGGCACCGTGGACAAGAAGAACGCCCTGCGCGCCGGCACCCTGGCGGCCGGTACGACGCTGATGATGCTGCTCATGTCGTCCCCCGCGCTCGCGGTGATCCGTGACGACGGCGACGACCCCGGCAAGGGCCTGGGCGTCGCCGAGACGCTGGGTCTCTTCGTCGGGATCCCGCTGGCCCTGTTCGTGATCATCGGCGGTCTCGTCATGGTCCTGGACCGGTCCCACAAGCACCAGGACACCGGTCGCAAGGCGGACGCCAAGGCCTGACGGCCACCGGCGGTCCCCTGCCCGGTCCCGCACCTGCACCGAGGGCGCCCGCCCCGCCGTGCGTACGCGCATTCGCCGTACGCACGCGCCGGGGGCGGGCGCCTTCGTCGTGCCCGGCGTCGGCCCCGGCCCCGGCCCGGCTCGGGCGTGGGTCAGGGGACGGGCGGGCGCCAGGGGCTGGGGCTGGGCGGTGTCAGGGGCTGGGCGCCGTGAGGTAGCGCTGCACGGTGGGCGCCAGCCAGGCCAGCGTCTCGTGGCGGGCCAGGGCCACGGCCGCCGGGATGCGCAGCACGTACCGGGTGAGCGCCAGCCCGAGCAACTGGGACGCGCACAGCGCCGCCCGCGCCGGAACCTGCTCGGGATCCGGGCACACCGCCTGCGCCACAGGCAGCAACTGCTCCCGGAACACCCGCTGCAACCGCTCGGCCCCGGCGGTGTTGGTGACACCGACGCGCAGGATCGCCGTCAGTTCGCCGCTCTCCTCCCAGAGGCCGAGGAAGTGCGAGACGAGAGCGTGGCCGATCTGGTCGCGGGGGAGCGCGGACAGGTCCGGGAGCCGCAGATCCACGGAGACGGCCGCGGCGAACAGGCTCTCCTTGTTGCCGTAGTAGCGCATGACCATCGACGGATCGATCCGCGCGTCCTTGGCGATGGCCCGGATGGTCGCCCGTTCGTACCCGTCCGCCGCGAAACGGGCCCGCGCGGCGGCGAGGATGGCGGCGCGGGTGGCGTCGGAACGGCGGGCGGAGCCGCCCGCGCCGCTGCCCGCACTGCCTGAGGCGGAGGAGCTGGATGAGCCGGACGAGGCCGATGAGCCGGACGAGGCTGGGGGAGTGGCTGGGGTGGCGCGATCTGGCATGCCTACGAGCGTAGGCCAACACATGTGGGCCAACAAGCGTTGACGCACTCGCGCCGCCGGGTCTACGTTTGCCAACAGGTGTTGGCCCACGGTTGTTGGCCCACAAGTGTTTGCCCACAAGCGTGGACCGGCCGAAGCAGCCATCGAGGAGGCCCCTCATGACCACCACCCCCGTGATCGTCGTCGGCGCCGGCCCCACCGGACTCCTGCTGGCCGGCGACCTCGCCGCCGCCGGTGTCCCCGTCACCCTCGTCGAGAAGCGCCCGCACCGGATCAGCAACCTCTCCCGCGCCTTCGTCCTGCACGCCCGCACCCTCGAACAGCTCGACGCCCGCGCGCTCGCCGACGAACTGGAGGCGATCGGCCGCCCCCTGGACCGGCTGGACCTCTTCGGCCGCCTCTCCCTCGACCTCACCGCCCTGCCCACCCGTTTCCGCCATGTCCTCGTCCTGCCGCAGTACGAGGTCGAGAAGGTGCTGGAGCGGCGCGCGGCCGAGAACGGCGTGGACTTCCGCCACGAGACCGAGGTGACCGGACTGTCCCAGGACGCGGACGGCGTGACCGTGGCCGTGCGCGGCGCGGACGGCCGGCCGGGGTCGCTGCGCGGGTCGTACGTCGTCGGCGCGGACGGGATGCGCAGCGCGGTGCGGCGGGCTGTCGGGCTGCCGTTCCCGGGGCGGTCGGTGATCCGTTCGGTGGTGCTGGCGGACGTGCGGCTGGCCGAGCCGCCCGAGACCCTGCTGACGGTCGCCGCGGCCGGGGACGCGTTCGCCTTCCTCGCGCCCTTCGGGGACGGCTACCACCGGGTGATCTGCTGGCGCCGGGGCCGGGAGGAGGCCGACGACGCGCCGGTCGGCCTCGACGAGGTCAAGGAGATCACCCGGCTCGCGCTCGGCCGCGACTACGGCATGCACGACGCCCGCTGGACCTCCCGCTTCCACAGCGACGAGCGGCAGGCGCCCGCCTACCGCGTCGGCCGGGTCCTGCTCGCCGGGGACGCCGCCCATGTGCACAGCCCGGCCGGCGGACAGGGCATGAACACCGGCCTCCAGGACGCGGCCAACCTCAGCTGGAAGCTCGCGCAGGTCGTCACCGGGCACGCACCCGAGGCGCTGCTCGACACCTACCAGGCCGAACGCCACCCGGTCGGCAAGGCCGTGCTGCGCAGCAGCGGCGGCATCGTGCGGCTCGCGATGGCCGGGCGCCCCTGGACCCTGGCCCTGCGCGCCGCGCTCGTCACCCTCCTCGGCGCCTGCGCTCCGCTCCGCCGCCTGGTCACCGGCCAGGTCACCGGGATCGGCTACCGCTACCGGGCGCCGCTCGGCGCGCACCGGCTGGTCGGCTCCCGTGTCCCGGACGTGGCGCTCGCGGGCGGCGGCCGGCTGTACGAGGCCCTGCGCGGCGGCCGGTTCGTCCTGCTCAGCCCCGATGCCCGCGAGGTGGCCCCGGAGCGCGCCGCCCGCCTGACCGCCACGCGCTGGGCGAGCGGCCGCCGTACGGCCGTGCTGGTCCGCCCCGACGGCTACGTGGCCTGGGCGGCGGACACGGCCGACCCGGCGGCGATCGAGGCGGCGCTCGCCACCCACGTGGGCTGACCCGCCGCGGCACCCTTCAACCGCTCAACCTTTCGGTTCTGCTGAAAAGACCGCTCGAAAAGTTTCGATGGACCTGACAGGTCGGTCGCTGTCACGGTGGGTCCGGACCGGGTGGGACGTCGCCGCCCCGCCCGCCGTCCCACCCCCGTCCAGCGACCGTCCCGCCCCGTCCAGCGAAAGGACCCCCGTGGCCCCCGTCCGGCACCGGACACCCCGCCCACCCGTGGCGCCACCGGCCCCGGCGACCGCGTCCGCCGCGCGGCCCGTCGCCCTCGGGACCGCCCTCGCCGCGCTGGCCACCGTCGTCTGGGCGGGCAGCTTCGTCGCCTCCCGCGCGCTGCACGACAGCGTGCCGCCGGTGCAGCAGGCGTTCTGGCGCTGGGTGGTGGCGCTCGTGGCGGTGGCGCCCTTCGGCGCCCGCGCGGCCTGGCGGCAGCGGGAGCTGATCCGCCGCCACGCGGCCTTCGTCCTGCTGGCCGCGCTGCTCGGCATCGCCGTCTACAACACCCTGGTCAACCAGGCCGGACTGACCACCCCGGCCGCCGACATGGGCATGATCATGGCGGCCTCGCCGGTGCTGATGGCGGTCCTGGAACGGGCGGGCGGCACCCGGCTCGGCGCCCGCCGGGTCGCGGGCCTGCTCACCGCCTGCGCGGGCGTGGTGCTGCTGATGGCGGGCGGCGGCGGGACCTCGTTCGCCGCCGGGGACCTGTGGATGATCGCCGCGGCCTGCTGCTTCGGCGGCTACAGCGCCCTGCTGCGCCGCCGCCCCGCCGGGCTGGACGGCGCCGGGTTCCTCTTCACCACCTTCCTGGCCGGCTCGCTCATGCTGGTGCCGTGCCAGCTCGGCAGCCTCGCGCTCCAGGGCGGGTTCACCCCGTCGCCCGGCACCGTGCTGCCCCTCCTCTACGTCGGCGTGATGTCCTCCGCCCTCGCCTTCTTCGCCTGGAACAAGGCGATCTCCCTGGTCGGTCCGGTCCGCGCCGGACTCGTCTACTACCTTCAGCCGGTCTGTGTGGCGCTGCTGTCCTGGGCGCTGCTCGGCGAGGCGGCCGGACCGCGCCAGGCGCTGTGCATGGCGCTGATCCTGGGCGGTGTCGTCCTCGGCTCGGCGGCCCGCCGCTGATGCTGCTGACGCCGCCGAGGACCGTACAGCCGTACGGTTCGTACGGCCGTATGGTTGCCGCCATGGCCGAGTGGGAGATCCGGAAGCTGCGCATCCTGCGGACGCTGCGGGAGCGGGGGACCGTGACCGCGACGGCCGAGGCGCTGCACATGACCCCGTCCGCCGTCTCCCAGCAGCTGACCAACCTCGCCGCCCAGCTCGGGGTGCCGCTGCTGGAGGCGCGGGGGCGGCGGGTGCGGCTCACGGACGCGGCCCGGCTGGTGCTGCGGCACGCCGACGCCGTGTTCGAGCAACTGGAACGCGCGGACGCGGAGATGGCGGCGTACACACGCGGCGAGGCCGGTGAGGTGCGGGTCGCGGCCTTCTCGACCGCGGTGCCCGCCCTGGTGGTCCCGGCGGTACGGGCGCTGCGCGCGAGCCGGCCCGGGGTGAGCGTACGGGTGCGGGAGGCGGAGGCGGGCGAGGCGTACGACCTGCTGGCCGCCGGTGAGGTGGACCTCGCGCTGTCGCTGGCCGCGCACGCGCCGACCGCCGTGGACCCCGGCTTCACCCGGGTGCCGCTGCTCGCCGACCCGCTCGACCTCGCCCTCCCGCCCGGCCACGCGCTGGCCTCGGCGCCCGAGGTGCGGCTCGCCGATCTCGCCGCCGAGGCCTGGATCTTCGGCGGCAGCGGTCCGTGGTCCGACATCACCCGTACGGCCTGCGAGGCGGCCGGGTTCAGCCCCCACCAGGGGCACACGGCGGCCGGCTGGACGGCCATCCTGGCGATGGTGGAGGCGGGCATGGGCGTCGCGCTCGTACCGCGCATGGCCGCCCCGCGCCGCGACGGCGTGGTGCTCCGCGAACTGGCCGCCGACCGCCCCCACCGCCACGTGGTCGCCGCCCTGCGCCAGGGCGCCCGCGACGCCCCCGCCCCCCGGACCGTCCTGACGGCCCTGCGCACAGCGGCCACACACCTGACGACCGGCCAGGACGCCCGGATCGAGGCGCGCGAGGACTGACCGGGAAGCGCGCAGACGGACGCCCCGGCGGTCAGTCGGGTGTGAACTCGTACTGCAACTCGTAGAGGTGCCCGGCCTTGACCATGACCGTGGCCTCGACGGGGAAGTCGTCGTCGCTGAACACCACGCGCAGGGTCCGCAGCACCGGCAGGTCGCTGGGCAGCGCCAGGGCCTGGAACTGCTCCTGCGTGGGGACCCGGGCCGAGACCCGGTCCACGCTGAGGCGCGGGGGATACCCGAGTCCGGCGAGGAGTGCCGGGGTGCCGCCCCGGATCTTCCGTTTCTCGGTGATGGCGGTACCGCGGGCCACCGCCATCGGGTAGTAGGACTTGACCAGTTCCACCGGTTCGTCGTCGAGGGAGAGGACCTGGTGGCGCAGCAGCGCCGTCTCACCGTCCGCGAGGCCCAGCGCGACGCGGACATCGGCAGGCGGGTTCGATTCCCGTACGTCCAGGAGCGTGCTGTGCGCCCGGCTGCCGGGCTTCGTCGCCTCGGTCAGCCACCGGTAGGGCTCTCCCGGGGCGGCCGGACTCATGAACGAGGCCGGACGCATGGTCCGCTGGCGGTGCTCGCGCACTGTGATCGCGGCACCGGCGCGGCCGACCACCAGTTCCTCGTCCTTGAGGATCTGCACCGCCTTCTGGATCGTGGCGTTGGAGGCGCCGAACCGGTCCTTGAGCTGGGCGGTGGAGGGCAGGCTGGTGCCCGGCGCCAGGTCGCCGCTCATGATGTCGTCCCTGAGGTCGGCGGCGATCCGCTCGTGCAGTGAGCGCCGGTCCGGGAATCCGTTGTCGTCGGGCACGGTCATCCGATTCGCATCTCGTAGCGCAACTGCTGCCGGTGGGCGGGCATGAGCATCTGATCGACCTGGATGGGCCGGTCGGTTCTGTCCAGCGTGACGCGGCTGAGGCGAAGCAGCGGCTGGGCCGGTGCCATGCGCAGGACCTCGCACTCGTCCGGATCGGGCATACGCGCTGTGACGTCCTCGCGTACGCGCGCGCCGACATGACCGAGTTCGGCGAGAAGGGTCACGGCCCCGCCCGGGATCCTCGCACGCTCGGCGAGGCGGGTTCCGCGCGCGATGGCCAGGGGATAGTAGGTGTTCGTCAACTCGGTGGGCCACTCGTCCAGTTCGATGACCCGGCGGCGTACCACGACGACTTCTCCGGCGGGCAGGTCGAACAGTGCGGCGACCTCGTCCGGAGCGGGCACCTCGCCCGCGTACGTGATGCGCTGGCTGCCCTTCCCGCCTCGCGCCGCCGCTTCGGCCGCCCAGGCGTCGGGCTGCCCGGACTCGCGCGGAGCCAGATACGGCATCGAGGTGCTGACCCAGGTGCTGTCACTCACGCGGTCCTCCTGTGTTCGGGCCGACCTTCTGCCGCCCACCACGTTAGCGACCGGTCTCGCAGTCACTCACACAGGTCACCTCTCTGCTTTTCGCGAAAAGTGATACGGTGACGCCGTTCTCATGTCCCGGCACGAGGTGGTGGTGAACCATGCCCCTGTTACGGCAACGACGATTCCCCCGGAGCCGCAGATCGGTGGGCAGGGCGCGGCTGTTCGCCGTGGAGACACTCGTCGAGTGGGGGCGTCTCGACAGACAGGACGAGGTGCGGCTCTGTGTCTCGGAGCTGGCGACGAACGCTGTGTTGCACGGAGTGCCGCCGGGCAGGGAATTCTGTCTTACGCTCATCGACGACGGCTCCTCGGTCCGCGTGGAAGTGCGCGACAGCGGGGGCGGGCGGCCGCAGGTGTCGGACGTCGACGTGGGGGAGCACGGGGGGCGGGGCCTGCGTATTGTCATGGCACTCGCCGATGGCTTCGGGGTCACACCGCACAATCCCGGGAAGACCGTGTGGGCGGTCTTCGGGACACGGTCCGTGCCCGTGCCGGTGGCCCGGGACGGGGACGCGCGGCCGGTCACACGCTGAAGAGGCACAAGCAGACGGACGGGGATACGCGCACCCGTGTGCCCCACGGCGAAAGGCGCCCGGCAAGCACGCCGGGCGCCCTTCGCTCACCGTCGCTGGTGGTGGCTGCGCGGCAGATGCCTAGCGGCCGGCCGCCGCGTCGGCCGCCTGGGCGCGGAGGGAGCGTTCGATGCCCGCGCGGGACTCCGAGACGAGGCGGCGCAGGGCCGCGTTCGGCGGGGCGGAGGCCAGCCACTCGTCGGTGCGGCGCAGGGTGTCCTGGGAGACCTGGACCGAGGGGTACAGGCCGACCGCGATCTGCTGCGCCATCTCGTGGGAGCGGGAGTCCCAGATTTCCTTGAGCACCTCGAAGTACCGCTCGGTGTACGGCGCCAGCAGCTCGCGCTGGTCGGTCTGGACGAAGCCGCCGATGACCGCCTCCTGGACGGCGTTCGGCAGCTTGTCGGAGTCGACGACCGACGCCCATGCCTCGGCCTTGGCCTCGTCGGTCGGGCGGGCGGCGCGGGCGGTGGCCGCGTGCCGCTCACCGGCGGCGGTGCGGTCGCGCTCGTACTCCCCGGCGATCTCCGGCTCGTCGAACCGGCCCACCGCCGCGAGCCGCTGCACGAACGCCCAGCGCAGCTCGGTGTCCACGGCCAGGCCCTCGATCGTCTGCGAGCCCTCCAGCAGCGCGTTCAGCAGGTCGAGCTGCTCGGGCGTGCGGGCGGTCGCCGCGAAGGCGCGGGCCCAGGCCAGCTGGTGGTCGCTGCCCGCCTCGGCGGTGCGCAGATGGGCCAGCGTGGCGTCCGTCCAGCGGGTCAGCAGCGCGTCGCGGGCGGCCGGGTCGGCGTACAGGTCGATGGCCAGCTTCACCTGGCGCTGGAGCGACTGCACCACGCCGATGTCGGACTCCTTGCCGATGCCGGACAGCACCAGCGACAGGTAGTCGCGGGTGGCCAGCTCGGCGTCGCGGGTCATGTCCCAGGCCGAGGCCCAGCACAGCGCGCGCGGCAGCGAGGACGCGAAGTCGCCCAGGTGCTCGGTGACGACCGCGAGCGACTGCTCGTCGAGACGGACCTTGGCGTACGACAGGTCGTCGTCGTTGAGCAGGACGACCGCCGGGCGGCGACGGCCGGCCAGCTGCGGTACGGCGGTCAGCTCGCCGTCCACGTCCAGCTCGATCCGGCCGTCCTCGGCGCGCACCAGCTTGCCGCTCGCCTCGTCCAGGTCGTACAGGCCGATCGCGATGCGGTGCGGGCGCAGCGTGGGCTCGCCCTTGGCACCGGCCGGGAGCGCGGGGGCCTCCTGGCGCACGGCGAAGGAGGTGATGACGCCGTTCTCGTCGGTCTCGATCTCGGGGCGCAGGATGTTGATCCCGGCCGTCTCCAGCCACTTGTGCGACCAGGTCCGCAGATCGCGGCCGGAGGTCTCCTCCAGGGCGCCCAGCAGGTCCGACAGGCGGGTGTTGCCGAAGGCGTGCCGCTTGAAGTACGCCTGCACGCCCCGGAAGAACTCGTCCATGCCGACATAGGCCACCAGCTGCTTGAGGACGCTGGCGCCCTTGGCGTAGGTGATGCCGTCGAAGTTGACGAGGACGTCGTCCAGGTCGTTGATGTCCGCCATGATCGGGTGGGTGGACGGCAGCTGGTCCTGCCGGTACGCCCAGGTCTTCATGGAGTTCGCGAACGTGGTCCACGAGTGCGGCCAGCGCGAGCCGGGGGCGTGCGCCTGGCAGGCGATGGAGGTGTAGGTGGCGAACGACTCGTTCAGCCACAGGTCGTTCCACCACTCCATGGTGACCAGGTCGCCGAACCACATGTGGGCCAGCTCGTGCAGGATCGTCTCGGCCCGCATCTCGTACGCCGCGTCGGTCACCTTGGACCGGAAGACGTACTGGTCGCGGATGGTCACCGCGCCCGCGTTCTCCATCGCGCCCGCGTTGAACTCGGGCACGAACAGCTGGTCGTACTTGGCGAAGGGGTAGGCGTAGTCGAACTTCTCCTGGAACCAGTCGAAGCCCTGCCGGGTGACGTCGAAGATCGCGTCGGCGTCGAGGAACTCGGCGAGCGAGGGACGGCAGTAGATGCCGAGCGGCACGGACTGCCCGTCCTTCTCGTACACGCTGTGCACGGAGTGGTACGGGCCGACGATCAGCGCCGTGATGTACGTCGAGATGCGCGGCGTCGGCGCGAACTCCCAGACGTTGTCGCGGGGCTCGGGGGTCGGCGAGTTGGACACGACGGTCCAGCCCTCGGGCGCCTTCACGGTGAACCGGAAGGTCGCCTTCAGGTCGGGCTGCTCGAAGGAGGCGAAGACGCGGCGGGCGTCCGGCACCTCGAACTGCGTGTACAGGTACGCCTGGTCGTCGACCGGGTCGACGAAGCGGTGCAGGCCCTCACCGGTGTTGGTGTACGCGCAGTCGGCGGCGACGCGCAGCACGTTGGGGCCCGCCAGCAGGCCGGGCAGGGCGATCCGGGAGTCCTTGAAGACCTCCGCGGGGTCCAGCGCGTCGCCGTTGAGGGTCACCTCGTGGACGGCCGGGGCGATCAGGTCGATGAAGGACTCGGCGCCGTCCTCCGCGACGTCGAAGCGCACCGTGGTCACGGACCGGTAGGTACCGCCCTCCTGCGCGCCGGAGAGGTCGAGATCGATCTCGTACGAGTCAACGGTCAGCAGCTTCGCCCGCTGCCGCGCCTCTTCGCGAGTCAGGTTTGTGCCAGGCACGCGGTCATCTCCTCGTGATGTGTGGATTGCGTCATCCTTCCATGCGAGCCGCACGGAACGCGACGACCGGATCCCGCCGGTGGGCGGCCGGTCGCGGCGCGAGGCTGGAACCATGACGACAGGGCGAGACACCATGGTCCACCGGGCACGCGCCATCGAACCGGGCGTGCTGAGCCGGCTGCGCGAGCGGGACGACGCCGGACGCCCGGCGGTCCCCTTCACCGACCCGGAAGGCGGCGCTCCGCTGCGCTGCTGCCTGCGCCGGAGCGAGCCCGGCGAGCGGCTCGCGCTGGTCTCCTACGCGCCGCTGCGGCGCTGGGCGGCCCGGACGGGCGCCGACCCCGGCGCCTACGACGAGCAGGGGCCCGTCTTCGTGCACGCCGGGGAGTGCGCCGGGCCGGACACCGCGGAGCGGCTGCCCCTCACCCACGCGCGCCGCGTGCTGCGCCGCTACGGCGCCGAGGGCCGCATCCTGGGCGGGGCGCTGGTGGAGCCGGGCGCCGGGCGTTTCGACGCCGCTCTCACCGAGGCGTTCGACGACCCGGCCGTGGCACTGGTCCACGTCCGGGCCGTCGAGTACGGCTGCTTCCTCTACGAGGTGCGCAGGCCGTAGGGCGTCCACGAGGTGCGCGGGCCCCGGGTGCTCCGGGGCCCGCCGCCCGGGTCAGCCCTTCAGCTCCGCCGCCACCAGCTCCGCGATCTGCACCGCGTTCAGGGCCGCGCCCTTGCGGAGGTTGTCGTTGGACAGGAACAGGGCGAGGCCGTGCTCCACGGTCTCGTCGCGGCGGATGCGGCCGACGAAGGACGGGTCCTGCCCGGCGGCCTCCAGCGGCGTCGGGATGTCCGAGAGGACCACACCGGGGGCGCCGGCCAGCAGCTCGGTGGCGCGCTCCGGGCTGATCGGCCGCGCGAAACGGGCGTTGACCTGGAGGGAGTGCCCGGAGAAGACCGGCACCCGCACACAGGTCCCGGAGACCTTCAGCTCCGGGATCTCCAGGATCTTGCGGGACTCGTGGCGGAGCTTCTGCTCCTCGTCGGTCTCGTTCAGGCCGTCGTCGACGAGGTTGCCCGCGAAGGGCAGCACGTTGAAGGCGATCGGGCGCTTGTAGACGGCCGGCTCGGGGAAGTCGACGGCCGAGCCGTCGTGGGTCAGCCTGTCGGCGTCGGCGACGGTCTTCTGCGTCTGGCCGTGCAGCTCGGCGACGCCCGCGACGCCCGAGCCGGACACCGCCTGGTAGGTGGCGACGACCAGCGCCTCCAGACCGGCCTCGGCGTGCAGCGGCCTGAGGACCGGCATCGCGGCCATGGTCGTGCAGTTCGGGTTGGCGATGATGCCCTTGGGGCGGTCCGCGACCGCGTGCGGGTTCACCTCGGACACCACCAGCGGCACGTCCGGGTCGCGGCGCCAGGCCGAGGAGTTGTCGATCACCACGGCGCCCTGCCCGGCGACCTTCTCGGCCAGCGCCTTCGAGGTCGCGCCGCCCGCCGAGAACAGCACGATGTCCAGGCCGGAGTAGTCGGCGCTCGCCGCGTCCTCCACCGTCACCCCGTCCAGCACCCGCCCCGCCGAGCGGGCCGAGGCGAACAGGCGCAGCTCGGTGACGGGGAAGTCGCGCTCCGTGAGGATCCTGCGCATGACCGTGCCGACCTGACCGGTGGCTCCGACGATTCCGACCCTCACGGTGTCTCCTCTGTGTGCTGTGCGTGCGTCTGCCGCGCGTGTCGCCCGGCCGCGGCCTTTCCATCATGCGGCCGACCCGGGCCCGGGTGTCCAGTTCTTTGCGCCGCGTTCCCGGCGCCCCCGTGGAAAAGGGGACGACTCGGACCGCCCCGCGGTTGCGGTTCTGCGGCGCGCACCCGGTGTGAGCTGGAGAAATTCGCCCGTCCTCGGCCGTGCGCCGCAAGCTGTGCTGCTGGGTGCCTGCCCATCCCGCACGGGCGTATCCGACGATGTGACGTACGCAACGGGAGCGGGCGGCCGTCCGGGGCACGGGAAAGGGCGGGCGCCCCGGTGGACGCCCGCCCCTCGGCCGTCACGGCGGCCCCGCGCGCGAGCTACGGCACGACGGTCCCGATCCGCACGCTGCCGGTGCCCGCGACGGTGCCCCGCGCGTTCACCAGCCGCACCTGCCCGAAGAACTCGCGTCCCTCGGGTGCCTGGGCGGCGGCGGTGACCTGGCCGGTCACGGTCGCCGAGGCGCCCGTGCCCAGCTTCACCGGCGCGCCGTCCACGGAGACGGTGCCGAGCGTGGTGGAGAAGAACACGTCGCGGTAGTCGTACTCCGTCGAACCGGACGGCACCGAGTACGCGGCGACCTCGACGGTGTACGTCCCGGCGGCCGGGGAGGCGATCGACACCGACTCCTCCGAGTCGCCGTCGGCGGACTTGGCGACCTGCTTGCCGCTCGCGTCGTAGACCGCGAGGTCCAGGTCGGCCGACTTGTCGGAGACACCGCCGATGGCGACGTCCAGCGACGCGGCGCCCGCGGGCACCGTCACCGTCGTGGTCTGCTTCTCGCCGTTGGCCACGGTCGGCCGGGCGGACTTGGCCGAGCCGAGCGGGCCGCCGGTGAGGCGGCCGTCCAGCGCGGCGTACGCGTTCGTCACCTTCCAGGAGGCGGTCACCGGCGTACCGGCCTTCGCCTCGGGCACGGTCACGGTCTGCGGGTCGAAGGCCGCGCCCAGCACGGTGACGTCGAGCCGGTAGGGGTTGTCGAGCTGCGGCGAGGTGCGGCGCGCCTCGACCTCGACCTCCCACACGCCCGGCTGCGGGTCGGCGTAGGAGCGCACGTCCGGCTTGCAGCCGTTGCCGTCGAGGTAGTTGTTGTAGCAGTACGGGGTCGAGGTGTTGTCGACCGGGACGCCGTACGGGTGGATGGCGATGAACCGGGTCTGGCTCTTGTCGGCCAGGCCGCCGATCGCCACCTCCAGCGACTTCGCGCCCGCGGGCACGGTCAGGAAGTAGGACCGGGTCGCGTTGCGCTGCACCGACGCCTTGGCGGAGTAGGTGTACGCGACCGGGTCGGCGACCACGACCGTGGTGAGGATCTGCCGGTCGACGCCGGTGGTGAACGGGTCGTCGACCTCCAGGATCGCGCTCTTGAGGCCCGCCGAGCGCGGCGCGGCCTGCACCTTGACGGTCACCGGCCGGTTCAGCGGCAGCCGCACCAGCGGCGAGCCGACGAGGCGGAACGTCTGCTCGGCGTTGTTCGCCAGGCGCAGCGTGTGCCACACGGCGGCGGACGAGCCCGAGGTGCGGGTGACGGTGATGTCGTACGTCTTCTTCTGGCCGGCCTTCAGGCCGCCCTCGCGGTCGTAGAGGCCGGTGCCGTGGCCCGGGGTCTTCAGCGCCTCGTCGATCGCGGTGTCGACCGGGGCGTCGACCGTGTAGTCGTGCGCGCCCGCGCCCAGCCGGATCAGCTTCCAGGCGTCCACGATGTCGATGCGGCCCGCGCCCTCCTCGTAGGCCTGGGCGCCCGGGATGTGGCGGGCGCTGGAGGTGAGGGCGGTGCGCAGCCCGGCCGGGGTCAGCCCGATGCGGTGCTGCGCGGCGGCGCTCAGCAGCAGGGCGGCGGCGCCGGTGGCCTGCGGGGAGGCCATCGAGGTGCCCTGGAGCATCGAGTAGCCGGCCGGCAGGGTGTAGCCCGCCTCGGCGACCGGGCCGCCGGGCAGCCAGGTCTGGGTGGTGTTGATGGCGGCGCCGGGCGCGACCAGGGTCGGCGTGAAGCCGCCGTCCTCGCGCGGGCCGCGCGAGGAGAACGGCATCATCGCGTACGGGGTGCGCACCGCGGAGCCGTAGTCGGCGGCCCAGGTCTCCTTGGAGATGCCCGCGCCGACCGAGATGACCTTGTCGGCGAGGCCGGGGTCGCCGATGGTGTTGGCGCCGGGGCCGGAGTTGCCCGCGGAGATGACGAGCTGGACGCCGTAGGTGTCGATCAGACGGGTGTACAGCTCGGCGCGGGCGTTGTTGCCGTCGTTGAGGGCGGGCAGTCCGCCGATGGACATGTTGACGATGTCCACGCCGCGCTCGGCGACGAGGTCGATCATGCCCTCGGTGAGCGCCACGTTGGTGCAGCTGCCCGTCCAGGTGCAGGCGCGCGAGGAGACGATCTTCGCGCCGGGCGCCGCGCCGTTCATCTTCCCGCCGAACAGGCCGTTGGCGGCGGTGATCCCGGCGACGTGGGTGCCGTGCTCGGACTCGATGAGGCCGATGTTGACGAAGTCGGACTTCTTGCCGGTCCAGGACCCGCCGTAGGGGTCCATCGGGACGTCCTTGCGGATCTGCACGACGAACGGCTGCCGCTCGGCGACGTCCGTCTTCGGGTCGTCGGTGCCGAACCAGCCGACCTGGTAGCCGTCCTTGTACGGCTTCATCGGGGTGTCGTCGGTGAAGTCGTGGTTGTTGTTCAGGTCGACGCGGACCGTGCCGGCGGCCGCGTCGTAGAGGACGCCCCAGGAGTCGGTGGTGTCGCCGTCCCGGTTCACGTCGCCCTTGGCGTCGCCGCCCGTGGTGGCGGACTCCTTGAAGGTGCTGATCCGGTACGAACCGGCCGGGGCCTTCCAGGTCTGGCCGCCGTAGGAGAAGGCCGGTCCGGACACCGCGTCGACCATGGGGCGCCAGGTGGCGTCGCCGTCGACGATCGGGTCGGTCGCGGTCACCCAGTCGACGATCTTGCGCTCGCCGGTGGTGGTGCGCTGGAGCGCCGGGTGGGAGAGGTCCACACCGGAGTCGAGGATGCCGATGGTGACGCCCCGGCCGTCCGCCTTCGGGTTCTGCCGCACGAAGTCGACGGCACCGGTCTCGAAGGACGGGTTGTACGGGTTGGCGGCGGGCGTGTTCTTCCCCGGGGCGGAGTAGGAGGCGCCGCTTCCCTTGCCGTCCTTGCCGTCCTTGCCGTGCGCGGTCCCGGCCGGGTCGGCGTCCGGGCGCGGGTCGTCGAGGGATATCTCCTGGCGCAGGTCGATGGCGTGCACCGTGGACAGCTTCTCGGCGGCGGCGATCACCGCGTCCGCCTGGGCGGTCGGCACGGTGGCCCGGACGTAGCCGAGCTTGTCGTGCGTGCGGCCGACCGAGCCGCCCCTGACCGCGTCGAGCTGGCGCGCGACCTGGTCGGTGCGGCCGGGCGCGGTCGCGATCATCATCGTGACGTTCTTGTCGCCGTCGGCCTTGGCGGTGGCGAGCAGATCGGCGTCGTCCGCGCCGAGCTTGGCGCTCGCGGACCGGACGGGCGGGTCGGCGGGGAGCGGGCCGTCCTGGGCGAAGGCCAGGGGGAGCGGTCCGGCGGCGCAGAGCGCGGCGGCCACGCCGGTGGCCGCGGCGAGGCGGGCCAGGCGTCTCGCGCCCGGGGCGCGGGGGGAGTCGGGGGTCATCGGCATCCTCTGTCAATGAAGGAACCAGGCGAGGTGCGACCGGATGTGATCGCGGTCGTCCGGAATTCGGTGCCGGACGATCGCTCAGCTTTACTCAAGCGACAGAAGTTTGGGGAGAGTTGGTCGAGCCGGGATGGACACATGGCGGGATCCCGCCATACGCCACGGTGGACGCATGCCCTCAAACCCCCTTGTTCCGCCGTATGTTGCGGGCGGATGAACGCGCATCGTGGCGGCCCGGGTCCGCAGGGTGGCCGCCGCCGGAGGCCCGCCCTTGCCCGGCCCGTACCGCCTCTTGACCGCCCCCGGGGGACGGCGCCCGCGGGCCGCCCGCGCGCCCCTCGGCGCCCGAACGGCCCCCGCCCGCCGCCGTGCTGCCGTAACGTCTCCCCATGCGTGAGGAGTTGCGGGTGGCGGCCTACGCCGTGTGTGTGCGGGACGGACAGGTACTGCTGGCCCGCTGGGTCGCGCGGGACGGCGCACGCCGGTGGACCCTGCCCGGCGGCGGCATGGAGCACGGCGAGGACCCCTACGACACCGTGGTCCGCGAGGCCGAGGAGGAGACCGGCTACGCGGTCGAACCGGTCACCCTGCTCGGCCTGGACTCCATCCGCCGCACCTATCCGCGGCCCCTGGGCAGCCACGCCGACTTCCAGGGCCTGCGCATCGTCTACGAGGGCCGGGTCACCGGCGGCGAACTGCGCCACGAGACGGGCGGTTCCACCGACATGGCGGCCTGGCACGACCTGGCCGCGGTGAGCGGGCTGGAGCGGGTCGGACTGGTCGACGTGGGGCTGCGGCTGTGGCGGGAGCGCCCGGCGGCGGGCCGTGCGGCGCCGGAGCGGGCCGAGGAGACGTAACGGCCGGATCCGGCTCAACCGGGCCGCCGCCCGGCAACCGTCCGCACCGCCCCCGGGTCCTTGCGCCCGACAGCAGCGGACGGCGACGAGGGGAAAGACGATGTCGGTACGGGCGAGCTGGGTGGGCGCGACGGCCCTGGTCATGGCGGTGGCGGCGGCGGGACCCGCGGCGGCGGCACCGTCCGCGCCGGGCGGCCACGGCCGCCACGAGGCGACCGGTGCGGCGGTCCGGGCACTCGTCGCGGACGGGGTGCCCGGCGTGACGGCGACCGTTCGCGGGCGGGCGGGCACCTGGAGCACCGCGGCGGGCACGGGCGACCTGCGCACCGGCGCCCCGCGCGGGGCGCACGACCGCTACCGGGTGGGCAGCATCACCAAGACCTTCACGGCCACGGTGCTGCTCCAACTGGAGGCGGAGGGGCGGCTGTCGCTGGACGACACGGTCGAGCACTGGCTGCCCGGCGTGGTGCGCGGCCACGGCAACGACGGCAGCCGCGTCACCCTGCGGCAGCTGCTCAACCACACGAGCGGCCTCTACAACTACACGGCCGACGACACGTTCGGCCGCACCTACTTCGAGAAGGACGGCTTCCTGGAACACCGCTACGACACGGTGTCCGCCGAGGACCTGGTGCGGATCGCGGTCTCCCACGCGCCGGACTTCGCCCCCGGCACCTCCTGGCAGTACTCCAACACCAACTACGTGCTGGCCGGCCTGGTGATCGGACGCGTCACGGGCCGTTCCTACGCCGACGAGATCCGCGACCGCGTCCTGCGGCCCCTGCACCTGAACGCCACCTCGCTGCCCGGCACCCGCACCACCGTGCCGCACCCGAGCGGCCGCGCCTACTCCAAGCTGTCCGACAAGGCGACGGGCCCGACGTACGACGTCACCGCACTCAACCCCTCCATCGCCTCCTCGGCGGGCGAGATGATCTCCGACTCCGCCGACCTGACCCGCTTCTACACCGCCCTGCTGCGCGGGCGGCTGCTGCCGCCGGAGCAGCTGGAGGAGATGAAGACCACGGTCCGGGACACCGGCGACCCGCACATCACCTACGGCCTCGGCCTGATGGACCGCCGGCTCTCCTGCGGCGTGCACGTGTGGGGCCACGACGGCGGCATCCACGGCTCGTCCTCGCTGGCCGCGACCACCGCCGACGGCCGCCACGCACTGGCCCTCAACCTCAACGCCGACTGGACGGGCGACCCGGAGACGGTGCTGGAGGCGGAGTTCTGCGGCCGGTGACCGGCTGACCGGCGGCACCCGTCGCGCGCCCCGGCACCGGGGCGCGCGACGCTCCCTAGCGGGGCAGCACCACCACGTACGCGGCCGGGTCGCGGTCGGCCGCCGCCATCAGGGCCGTGCGGACGACCGTGGCCTGCTGGTCCATCGCGTCGCGCAGCTTGCGGGGCGTGAGGTGGACGACCGTGATGCCCAGCCGCTCCAGGTGCTCGCGCTTGCGGGTGTACTCCACGCCGAGGGTCTCGTCGCCCGGACGGCCCGGCAGCGGGGCGCGGGTGTCCAGTTCCAGGGCGACCGCGTGGTCGGGCCAGTAGGCGTCCAGGCCGCCCAGGTGCGGGCCGCCCGGCAGCCGCAGGTCCACGTTCCACACCGGGTCGGGCAGACCGTGCTCGGCGACCATCCGGTACAGCCGGTCCTCCGCGACCGAACGGCCCTCGGCGAGCAGCGAGTCCACCGCGTCCACCACGTGCGGCCGGGTCAGCAGCCGCGCACCGGTCAGCGCCCGCACCACAGCGGCCGGTTCGCAGTGCCCGTCGCGCACCGCCTCCGTCAGCAGCCGCTGCACGGCGAACGCGTCGGACAATTGGGCCACCGCGTCCGCCAGCGCGCGCGGCACCGGCGCCACCGGCACCCCGCCGGCCGTCTCGGGCGCGGGCGGCTCGGCCGCCTTGACGATCCGGGCGCAGCCCGTCGAGCGCAGTCGGCGCAGCCGCGGCACCAGCACGTCGATCACGTCCAGCGCGAGCAGGGCGGGCGCCGCCGCGAAACCGTGCAGGGCGAGCGCCGCCAGACCGGTGATCATCACCTCCGCGCGGGCCGGGCGGTGCGGCTCCCGGGCGGTCGGCTGGGCCGGGACCCCGTCCCTCCGGCGCGGCACCGGCCCGCGCGTGGCGTACGCGAGCACCGCGCGCAGCCGCTCCTCCCCGGTCGGCGGCCCCGGGTGCAGCAGATAGACGCCCGGCAGGAACTGCTGCCAGGGACCGCCGGGCCGGCACTGCGCCGACGTCTCGGCCGCCGACACACCGTGCGCGCGCAACTGGGCGGTGGTCAGGACCCGGTGGTGCGCCTCGGCCAGATGGCTCAGCGGGCGGGGGGAGAGCGGGGTGTCGTGGTTCATGCCACGGGACGTTCCCGCACCCGGTCCCCGCGCTAACCGCTGTTACAAGAGCGTGGCGCAATACGGACAACACCGCCCGTATGCACAGGTGTTCGGGTGCCGGAAACCCCTGGTCCGCCGGGCACGGACCAGAGGTTACGGCCTCCGGGGCACGCGTTCTGTAACGGTTACCGCACGCTCCGGCTCTGGCCAGAGCTGCGGCCGGACGGGTGACGGCTCAGCGCGCACCGGCCGCCGCGTCGCACGCCTGTCCGCCGAGCGCCCGCGCCAGGTCGTCGCGCTCCTCCAGGACCAGCCGGCGCAGCGCGGGCGCGGCCTGCTCGTGCGCGGCGAGCCACGCGTCCGCGGCCTCCAGCGTCTGGGGCGAGTCGCGCAGCGCGGGGAAGAGACCGCGCACCACGACCACGCCGATCTGGATCGACCGCTCCCGCCACACCCGCTCGATCTCGGCGAAGTACTTCTCGGTGTACGGCGCCAGCAGCTCGCGCTGCGAGGGCCGGACGAAGCCCGCGATGGTCGCCTCCACCAGCGCGTTCGACAGCGAGTCCGACTCCACGACCCGCTCCCACGCCGCCGCCTTCACCGCGGCCGAGGGGCGCGCGGCCAGGCAGCGCACATGGTGCCGCTCGCCGGAGGCGGTGTCGTCCCGGGTCAGTTCCTCGTCGAGACGCTGCTCACCGGCCGCCCCGTGGGTGGCCAGGGGTTCCAGGAACGCCCAGCGCAGCTCCTGGTCCACGGCGAGACCGGGGATCTCCTCGGTGCCGTCCAGCAGGCCCGCCAGCAGGTCGAGGTCGCCCGGGTCCGACGCCAGCGAGGCGAAGAACCGCGCCCAGGCGAGCTGGTGCTCGCTGCCCGGCTCGGCCTGCCGCAGCTCGGCCAGCGCGCCCTCGGCCAGCGCCCGCGCACCGCTCGGGCGCCACGCGGGCGCCGCGTAGTGCACCAGCGCCGACTCCGCCCAGGCGTGCAGCATCTGGAGCACGCCGATGTCCGTCTCGCGGCCCGCGAAGCGCAGCACCAGGTCCACGAAGTCACGGGCCGGCAGCAGCGCGTCCCGGGTCAGGTTCCACAGCGCCGACCAGCACAGCGCGCGGGCCAGCGGATCGGTCAGCGCGGCCAGGTGCTCGCGCAGCGTGGCCAGCGAGGTCGCGTCGAAACGGATCTTGCAGTAGGTGAGGTCGTCGTCGTTGACCAGCACCAGCTCGGGCGCGTCCTGCCCGGCCAGCTCCGCCACCAGCGTGCGGGGGCCGTCCACGTCCACCTCGGCGCGCGCGTACCGCTCCAGCGCGCCGACCTCCGAGCGCCGGTACAGGCCGATGGCCACCCGGTGCGGGCGCAGCTCGGGATACGCCTCCACGGCCTCCTGCACCACCGCCAGCTCGGCGACGCGCCCCTCGGCGTCCAGGATCACCTGCGGGGTCAGCGTGTTGACGCCCGCCGTCTGGAGCCAGGACCGCGCCCAGGCGCCCATGTCCCGGCCGCTGGTCTCCTCCAGCACCGCCAGCAGGTCGCCCAGGCGGGTGTTGCCGTAGGCGTGCCGCTTGAAGTAGCGGCGGGCGCCCTCCAGGAAGGCGTCCCGGCCCACGTACGCCACCAGCTGCTTGAGGACGCTGGCGCCCTTGGCGTAGGTGATGCCGTCGAAGTTCAGCTTGGCGTCCTGGAGGTCGCGGATGTCCGCGGTGACCGGGTGCGTGGACGGCAGCTGGTCGGCGCGGTACGCCCACGCCTTGCGCCGGTTGGCGAAGGTGATCCAGCCGTCGGTGAAGCGGGTCGCGCCCACCAGCGAGAAGGAGCCCATGAAGTCCGCGAAGGACTCCTTCAGCCACAGGTCGTCCCACCACTCCATGGTGACCAGGTCGCCGAACCACATGTGCGCCATCTCGTGCAGGATGACGTTGGCCCGCGCCTCGTAGGACGCCTGCGTCACCTTGCCGCGGAAGATGTACTCCTCGCGGAAGGTCACCAGGCCCGGGTTCTCCATCGCGCCGAGGTTGTACTCGGGCACGAACGCCTGGTCGTACTTGCCGAACGGGTACGGGTAGTCGAAGTGCTCGTGGAAGAAGTCCAGGCCCTGCTTGGTGACCAGGAAGACGTCGTCGGCGTCGAAGTGCTTGGCGAGCCCCTTGCGGCACAGCGCGCCCAGCGGGATCTCCAGCCGCGTCCCGTCCGGCAGCTCCCGCTCGTAGGAGTCGGTGACGTAGTGGTACGGGCCCGCGACCACGCAGGTGATGTACGTGGAGACCGGCTTGGTCTCCGCGAACCGCCACACCCCCTCCTGCTCCGTGCCGGCGCCGTTGCTCCACACCGTCCACTCCTCGGGCGCCCGCACCTCGAAGCGGTAGGGCGCCTTGAGGTCGGGCTGCTCGAAGTTGGCGAAGACGCGGCGCGCGTCGGCCGGCTCGTACTGGGTGTAGAGGTAGACCTCGCCGTCCTCCGGGTCGACGAAGCGGTGCAGGCCCTCGCCGGTGCGCGAGTAGGCGCACTGCGCGTCGACGACCAGTTCGTTGTCGGCGGCCAGGTCCTCCAGGGCGATCCGGGCGCCGTCGAAGACCTCGCCGGGGTCGAGGTCCTTGCCGTTGAGGGAGACGGCGGTGACGCTCGGCGCGATCAGGTCCGCGAAGCTGGACGCGCCGGGCTCGTTGCAGCGGAACCGGATCGTGGTGACGGACCGGAACGTCAGCGGCCCCTCGCCCTCTGTGTCGCCGACCGCCGACCGCACGTCGAGGGACACCTCGTACCCGTCGACGGACAGCAGGGCGGCCCGCTCCCGGGCCTCGTCGCGGGACAGATTCTCACCGGGCACTGACGGCACTCCCTCGGATGTGTTCAAGATGCGGACAGCACCGATCCTGCCATGCGGTCCTGTTGCGCGACATTGGGGAATGCCCTGCGTGACGATCGATGTTGCCCGAGGCGAGGGCCCCGCCGGGCCCGCCCCGTACGCGCACGCCCCCCGTACCGAGGAGAGCCATGTCCCAGACCGCCCCCGAGGCGACCCCCTCCGGCAGGACCCCCGTCGACTTCTGGTTCGACCCGCTGTGCCCGTGGGCCTGGATGACCTCGCGGTGGGTGCTGGAGGTGCAGAAGCAGCGCGACATCGAGGTCCGCTGGCACATCATGAGCCTGGCCGTGCTCAACGAGCCCCGGATCGACGAGCTGCCCGAGGAGTACCGCGAGCTGCTCACCACCCAGGCGTGGGCACCGGTCAAGGTGGTGACGGCGGCCTGGCAGAAGCACGGCGAGGACGTCCTCGGCCCGCTCTACACCGCGCTCGGCACCCGCTTCCATAACCAGGGCGAGGGCCCCACCCGCGAGGCCATCGCGGGCGCGCTGGCGGACGCGGGCCTGCCCGCCGACCTGATCGACTACGCCGACCAGGAGGACTTCGAGTTCGACGCCGAGCTGCGCGCCTCCCACAAGGAGGGCATCGACAAGGTCGGCCAGGAGGTCGGCACCCCGGTCATCGCGCTGCCCGGCCCGGACGGCCGTCAGCTCGCCTTCTTCGGCCCGGTCGTCACCCCGGCCCCGAAGGGCGAGGAGGCGCTGCGCCTGTGGGACGGCACCGTCGCGGTCGCCTCGGTGCCCGGCTTCTACGAGATCAAGCGGACCCGCACCGAGGGGCCGGACTTCAGCAACCTGTAGTCAGGAGCGGCCTGTAGTCAGGAGCGACCCGTGGTCGGGGGTCCGCCGCCCGACGGGAGAACCCCCGCGAGTCATGTCCTCGCGGGGGTTTCCTTCATTCCGCCCGCCCGCGCGAAAGGTGAGAAGACGATCACGAGGGGGGACGATCGGGGGTGCGCGGTCAGGGCGCGAGGAGCAGGACGTTGGTGCGTTCCTTGGCGGCGGCGTAGCGCCTGGCGACGTCCTGCCA
>NZ_JBSFSI010000021.1:0-121456 GCF_053589675.1 Streptomyces sp. NPDC003284
CCGACCAACGAGATCGCGGTGATGGGCGCCGAGGGCGCGGCCAACGTCATCTTCCGCCGCCAGATCGCCGACGCGCCCGACCCCGAGGCCATGCGGCAGAAGATGGTCCAGGAGTACAAGAGCGAGCTGATGCACCCGTACTACGCCGCCGAGCGCGGTCTCGTCGACGACGTCATCGACCCGGCCGACACCCGGGAGACCCTCATCCGGTCGCTGGCGATGCTGCACACCAAGCACGCCGAACTGCCCTCGCGGAAGCACGGCAACCAGCCGCAGTGACCGGATAAAAAACCGTGCAGTCTGTTACTTGTCCTCTTCGGGGCGTCGGTTGGTTTGTTTGGCCGGTGTGAGGGAGTGGCGAGTCGGTGTGCGGCGAGGATGCGTGCTCGCCCGGCCGCTCGGGTGGGTGGGGATCAACCGGGCTATGGAAGGCCGTAGTTGCAGGTCGGTGCGGGTGTCTGCCACTCCGCTCCAGGGTTGCTGGGGATGTGCTAAAAACAGCCACGCCGGTTTGCTATTGACAGACCGGTCGTGCTGTTTTCTAATCGAAGTCGCCAGCAGCGCATGCGGATGAGGGAGACGGCGTGGACATCGACGTACTGGGCGCACTGGACGTGAGGGAGAACGGGATGTCCGTGGCTCCGACAGCGCCGAAACCACGCCAGGTCCTGGCGTTGCTGGCGCTGCACGCGGGCCGCGTCGTGCCGGTCGCCGCACTGGTGGACGAGCTGTGGTCGGACCGGCCGCCGCGCAGCGCCCGCACCACCCTCCAGACCTATGTGCTGCAACTGCGCGAACTCATCGGCACGGCACTGGCCCGGGACCCCGGACCGGCCGGCGGCGACGGGCAGCGGCGCCGCACCGCCAAGGACGTGCTGATGACCCTCCCCGGCGGCTATCTGCTCTCCGGCGACGACGTCAGCAGCGACATCCGCGCCTTCGAGCGGATGGCCGGCACCGGCTACCGGGCCATGGACGCGGGCGACTTCGCCGGTGCCTCCCGGCTGCTCGGCGCCGCGCTCGACCTGTGGTCCGGCACGGCCTTCGCGGACGTGCAGCAGGGACCCCAGCTGAGCATGGAGGCCAAGCGCCTGGAGGAGAGCCGGCTGTGCGCCCTGGACCAGCGCATCGAGGCCGACCTCAGGCTCGGCCGGCACCGCGAGCTGCTGGCCGAGCTGACCGTGCTCACCAGCCGCTACCGCACCCACGAGAACCTGCACGCCCAGTTCATGCTGGCCCTGCACCGCTCGGGCCGGCGCGGCGAGGCGCTCGGTGTGTACCAGCGGCTGCGCACCACCCTGGTGCGTGACCTCGGCCTCGAACCGTCGCCGCGCCTGCACCGGTTGCAGCACTCGATCCTGGTCGCCGCCGCCGACTGCGCCCCCGTGCCGTCCGCCCAGCCCGCCCAGCACACCCAGCCGGGGCCCGCCGCCGAGCCCGGACCGCTCCGGCGGGACCGCCGCCTGGCCCAGGCGAGCTGACACCGTACGCGCCCGCCCGGTCCTCCGTACCCGGGAACGGCACCTACCCAGGAGGAACCCCCATGACCAGCGAGCCGCGGACCCCGCCGCAGCCGGTCCCCGCAGCCGCCGGAACCGACGCCCTCGCCGGACTGACGGATGTGCTGGCCGAGTTGCTGGAGATCGAACCCGACCGGATCGATCCGCGCCAGCCCTTCCACGTCCTGGGGTTCGACTCCATCCTGACCGCCGAGTTCGTCGCCGCCGTGAACGCCCGCTTCGGCATCCGGCTCGCGGCGGCCGTGCTCTACGACCACCCGACACCGGCGGCGCTCGCCGACCGGATCGAGGCCGACGCCACCGGTCCCGGCGCCCGCGCGGACACCGGGGAGCAGGACGGGCCCGCGGCGGCGGCCGTCCTGGCGGAACTGCGCGCGCACCTGGCGCGGATCCTGCACTGCGACCCGCACGAGATCGACGCCCGGGAGGCGTTCCCGCTGCTCGGCCTCGACTCCATCCTGGGCGCCCAGTTCGTCGCCGCGGTCAACTCCGCGTACGGACTGCGCGAGCGGCCCGTCACGCTCTACGACCACCCCGACCTGACGGCGATGGCCGAGCACATCGCCGCGGTCCGCGCCCCGGCGCCCGGCGCCGCGGCCCGAGCGGCGACCGCGCCGCCCGGTCCACGGGCCGCCCTCACCCCGGACGAGGTGAACGCCCTGCTGGACGCCGTCCGAGACGACATGCTCAGCGTCGACGAGGCGGTCACGCTGCTGTCGTCCCGGCCCGTCTGAGTGAGGACCCGCATGGACGACAAGGAGATCCTCACCGGCTTCAAGAGCGGCGCCCTCGGCCGCGAACAGGCGGTGGCCCTGCTCACCGGCGCACCGGCCGTTCCCCCTGTGTCTGTTGTTCCGGCCGTTCCCGCTGCGCCCGTTGTTCCGGCCGCGACCGCGACCGGGCGCGCCGTGCGCGGCGTGCCGTCCGCCGCCCCCGAACCCCCGCCGGCGCGTGTCCCGGCCACCGCGCCGGCGGGCGGCGGCGAGCCGGAGAGCACCGGCCCGTACGCCGTCACGGCCCTGCACGGACGCTTCCCGCAGGCCGATGACCTGGAAGCCTTCTGGCGTACGGCACTCGACGAGCGCGACACCGCCTCGGCGCCGCCGCCCGGCCGCCCCGCCGGTACCGAACCCGGGTACTTCCTCGACGGCGTCGCCGAGTTCGACGCCGCCTTCTTCGGGCTCGCCCCCGACCGGGCCGCCCTGCTCGACCCGCAGGAACGCGTCCTGCTCGAAACGGTCTGGCAGACCCTGGAGGGCGGCGGCTACACCGGCGCCCGGCTCGACGCCCTCACCACCGAGGACGGCGAGCCCCGCGACGTCGGCGTCTACCTCGCCCATGGCCCCGCCGACCACGCCCTGCTCGCCGCGGAGCAGGGCGGCGCGTTCCCGGCGGGCTGCCGCGGCGGGCTGGCCGGGAGGCTGTCCGCGTTCCTGGACCTGCGCGGGCCCAGCCACTGCGTGGACAGCGGCAGTTCGTCCTTCCTCGTCGCCCTGCACCACGCGCTCGGCGCGCTGCGCGCGGGCGAGTGCGCGGCGGCGCTGGTCGGCGCGGTCGATCTGCGGCTGCACCCGGCGCGCCAGGTCGCGGGCGGCGGCGAGGGCGCCGGTGCCCTCCTGCTCCGGCCGCTGGCCGCCGCCCGCGCGGCGGGCGACACCGTGCACGCGGTCGTCCGCTCCGGTGCCGTCGTCCACGCCGGGCGCGCCCCCGAGGCAAGGGTCACCGAACGGCTGGACCGGGGCACCGCGGCGGCGGGCGCGGACACCGCGCGGCCCACCCTGCGCGAGACCGGCACCACCGCGGCGGCCACCACCGGGGACACGGGCGCCGCCACCGGCTTCGTGGCCCTCACCCGGGCCGTACTGCAACTGCGCCACGGCACGCTGCTGCCCGTACCGGGCGGCCCGGCCGCCGCCGTCTGGCCCCGCCCCTGCGACGCGCACGGCCGTGAACTCCCGCGCCGCGCCGCCGTCACCGTGCGCGATCCGGCGGGCACCGCCGCGCAGGTGATCGTGGAGGAGGCCCCGCGCACCCGGCCCGAGCCGGGACGGACCGCCCCGCCACCGGGCGGTCCCGCCGGGCAGGGCGAGGAACTGGTCCTGCTGTCCGCGCCCACCCCCGGACACCTCGCGGCCGCCGCGCGGCGGCTCGCCGAGCGGGTGGGCCGGGCCGACGCGAGCCCGGACGTGCCGAGGGACCTGACCGCGCTCGCCCGCGAACTCCGCCTGGGCCGGGCCGTACTGCCCTGCCGTCTGGCCGTGACCGTCCGCAGCACCGCCGAACTCGCCGCCGCGCTCGGCGCGTTCGCCGCGGAGTCCGCCCCCGCCGCCGTACCCGGCTCCGCCGCCGCACCCGGCTCCGGCTCCGGTGCGGCCGGGAGCGGCGGTGTCCGCCACGCCGACCTGCGCTCCGGGTCCGGCGGGTCCCCGCTGCTCGGGGACCTCCCCGAGACCGACGACTACCTCGCGGCCCTGTGGCGCGGACACCGGCTGGACGCGCTGGCCCGGCTCTGGCTCGCGGGCGTCGACGTCACGGCGGCCCGCGCGGCGGGCACGGGACCGGTGCTGCCGCTGCCCCTGACCCCGCTGCTGCGCCGGCCGCTGCCGGCCGCCCGCCCGAGGACGGACGAGCAGGAACGATGACACTCACCACGTCCGAACCCCGCGCCCCCGAGGCCCGCGCGTCCGAGCCGCGAGCCTCCGAGCCGCGAGCCTCCGAGGCGCATGCCCCGCAGGACGCGCCCGCCGCGCAGCCGCTGTCCGCGCCCGCCGACGGGTCCGCCCCGCCCGCGCCGGTCAAGCTGTGGCTGTGCCCCAACGACGACCTGGCCCCCGCCCTCGCCGCCGTCCTGGCCGCCCACTGGCTCGACGAGACGGAACGGGAGACCGCCGGGCGGTTCCTCTTCGAACGCGACCGCCGCCAGTACCTCGTCGCCCACACCCTGGTGCGGCGGGCGCTCGCCCTGGAGGCCGGGGTCGCCGAGGCCGAACTCGTCATCTGGCGCTCCCGGCGCGGGCGTCCCTTCCTCCAGCCGATGCCGGGCGGACTGCCGCGCGGCGGCGCGCACCTCGACTTCAACCTGTCGCACGCCGGTGGCTACAACCTGCTGGGCATCGTCCGGCGGCACCGCATCGGTGTCGACGTAGAACGGCTCGACCGCGACGCCCAGGCCATCGAGACCATCACGAGCACCTTCGCGCCCGAGGAGCAGGAATGGGTGGCGCGGGCCGCCCCGGGACGGGAGCGGGACCGGCGGGTGCTGCGCCTGTGGACCCTGAAGGAGGCGTACTCCAAGGCGCTCGGCCTCGGCCTCGGACTGCCCTTCGACGAGTTCGCCTTCACCCTCGCCGACGACCACGGGGTGACCGGTTTCCGGCCACCGGCTCAGGACCGTTTCGGACGGTGGCGGTTCGTGGAGCTGGAACCGGTGCCCGACGTCCTCGCCGCCGTGGCCGTGCCCGACGACGGACGGCAGCCGCCGGAACTCCAGCTCCATCATGGATTTCCCTGGGGCAGGGCGGCCCCGCGGAACATCGAGCTGCCCGAACCGGTGGGCGGAATTCACGGATAGCGCGTTTTCCGCGTGCATTTTGGAGCATGGCGTCCGCCGGACGCCTTTTCGTGGTCGGCGGACGCCTGGGGGACATCCGTATTCAGCGGCCGGCCACCCGGTCGCGCCGGGCGAGCAGTGCCGTACGGACCTCGCCGGCCAGCACCTCGAACAGGGGCCGCGGATCGTCCTGGAAGTAGAAATGGCCGCCCGGAAAGAGATGGACGCCGAGGAAGCGCGCGCACAGCCCCGCCCACCGGGCCAGCTCCTCCGGGCTCGCCGCACCGTCGTGGGTGCCGCCGAAGACGGACACCGGCACGGGCAGCGGCCCGGCCGCGGGGGCGGAGCGCCAGTTCGCCACCAGGTGCAGATCGGCGCGGATGACCGGGGCGAAGACCTGCCACAGGCCGGGATGGTCGAGGACCTGCGCGGGCGTGCCGCCCAGCAGGGCCATCCGGCGCCGCAGTTCCTCGTCGGTCAGGTCCCGCAGGGGCACCGGCACGCGCGGCCCGTCGGCCGAGGGCACCCCGCAGGCGGAGACGCCCAGCCACACCGGGGCCCTGCGGCCCTCGGCGAGCAGCCTGCGGGTGAGTTCGTAGGCGACCAGGGCGCCCATGCTGTGCCCGAAGAAGGCGAACGGCGCCTCGTCGTCCTCCAGTTCGGGACCCAGGCGGTCCAGGAAGTGCGTGACCAGGGCCGCGCCGTCGCTGACCAGGGGCAGGCCCAGCAGCGAGCCGTGCCCGGGGGCGTCCACGGGCAGCACCCGCCAGCCGGCCGGGGCGTGGTCCGCCCAGCCCTGGAAGGCCAGCCCGGAGCCGCCCGCGTGCGGGAACACGTACAGGCGCGGCCCGTCACCGGTGCCGGACCGCCCGTCGCGTGGGAGTGAACCGAGCGATGTCATCGAGACTCCGTCCTGGGTGGGCGCGGAAGGGAAATCACCGCCGGGGAAAAGCCACCGGCAGGAAACACCCGCGCCGCCAGGTTATCCACCGGCACTCGCCCCGGACTCGAATCCATGGATCGTCGCGCCGGAATCCACAGTTCACCTCCAGTGTCCGTGCAAGTGTTCTTGAGCGCTTCGAACGCCGTGCGCAACACCGCACTTGGAAGTCCGCTAGAGGACCACTACAGAAAAACGCTCGGCGGGCACGGACGCGGCTAGCGTGCTTAGTGGCGAAGATTTCTGGCCAACGGCAGGAACTGAACAGGGAACTCGACGAGGTACGGAGGACACCGTGAAGATTCAAATTCTGGGTCCGTTGAGTGCCGAGGTCAACGGGGGGTCGATCGTTCCGTCGGCCGGCAAGCCGCGGCAGCTCCTGTCGCTCCTGGCGCTCTATCCGGGACGGGTCATGCCCGTCCCCACGCTGATGGAGGAGCTGTGGAGCACGGAACCCCCGGCGAGCGCGCTCACGACACTACAGACGTACATCCTGCAACTGCGCAGAAAACTCGGTACGGCGATGGGGCCGGCCTCCCCGGCGGGCGCCAAGGACGTCCTGGCCACCCGGCACGGGGGCTATCTGCTCCAGATAGACGAGGACTGCGTCGACGTCCACCAGTACGAGAAGCTGGTACGGGAGGGGCAGACCGCCTTCGAGGCAGGTGACAACGATGTGTCCGCCGCCCGGTTCCGGGCCGCCCTCGGGCTGTGGAGCGGCGCCCCGCTGGTGGACGTGCGGGTCGGCCCGGTCCTGGAGATCGAGGTCATGCGGTTGCAGGAGAGCCGGCTGGTCACCGTGGAGCGGCGCATCGACGCCGATCTGCGCCTCGGCCGCCACGCCGAACTCATCGCGGAACTGGCGGACCTGACGGCACGTCACCCGCACCACGAGGGACTGCACTCGCAGGCCATGGTGGCGCTGTACCGCTCCGGGCGGCAGGCCTCCGCGCTGGAGGTCTACCGCAGGCTGCGGATGCGGCTCATCGACGAACTCGGTGTCGAGCCCTCGCCGCAGCTCCAGCGCATGCACCAGGCCGTGCTCTCGGTCGACCCGCAGCTCGATGTGCTGGCCGGACCGCGCAACACCTCCACGTTCGACCTGTTCGCGGCCTGACCGCGACCGCGCACGGCGGCCCCGGGCCCACACACCGAGCGCACCGGCCCCCGAGGGGACCGGCGCGCGGTGGTGGCCGTCCGGTGGCGCGCTGCGCCCCGCGGGCTCAGAGACCCGCCGTCTGGAGCCGCTTGACGGTCTCCCACAGCACCTCCGGCGTGGCGAACGTGTCCAGCGACAGCGCCTCGTCCACGAAACGGACGTCGTAGGCGCTCTCCAGCGAACCCAGCAGCTCCACCGCGCCGAGCGAGTCGAGCCCGCAGTCCCGCAGGTCCGTGTCGGGAGCGAGCGGCTCCTCGCCGTCCAGGAACGGCAGGTACTCGCGGAGCAGCTCTTCGAACTTCTGGTCCCACGCCATGGTGACCCCACCCTTTTCCACTGTGTCGGTCGTTCTTCTGTGTCGGTCAGCTAAGGCCGGGCCGAGGGGGTGGGGGAACCCGTCCCCCACCCCTGACCGGCCCCTATTTCCCGGCCTGTACGGCTCCGAGGGCCAGGTCGATGGGAAGGTCCGCGCGGCCGTTGATCCGCAGCTTGCGGTAGACCTTCGTCAGATGCTGCTCGACCGTGCTGACCGTCAGGTACAGCTTGGTCGAGATCTCCCGGTTGGTGAGCCCCTGGGCCGCCAGGGTGGCCACCCGCTGCTCGGAACTGCTCAGCCGGGTCTCCGGCCGCTCCGGGCCCGGCTCGACGATCCGCTCGGGCGCCGGATCGCTCAGCGGGGCGTCGGGCAGGATCTCCTTGCACAGCGCCGTCGCACCGCACTGCCGGGCCAGGCTCCAGGCCGCCCGGGTGGTCGCCGTGCCCTTCATCGGCGCGTTGCCGTCCGCCTGCATGGTCTGCCCGAGGTCCGCCATCGCCTGCGCGGTGGCCAGCCGGTCGCCCGAGCGGTGCAGTTCGTCCACCGCCTGCTCCAGCAGCGAGATGCGCTGCCGCGACGAGCCGACGCTCAGCGCCCGCCGGTGCAGCGACAGTCCGCGCACCCAGGGCCGGCGGGCGTCGGGCAGGGCGAGCTGCTGGAGCACCAGGCGCTCCGCCTGCTGCGGCTTGCCCAGCCGTTGCAGGGCCTGCGCCGCGTCGCTGCGCCACGGCAGGAAGGCCGGCCGGTCGATGCCCCGGCTCTGCATGATCCGGCCGATCGCCATGAAGTCCGTCAGGGCCGCCTGCGGCTGGTTCCCGGTGAGGTGGTGCAGGCCCCGGGCGCGCAGGAAGGCCAGGCCGTGCAGGCTGTCGAGCAGCCCGTGCGGCAGCGGCCGGTCGCACTGCCGGGACGCCTCCGTGTAGTGCCCCATCGCGCTGTGCGCGCCGACCAGCACGGCGAGGGCCGCGTACCGGAACGTACCGCCGCCGCCCTCCGGCAGCGCCTCCAGGGCGCGCCCGGCGAACGAGGACGCCCCGGCCAGATCGCCGATCCGCAGCAGCGCCTGCGCGTGCAGGGTCGCGAACACCGCGGCCCAGCCGGGCGCGCCCCGGCGCTCCGCGTCCTCCAGCAGGGTCCGGCTCCACGGCACGGCCCGCTCCGGCTGGTCGCACAGCAGCAGCGAACGGACCGCCTGGACGACGGCGGTGAGCGTCGCCTCGGTCAACGTGGCCGAACGCAGCAGGCGTTCGGCCGTCGTGGCGCCCGTGTCGATCACCAGGTCGAGCGGCGAGACGCCCTGCTCGTCGTCCTCCTCGTCGCGGTCGCCCAGCAGTTCGGCGGCCTCCGTGAGGCGGCTCTGCATCAGCAGCAACTGGGAGAGCGGCTGGGCGGGTTCGCCGTCGAGCAGGCCCGAGCGCAGCGCGGCCAGCGGCCCGGCGAGCCGGCGTTCGGCCGCCGCCGGGTCGAAGCGCCAGGTGATCTGCGCCAGCCGGGCCTCGATGACATGGCGCTGCCGGTCGTCCTCGCACACCTGGTGCGCCAGCTCCAGCAGCCGCAGCGCCGGGCGGCCGTCGTCGGCGGCGAGCCGGGCCTCGGCCGCCTCGCACAGCAGCTCGGTCTCCGCGGCCGAGGCCGTCCACCGCGTGTGCCGGTGGGCGGCGGCCGCCTGGAGGTGCCCGGCCGCCTCGGTGGCCGGACGTCCCCACCGGCGCAGCAGCAGCGCGGCCCGGCGGTGCAGGGCGATCAGGTCGGCGGTGGCCAGTCCGCTCAGTACGGCGTCGCGGACCGCCGGATGGCGCAGCCGGACCCCGTCGACCAGGCCCGCCGCGGCCAGGGCGCTCAGCCCCTGGCGGACGGCGGCCGGGGAGAGTTCCAGCAGCTCGGCGGCCTCCTCGGCGCTGTCGGCGGTCCGCAGCAGCGCCACGGCCTGGGCGACCGCGGCGGCCGTGGGGCCGGTGCGGTGCAGACAGGCGCGTACGGCCTGGGCGAACGAGCCGCCGGGCACCGGTGCGACCTCGTCGCCCCCGGCGCCGCCCGCCTCGTCCAGGAGGGCCCGCAGCAGCAGCGGGTTGCCGCCGGAGATCTCGTGCAGCGCCCGCGCGCCGCCGCCCCGGCCGCGGCCCTCGGCCAGGGTGCGGGTGTCGGCGCGGGAGAGCCGGTCGAGCCGGATCCGCCGGAAGGCGGGCTGGCGCATCAGCTCGGTCGTGAAGGCGGGGTCGCCCGCCTCGTGGTGCAGCGAGTCGGTGACCACCAGCAGCAGCCGCCCCGCGCGGACGCTGCGGGCGAGGTACTGGAGGAAGGCGAGCGACTCGTCGTCGGCGTACTGCACGTCGTCGACGCACAGCACGAGCGGGGTCCGCTCGCTCAGTTCCCGCAGTTCCGCGCAGAGCGCCTGCATCGTCTCGGCCCGCGGCGGCGTACCGCACACCCGGTCCGTGCCGTCCAGGGCCAGCCCCCGGGCGCTGCCCGCCAGTTGGCGCAGCACGCCGTACGGGGTGCCGCGCTCGGCGGGGGAGCCGGCCGCGCACAGCGTCAACGCGTCGCCCGTCGCGGCCAGTTCGAGGAGTGTGTGCAGAAGGGCGCTCTTGCCGCAGCCCGTGGGCCCCTCCACCAGAACCGTACGGGGCCGGCCCGCCGCGCAGTCCGCGAGGGCCTGGTCCAGTGTTCCGATCGCCGCCGTCCTGCCGACCAACGTCATAGTCGCCCCGTCCCCGATTGGTCCACCCCTAACCTGGGCCAGCATGGGCGGACCGGCTACAGGGGTGGTCGAGCCGCGGCTGAACAGCCGGTCGGCCGTACGGCCGTACGGCCGACCGGTCGGGGTGCGCGGACGGCTCCGCCGGGGTGATGGTCGGCCGGTGTCAGGGCAGGCGCGGTTCGCTGCGGACCAGGCCCGCGTCGCGCATCTCCTCGACCCAGATGTCGAGGTCGGCGCGGGCGTTGTCGGGTTCGGTCTCCCACAGGGAGGCGAGCATGCGGGCGGCCGCGGCCACGTCCCCGTCGTGCTGGCACAGCGCCAGCCACATCGCGGTGCCCGCGGGCCCGCAGCGGAATCTGCGGGCCGGGGCCGCCACGTCAAGACGCCCGTCCGCGTCCACGCTGACGTTCAGGCCGGGCACGGGTCGAACACGCACGAGCACCTCCAGCCGGCGACCTGGCCACGGCTCTTCGGGCCAACGCTTTCGCGTCTGGGACAGGAACCGGAAAACAATTGGCACCGAGCACGCTGCGGCGGCGAGAGCATGCAATCCATCGTCCTGTGCGCGCCCGGCGGGTGGCAACACTGGCGCCCCCCTACAGGGGAGTGCGCGAGCGCCCCCGCCGTAGGGGTGGGCTGCGCGTTTGGCCCGTGCGCCCCCGGCGTCCGCCCCCGGACGGAGAGAACCGGCCGAATGCATTTCCGAAATCCCCGGGAAACTGGCCGGATATCGCCGAAGCGACGGCCGGTGAACCGGTGAACCGGCGTCGGGGGAATTCCGCCGCGCATTGCGGGGACTTCGCGCGGGGACCGGAAGAGCGGGCCGCCGGCCGGAGCACCGCGGAACGCGCCCGCGACCCGGCGGCGGCCTCGCACCAGCGCCGTTCGAGAGTGTCTCGTCCCGGTCTCCGGCGCACCGCGAGACCGTCGGAACCCAGCCGCAGCACCGGAGGAGGCTGATCCATGACGGCAGTACCGACCGGGACCGCCCTGCGGCCGGCGGGCAGGCAACGCCCGCCGGTGCCGGGATCCGTCGAGGGCGGCACGGCGGTGCTGTTCCCCAGGGCCCGGCGGGTGCGGCCGGGCATGGCCCGCGCGCTCTACGGGACGTTCCCCGCCTTCCGCGGGGAGTTCGACACGGTGTGCCGCGCCCTGGACCCGCGCCTGTCGCTGCCGCTGGCCGTCGCGGTGTTCGCGCCGGAACGCGGCGTGGACAGCCGCCTGCTGCACCGCATGGACTTCGGCCGGGCCGCGCTCTTCGCCTACCAGGTCGCGCTGTACCGGACGTGGCAGGACTGGGGCCTGCGGATCGCCGCGGTGGCCGGGGACGGCGTCGGCGCGCTCACGGCCGCGCACGTCACCGGACGGCTGGACCTCAGGACCGCCGCGCGGCGGGCGCTGACCGGCCGCCGCACCCGGGGGCGCGACGAGGCACGCGCCGTACGAGTGCTGCGCACGACCGGCTCCCGGCGCGTCCTGGCCTGCGGTCCCGCCGCTGAGGGCACCCTCGCCGCGGGCGCGGAGGGCTGCGCCGTCGTCGGGGACGTCCCCGGACTGCTGACCGCCGTGGCCGGGCTCCAGCTCTGCGGACCGCGCATCGACTGGGACGGCCTGTGGCACTCCGGGCGCCCCGGCCCTGCCGTGGCCGCGTCCGCCCCGCGGCGCTGAGCGGCCCGCCGCCACCCCCTCCGGAATGCGCCGGAATACGCGGGCGTCCGGCGCCGTGGGTGCCTACACTGCCGCGCATGGCATGCCGCATCAGTGAACTGGTCCTCGACTGCGCCGATCCGGAGCGGCTCGCCGCGTTCTGGAGCGAGGTGCTCGGCTACGTCGAACTCGGCCGCGAGGCGGACGGGGGCATCGAGATCGGCCCGCCCGGCACCGGGTTCGGCGGCCCCCAGCCCACCCTGATCCTCAGTCCCGGCAGCGATCCGCGCCCCGGGAAGCTCCCGCTGCACATCGACGTCAGCGCCACCGACCGCGACCAGGCCGCCGAACTGGAACGCCTCCTCGCCCTCGGCGCCCGCCCCGCCGACGTCGGCCAGAGCGGCACCGAGAACTGGCACGTCCTGGCCGACCCCGAGGGCAACGAGTTCTGCCTCCTGCACACCCGGATCCGGCCGCTCTGACCGAGGCGTCCCGGTCGCGGCACACTGTCCCCGTGGTCTTCCGATTGCTGCCCGGTACCGGGCTGGTCCTGCCGGGGAGCGCCGGTGTGCTGCGGTTCGGCATGAGCGAGCGTGCGGCGCAGTGGGCGGCGTCGACGCTGGCGGACATCCGTGTCGGCGGGTGGATGTGCGGGGTGCGCTGGACCTTCTTCTTCGTCCACCGGGACGTCATGGTGACGGCGTACGCGTGCGCGGCTTGTGACGGGCAGGACTTGGGGCATCTGGTCGTCGAGCGGACGGAGCGGGTCCCGGAGCAGGCCGCCGCCGTCCCGGTCGCGTTCGGTGATCTGGACCTCTTCGGCTATCCGGTCCACGAACTGGCCGAGGTGCTCGAACCGGCCGACCGCCAGCTGCTGTTGGCCGCGGGCACCAATCCGCGCAGTACGCACTATGTGCCGGGTGTGCGTCTCGACGCGTGCGAGGGCGAGCGCCGGTAGCGGGCCGCGTCCGCCCTCTCAGGCGGGCTCGGTTCCGTCGTGGATGGTCAGGGCCCCGGCGAGGTCGAGGTCGGCGCCGGTGCCGTGGGCTCCGGCGCGGACGAGGAGGACGGCGCCGAGCGCGGTGCTCCAGAACGTCCTGGCCTCCACACCGAGCGGCCGCCGGGCCTGCCAGCCGCGGGCCTCGACGAGGCGGCTCACGAAGCGTTCGGACTGCCGGAACAGCAGCTGGAGGTGCTGGTCGACCACGGGGGCGAGTTCGGGCTTGGAGATCCCGGCCGCCAGGGCGCGCGCGATGGACGGGAGCGAGGGCAGGGCGAGGACGGCGCGCGCGATGTTGCGCCGGAACGCCGCCGCGTCGGGGGCCTGGCGGCCGATGCGCTCCATGCGCCGGGTGTCGTGCAGCAGGCCGAGGAAGGCGGCGTGCACGAGCAGCGAGTCCTTGGAGCCGAAGTAGTACGTGACCTGGTTGGGGAAGACCCCGGCCGCCTTCGCGATCTCCGCGACGCTCACCTCGGCGCCGGGCCGCTCCCGGCAGAGCCGCGCGGTGACCTCGATCAGCCGGCGCCTGGTGGCGCGGCCGCGGTCCAGTGCCGGAGTCGGTGTCGCCCGTGCCTCGGTTCGCTTCTTCTCCACGCCCTCATTGTATGTGATACAAAATGGCTCGCACTTGTATCGCATACAAGAAAGGTCGGAGCGCATGCAACGGACCGAGGTCGTCGTGACCGGACTCGGCGCGACCACACCGCTCGGCGGTGACGTGGCGTCCACCTGGCACGCCCTGCTGGCCGGCGAGTCCGGTGTCCGCGGCGGTGTCCTGAGCGGCCACGAGGACATCGGCCCGCCCGGCGTCGTCGCGGGCACCCTGGCGGTCGACCCCGCCGGGCTGCTGCCGCCGGTACGGGCCCGGCGGCTCGACCGTTCGCAGCAGGCGGCCCTGGTCGCGGCGGCCGAGGCCTGGACCGACGCCGGTACCCCCGAGCCTGACCCGGACCGGCTCGCCACCGCCGTCGGCACGGGCATCGGCGGCGTACGGACCCTGCTGAAGGAGGACGACGTACGGGAGACGGCCGGGGTCCGGCGCGTCTCGCCACGTACGGTCCCGATGCTCATGCCCAACGCGGCCGCCGCGCTGATCAGCATCGAGTACGGCGCACGGGCGGGCGCCCACACCCCCGTCTCGGCGTGCTCCTCGGGTGCCGAGGCGATCGCTCTGGGGGCCAGACTCATCCGCGCGGGCGAGGCGGACGTCGTCATCGCGGGCGGCACCGAGGCCGCGCTCACCCCGATCACCGTCGCGGGGTTCGCCCAGGCGCAGGCCCTGTCGCGGTACGACGGCGAACCCGCCTGCGCCTCACGGCCGTTCGCCGCCGACCGCAGCGGCTTCGTCCTCAGCGAGGGGGCGGCCGTCATGGTGCTGGAGAGCGCCGGGCACGCCGCCGCCCGCGGCGCGCGCGTCCATGCCGTGCTCGCGGGCGCCGGGATCGCCGCCGACGCCCACCACATCACGGCGCCCGACCCCGAGGGCTCAGGACAGATCGCGGCCATGCGAAAGGCCCTCGCCCAGGCGGAGTTGGAGCCCGGACGGGTCGGTCACATCAACGCCCACGCGACCGGAACCCCCGTCGGCGACATCGCCGAGGCGCACGCGATCGGGGAGGTCTTCGGCCGCGCCGCCACCGTGACCGCCCCGAAGGCGGCCCTCGGCCATCTCTTCGGCGCCGCCGGGGCGATCGAAGCGGTCGTCGCCGTGCTCAGCGTGGCGCACGGCGTCGTCCCGCCCACCCGCAACCTCACCGCGGCGGGCGTGGGGCCCGGCATCGGCCTCGACGTCGTCACCGAACGACGGGACGTCCCCCAGGACGCCGTGCTCAGCAACTCCTTCGGCTTCGGCGGGCAGAACGTCTCCCTCGTCGTCACCGGAGCATCCTGATCGGCGCGCGCCTCATCTCCTGGAACAGGGCTTCTGGACAGGATCTCTTGGGCGAGATCACTTGGGCCAGCCGATGTCGTCGTCGTCGGAACGGGACAGCGCGCCCCGGGCCGTGCGCTTGGGCATGCCGGTGCTCACGGGTGCGGCCCGGCAGGCAGCAACCGAGTGCTTCATGGACGACTCCCGGGCGAGGTCGGACGACGGACGGGCGTGTTCCGGCGGGCACTGGAGATCCTCGCCTGAACCGGTCGAGAACCGCTGGAGAAGCAGGCGAGGAACGCGTGAGGGCGCCGCGAGAGCCGCACGAGGCACCGGCACGGCGGCTGGCAAAGGTTTGCCCGCGCCTTGCCCGCCGCCCTACGCTCGATGCGGCCCCGGTGGTCCCCATCCGTTCGCGGTCGCCTCCGTCCGCGCGTCCTTCCGAGGGAATGGTCACATGCTCCGACAGCCCGCGTTCGGCCGCCGCCTGCGGAAGCTGCGTACGGCCCAGGGCCTCTCCCAGACCGCGCTGGCCGGGGACGGCATGTCCACCGGGTATCTGTCCCGGCTGGAGTCGGGCGCCCGGCAGCCCACCGAGCGGGCCGTCGCCTACCTCGCCGAGCGGCTGGGCAGGAAACCCGACGACTTCGAGGAACCCGCGGGCGGCTCCCTCGCCCACGCGCTCACCCTCGTCGCCTCCACCGGCTCCGAGGACGCCGTCGAGACCCTGCGCGAGGCGCTGGCCGCCGAACAGCACGAAGCGCCCGTACTGCGCTGGCAGGCCCTGTGGCAACTGGCCCGGCACCGGCGCCTCCAGGGCGACCACGAGGGCGAGCGCGGCTATCTGGAGGAGCTGGTCCAGCTCGGCGACGAGGTCGCGCTGACCGAGCTGCGGGTCCGCGGCCTGACCCGGCTCGCGCGCTGCCTGCGCTCGCTCGGCGAGATCTCCGCCGCGCTGGACGCCGCCGTCACCGCCCACCACCTCGCCCGGGACGGAGCGCTCGGCGTGGAGGACCGGGCCACGGTACTGCTGGCACTGGTGTCCGTGGAGGCCGAGGCCGGACGGCTGCCGGACGCCAGGGCCCACACCGACGAACTGACGGTCCTCGTGGAGGGCCGCACCGACACCCTCTGGGCCGAGGCGATGTGGACCGCGGCCGCCGTCCGGATGCGCCAGGGCGACTACCCGGCCGCCCAGCACTGCCTGGAACAGGCCCTGGAGAAGTTCAGCAGCGGCGAGGACCTGGTGCTGTGGCTCCGGCTGCGGCTCGCCGCCGGACGGCTGCACCTCCAGAAGGTCCCCGCCGACCCGCGGGCCGCCGAGCGGTGCGTCGCCGCCGCCGAACCGGCCCTCGCCTTCGTCGGCACCCCGGGCCTGCGCCAGGAACTCACCGCGCTCAAGGCCGACCTCGCCTTCCTCACCGGGAACTACGACGACGCCCGCACCCTGCTCGGCGAACTCGCCCGCGAACAGCCCCGGATGACCTACCGCGACCGCGTCCGCCTCGACATCCTCCGCCACCAGCTCCGGATCCTGTCCGGCGACGAGAGCGGGGTGGCCGGGCTGCGCGCCCTGGCGGAACAGGCCCAGGCGGACGCCAACATCGACCTCGCCGCCGAGATCTGGCGCATCCTCGCCGAGGCGCTCGCCCAGAGCCGGGGGCCCGCAGGCGACCCCGCCGCCCCGGCGGCCCGGGAACGGGACATCGCCTGACCGAGCCCAGCAGGCGGGAAGCCGGGAAGCCGGGAGACGGGAAGGCCGGGAGGCGGGAGCGGGGAGACGGACCGAGGGGGATGCGCCGTGGTGCGGCGCATCCCCCTCGGCGCGCTGCTGCCGCCGCCCGAGCCTCAGAGCGAGTGGCCCAGCCGGTCGTTGATGTGGTCGAGGCACAGTTCGTACAGGTCCTCGGCGTGGCTCTCGTGCCAGCCCGCGGGCACGGCCGCCGCGGACGGCCACAGCGCGTGGTGCCCGAAGCGGTCCGCCAGGACCACGAACGTGGCGAACTCGTCGGCGAACGGGTCGTCCGCCGCCGGGTGGTCCAGGACCCGCAGTCCGCCGTCCGCGTCCAGCCGGGCGGCCCGTCCGGTACGCCACATCAGCGGCGTACGGCCGTCCGCACCGGCGTCCGCACCGGCCTCCGCGGCGCCGTGGGCGGCCCCCTCCCCGGCGGCGAACGGGTCCGGCAGGAACCGCTCCCCGGTGGCCCCCGGCGCCCCGGCGTAGCCGCGCGCCACGCCCGCACCGGCGATGTACAGCGCCCCCGTCTCCCCGGCGGCCACCGGACGCAGCCGGGCGTCCAGGACATACGCCCGGTGGCCGGGCGCGGGGCGGGCGGGGCGGCCGGGGCCCTGCTCGACGACGAGCCGGCCCTCGGCCCAGCCGCCGCTCACGGTCAGCCCGGTGCCCTCCGCGCGGGCCAGCGCGACCAGCGCGCACAGCAGGTCGTCGGCGCCGCCGAGCACCACCCGGGCGTCGCACCGCCGCAGCCAGCTCAGCACCTCGTGCGGCACCGCGTGGGTGAGGGAGGCGTCCGGGATCCGCACCCTCGCGCCGCGCACCAGCGCGCCCAGCAGACCGAGCGCCGCGTCCCCGTCCGGATAGCCGCGCACCAGCCAGGCGGCGTCGGCCGGTCCGGCGAGCGTGGCCGCGGCGACCGCCTCCGGACCGATCACCACCGTGCCGTCCTCGGCGGGCATCAGCAGCGCCGGGTCACCGGACCGCGCCGGACGGGTCCGGTCGGCGTCGCTCACCGGCCAGTGGCCCGCCGACGGCAGCCGGTCGGCCGCGTCGTCCCGGACCAGCCGGGCCGCCCCGGGCACGGCGGGCAGCAGCAGGTCCGCCGTCTCGTCCAGCAGCAGCACCACCGGCCGTACGGCGTCCGGCAGTTCACCCGACGGGAGCACCGGCAGCAGCGCGGCGCCCGTCTTGGCCACGGCGAGCGCGGCGACCGCGAACCCGGACGGTGACGACAGCGCGGTCAGCACCGATGTGCCGGGACCCGCGTGATGCTCGATGAGCGCGTGCGCCAACAGGTCCGAACGGGCGTCGAGTTCGGCGTAGTCCATCCCGGCGAGCGCGGGTGCCTCGGGGGCCCGCGCCACCTGCGCCGCGAACAGCTCGGCCACGCCCCGTACCGGGACCGGTGCGCTCGGCACCGCCCACACCCCGCCCCGCCCGGCCGGTCCGGGCAGCAGCCGCAGCCGGCTCAGCGCGGTGTCCGGCGCGTCGAGTGCCGCCTGGAGCACGGCGGTCAACTGCCCGGTGAGCGAGGCCGCCGCCGCCTCACCGACCGTCTCCAGCCGGTGCGAGGTGGCGACGGCGATGCCCGCGGGCGCGCCCGCCGGACTCTGCCGCTCGGTCAGCACGAACGCCACATCGGCCTCGGGCAGCGGCAGTTCGGCCTGTTCCACCTCCACGGTCAGCCCGGCCGCCGTGAACCGCCGTCCGGTGTCCGCCTGCAACACGGTCAGCGCGACGCCGCCCGGCCGGGCGAGCGCGGCCCCGCCGTCCCGGTAGGCGGCCAGGTCGGCCGCCCTGACCCGGCGCAGCAGTTCCTCGAACGCGGGGTCGCCCGAGGGGTCGGCCGACAGCGCCAGGACCCGTCCGTGGGCGCCCACCGCGCCGCGCAGTCCGGCGCTGCCCCGGGCCGGGACCGGCGCGGCCACGGTGACCTCGCCGGACACGCCCAGCCGGGACAGCACCGCGGTCAGCGCGGCGTGCACCACCATGAACAGGGTGGTGCCGTGCTCGGCCGCGAACCGGGTGAGCCCGTCGTGCAGTTCGGCCCCCAGCTCCGCGTCGAGCGTGGCGTACGAGCTGTGCGCGGCGCGCGGCGCGGAGCCCGGCAGCGGGGTCGGCGCCACATCGCCGAGGAACGCGCGGGAGGGCGCGTCCAGCGCGGCGGGGGAGCGGCGCGGGGTGCCGCCGGTGGCGCGTGCCCCGTACGCCTGGGCGAGTTCGGCGGCCAGCGGCAGATGGGACCAGAGGTCCACGGAGTCGGCGGGCAGCGCCAGGTCCAGCAGGTGGTCGTCGGCGGCGATGCCGCGCAGCCGTGTACCGGCCGAGCCGAGCCGGGAGTTGCGCAGCACCTCGTGGCGGCGGCCCAGGTCCTCCAGCGCCTCGTCCAGGGCCCGCCGGTCCAGGGCGCCGCGCAGCCGCAGCGGCAGCACCGCGCTGTCACTGCCCGCGCCGGCCGGGCCGGTGGCCGTGGCCGGGGTGTCGCCGACGAGCGCCGCGAACCGGGCCGGGGTCGGCGCCTCGTACAGGGCGCGGCTGCCGGGGTCGGTGCCCAGGGTCTCGCGGACCCGGGACAGGAGCCGGGCGGCGGCCAGCGAGTGGCCGCCGATGCGGAAGAAGTCGGAGTCGGCGTCCACCGCGCCGCGCGGCAGGCCCACCGCCTCCGCGAACAGATCGCGCACGATCTCCTGGACCGGCGAGCCCGGCTGGGTGCCGGGGCGGTGCGCGGTGAGCTGCGGGGCGGGCAGCGCGCCCCGGTCGACCTTGCCGTGCGCGTTCAGCGGCAGCGCGTCCAGGGTGGCCAGCACCGAAGGGATCATGAAGCCGGGCAGCCGCTCCTGGAGATGGGTGCGCAGGACGACCTCCAGGTCCACGCTCCGGTCGAACGTGACCGGTGTGTTGGCGCAGTCCGCCACGGCGGCGGCGGGCCCGGTGCGCACGCCGGTCAGGGCACCGGCCGGGACCCGGTCCGGGTCGACGTAGACGATGTCGAGGAACCGGGCGCCCTGCCCGGACCAGGTCGGCAGGGCGCGGTAGCCCAGCCGCTCGCCGGCCGCGCACAGCGCCTCGGGGTCGGGGGCGGGCGCGTCCTGCGGCGGCAGGTCGAGCCCTTCGAGCGGGTTGTCCAGCGCCTCCATCGCGGCGTACTCGTCGTGCACCCGGCGGTTGGGCACCTGGGCCAGGCGCAGCACGGCGGGCCGGTGCTCGGCGAGGTGGGCGGCGGCACCGGCGGCGGAGGTGATGTCGCGGTCCCAGACGGCGGTGGGGGCCGCGGCGAGGTCGGCGACCGGCTCGGCGGTGGACAGCACCGCGTCGTAGCGGTAGCGGGTCAGCTCGTTGTGGTGGACGCCCCGCTTGACGCGTACGTCCACGGCGCGCACCGCGGGCAGTTCGCGGGCGAGGGCGTCGAACAGGGCGGGGGAGAGCAGCAGTTCGGTCTCGGTGGCGACGCGCTGGTCGATGCGGCGGCGCTGGGCGTCGCGGTCGGCCTCGAAGGCGTCGGGCCGGGCGAGTTCGACGCCGGTCTCCAGGCAGCGGGACAGGTCCAGGCTGCGCAGGTCGCCCAGGACCAGGGAGCCGCCCGGGGCCAGCAGGGGCAGCGTCGCCTCGATGACGGTGCGCAGGTAGGACAGGTCCGGGAAGTACTGGACGACGGAGTTGAGGACGATCACGTCGAAGTGACCGGCGGGCAGCCCCGTGGTGTCCTCGGCGCTCTGCCGGCGCAGCCGGACCTTGCCGCCGAGCACCGGGTCGTCCGCCAGCCGGGCGGTGAGCGCGGCGACGGCGGGGGCGGACAGGTCGGTCGCCCAGTACTCCTCGCACTCCGGCTCACGGGCGAGCCTGCTGAGCAGCAGGCCGGTGCCCACGCCGATCTCCAGCACCCGGCGCCGGGGCAGCTCGCGGATCCGCTCCAGGGTGGCCCGCTGCCACTCCCGCACCTGTTCGGCGGGGATCGGCCGGGCGTCGTAGCTGCTGTGCCAGCCGGTGAAGTCGCTGCCCAGTTCGGTCTGTTCCGCCTCCGCGTGGTCGTGCAGGGTCTCGTGGATCTCCTGCCACTGGGTGATCCGGGCGAGCTGCGCGTCCGGACCGGGGCCCGCCGTCCCCGCGCCCGGCGCCGCCGGGACCACGTGGGCCACGAGGTGCTTGTCGCCGTCGGGTGTCTCGTGCACGGACACCGCGGCGGCCGCCACGCCCGGGTGGGCGGTGAGCACCGACTCGATCTCGCCCAGCTCGACCCGGTGGCCGCGCAGCTTGACCTGGTCGTCGAGCCGTCCGGCGAACTCCAGGGCGCCGTCCTCGCGGACCGTCACCAGGTCGCCGGTGCGGTAGAGCACTCCGCCGCCACCGGTGAACCGGTCGGTCACGAACCGCTGCGCGGTCAGCTGCGGCCGGTTCAGGTATCCGGTGGCCAGACCGGGCCCGCCGAGCAGGAGTTCACCCGTCTGCCCGGCCGCGGCCGGGGTGCCGTCGCGGCCCACGACGACCGCGGTGGTGGCGCCGAGGGGGCGGCCGATGGGGACGGTGCGGTCGCCCTCGGCGGGCTCGGTGACCTCGTGCCAGGTGGCGAACGTGGTGGCCTCGGTCGGCCCGTACATGTGCAGCAGCCGCTCGGGCGCCCCGGCGGCGAACACCTCCCGCACCCGGCGCGGGTCGCAGATCTCGCCGCCGAAGAGCAGGGCGCGCAACGGGGCGAACGCGGCGGGCCGTTCGCGGGCGATCAGCTGGAACAGGGCGGTCGTCAGGAAGGCCACGGAGATGCCGTGGGTGCGGACGGCCTCGGCGAAGCAGTCGGGGTCGGTGACGGTGTTCCGGCTCAGCCCGACCAGGCGGGCGCCCGCCGCGAGCGTCGCCCACACCTCGAAGGTGACCGCGTCGAAGGCCGGGTTCGCGGCCTGCGCCACCGTGTCGGCGGGGGTCAGCCGCAGGTGTTCGGTGGAGCCCACCAGGTCCAGCACGGCCCGGTGCGGGACGACGACGCCCTTGGGTGTGCCCGTGGTGCCGGAGGTGTAGCAGACGTAGGCGGTGTCCTCGGGGGTGATGTCCTCGGCGCGCGGGGTGTGGGGGCGGGCGGCGATCTCGGCGGCCTCGGCGTCCAGGGCGACGACGGTGAGGTCCTGGCCGCGGTACTCGGTGGCGCCGGTGCCCTCGGTGAGCACGGTGCGGGCCGCGCTGTCGCGCACGATCAGCCGGCGCCGCTCGGCGGGGTCGGCCGGGTCGACCGGGACGTAGGCGGCGCCGGCCCGCACGATCCCGAGGAACGCGGTCACCAGCTCCGGTCCCGGCCTGAGCGAGGTCACCACCCGGTCGCCCCGGCCCACGCCGCGGGCCCGCAGATGCGCGGCGAGGCGGTTGGCCGCGCGGCTCAGCTCCGCGTAGGTGAGGGACGCGCCGTCGCCGCCGAGCCCGGGGTAGGCGACCGCGATCGCGTCGGGCCGTGCCTGGACCTGCTGCTCGATGAGACCGGAGATGGACATCGACTCGCTCCTTAGGACAGCGCCTTCCGGGCTTGGCAAAACGTTGCCTGAAGCTTGGCAAGGCATTCCTGAGACGGTGTCTTGGAATGGTGGAGTGCGGGTGGAGTCGCAGGTGGGCGGGGCGCGATTGTGTGCCAGGGGTGGGTAGGGGTTGCCAAGCAGGGAGGCGAACGGGCGGTGGCAAGGCGCGCCCCGCCCTCGCCAGCCGCCAGCCGCCAGCCGTAAGCCGCCCGCCGTAAGCCGTCCGCCGGAACCCGGACGGACCCCGGACCCCGGAAGCCGTCAGCCCCGACCCGGCACACGCCGAAGCCCCCGCCACGGCGCGAAGGCCGGCGGGGGCGTCACGGTGGAGCGGGCTCCGGTTGCCCGGAAGGGCGGTGGTCAGGCGGAGGCGACAAGCGGCCAGCCGATGTCGCCCGCGGGCTTGTCGGCGGCGGCGGGGGAGGCGGTGCCCGGCGCGACCGGCCAGCCGATGTCGTCGCTGTGCTTGGCGACGGCCTGGGTGGCGGTGGGCCAGCCGATGTCCCCGGCGGGCTTGTTGACGGTGGTGGCGGAGGCGGGGGCGACCGGCCAGCCGATGTCCCCGGCGGGCTTGTCGGCCGGGCCGGTGGTGGGGGCGACGGGCCAGCCGATGTCGTCCGTGGCCGCGGCGGAGACCGTGTGGGGCGCGACCGGCCAGCCGATGTCGTCGGCGGAGGCGACACCGACCCCGGCGGCGGAGAGGGCGACGGTGGCGGCGGCGACGGCGGCGATCCGGGCGATGCGGTTCATGTGACTGACTCCCCTGTGACAAGTCCGTGTTCGTTGCTTGGCAACCTCTTGCCAAGAAGATTGGCAAGGGAATCTCGGGAAACGGTGGGGAATCGTTCGAGATCGAGTCGAGGAGGCCACCAGAAACCCTCCAGAACGCTGGACAGGGTGCCGCAGTTGCCTCACTGAATCCGCTTCGAGCTGCGGAAACGCCGGGAACCGGCAGCTGCCGCGCGGCTTTGACAACGCTGGGCAATTCCTCGGGAAATGAGCCGGGCCGGTTCGAGAACGAAGCCAGGGCGGGCGATCCGGGGGCCTACGGCGCCCGGAAGCCCTTGCCGGAGCCCCGTCACTAGAGCGCCGCCTGAGCGTACGTTGCCAAGTCGCCGTACGGCTTGGCAATCTGTTGCCATGAAAGTGGCAACAGATTGCCGACGAACGGGGGGAGGCCCCGGAATGAACGCGATCTCCCACGGTGAGCGCTGGGTCCATCTCGACACCGCGGACCTGGGCCGCATGCCGGCCGCCGCGCGTGCCGTCCTCAGGGAACGGACCCGTCACGAGGACCGCCACGGGCCGTACGAGCTGGACGAACACGTCCACGACGAGGTGCGTCCCGAACTGGACGCCCGGCTCGCGCACCTGCTGGGCGCGCCGTCCGGCGACACGGTCCTGTTCAAGGGGGCCGCCGACGCGTTCGACACCGTCGTGTCCCGGCTGCCCCTCGGCCCCCGCGACCGCGTCTGGACCACGCCCTACGAGGGTGTCGCCCACCTCACCACCCTGTTCGCGCTGCGCGACCGCACCCGCTGCGCCCTGGACGTCGTGCCGCTGCGCCCGGACGGCGACCTGGACCTGGAGTGGATGGCCGCGCACATCGACGACGACGTCGCCCTCGTCTCCCTGACCCACGTCCCGGCGGGCTGCGGCATCGTCAACCCGGTGGAGGAGGCGGGCCGCGTCCTCGCCCCGCACCGCGCCCTGTACGCGGTCGACGTCTCCTACTCCGTCGGCCAGCTCCCCGTGGACGCGGCCCGCATCGGCTGCGACCTGCTCACCGGGGACGGCTGGCGGTTCCTGCGCGGACCGGAGTCCATCGGGTTCGCCTACGCGGCACCGAGGCTGCGCCAGGCCCTGGCCCCGTACGGCGTGGCACCGGCGGCCGCCCCGCACGGCGCGGCCGTCGCCGCGCTGAACACGGCCCTCGCCCTGCCCGCACCGGCGGACGCGTACCGGGAGCTGGCCCCGGCGCTGCGCGCGGCCGTCGAGGAGATCCCCGGCGCCGAACTGATCGCCCCCGGGCGGACCCACTCCGGCGTGCTCGCCTTCCGGCACGCCGAGCTGCCCGCCGCGCTCATCCGGCGGCGGCTGGCCGAGCGCGGGGTCGTGGTCCGCAAAACCGTGGCGCAGGAGACACCGCTGTTCCTGCCCGGCCGCGGGGTCACCACGGCCGTCCGTGCCTCGGTGCACGGCGACAACTCCGTACAGGACGTGGACCGGTTCGCCGAGGCGCTGCGCGAGGCCGTGCGCGAGGGCGTGCGCGAGGGCGTACGGCACGGGCGCGGGGCGGCGGCGGTTCCCGCGCCGGTCCCCGCACCGGCCGGGGCACCGGCGGCCGTACCTGCCGGGGCACGTGCGGGGCTGCGCGTCGTGGCCTCCGCAGCCGCCTCCGTACCGGTGTCGGCGGTGGCGGCCGGAGCGCCGGTCCCGCGTCCCCGTCCGTCCGGGCGCCGCCACCTGTCCCTGGTGCCCGCCCCCTGAGCGGTCCGGACGAGTCGGTCCAGAACCCAGGTCATGACGTTCCGTCGTGACCTGGGTTCGCCGCTGCCCGGGGCGCGGGGGTGCCCTGCGGCGTCCCATGGTGCCACTCCGCCCCGCCGGGAAGGGATGCCCACGCATGTGATGTCGCCGTGGCACACGACTTTCCCGCACATCCCCCCAGGTCAGCGCCACATTCGCGAGGCGGTGGCCCGCCCGGCTGCCGTCATGGCGTCATCGCCCCTTGTGCATGGCACCATTGTGGTGCCATGATGGCGTCATGGACCTCACCCCGTATGTCGAGACCCTCCGCCGTGAACTCGCGGTGGCCGCCGAAGCCGGCGGCGAGGACGCCCGTGAGCTGGCCGAGCGGCTCACCGCTCCGCTGGAGTCGGCGACCCGGCTGACCCTGCTCCACGTGCTCTCCGCCGCGATGGACGAGATCACCCGTGAACTCGCCCCCGGCTCGGTCGACGTACGGCTGCGCGGGCTCGACCCCGACTTCGTGGTGACGCCGCCGCCCACCGGCGGCGGCCCCGCGGCGGCACACGAGGCCCCGGCCGCCGAACCGTCTGCGGCCCCCGCGGCTCTCGCGTCCCCCGCGTCCCCCGCGCCCGGCGAGGGCGACGAGGGCGGCACCGCCCGCGTCAACCTCCGGCTCCCGGCCCACCTCAAGGCGCGCGCCGAGGAGGCCGCGAACCGTGAGGGCCTGTCGGTCAACGCCTGGCTGGTGCGCGCCGTCTCGGCCGCGGTCGACGGCGGTGCCCGGCCGCGTACGGCGGGAAAGACCCGCACCGTAGGACAGAGCTTCACGGGCTGGGTGCGCTGACCGCACGGGGACCCGTACGGGGACCCGCGCCCGCCTGACGTCACCGCCCCGCAGCTCACTTCACCCACACCGCGTCCCACCTGCGAGGACGCCCCGAAGATCCAAGAGGACGGTACAGCCATGCCTACGTTCGAGACCCCCGGACCGATCGCCGTGACCGCCCATGTGGGCGCCGGTTCCGTCCAGTTCACCGCGGGGGAGCGCACCGACACGGCCGTCTCGGTGCGCCCCGGCGACCCGAAGCGGGACAAGGACGTACGGGCCGCCGAGCAGACCGAGGTGACGTACGCCAACGGCACGCTGACCATCAGGACCAAGCAGCGCGCCTTCATCGGACCCACCGGCACGGTCGGAGTGACGGTGGAACTGCCCGCCGGTTCGGACCTCGACGTGACCGGCTCCTGGATCCAGGTGCTCGGGGAGGGCCGGTTCGGCGAGGTGCGGGTCAAGACGTCGGTCGGCGACGTCCGCCTCGACACGACCGGGCCGCTCCAGCTGACCACCTCGCACGGCTCGGCCACCGTGGACCGGATCGAGGGCACGGCCGAGATCACCAGCAGCTCCGGCAGCGTGCGCGTCGGCCTCGTCGAGGGTCCCGCTGTCCTGAAGAACTCGCACGGCACCACGACCGTCGAGGCCGCGACCGGCGAGCTGCGGGTGAGCGGCGCCAACGGCGACATCGAGATCCGGCGCGCCGAGGGGCCGCTCACCGCCACCACCGCGCACGGGAATCTGCGGGTGGGCGAAGTGGTGCGGGGCAGTGTGCGGTTGGAGACCTCCTACGGTGCCATCGAGGTCGGTGTCCGCGAGGGCACGGCCGCCTGGCTCGACGCCCACTCGGACTCCGGGCAGGTGCGCAACCGGCTCGCCGCGTCCGACGCCCCGGCGGAGACCGAGGAGACCGTCGAGATCCACGCCCGCACCCGCTACGGCAGCATCGACGTCCTGCGCGCCCGGCCCTGACCCGGCGGCCCGGCCCTGACCCTGAAGCCGTACGGCCCTGCCCCCGAAGCCGTACCGCCCTGACCCGGCGGCCCCAGGCCGTACGAACCCGTCCTTCTCAGCCTCTGAACGGAGGGCTCCATGCCTTCTTCTGTCATGCCCATGTCCATATCTGCCTCCGCGCCGCCCGCCGTCTCGGCCGCCGGCCTGCGCAAGGCGTACGGCGACAAGACCGTCCTGGACGGTATCGATCTGCGCATCCCGGCCGGTTCCGTGTTCGCGCTGCTCGGACCCAACGGCGCCGGCAAGACCACCACCGTGAAGATCCTCACCACGCTCATCACCGCCGACGGCGGACAGGCCCAGGTCGCGGGCCACGACATCGCCGGTTCGCCGGACGGGGTGCGCGCCGCGATCGGTGTCACCGGGCAGTTCTCCGCCGTCGACGGGCTGATCACCGGCGAGGAGAACATGCTCCTCATGGCGGACCTGCACCACCTGCCCCGGCGCGAGGGACGGCGCGTCGCCGCCGAGCTGCTGGAGCGGTTCGGCCTCGCCGACGCCGCGAAGAAGCCCGCGCAGAGCTACTCCGGCGGGATGAAGCGCCGTCTCGACATCGCCATGACCCTCGTCGGCGGCCCCCGGGTCATCTTCCTCGACGAACCCACCACCGGCCTGGACCCGCGCAGCCGGCACACCATGTGGCAGATCATCCGCGAACTCGTCGCGGGCGGCACCACCGTCTTCCTCACCACCCAGTACCTGGAGGAGGCCGACGAACTCGCCGACCGCATCGCGGTTCTGAACGACGGGAAGATCGCCGCCGAGGGCACCGCCGAGGAGCTGAAACGGATCGTCCCCGGCGGTCACGTACGACTGCGCTTCCTCGACCCGGCCGCGTACCGCGCCGCCGCCCCGGCCCTCACCGAGGCCACCGGCGCCACCGGCGACGACGAGGCCCTCACGCTCCAGATCCCCAGCGACGGCAGCCAGCGCGCGCTGCGCGACCTGCTCGCCCGGCTCGACGCGGCCGGTGTCGAGGCGGACGAGCTGACCGTGCACACCCCCGACCTCGACGACGTGTTCTTCGCCCTGACCGGCTCCGCCGTGCCGTCGCCGGTGCCGGGCCGGCCCGCCCAGTCCCAGGAGGACGCCCGATGAGCAGCTCCCTGACCCTTGCCGTGCGCGACTCGTCCACGATGCTGCGGCGCAATCTGCTGCACGCCCGGCGCTACCCGTCCATGACGCTGAACCTGCTGCTCACCCCGGTGATGCTGCTCCTGCTCTTCGTCTACATCTTCGGCGACGTGATGGCCGCGGGACTCGGGGACGGCGGGGCCGACCGGTCCGCCTACCTGACCTACCTGGTGCCGGGCATCCTGATGCTGACCATCGGCGGCACCACCATCGGCAGCGCGGTGTCGGTGTCGATGGACATGACCGAGGGCATCATCGCCCGCTTCCGCACCATGGCCGTCCACCGCGGCTCGGTGCTCATAGGGCACGTCGTCAGCAGCGTGATCCAGTGTGTGCTGAGCGTGGTCCTCGTCGGCGCCGTCGCGGTGGCCATCGGCTTCCGCGCCCCGCACGCCGGTGTCCTGGACTGGGTCCTCGCGGTCGGACTGCTGGCCCTGGTCTCCCTGGCGCTCACCTGGATCGCCGTCGGCATGGGCCTGGTCAGCCCGAACGCGGAGGCGGCCAGCAACAACGCGCTGCCGCTGATGGTCCTGCCGCTGCTCTCCAGCGCCTTCGTGCCGGTCGACGCGATGCCGGGCTGGTTCCAGCCGATCGCCCGCTACCAGCCGTTCACCCCGGCCATCGAGACGCTGCGCGGCCTGCTGGAGGGCACCGGCACCGGGAACAACGGCTGGATCGCCGTCGCCTGGTGCGTGGGCCTCGCGGTGCTCGGCTACCGCTGGGCGAAGACGGTGTACGACCGCGACCCGAAGTGAGCGCGGACGCCCCCCCCGAGGACCGGACCGGAACCGGGACTGGAACCGGGACCGGAACGGGACGTGCCCGCCCCGACCGCGCGAGCGGTCCGGGCGGGCACGTCCGTGCGCCGGAGCCGGTCACTTCATGTGGTCCTTCAGGGCCGCGATCACCTGGGCGGCCTGCGAGTTGAGGTAGAAGTGCCCGCCGGGGAACACCTTCAGGTCGAAGGGACCGGAGGTGTGCTCACCCCAGGCGCGCGCCTCGTCCAGGGTGACCTGCGGGTCGTCGTCGCCGGTGAGGGCGGCGACCGGGCAGGACAGCTTCGTCCCGCCCGTCCAGCGGTACGTCTCGGCGGCCCGGTAGTCGGCGCGGACCGCGGGCAGGATCATGCGCAGCACCTCCGGGTCCCCGAGCACCTGGGTGTCGGTGCCGCTGAGCCGGGTGATGTCCGCGATCAGACCGTTGTCGTCCTTCAGGTGCACCCGCTCGTCCCGTGCGGTCGACGGCGCCCGCCGCCCCGAGGCGAACAGGCCGTGCAGCACCGTGCCGCGCGCCTCCAGCCGGGAGGCGACCTCGAAGGCCAGGGAGGCGCCCATGCTGTGCCCGAAGAAGGTGACCGGCCGGTCGGCGCACCACGGCGCCAGCTCGTCCACCAGGATGTCCGCCAGCGCCGGGATGCTGTCGACGCACGGCTCGTGCCGCCGGTCCTGGCGGCCCGGGTACTGGATCGCCAGCACGTCCGCGTGCGGGGCGAGGGTGCGGGAGACCGGGAAGTAGAAGGAGGCGGAGCCCCCCGCGTGCGGGAAGCACACCAGGCGGTGCGCGGCCTGCGGAGCGGGATGGAAGCGCCGTATCCACGCGCCGGTCTCGACAGTTGCCTCGGTGGTCACGTCAGGCTCCACTTCTGTTTCTGTGTCGTGCCACTTGCCTGACGGTACGTCAGGCAGCGGGTGCTTCCTCAAGGATCACATGGGCGTTGGTGCCGCTGATGCCGAACGAGGAGACTCCGCCCCGGCGCGGCCTGCCGGTCTCCGGCCACGGCTGCGCCTCGGTGAGCAGCCGCACATGCCCGGCCTCCCAGTCGACCTGCGGCGTCGGCCGGTCGACACCGAGGGTCCGCGGCAGCAGCCCGTGCCGCAGCGACAGCACCATCTTGATGACGGAGGCCACACCGGCGGCGGCCTGGGTGTGCCCCAGGTTGGACTTGACCGAACCCAGCCACAGCGGCCGGTCGGCGGGCCGGGCCCGCCCGTAGGAGGCGAGCAGCGCCTGCGCCTCGATCGGGTCGCCCAGCTTGGTCGCCGTGCCGTGCGCGTCGACCGCGTCGACGTCGTCGGGCCGCAGCCCGGCGCTGTCCAGCGCCTGCCGGATCACCCGCTGCTGCGCGGGCCCGTTGGGCGCGGTCAGACCGCTGGACGCGCCGTCCTGGTTGAGCGCGGAGGAACGGATCACCGCCAGGATGCGCCGCCCGTTGCGCCGCGCGTCCGACAGCCGCTCCAGCAGGATCATGCCGGAGCCCTCGCCCCAGCCCGTGCCGTCCGCCGCCTCGGCGAAGGACCGGCACCGGCCGTCCCGGGACAGCCCGCGCTGCTTGGTGAAGTACTGGAAGGTCTCCGGGGTGACCATCACCGTCACCCCGCCCGCCAGCGCCAGCGAGCACTCACCGGACCGCAGCGCCTGGCTCGCCAGGTGCAGCGCGACCAGCGACGACGAGCAGGCCGTGTCCACGGTCACCGCCGGACCCTCCAGGCCCAGCGTGAACGCGATCCGCCCGCTGATCAGACTGCCGCCGGTGCTCGCGCCCTCGTACTCGTGGTACATCAGCCCGGTGAACACCCCGGTCCTGCTGCCCTTCAGGGACAGCGGGTCGATCCGCGCGTTCTCGACGGTCTCCCACGCCGTCTCCAGCAACTGCCGCTGCTGCGGGTCCATCTCCAGCGCCTCACGGGGCGAGATGCCGAACAGCTCGGCGTCGAACCCCGCCGCGTCCGCGAGGAACGCCCCGTGCCGGGTGATGCTCCGGCCGGGCGCGCCGTCCTCCGGGTCGTACAGACCCTCGACGTCCCAGCCCCGGTCGCCGGGGAACTCGGTGACGCCGTCGCGTTCCTCGACGAGCATCCGCCACAGGTCCTCGGGGCACTCCACCCCGCCGGCGAACCGGCAGGCCATGCCCACGATCGCGATCGGCTCGGCCTGGCGGCCCGCCAGCCGCTCGTTCTCCGTGCGCAGCCGCTCGTTCTCCATCAGCGAGGCGCGCAGCGCCTCGACGATCTCGTTGGTGTCCACGTGGCTCGGGGCCTTCCCCTCGGTCCTCGTTCCTCGTACCTCGTACCTGGTAACTCGGCGTGCCCGGCGGCCCGGTGACCCTCGCGGTTCACCGGGCCGCCGCCCTCACTCCGACGACCTCGCGGCGAGCGCGGCCCGCACGAGATCGTCGATGCCCATGTCGGCGATGGCGCCGCCCGCCGGGGCGGACTCCCCGGCCGCGGGCGCGGCCTGCTCGTCCTCGGCCACCGGCGGTGCCAGCTCCGTGAGCAGGAACTCCGCCAGCGTCTCCGGGTTCGGGTAGTCGAACATCATCGTCGCGGGCAGCCGCAGCCCGGTCGCCGCGCCGAGCTGGTTGCGCAGCTCGATCGCGGCCAGCGAGTCCAGGCCCAGTTCGGTGAAGCCGCGCCGCATGTCGATGGCGTCCGGGTCGTCGTGCCGCACCGCGGCCACCTGCTCGCGTACGACGTCCAGCAGGATCTGCACCTGGTCCTCGCGGGCCAGCCCGGTCAGCCGCTGCTCCAGGGACTCCGTCTCCGGCGCCCCGCCCTCATCCGTGGTGAGGGGCTCGGTGCCGGTGGCCGCGGCCCGCGTCGTACGCGTCCGGACCGGGCCCGCGAGCTCGCTGAGCGCCGCGGGCACCGGGCCCGAGGCGGCCAGCGCGGCGGCGTCGAGACGCAGCGGGACGAGCGCGGTGTGCCCGGTGGCCAGCGCCGCGTCGAACAGGGCGAGCCCGTCGCGCGGGGACAGGGCCGGGGTGCCCAGGCGGCGCTGCCGCTCGAACACCGCCGGGTCGAGCCGCGCCCCCATGCCGTCGCCCTCCCACAGGTGCCAGGCCAGGGAGACGGCGGGCAGGCCCGCGCTCCGCCGGTGCTGGGCCAGCGCGTCCAGGAACACGTTGGCCGCCGCGTAGTTGGCCTGTCCGGCGTTGTCCAGGAAGCCGGTGGTCGACGAGAACAGCACGAACGCCCGGAGCTGCGGCGCCCGTTCGGCGGTCAGCTCGTGCAGGTGCCAGGCCGCGTCCGCCTTCGGCGCGAGCACCGCGTCGAAGCGCCGCGGCGTCAGCGAGGCGATCAGCCCGTCGTCCACCAGACCGGCCGCGTGCACCACCGCGGTGAGCGGGTGCGCCGGGTCGACGGCGTCCAGCAGGTCGCCGAGCGCCTGCCGGTCGGCGACGTCGCAGGCGGCGAGGGTCACCTCGGCGCCCAGCGCGGCGAGTTCGGCCGACAGTTCGGCGGCGCCCGGTGCGTCGGGTCCGCGCCGGCTGGTGAGGACGAGGTGGCGTACGCCGTGCTCGGTGGCGAGATGCCGGGCGACCAGGGCGCCCAGACCACCGGTGCCGCCGGTGATCAGGACCGTGCCCTCGCCGTCCCACGGCGCGGCCTCGTCACCGGCCGTGGCCGGACGCAGCCGCGGCACCAGCAACGTGCCCGCGCGCAGCGCCAGTTCCGGGGCGCCGGAGGCCACCGCGGCGGACAGCGCCGCCTCGGACTCCGGGGTGCCGTCCAGGTCGGCCAGGACCAGCCGCCCGGGGTGCTCGGCCTGCGCCGCCCGGACCAGACCCCACACCGGGGCCTGCGCCACGTCCACCCGCTCCTCGCCGTCCGCCGCGCACACCGCGCCACGGGTCGCCACGACCAGCGCCGACCCGGCGAACCGGTCCTCGGCCAGCCAGCCCTGCACCGCCGCGAGCACATCGTGCACCACCGCGTGCGCACCGGCGGCGGCGTCCCCGGTGACCTCCGCACCGGCCGGGACGGCCTCGGCCACCCGCAGCAGCGCGTACGGGGGCACGGCGCCGCCCTGATCGCCCGCCGGGGCGCCCAGCACCTCGTCCAGGGCGGGAAGTCCGGCGCCGGAACCGGCGCGAGCGGCCGGGCCGGGCAGCCAGCCGAAGCGGTACAGGTCCTCGGCGGGTGCGGCGAGCTGTTCGCGCGCCACGGGCCGGGACACCAGCCGCTCCACCGTGGCCACCGGACGTCCGTGCGCGTCCGCGATCCGCAGCTCGGTGACCTCGTCACCGCCGACCCGGCGCAGCAGCACGCGCAGCGCACCGGCCCCGGAGGCGTGCAGGCTCACCCCGCTCCACACGAACGGCAGCAGCGTCGACTCCGCGTCGTCGAGCAGGTCGACATGGCTCGCCGCGTCCAGGAGCGCCGGGTGCAGCCCGTAGCGCAGGGCGTCGGCGCGGGCCTCCTCGGGCAGCTCGACCTCGGCGTACACGTCGTCGCCGTGCCGCCAGGCCGACTTGAGGCCCTGGAAGACGGGACCGTAGTGGTAGCCCCGCCCGGCCAGCCGCTCGTACACGCCCTCCAGCGGCAGCGGTACCGCCTCCGCGGGCGGCCAGGCGGTCAGGTCGAAGCCGGGCGCCGGGGCCGCGGTGGTCAGCGTGCCCTCCGCGTGCCGCACCCAGGCGGCCTGCGTGTCCTCCGGCCGGGTGTGGACCGTCACGGTACGGCGGCCCGTCGCGTCCGGCGCGCCCAGCACGACCTGGAGGGCCAGCGCCTCCCGGCCGGGCAGGGTCAGCGGGGCCTGGAGGGTCAGCTCCTCCAGATGCGGGGTGCCGGTCTCGTCGCCCGCCCGGACGGCGAGTTCGACGAGTCCGGTACCGGGCAGCAGCACCGTGCCCAGCACGTCGTGGTCGGCCAGCCACGGGTGGGTGGCGACGGACAGCCGGCCCGTGAGGACGACGGAGCCGTCCGGCAGGTCGATCGCCGCGCTCAGCAGCGGGTGCCCGGTCGCGGACTGCCCGTGCCCGGCCGCGCCCGTGGCCGCCGCGCCCGCCTCCGGCTGCGGCGCCTCCAGCCAGAAGTGCCGCTTCTCGAAGGCGTACGTCGGCAGGTCCACCCGCCGGGCACCGGTGCCCGCGAAGTGCGCCGCCCAGTCGACGCGGCGGCCCGTGGCGTACAGCACGCCCAGCGCGGCGACGAGTTCGCGCTCCTCGCCCCGGTCGCGCCGCTGCGCCGCGATGTACGTGGCGTCGTCGTGCGTGGCCGGTCCGAGGGCGGTCAGGACGGCGTCCGGGCCGATCTCCAGGAAGACCGACGTCCCGGTCCGCGCGAGCTGGGCGAGGGCGTCCGTCAGCCGGACCGGCTTGCGGATGTGCTCGGTCCAGTAGGCGGCGCTGGTGAGTTCCTCGGTGACGGACTCGCCGGTGACGGTCGAGACGAAGGGGATACGGGGACGCTCGTAGGTGAGCGACTCCGCGACCGCCCGGAACTCCTCCAGCACCGGCTCCATGAGCGGGGAGTGGAAGGCGTGGCTGACGGTGAGCTGCTTGGTCTTGCGGCCCTGGGCGGCGAAGTGGTCCGCGATGGCGCGTACTTCGGCCTCGGCGCCCGAGATGACCGTGGACTGGGGGGAGTTGAGGGCGGCGATCCCGGCCTGGCCGGTCAGGTGCGGCTGGAGCTCGTCCTCGGTGGCCTGTACGGCGATCATGGCGCCGCCTGCCGGGAGGGCCTGCATGAGCCGTCCGCGTGCGGTGACCAGCCGTGCCGCGTCCTCCAGGGAGAAGACCCCGGCGACGTGCGCGGCGGCGATCTCACCGATGGAGTGCCCGGCGAGATAGTCGGGGGTCACGCCCCACGACTCCACGAGCCGGTAGAGGGCGACCTCGAAGGCGAACAGGGCGGGCTGCGTGTACTGCGTCTGGTTGAGCAGGTCGGCGTCCTCGCCCCACATCACCTCCCGCAACGGCCGGTCCAGGTGCGCGTCCACGGCCGCGAGCACGGCACCGAGCGCCCGCGCGAACACCGGATAGGTGTCCGCCAGCTCCCGGCCCATGCCGATCCGCTGGGCGCCCTGTCCGGTGAACAGGAAGGCCAGGGGAGCATCGGCGCGGTCGGGGCCGGTGACGACCGAGGGGGAGGGGGCGCCCTCCGCCAGGGCGGTCAGGGCGCGCAGCGCCTCGTCGGTGCCGGACGCCAGGACCGCCACGCGGTGGTCGAGGGCGGCGCGGGTGGTGGCCAGCGAGTGGGCCACGTCGAACAGGGCCGGGCGGTCGGCCGCCGCGAACAGCTCCTTCAGCCGTGCGGCCTGGGCGGGCAGGCTCCGGGCGTCCTTGGCCGACAGCGGCAGCACCGCCGTACGGTCCGCGTCCGACCCGGCCGCCGGAGCGGACGCCTCGGCCGGCGTGGTCTGCTGTCCGGCCGGCTGCGGGGCCTGCTCGACGATGACGTGCGCGTTGGTGCCGCTGAGGCCGAAGGACGACACCGCTGCCCGGCGCGGCCGGTCCGTCTCGGGCCAGTCGCGGGCCTCGGTCAGCAGCCGGACGGAACCGGCCGACCAGTCGACCTTGGGCGAGGGCTCGTCCACGTGCAGGGTCTTCGGCATGACGCCCGCACGGACCGCCATCACCGCCTTGATGACCCCGCTGATGCCCGAAGCGGCCTGCGCGTGACCGATGTTGGACTTGATCGAGCCCAGCCACACCGGCCGGTCCTCGGGCCGGTCCTGGCCGTAGGTGGCCAGCAGCGCCTGCGCCTCGATCGGGTCACCGAGGGTGGTGCCGGTGCCGTGGCCCTCGACCAGGTCCACGTCCTGCGTGGTCAGTCCGGCCGCCGCCAGCGCGCGCTGGATCACGCGCTGCTGGGACGGTCCGTTGGGCGCGGTCAGGCCGTTGCTCGCGCCGTCCTGGTTGGTGGCGCTGGAGCGGATCACGGCGAGCACGGGGTGACCGTTGCGCTCGGCCTCCGACAGCCGCTCCACCAGCAGCAGGCCCACACCCTCCGACCAGCCGGTGCCGTCCGCGGCCGCCGAGAACGCCTTGCAGCGTCCGTCGGCCGCGAGCCCGCGCTGCTGGCTGAAGTCGACGAAGATCTCCGGCGTCGGCATGACGGTCACACCGCCGGCCAGCGCCATCGTGACCTCGCCCTGCCGCAGCGCCTGGCAGGCCATGTGCAGGGAGACCAGCGAGGAGGAGCAGGCGGTGTCGACGGTCACCGCGGGTCCTTCCAGGCCCAGGGTGTAGGCGACGCGGCCCGAGGCGATGCTGCCCGCGCTGCCGTTGCCCAGGTAGGGGGAGAGCTCGTCCGGTGCGGAGCCGTGCAGGGTGCCGTAGTCGTGGTACATCACGCCGACGTACACACCGGTCTGGCTGCCGCGCAGCGACGACGGGTCGATGCCGGCCCGCTCGACGGCCTCCCAGGAGGCTTCGAGCAGCAGCCGCTGCTGCGGGTCCATCGCCACGGCCTCGCGCGGCATGATCCCGAAGAACTCCGGGTCGAACTCGGCGGCGTCGTGCAGGAATCCGCCCTGGACCGTGTAGGTCCTGCCGGGCGTGCCGGGCTCCGGGTCGTAGATGCCCTCGGGGTCCCAGCCGCGGTCGGCCGGGAAGCCGGTCACCGCGTCGCGGCCCTCGGCGACCAGCCGCCACAGGTCCTCGGCGGAGCGGACCCCGCCGGGGAAGCGGCAGGCGATGCCGACCACGGCGATGGGCTCGTCGGCCGCCGCGGCGGTGCGCGGCGCGGCCTGCGCCGGTGCGGGTGCGGCGGTGCCGGAGATCTTCTCCTTGATCAGCGCGGCCACCGCGCGGGCACTGGGGTGGTCGAAGACGAGCGTGGCGGGCAGCCGCAGTCCGGTGGCCGCGTTGAGGTTGTTGCGCAGCTCGACGGCGGCCAGCGAGTCGAAGCCCAGCTCCCGGAACGCCTTCTCCGGGCCGACCGACTCGATGCCGCTGTGCCCGAGCACGGACGCCACCTCGCGGCGGACCAGCTCCAGCAGGGCCCGGTCGCGCTCGGCGTCGTTCAGACCGGCCAGGCGCTGGGCCAGCGCGCCGGTCTCCTCGGCCGCCGCCGCCTGAGCCGTGCGGCGCCCGGCGCCGCGGGCCATGCCGCGCAGCAGCGCGGGCGGCTCGTCGGTGCGCGAGCGCAGGGCCGTACGGTCCACCCGGACCGGGACGAGCAGCGGCTCGCCGCTCGCCAGGGCCGCGTCGAACAGGGCCAGGCCCTCGGCGGTCTCCAGCGCGGGCATGCCCAGCCGCCGCATCCGGTCCAGGTCGGAGTCGGCCAGCGGACCGCCGAGTCCGGTGTCGACCGCCCACATGCCGAACGCGAGGGCGGTGGCCGGGAGTCCGGCGGTACGGCGGTGGTGGGCGAGGGCGTCCAGGAAGACGTTGGCCGCCGCGTAGTTGGCCTGTCCGGCCGCGAGGACCAGGCCGCCCGCCGAGGAGAAGAGCACGAACGCCTTGAGCCCGGGGGCCCGTTCGGCGGTCAGCTCGTGCAGGTGCCAGGCGGCGTCGGCCTTCGGGCCGTACACCTTCCCGGTCTGCTCCTCGGTGAGCGTGGCGACCAGACCGCTGTCCACCACGGCCGCCGCGTGGACGACTCCGGTGAGCGGGTGGGCGGGGTCGATGCCGTCGAGCAGGTCGGTGAGGGCTTGGCGGTCGGTGGCGTCGCAGGCGGCGAGGGTGATGTGGGCGCCGAGTGCGGTGAGTTCGGCGGCGAGTTCGGTGGCGCCGGGGGCGTCGGGTCCGCGTCGGCTGGTGAGGATCAGGTGGCGTACGCCGTGTTCGGTGGTGAGGTGGCGGGCGACGAGGGCGCCCAGGCCGCCGGTGCCGCCGGTGATCAGGACGGTGCCCGCACCGTCCCACGGCGACTCGGCGGCGTCCGAAGTCCCGGCGGAAGCCGTGCCGGAACCGGTGGCGGGCACCAGCCGGGGCACGGACAGCGCGCCCTCGCGCAGGGCCGCCTCCGGCTCCCCGGAGACGGCGGCCGCGGCCAGCGCCGCAGCCGACGGCTCGGTGCCGTCGGTGTCCAGCAGGGCGAACCGGCCGGGGTTCTCCGCCTCGGCGGCCCGCACCAGACCCCACACCGGGGCCTGCGTCAGGTCCACCGCGTCCCGTGGGTCGGCGGCGACCGCGCCGCCGGTCACCACGGCCAGCCGGGAACCGGCGAACCGGTCGTCGGCCAGCCAGGCGCGGACGGTCTCCAGGACCGACGACGTCACCGCGCGCACCGCGCCCGGCAGGTCGCCGTCGGCACCGGAACGGGTACCGGCACCGGCCACCGGAGCGAGCACCACGTCCGGCACCGGCCGGCGGCCCGCCTCCACGGCGGCACCCAGCGCGGCCAGATCCGCGAACTCCGGTACCAGACCGGTCGGATCGGCCGTTCCCGCCAGCCGTACGACACCCGAGGCCGGGGCCTGCGGGAGCGGCAGCGCGCTCCAGCCGATCCGGAACAGCGCGTCCGGACGGCCCGGCCGGGACGCCTCCAGCTGCTCGCTCGCGACCGGCCGGGAGATCAGCTCGTCCACCGTGGCCACCGGACGGCCCGTGCCGTCGGCGACCCACATCGCGGACACCTCGTCGCCGCGCACCCGGCGCAGCAGCACCCGCAGTTCGGTCGCGCCGTTCGCGTGCAGCGTCACCCCGTTCCAGGAGAACGGCAGCAGCGTCTCGCCCGATGCCTCGCCGTGCTCGTCGACGAGGTCGCCGTGCATCGCCGCGTCCAGCAGCGCCGGGTGGAGCCCGAAGCGCAGCGCGTCCGCGTGGGCGCTCTCGGGCAGGGACACCTCGGCGTAGATGTCGTCGCCGTCGCGCCACACCGCCTTGAGGCCCTGGAAGACGGGACCGTAGTGGTAGCCCCGGCCCACCAGCCGCTCGTAGACGTTCTCCAGCGGCAGCGCGGTGGCCCCGGCGGGCGGCCACACGCTGTGGTCGAAGGCGGGCGCGTCGGCGGCGGCCGTCAGCGTGCCGGTCGCGTGCCGGGTCCAGGCGGAGTGCCCGTCCTCGGGCCGGGTGTGCAGGGCGACGGTACGGCGGCCCGTCGCGTCCGGGGCGCCCAGGACGACCTGGAGGGCCAGCGCGCCGCGCTCGGGCAGCGTCAGCGGGGCCTGGAGGGTCAGTTCCTCCAGGTGCGGGGTGCCCGCCTCGTCGCCCGCGCGGATCGCGAGCTCGACGAGCCCGGTGCCCGGCAGCAGCACCGTGCCCAGTACGTCGTGGTCGGCCAGCCACGGGTGGGTGGCGACGGACAGCCGGCCCGTGAGCACGAGCCCGTCCGAGTCCGGCGACGGCACCACGGCGCTGAGGACCGGGTGGTCCACCGGAGTGAGCCCGGCCGAACCGACGTCGCCCACCGGGGCGGTCGGGTCCAGCCAGTAGCGTTCCCGCTGGAAGGCGTAGGTCGGCAGGTCCAGCCGCGCACCGTCGCGCTCCCCGAAGAACGCGGCCCGGTCCACGGCGGCACCCCGCGCGTACACCCGCCCGACACCCCGCACCAGCTCCAGCGCCTCGCCCTGTGCCCGGCGCTGGGCCGGGACGAACACGGCGTCCTCGGTCACGGCAGGACCGAGTGCGGTGAGGACGGCGTCGGGGCCGATCTCCAGGTGGGTGGCGGCGGGCAGCCGGGTCAGCGCGTCGGTGAGGCGGACGGGCTTGCGGATGTGCTCGGTCCAGTAGGCGGGGGTGGTGAGTTCGTCGGTGACGACGTCTCCGGTGACCGTGGAGACGAAGGCGATCCGCGGGCGCTCGTAGGTGAGGGATTCCGCGACCGCCCGGAAGTCGTCCAGCACCGGCTCCATGAGGGGGGAGTGGAAGGCGTGGCTGACGGCGAGCTGCTTCGTCTTGCGGCCCTGGGCGGCGAAGTGGTCCGCGATGGCGCGTACTTCGGCCTCGGCGCCCGAGATCACCGTGGACTGGGGGGAGTTGAGGGCGGCGATCCCGACCTGGTCCGTCAGGTGCGGCAGGATCTCGTCCTCGGTGGCCTGTACGGCGATCATGGCGCCGCCTGCCGGGAGGCTCTGCATGAGCCGTCCCCGGGCGGTGACCAGCTTGGCGGCGTCCTCCAGCGAGAACACCCCCGCCACATGTGCGGCGGCGATCTCACCGATGGAGTGACCGGCTAGGTAGTCAGGGGTCACGCCCCACGACTCGACCAGCCGGTACAGCGCGACCTCGAAGGCGAACAGGGCGGGCTGCGTGTACTGCGTCTGGTTGAGCAGGTCCGCGTCCTCGCCCCACATCACCTCCCGCAACGGCCGCTCCAAGTGGGCTTCCACGGTGGCCAGTACGGCGTCCAGGGCCTGGGCGAACACCGGATAGGTGCCCGCCAGCTCCTGGCCCATGCCGAGCCGCTGGGCGCCCTGCCCGGTGAACAGGAACGCCAGTTTGCCTCCGGCGGCCTCCTCGATGTCCTTGCCGGTGGTGGCGATGCGGTCCAGGGCGTCGGCCAGTTCGGCGCGGTCGGTGCCCGCGGCGACGGCGCGGTGGTCGAGGGCGGCGCGGGTGGTGGCGAGGGCGCTCGCCGCCGTGGTCAGCTCGCCCTCGGCGAGGGTGTCCAGGAACGCCCGCAGCCGGGCGGCCTGGGCGCGGACGGCCTGCGGGGTGCGGCCGTTGACCGGCCAGGCGACGACCGGGGCCTCCTCGGGCGTCTCGTCCGGGACGGAGGCGGAGTCGGCGGGCGGCTGCTCGATGATGACGTGCGCGTTGGTGCCGCTGATGCCGAACGAGGAGACACCCGCGCGGCGGGCGCGCCCGGTCTCGGGCCAGGCCCGGGACTCGGTGAGCAGCGCGACGGCGCCCGCCTCCCAGTCGACCTGCGGCGACGGCTCGTCCACGTGCAGGGTCTCGGGCAGGACGCCCTCCCGCATCGCCATGACGACCTTGATGATGCCCGCGACACCGGCGGCGGCCTGGGTGTGGCCCAGGTTGGACTTGATCGAGCCGAGCCACAGCGGCTCGCCGTCGGCGCGGTGCTGCCCGTAGGTGGCGAGCAGCGCCTGTGCCTCGATCGGGTCGCCGAGGGTGGTGCCGGTGCCGTGCGCCTCGACGGTGTCGACGTCCGCGGGGGACAGTCCGGCCGAGGCGAGGGCCTGTTCGATGACCCGCTGCTGGGAGGGGCCGTTGGGCGCGGTGAGGCCGTTGCTGGCGCCGTCCTGGTTGACGGCCGAGCCGCGTACCACCGCGAGGACGCGGTGGCCGTTGGCACGGGCGTCGGAGAGGCGCTCCAGGACGAGCATGCCCGCGCCCTCGCCCCAGCCGGTGCCGTCGGCGGCGGCGGCGAAGGACTTGCAGCGGCCGTCCGAGGCGAGGCCCCGCTGACGGCTCATGTCGATGAAGGTGTCCGGGGTGGCCATGACGGTCACACCGCCGGCCAGCGCGAGGGAGCACTCGCCCGCCCGCAGGGCCTGCGCGGCCCAGTGCAGGGCGACCAGGCTGGAGGAGCAGGCGGTGTCGACGGTCACCGCGGGCCCTTCCAGGCCCAGGGTGTAGGAGACGCGTCCGGAGACGACGCTGGCCAGGCTGCCGTTGCCCAGGTACCCGGCGACCTCGTCGGGGACGCGGTCGCCCAGGCGGGTGCCCCAGTCGTGGTACATGACGCCCGCGAAGACACCGGTGCTGGTGCCGCGCGCGGACAGCGGGTCGATGCCGGCCCGCTCCAGGGCCTCCCAGGAGGTCTCCAGCAGCAGCCGCTGCTGCGGGTCCATGGCCTGTGCCTCGCGCGGGCTGATCCCGAAGAACTCCGGGTCGAAGTCGGCCGCGTCGTACAGGAAGCCGCCTTCGCGGGTGGAGCTCTTGCCGGAGATGCCGGGCTTGGGATCGTAGAGCGCGTCGACGTCCCAGCCGCGGTCGGACGGGAACAGGGAGATGCCGTCGCGGCCCTCGGCGACCAGGTCCCACAGCTCCTCGGGGGTGGTGACACCGCCCGGGTAGCGGCAGCTCATGCCGACGATGACGATCGGGTCGTCGTCGGCGGCGGCCGTGGCGGGCACGGGCGCGGCCGCCACGGCCGCCGGGGTCTGCTCGGCCGGGACCAGCTTGGCGCCGATGTGCTCGGCGAGCGCCCTCGGGGTCGGGTAGTCGAAGACGAGGGTGGCGGTGAGCCGCAGTCCGGTGGCGGCGTTGATGCTGTTGCGCAGCTCCACGGCGGCCAGCGAGTCGAAGCCGCTCTCGCTGAACGCGCGGCCCGGGTCGACCGCGTCGGCGCCGTCGTGGCCGAGGACCGAGGCGACGTGGGTGCGGACCAGGTCCAGCAGGGCGGCGGCGCGGTCGTCGGAGGAGAGGTTCGCGAGCTGGCCGGCGAGCGAGTCGGCGACGGAGACCGTACCGGCGCCCGCGGCGGGCGCGGTGGCCGCCGCGCGGCGGGCGGGCCGGGCCGGGGCGAGCGCGCTCAGCACCGCCGGGACACCGTCCGAACGGTCCTGGAGCGCACGGGAGTTGACCCGTACGGGGACCAGGTGCGGGGCGTCCAGGCGCAGCGAGGCGTCCAGGAAGGCCAGGTTCTCGGCGGCCGACAGGGGTTCCAGGCCCAGCTTGGCGATGCGCTGGAGGGCGGCGGCGTCGAGGGCGGCGCCCATGCCCGCGTCGCCGGTCCACAGGCCCCAGGACAGGGCGGTGGCCGGGAGTCCGGTGGCGCGGCGGTGGTGGGCGAGGGCGTCCAGGAAGACGTTGGCCGCCGCGTAGTTGCCCTGCCCGGCGCCGTCGAGGAATCCGGCGGTGGACGAGTACAGCACGAACGCCTTGAGCCCGGGGGCCCGTTCGGCGGTCAGCTCGTGCAGGTGCCAGGCGGCGTCGGCCTTCGGGGCGAGGACCGCGTCGATCCGCTCGGGGGTGAGCGCCGGGATCAGCCCGTCGTCGACGATGCCGGCGGCGTGGACGACTCCGGTGAGCGGGTGGGCCGGGTCGATGCCGTCGAGCAGGTCGGTGAGGGCTTGGCGGTCGGTGGCGTCGCAGGCGGCGAGGGTGATGTGGGCGCCGAGTGCGGTGAGTTCGGCGGCGAGTTCGGTGGCGCCGGGGGCGTCGGGTCCGCGTCGGCTGGTGAGGATCAGGTGGCGTACGCCGTGTTCGGTGGTGAGGTGGCGGGCGACGAGGGCGCCCAGGCCGCCGGTGCCGCCGGTGACGAGCACGGTGCCCTCGTCGTCCCACGGCGTGTCCAGCTCGGGGAGGTCGGCGGCGGGGGCGAGTCTCGGCACACGTATCTCGCCCGCGCGGATCGCGAGCTCGGGCTCGCCGGTGGCGAGGGCGGCGGGCAGCAGGCCGCGGGCGGAGTCGTCGTCGAGGTCGACGAGGACGATCCGGCCGGGGTTCTCCGCCTGGGCGGCCCGGACCAGGCCCCAGACCGGGGCCTGTGCCAGGTCGGGCAGTTCACCGGTGGCGGCGGGCACCGCGCGGCGGGTGACGAACACCAGGCGGCCGTCGGCGTCGGGGTCGGCGAGATAGGTGTGCAGCCGCTCCAGCACCTCGCCGGTGGCGGTGCGTACGGCGGTGAGCGGGTCCTGTCCGGCCGGTGCGGTGACCTCGACCACGGTCGCGTCGGAGGCGTCGGCCGCCGCCGGGACGGGCAGGGTCGTCCACTGCACGCGCAGCGGGGTGCCCGCGCCGCCCTGGGCGGCGCGCAACTGCTCGGTGTCGACCGGGCGCAGCACGAAGGAGCCGATGCGTGCGACGGGCGCGCCGGACGGGTCGGCGACGGACAGGGACACCGCGTCGGTGCCGTGTGCGGCGATCCGCACTCGGACGGCGGAGGCGCCGGAGGAGTACAGGGACACACCGGTCCACGCGAACGGCAGCCGGGTGGTGTCCGCCACGGGCTCGGGCGAGGCGAAGTCGGTGGCGTGCAGGGCGGCGTCGAGCAGCGCCGGGTGCAGTCCGAAGGCGCCCGCCTGCGCGGCGGTCTCGCCGGGCAGCGCGACCTCGGCGTACACCTCGCCGCCGGCCCGCCACACGGCGCGCAGCCCGTGGAAGGCCGGTCCGTAGCCGTAGCCCTGGGCGGCCATCTGCGGGTACAGGCCGCTGATGTCGACGCTCTCGGCGCCGGCCGGCGGCCACTGGGTCATGCCGAAGTCGGCGGCGTCGGCGGCGGGTTCGGCGGAGGCGGCGAGCACACCGGTGGCGTGCCGCGTCCACTCGGTGTCCTCGGGGGCGTCCTCGGGCCGGGAGAAGAAGTCGACGGAGCGGCAGCCCCGCGCGTCGGCGGCGCCCACCACGACCTGGAGGGCGACGCCCCCGGAGGGCGGCAGCACCAGCGGTGCCTGGAGGGTCAGTTCCTCCACGAGGTCGCAGCCGACCTCGTCACCGGCCCGTACGGACAGCTCGACGAAGGCGGTGCCGGGCAGCAGTGCCACCCCGGCGATCAGATGGTCGGCGAGCCACGGGTGGGTGCGCAGCGACAGCCGCCCGGTGAGCACGACCCCGCCGCCCGCACCGGCCAGCCGGACCACCGAGCCGAGCAGCGGGTGCCCGGCGGCGAGCTGGCCGAGTCCGGCCGGATCACTCCCGCCCTCGGGCGCGTTCAGCCAGAAGTGGCGGCGCTGGAAGGCGTACGTGGGAAGCTGGACGCGGCGCGCGCCGCGGCCCGCGTAGCAGGCGCCGAAGTCGACGGCGGTGCCGCAGGTGTGCAACAGGGCGACGGCGGACAGCAGTTCGCGCTGCTCGTCGCGGTCGCGGCGCAGCGCGGACACGAAGGTGGCGCCGGGCCGCGTCACGCACTCCTGGCCCATCGCGGACAGCACGGCGTCCGGACCGAGTTCGAGGAAGCAGGTGACGCCCGCCTCCTCCAGGAAGCGGATGCCGTCGGCGAAGCGGACCGCCTCGCGTACGTGCTCCACCCAGTACTCCGGGGAGCACAGCTGCTCGGCGGTGGCCAGGGTGCCGGTGACGTTGGAGACGACCGGGATCCGCGGCGCCTTGTACGTCATCACCTGGGCGACGCGCCGGAACTCGGTGAGCATCGGCTCCATCAGCGGCGAGTGGAAGGCGTGGCTCACCCGCAGCCGCTTGGTCTTGCGGCCCTGCTCGGCCAGGCGGGCGGCGACGGCCAGGGCGCGTTCCTCGTCGCCGGAGATCACCACGGAGGAGGGCCCGTTGAGGGCGGCGACGCCGACCAGGCCGGTGTGCTCGGCCAGCAGCGGCAGCACCTCGTCCTCGGTGGCCTGTACGGCGATCATGGCGCCGCCCGCGGGCAGTTCCTGCATCAGCCGGCCGCGCGCGGCCACCAGGGTCGCCGCGTCCTCCAGGCTGAACACACCGGCCGCGTGCGCGGCGGCGATCTCGCCGATGGAGTGCCCGGCGAGGTAGTCGGGGGCGATGCCCCAGGACTCGACGAGCCGGAACAGGGCGACCTCGACGGCGAACAGCGCGCACTGCGCGTACCGCGTCCGGTGCAGCAGCTCGGCCTCGGGGGTGCCCTCGGCGGCGAACAGCACGTCCCACAGGGAGACGTCGAGCTGGAGGTCGAGGTGGCCGATGGCGTCTTCCATGGCCTTGGCGAAGACCGGGTGGGCGCGGTACAGCTCGCGGCCCATGGCCAGGCGCTGGCTGCCCTGCCCGGTGAACAGGAACGCCAGCCGCCCGGACGTAGCGCTCGCGCCCTCGGGGTCGGCGAACAGTCCGGGCGCCGAGTGCCCCTCGGCCACGGCGCGCAGCGCGCGTTCGAACTCGGCGCGGTCCGCGGCCAGCGCCACCGCGCGGTGTGACAGCGAGGCGCGGGTGGTGGCCAGCGAGTGGCCGATGTCGGCGAGGGGCACCTCGGGCCGCTCGGCGAGGAACGTCAGCATCCGCTCGGCCTGGGCGCGCAGCGCGGCGCCGCCGCGGGCGGAGATCACCAGCGGCAGCGGTCCGGTGGCCGTGCCGTCCGCGCCGTCCGTGCTGCCTGTGCCGTCTGTGCTGTCCGTGTCGCAGGCCGGCGGGTCGAGGAGGTCGTCCTCGTCGTCGGCGGGCGGCTCCTCCAGGATGACGTGCGCGTTGGTGCCGCTGATGCCGAAGGCGGAGACGCCCGCGCGGCGCGGCCGGTCCGCGTCGTGCTCCCAGGCGCGGGCCTCGGTCAGCAGCTCGACGTTCCCGGCGTCCCAGCGGATGTGCGGGCTGGGCGCGTCCACGTGCAGGGTGCGGGGCAGCACCCCGTGCCGCATCGCCATGATCATCTTGATCATGCTGGCCGCGCCGCCCGCCGCCTGGGTGTGCCCCAGGTTGGACTTGACCGAGCCCAGCCACAGCGGCTTGTCCTCCGGCCGGCCCTGCCCGTACGTGGCGATGATGGCCTGCGCCTCGATCGGGTCGCCCAGCCGGGTGCCGGTGCCGTGCGCGTCGACCGCGTCGACGTCCGCCGAGGCCAGGCCCGCGTTGGCCAGCGCCTGCCGGATCAGCCGCTGCTGGGAGATGCCGCTGGGCGCGGTCAGGCCGTTGCTCGCGCCGTCCTGGTTGACGGACGTGCCGCGGACCACCGCGTACACGGTGTGCCCGTGCCGCCGCGCGTCCGACAGCCGCTCCACGACCAGCAGGCCGATGCCCTCGGAGAAGCCGGTGCCGTCGGCGGCGTTGGCGAACGCCTTGACCCGGCCGTCGGCGGCCAGGCCCTGCTGACGGCTGAAGGAGGTGAAGATGCCCGGGGAGCCCATCACGGTGACGCCGCCGATCAGGGCGAGCGTGCACTCGCCGCTGCGCAGCGCCTGCGCCGCCAGGTGCAGCGAGACCACCGCTCCGGAGCAGGCGGTGTCCAGCGTCATCGCCGGACCCTCGAGACCGAGGGTGTACGAGACACGGCCGGAGGCGACGCTCGGCGCGTTGCCGATCATCAGATAGCCGTCCAGGCCCTCGGGGGCCTCGTGCGCCTTGACGCCGTACTCGTGGACCTCGGCGCCGATGAACACACCGGTGCGGCTGCCGCGCAGCGAGTCGGGGGCGATGCCGGTGTTCTCCAGCGCCTCCCACACCGTCTCCAGCATCAGCCGCTGCTGCGGGTCCATGGCCAGCGCCTCGCGCGGGCTGATCCCGAAGAAGTCCGCGTCGAACCGGGTGGCCTCGGCGAGGAAACCGCCCTTGTTCACATAGCTCTTGCGGGGCGCGGACGGATCCGGGTCGTAGAGGTTGTCCACGTCCCAGCCGCGGTCGGTGGGGAAGTCGCCGAGCACGTCGCGGCCCTCGTCGACCAGCCGCCACAGGTCCTCGGGGCTCTCCACCCCGCCCGGGAAGCGGCAGGCCATGCCGACCACGACGATCGGGTCGCTGTCGTCGGCCGCCGCGGCGGCCACCGGCTCCGGCACGAACACGTCCGGCTCCACCCCGAGCAGTTCACCGCGCAGGAACGCGGCGAGCGCGGCCGGCGTCGGGTGGTCGAAGGCGACGGTGGGCGGCAGGCTCAGGCCCGTGACGGCGTTCACCCGCAGCTGGAGCGTGGACAGGCCCAGCGAGTCCAGGCCCTGCTCCTTGAACGGCAGGTCCGGGCGGACCGACGCCGGCGGCTCCGGGTGGACCGAGCGCAGCACCGCGAGGGCCTGAGCGCTCACCAGGTCCAGCAGCACGCGCGTCTGTTCGGCGGCCGGCAGGCTCTCCAGCCGGTTCACCAGTGCGGACCGGGTTGCCAGTGCGTCGTCCGGTCCGTGCTGGGCATCAGAAACATGGCTTCCGGACCCACTCATCTGCACACTCCACACCTGATCACTGTTGCCACAGCCAGAAATTGGGAACAACCCGAGAAAAGGTCCCGGATTTGTGACTCTAGGTCGGGCCGCGAAACGGCCACACCCCTATCCACCCCTACCGGTGCCACTAACCCGGCAGGAGTTCCGCCCCGGCGCCTTCGGTGATCTCCAGCGCCGCTTCGTCGTACCGCTGCCGGACATGGAAGAGATCCTTGAGGAGATCCGCCGACGTGATCTTCCTCGCCGTGCCCTGTTCCGCTATTCCGCGCAGCGGCAGCCGTCCGATGTCCGCCCAGCGCATCCGCCCGTCCGGGCCGATATAACTGCGCGCCCGGCCCGCGTTGTCCGGATGGACGCAATAGGGCACATCCAGATAGCCGAGCCGGAACGCGGCCAGCAGCGCCCGCCCCAGGTCGTCGTCGAGCCCCAGCACCGCGTCGACCAGCGCCCGCGCCTCCGCGTACGTCGGCGAGTCCCCGAGGACGTCGGGCGCCCCCGGACGCTCGGGGGCGGTGCGCCGGGCCACCGCGTCGGCGTACTCCAGGGCGAGCACGTTCTCCGCGATCGTCGGGATACGGCGGGCCTCGGCGACCGTCTTCACGATCAGCCGGTGCGCGCCCGTGGTCACCGCCAGCTCGGCGGCCCGGCCCAGCAGCCGGTGCGCGCCCCGGTACGTCTCCGGGTACACACCCATGTACGCGTAGATGACCACATGCCAGTTGTCCGTGGGCAGCAGCTCCTGGCAGAGCCGGCGCAGCGCGCCCACCGCCTCCCGGTCCTGGCCCATGTCGGTCTGCTGGGCGTAGCTCAGCGACAGCGACCGGATGCCGTGCTGGGCGAAGAACATCGCCTCCAGGAAACTGATCGCCACCAGCTGCGAGGGCGGGCACAACTGCCCCATCATGCAGCCGCCGAACGTCTCCAGATGCGGTTCGACACCGGTGTCCCGCAGCCGCGTGTACAGCTCGCAGCAGGCCTCCCAGTTCTTCACCCCGTCGGCCAGCGGCGTACGCCCGTAGGGCAGGCAGTACGAGACCGGACCGCCCTCCGTCGCGTTCAGCCGCAGCCGCAGCAGCGCCCAGAAGATGTCGACGGGCGTCGCCGAACCATGCCTGACCTGCACCGGGAAGGTGGCGTCGCGGACACCCGCGAGCACCGCCTCGGTGGTGGCGGGCGGGTGGTTGACGACCGGGTAGCCGTTCAGCTTGATGCCCTCGCGCAGCGCCTCCTCCACGGCGGCCAGCTCCCCGACCCGGGTGTAGCTGTCCAGGGTGAGCGTGCCGACCGTGGTGGCGTCCGCCCCCTTGGCGGCGACCAGTCCCTCCCGCATCAGCCCCGGATCGCCGAAACCCATCCGGGGCTGGACGACCAGCCGCCCGTCGGCGCCCGCCGCGCGCACGAACGCGCCGAAGTCCACGGGCGCGGGCACGGCGGGCGACCGGCGCTGCCGGAAGGGGCGGCGGCCGCTCACAGGGCCACCCGGCCGGCCTTGTCGAGGCTGCGCTCGGGCGCCGGAAGCGTGGTCAGGAAGCCGCGGAACGCGCCGACCGGGTCCTGGCCGTCCTCGAAGACGGCGTCGAACCCGGCGGCGGTCAGTTCCTTGGCGCGTACGGCCGCCTCGGCGTCGTCGGTGCCCAGCTTGCCGCCGATCACGACGGGTGTGGCGGCCAGCGGGGCCAGCGCCCTGAGCTGGCCTATCACCCGCATGCCGTCCTGGTAGCCGTGCCCGTTGACGCTGCTGACGACCACCATGTCCGGCTCCAGGGCGTGGCACTCGCTGACCAGCAGGTCGTCGGGCACACACGGACCGAGGTTGACGACCGTGTACCCGCACTCCTCGATGAGCAGTTGCAGGAACACCAGGTTCCAGGTGTGCGAGTCGGAGGCCACCGAGGTGACGATGACGGTGCCCTTGGACCGCTCGGCGTCCTTGCTGCCGCTCTCCTCGGGCAGCAGCGGGCGGCTCACCTGCGGCCTCCGTTCTCCACCGGCGTGCGCACATGCGCGATCCGGGTGGCGGAGACCACCTCGCCGCCGGACACCGCGACCTCGACCGGCGCCGGGCGGCCCAGGAACATCAGCAGGCTCGACGTCGGCCCGTACGCACCGGTGTTGGGGATGGCGAGCAGGTCGCCGTCGCGCACGTCGGCGGGCAGCTCGATCTGGCGGCCCAGGACGTCGCCCGGGGTGCACAGCGGGCCGACCAGGCTCGCCTTCTCCGTCCCGCCGTCCACGGGCACATGCACGGTGACCGGCATCAGCCGGCCCAGCCCCGACATGCCGCCGAAGGTGTTGATGCCCGCGTCGGCGATCACGAACTTCTTGCCCCGGCTCACCTTCACATTGCTGACCCGGGTGACCAGCGTGCCGCAGTCCCCGGCCAGATAGCGGCCGGACTCCACCGCGAGCCGCGGGGTGCCCTCCCGCCAGGACGGGAAGTGCACGTCGAGCGCCGCCTCCAGCTCGGTGCGCAGCTTGGGATAGCTGTCCCGGCCGCCGTGCTGCGCGTACGGCACGGAGAAGCCGCCGCCGATGTCCAGCAGCCGCAGCGGCACCCCCAGATCGTCCTGGATGGCGGCGGCCACCCCCAGGGTGTGCGTCAGCTCGCCGATCAGGGCGTCCTCGTCCTTGGCGTTGGACTGCGAGAACAGATGCAGCCCGGCCAGCCGGGTACCGGCCACCGACCTGAGTTCCGGGGCGAGTTCGGCGACGGTCTCGCTGTCGATGCCGAACTGGGTGGGCGCGCCCGTCATCCGGATGCTGGTGGTGGCGCTGGCCGTGGCGCTGTTGATGCGCAGCAGGCAGTCGACCACCGTACGGTGCGCGAGGGCCGCCTCGCCGATGTGCCGCAGATCGCTCAGCGACTCGGCGGAGAAGGTCTGCACGCCCCGGCCGACCGCCTCGGACAGCTCGCCGGGCGTCTTGCCGGGCCCGGTGTAGAGGATCTCCGAGCCCTGGTAGCCGGCTTCGAGCGCCGCCTCCAGCTCGCCGGTGGAGCTGATCTCGGCCCGGCACCCCGGCCCGTCGCCGTCGCCGCCGCGCAGTGCGCGCACCAGGTCCACGTGCGGGTTGGCCTTGAAGGCGTAGAACACCTCGAAGCCCTCGGGCAGCCAGGAGAACAGGTCGCGCCGGGCCGCCCGCGCGCGGTCCAGGTCGTACACGTACAAGGGGGTGCCGAACCGGCGGGCCAGCTCGGTGGGGTCCGTGGACTGGGTCATTTGCCGCTCCCGTCGAGCATCAGGGCCAGCTCCTTGCGTGCGTTCTTGCCGTGCTGGGTGAGCGGGAAGTCGCTGAGCACCCGGCAGATCGCCGGCACCTTGGCGGGTTCGAGCCGCTGGGTCAGCTCCTTGAGGACGGTGCGCGGCGGCAGGTCGCTCTCCACGAACAGCGCCAGGTCGTGGGTGTCGCTCGGCGGCAGCACGGCCGCCGCCCGCACGCCGGGCACGTCCATGGCGGCGCCCTCGATCTCCAGGGTGCTCATCCGGAAGCCCTTGCGCTTGAACATGTCGTCGCGGCGGCCCTCGAAGTACAGATAGCCGTCCTCGTCGAGCCGCCCGTAGTCGCCGGTGTGCAGCCGGCGTTCGCCGCTCTCCGGGTCGGTGCGGAAGGTCTTCGCGCTGACCTCGGGGTTCTTCCAGTAGCCGGGCATCACGTGCGGGCCCACGGCGACGATCTCGCCGACCTCGCCGACGGGCACCGGGCGGCCGTCCGCGTCCAGGATCAGCACCCGGGTGCCGGGCAGCGGCAGTCCGACGGCGCCGGGGCGCTCGGTGTCCTCCCCGGGCGGCATGACGGTGATCCGCTTGGCCTCCGTCTGCCCGTACTGGCGCACCACCCGCACACCGGGGAAGTGCCGGCGCAGCGCGTCGATGGTGGCCTGCGGCAGCGCCGCACCGGTGTTGGTGAACATCCGCACCGGCGCCTGCGGTCCGTCCTCGCGCTCGGCCAGGGTGACGATCATCGAGGCCAGCGAGGGCACCAGCGGGACGACCGTGGCGCCCGTCTCCCGCATCCGGCGCAGCAGCAGCAGATCGGAGTCGCGGTCGGCGAGGACGACCTCGCAGCGCGCGACACACGTCATCAGGACCTTGTACAGGCCGTAGTCCCAGGACATCGGGAAACGGCAGAAGACCACGTCGTCCGGGCGGTAGCCGAGGCCCTCGGTCAGCGCCCGGGTCGCGAAGGTCACCTGGGCGTGCGGGCAGATCACCGCCTTGGGCGCGGCCGTCGACCCGGAGGTGTAGATCAGGGTGGCCACGTCGTCCGGCCGGGCCTCCTGCCCGCCGTCCGCCCGTGCGCCGCGCTCGCGCAGCTCCTCCACCTCGGGCCACAGCTCCTCGAAGAGCCGGACCGACCCGGCGATCTCCGCGAGACCGTCCCCGCTGGCCGCGTCGCCGATGACCAGCACCGGTTCGGCGTTGGCGACGACCTGGCGCAGATGGAACATCTTCATCGCCGGGTTCAGCGGGACGAAGACCGCACCGGCCCGGGACGCGCCGTAGAACATGGCCGCCAACTGCCGGGTGGTGGGCAGCTGGAGCACGACGCGGTCGCCGCGGCGCACCCCGCGGGCGTGCAGCCAGGCCGCGAACGCCTCGCTGTACGCGGCCAGTTCGCGGTAGCTCCAGCCGCCCGCGGCGTCCCGGACCGCGGGGGCGTGCGGCACCTCGTCCACGGCCTCGTCGAGGAGACCGTGCACGAGTCTGCTCCGGGCGGCCCGCCCGTCATGCGCTTCGGATTCTTTCAGTGACGAATACGAGTGGCTGACCAACGTCGCACCCCGCTTTGAGTTGTGGCTCGGTTCGCCGAAATCCGCTTTCGCCGATTAGCTCGTTGGCCACGGTATGGGGGGTGCGGCAGCGGTCAAACCCCTAACTCCCCCTAGAGGTACCGGACAAGGCTGGTGCAATCCGGAGAGGGGGAGTCGATTCGAGGAGTCCTTGAGGGGTTCGCCGCGGTGTCCGAAGGCCGCGCAGTACTAATTCTGTACTCAGCCTCGATTGATGCCGGATTCAGTCTCGAACGCCGCTCGACCGGGCGCCGGACACCGGCAGCGGATAGTCCTTCAGCTCGATCGCCTCCGCCGCCCGCACCGACAGCCTGGAGAACAGCGCCGACAGCGGCCCCAGTTGCAGCACCCGGTAGGTCAGGTTCCGCAGCCGGATCCGCCGGTCGGTGGCGGGCGCGAGCATCGGACCCGCGCTGTCGGCGTTCTTCTGGCAGCCCAGCGCGTACGCCCGGATCTGCTCCTCGTACGCCGCGAACGCCGCGCGGTGACCGGGCCGGGTGGCCAGCTCCCCGGCGAGCACATACGCGCACACCAGGGCGAGCCCGGTCCCGAGGCCGCCCATCGTCGCCCCGTACCCGGCGTCGCCCAGCAGCACGACCCGGCCCTCGGAGAACCGGTCAAGGCGGACCTGTGCCATCGCGTCGAAGTAGAGGTCCTCGGTCTCCTCCAGCGCCTTCAGTGCCCGCGGCACCTCCCAGCCGAGCCCCGCGTACCGCTCGCGCAGGATCTCCCGCTGCCGCTCGGGCCCCAGTCGGGCGTACCCGGGATCCTGCTCGGCGAACACCATGGTCACCAGGGCCTTCGCCGGGTCGCCGCCGTAGTGCGCGAGCCCCACCGCCCGGCCCGGCGCGTTGAACCAGCGCGCCGTGCGGTCCAGGCCCAGGTGGTTGGGGGCGTCGTAGACCGCCACGTAGTGGTTCAGGAAGCGCAGATGGCGTGCCTCGTCGCCGAAGACCAGGCGCCGCACGGTGGAGTGCAGCCCGTCGGCGCCCACCACCAGGTCGAAGGTGCGCGGCGCGCCCCGCTCGAAGGTGACGTGCACCTCGTCGGGGGTCTGCTCCAGGGTGGCCAACGAGTCGCCGAAGACGTACTCGACGCGGTCCTTGGTGTGCTCGTGGAAGATCTCCGAGAGGTCGCCGCGGAAGATCTCCACGTCGCCGCTCATGAACTCCGGCGGCAGGCTGGCCTGTTCCCGACCGTCGGGGCCGATGAAGTGCTGGGTGCCCATGTGCGTCTGCCGCTCGCGGACCGCGTCCCACAGCCCCATCCTGCGCAGGACCTCCCGGTGGGCCGCTCCCCGGAAGTCCACCGCGAAGCCGCCCCGGCGCAGCGCCGGTGCCTTCTCCACGATCGTCACGGCGCAGCCGTGGGCGGCCAGCCAGTGCGCGAGGGCCGGCCCCGCGACGCTCGCTCCGGAGATGAGGACGCGCCGGTCGCGCAGGGCGTCGGGGCTGGCTTCTTCGCGCACGATGTCTCTCCCGTGGACGGACCCGGAACACTCACGCAGATTGTGTCCCAGGAGCCGCCGGGAAACCGCCATGCAGGGCCGGGCGACCGGAAACGATCGCTTCGGGTGGCGGCGGGGGCGGGGGGGAGGAGGAGGGGGGCGGGAGCGGCCGAGGTTCATGGGGCATTCGGCCGTAGGCTCGGCTGCGGTCGGCTCGCTACCCTCCCACCATGACTGAGCATGTGCAGGTCTCCACCGCCACGCCGGAACGCCGGAACGCCGTCGATCTTGCCCGGGGAGCCGTCCAAGGGCGTCTGGCAGCCGGCTCCCAGATCATCGGGCCCGTCACCTCGGTGTTCCGGCACCTGGGCGAGTTCGGTGAGGGCGAGGAATGGCGGCTGTTGCTCACCACGACCAGGGAACGGTATCCGGAACTTGAGCGGTACATCCTTGAGAACCACCCATGGGACAGCCCGGAGGTCATCGCCGTCCCGATCGACGGAGCCTCCCGGTGCCTCAAGTGGATCTCGGAGAACGTCTCTCCGAACTAGGCCGTATATCGAAAGCAGACCTTGGGACTGTCAAGTGGTAGCTGATGAGGCTCAGTTACCTGGCCTTCCGGCTCCTGACTGCTAGTGCTGTGACCGCGAAGGTTCGCCGGGTTGCTGGGGCAGTCCTTGATCGCCGTCCAACCGGCGGCACGTGGTACGTCTCCAGCGAAGCGTTGTCGTATCCCCGGTGTAGCGTCCGGGCCGAAGTCGGGTTCATGTTCTGCGGTTGACGGAGGCGGGCGGATGACGAGTACGGCAGGCGTCGGAGGACAAGCGCGGCGGGTGAACGCCGAACTCGACGCGCTCAAGGGTGCCCTGGACCACCAGCGCGCGCACGTCCTCGGGATCCTCGAAGGGCTCTCGGAGGATGATCTGCGGCGGCCGGTGTTGCCTAGCGGTTGGAGCTGCCTGGCCTTGCTGCGCCACCTCACCCTGGATGTCGAACGCTTCTGGTTCCCCGGGGTGATCGCGGGCGAGCCGGATGTGGCTGGGCAACTCGCGGCAGGGGCGGAGGCGCACTGGTACGTACCCGAGGGGATGACCAGCGGCGAGGTCTTCTCCGCCTATCGGGCAGCCATCGCCCGCGCGGACGCGGTACTCGCCGCTGCCAGCCTGGAGCAGGAGCCCGCCGCGTGGCCCGTGGAGATCTGGCCGACCTGGCGGCTGCCTGACGTGCGGCACATCGTGATCCATGTGCTCACCGAAGTCGCCTGCCATTGTGGCCACTTGGACGCGGCACGCGAACTCATCGACGGCACCACCTGGCTCGGCGGCAACCCTTACACCGGATAGTCCTGTGACCGAGTGAGGTTCGTCGGGTCGTCAGGCCGCAACAATGAGAGGGCGTCCGCCCCACCGGATGCCCCTTTCGCTTCGGACGCGGGCGCGTTCTTTGCGTTCGGCGGCCAGGACATCGTGGTGGCGGGCATTGGCGTTGCGCCAGCGCAGGCAGGCGTGCAGGGCCCGGGTCTGCACGGTGTGGTGGGGGTGGTGGGAGTTGGCGATGGTGAACTGCCGCAGCGGTCTGAAGTGGGCTTCGATCGGGTTGGCCCATGAGGCGTAGGCCGGGGTGAAGCACAGCTCGACCTTGTTGTTCTTGGCCCAGCGGCGGATGTCGGCGCCCTTGTGGGCGGACAGGTTGTCCAGGATCACGTAGATCGGTGTGCCGTCCGGGCGGGCGGCACGGATCGACTTCAGCGCGGTGAGCGTGTTGGCGGCGCCCTTTCTGCGGCAGTTGACGCCCCACAGGGTGTTGTCGCCGACCGAGTAGCAGCCATGGAAGTAGCGCACTCCGTGGGTGCGGTGACAGGTGGCGGGCAGCCGGTCGGGACGACCCTGTTCGGCCCAGCCCGAGCCCGCGGTGGGGCGGATGCCGAGCGGGCCGAACTCGTCGAAGGCGAAGACCCGGTCCGGGAAACGGTCCAGGACCCCCTCGATCCGGTCCAGTTTGGTGTCACGCGCGGGGTCCGGAGATTCCTTCCACGTCTTGGTGCGCTGGAAGGTGATGCCCCGGCGGGCGAGCAGGCAACGTAATGCTTCGCGGCCGATGCGGATGATCCGGCCGTGGACTTTGCGCAGGTAGGCGACCAGCTTGCGCAGCGACCAGCGGGTGAAGGGCTGGCCGAGCTTGGCCGGTCTGGTGATGGCCGTCGCCACGACGAACTCTTCGTCGTCAGGCTTGAGCAGGCGGGAACGGCCTCCCGCCCATCGAGGGTCCAGGCAGGCCAGGCCGATCTCGTTGAACCGGTGGATGACGTCCCGGACGGTGTCCTCGTCGGCCTGCACCAGCTGGGCGGCGCCGGGAGCATCGGCGCGCTGCGCGCCGCCGAGCTGGCCGACGTGGGGATGCTCGGCGTCGGCTCGGTCTGGCGCGCCTACATGAGCGGGCTGCTCGACGGCGACGACGAGGTGGCCGTCGCTCAGTCCACGGACGGCGATCTGAGCGCGTGCACGTGGCCGCTCGTGCGGGTGCGCCAGGTGGTCGCCCACGCCGAGCGAACCGGCCTCCTCACCGTGCAGGAAGGGGACCGGCTGATCGGCACGCTGGCCGAGGTCTACTACCCCCACCGGTCGCTGGAGGCGGTGTTGCGTGTCAGCAGGCGCGAGAAGCTGTCCGTCTTCGCCGAGTGGCTGGCCGCACAGGTGGCCGACGACACGCACTTCGGGGACGTGAAACGCGACGACGCCTTGCAGGCCGTGCGGGTGGCCTGCAAGCTGGCCGAGCAGCCCTGCCGGCCGGTGGAGGGTCTGACGTGGTCCACGCGCTGCTACCGGCAGTGGGCGAACGCCTTCGCAACGCAGGACACCGAGTCCGGCCGGCTCCCGACCCTGCGGCGGGTCACCTACCAGCAGATCTTCGATCCCGACTTCCCACGGCTCTGGTGGGCCTACCTGCGCGCCCTCGGCACGATCGGTCTGCCCCGGTCTGTGGCGTGCGCGGTGATCAACCCGCACGCCGACCTGACCGACGAGGCGATGGCCGCGCGTCTGCTGGCGCACGAGACCGAGGCCGACCGCGCCGACGTCGCCCGCTACGGAAACGTCAACGAGGCGGCCTGCAAGGCGCACCGCGGATTCTTCCCCGAGGCGATCAAGGAGGACGTGGTGCGGCAGATGCTCGCGCAGGTGTGGCGCGTCAGCCCGGATGACCTTGACGAGGCGGCGGAGCACCGCGGCCTGCACGGCGCCCGCGAAGCCGTCGAGGCGGCGCGCCCGTTCGTACTCGGCTTCCTCAAGGACCAGAAGGCGGCTCGACGTTGACCTCCATCACCTTGACCGGCACGGTGCGCGCCCGCGCTCCCGAGGACACCTGGGAGGCGCTGAAGCCCGAGATCGGCCGGTTCGGCATCAGCCGCGTCGCCCGGCTCACCGGCCTGGGCCACCTGGGCATTCCCGTCTGGACGGCTGTACGGCACTCCGCTCACACGCTGGTGACCTCGCAGGGCAAGGGCGCCACCGACACCCTCGCGAAGATCTCGGCGGTGCTGGAGGCCGCCGAACTGTGGCACGCCGAGCAGCCGCTGACCCCGGACGTCCGCAGCCCGCACCGCCGTCTGGACGTTCCGTATCCGCTGTATGAGCTGCCCGTGAAGATCGACCATCCCTCGCTCGCCGACGTGCCTCTCGACTGGGTCACCGGCCGTGGCCTGGTCTCCGGAGAGCCGGTCCTCGTCCCGGCCGACGTCGTACGCCGGGAGCTGCGGCCCGTCAGCGAGCCGGAGATCTTCCACGTCACGAGCAACGGACTCGCCTGCGGGAACACGCCGACGGAGGCCGAGTTGCACGCACTGCTGGAGACCGTGGAGCGTCATGCCCTGCACGAGGACTACGCCGACGGCGGCCGGGACAGGACGCTGGTCGACCCGGCGACGGTGACCGATCCGTACTGCCGGAACCTGATCGACACGTTCCTCGGCGTCGGCATGTGGCTGGAGATCGCGTGGGTGGGCAACGTCTTCGGCCTGCCGGTGTGCGCGGCCTACATCTGGTCGGAGGACTACCCGATCGTCTTCGCCGGATCGGGCTGCCACTTCCGGCCGGGCATCGCGCTGTCGCGCGCGCCCACCGAAGCCGCGCAATCCCGGCTGACCTGCATCGCGGGAACGCGGGACGATCTCGACTCGCACGAGAACGCGTTCGCCGCCAGCCCGGAGAGGCCCGCCCTCGCCGAACTGCCGGTCAGGGCCTGGCCCGTCGCGCACCCCTTTGAACCGGAGGACAAGGATCTGGCCGGACATCTGGGCAGCATCGCCTTCACTGTGGGCGCCGTCACCGGGTACGAGCCCGTGGCGTTCACACTGCACGACTCGCCCGCCTACGCCGCGGTGAAGGTCGTCGCCCCCGGACTGGAGATGCGCATCACCCGCTCGATCCCCCGCCCCGGGGGCCGCCGTGGCTGATCCGGTCCTCACCGAGTCGGAACAGGCGTACGCAGCGGCGTTCGGCGCGATGCACGCCGCCCGCGCGCGCAGCACGATCACCAGCAGGCTGTCCGCCCGCGCCATGGGCGATGCCTACCCGGCCGAACTGGACGCCTCCAGCTCCGCCGACTGGCCGCTCCTCGGCACGATGATCGGCGCGCTGCGGATGAGCCGGGGGGACAGGCTGGTCGATCTGGGGTGCGGAACGGGCGGCGTCGGCCTGTGGCTGGCCCGTGCGTTCAGCGTCTGCGTGACCGGCATCGACGTGTCCGGCGAGGCCGCGAAGCTGGCCACCGACAGCGTGCAGGACTTCTCCCTGCCCCAGGAGCGAGCGGCCTTCAAAGTGGGGTCGCGGGCGGCGACCGGGCTGCCCGACGCGTACGCGCACGGGCTGATCTGCGTGGATGCTCTGGGCAGCGGACGCGACCGGTCAGGAACCCTCCGGGAGGTCCGGCGCGTCCTCAAGCCGGGTGGTCGCGCGGTCGTCACGTCCAACCGTTCCCGGGTGGCACCGTCCCTGGCGCCGTGGGCGAGGCAGGCCGAAGAGGCCGGCCTTCTCCTTGAAGCGGAGCAGGAACGGCCGCATGAGCCGGGCATGTGGCGACGCCTGTTCGAGCTGTGGATCGAGTACGAGGACGAGTTGCGCCAAGAGCTCGGCCACGAGCAGGCGGAGGGCATGCTCGCCGAGGCCGAGGCACGCACACCGTTCCTCGCCCAGCGTCTGGCCGTCGTCGTTACATTGAGGCGTCCCAGCGCCTGACCCCGCCGTGGGGAGAGCCCGGCATCCGTCGCGCCCTGGAACACCGAAGCACCGAAGCAAGGAGAGTGCTGCATGAGCTGTCGTATCGCCGTCTACGGTGCCGGGAGTTGGGGGACCGCGTTCTCGCTCGTTCTCGCCGACGCCGGGTGCGAGGTCACGTTGTGGGGGCGTCGGCAGAGCGTGGTGGACGCGATCAACGAGACCCGCCGCAATCCCGACTACGTACGGGGCGCGGCGTATCTCCCGGAGGCCGTGCGGGCGACGGCGGACCCGGCCGAGGCCGCCCGCGGTGCGGAGATCGTGGTCCTCGCGGTGTCCGCGCAGCACGTGCGGCCGCTGCTGGAGGAGTGGCGCGAGTCGTGGGGGCCGCGGACCGTGTTCCTGTCGCTGATGAAGGGCGTCGAGCTGGCCACCACGAAGCTGATGAGCGAGGTCATCGCCGAGACGACCGGTGCGTCGCCCGACCGGATCGCCGTCCTGTCCGGCCCCAACCTGGCGCGCGAGGTCATGCTCCGGAAGCCGGCGGCGAGTGTCATCGCCTGTGCCGACGAGAGCACGGCGGCCCGGATCCAGGCCGCCTGCCACACCAGCACCTTCCGCTGCTACACGAACACCGACGTCATCGGCTGCGAGCTGGGCGGCGCCGTGAAGAACGTGATCGCCCTGGCCGCCGGTGTCTGCGACGGCATGTGCCTCGGGGACAACACGAAAGCGTCGCTCATCACCCGCGGACTCGCCGAGGTCACCCGGCTCGGCGTCGCCATGGGCGCCGACCCCCTCACCTTCGCCGGACTGGCGGGAATGGGGGACCTGGTGGCCACCTGCGCCTCGGCCCTGTCGAGGAACTACTCCTTCGGCCGCCGCATCGGCTCCGGGATGACACTTGAGGAGACGCGCGCTCTGGCCGAGGAGACCGCTGAAGGCGTGGCGTCCTGCAAGGCGGTGAGCACGCTCGGAGAGCGCCACGGCGTGGAGCTGCCGATCACCCGGGCCGTGACCGGGATGATCCACGAGGGCCGGGATCCCCAGGACGTCATGGACGCCTTGATGTCGCGCGCCGCGAAGGCCGAGGTCTGACCGCGCGCCGGCCGCTGTGCGGTCAGGTGGGCCGGGGGCCTCTGCGTGCGGTGGGTGGGGTGGTGCGTGTGGTGGAGGCGGTGGTCGGGCGTGCGGTGCGGGTGGGGGCGGGGGCTGTCCGGAGTGCGGTGCGGGTGGCGGTGGGGGGCGGCGGGGCTGGGGTGCGGGGGGTCGGTGGGGCGGTGCGGGCCGTCGGGGCCGGGGAGCAGCAGGGGTGCCAGCGGGTGCTGGCCGTGAGGAGGTCGGCGGTCCAGGAGTCGAGGCGGCGTCGGCCGTGGTCGGCGCGGGCGCCGGTGGGGTCGCCGAGGACGCCGTTGGGGGTGACGGCGCGGAGGCCGCCGCGGCGCAGCGCGGGCAGGAGGGACGGCAGCGGGCGGGTGTCGCCGGGCTCGGCGCGGTCACGGCGCACGGCGCCGGGGCGCAGTGCCAGCATGGCCGAGGTCTCGTCGCGGCCCGCGTGGCTGTCGGCCGGGTCGCCGGAGGGCTCCCAGAAGAACGCCCGGCGCCCCTCGCTCCGCAGCCGCCCGACCGCGCGCCGTATCGGCACGGCGTTGCCGCCGTGCCCCGAGACGAATGCCACGCCGGCGAACGCGTCGGCGGAGCGGCCCAGTTCGGTGAGCAGCAGTTCGGTCGCCGCCTGGCCGATGGACAACGTGCCGGGGAAGCCCGCGTGTTCACCGCTGGAGCCGTAGTGGACCGGCGGTGCCAGCACCACCCACTCCCGGACCGCCGCCAGCCGCTCGGCCAGTGCCAGCGCGATGTCCGTGTCCACGGTGAACGGCAGGTGCGGGCCGTGCTGTTCGGTCGAGCCGACGGGTACGACGAGTACGCGGTCGGCGGCGACCGCCGCCACCTCGGGCCAGGTCGCCCCGGAGAGCCTGCGCGGTCCGTTCACGCCTGCCGCACCCCGTCCCGTCCCGGCCAGGGCGACGGGTCCGGCAGCAGCGGCGCCAGGGTGCGGTGGCGCAGCGCGCCCCACCAGACACCGGCGCCGTAGGCCAGGTCGTCGGCGATCCGGGCGGCCACCCAGCCGGGCAGCGGCACCCCGGGACGGGCCGCCCGCCAGTCGGTCACATGGCGCCCCCAGGCGGCGGCCAGCAGCAGCCGTCCGTGCCGGGACGCGGCCAGCGCGGGCACCGCCACCGGCCACCAGGAGCGGGTGACCGCGTCGGCGAACATCCGGCCCGCGCCCCAGTGGCCGCGCAGCGCCAGCGCCACCGACTCCTGCGCGGGCACCCCCACCCCGTGCAGCTTGCGCGGCAGCAGCGCGGCGGTGATCAGCGCGGTGCCCGCGGCGGCGGCGGGGCGCCCGGCCGCGACGGCTCCCCAGCAGGCCAGCGTCCACGGCGACACCCGTACCGGCGCCGCCGCCGGGCCGTGCCGCAGCGCGAGCGGCGCCGCCGAGGTGCCGTAGTCGAAGCGCTGCCGCGCCCACGCCGACCAGCGTCCGCGCGGCGCGTGCCGGACCTCGGAGCCCGGCTCGTAGCGCACCAGCAGGTCCCGCGCGGCCAGCCGCCACACCAGGTCCACGTCCTCGCCGTAGCGCAACGACTCGTCGAAGCCGTCCAGTGCACGCAGCGCCGAGACCCGGACGACCAGCGCGGCCGTCGGGACGTAGCTGACCCGGCTGCCGGGCCGGACCACGGCGGGCAGCGGGCCCAGGTCGAGCGGTGAGCGCTCCCGCTCGTAGCGTTCCAGCACACTGCCGCCGGGCCTGCTGCGCACCCGGGGCGCCACCGCGGCCACCCGGGGGTCGGCGAAGTGCGGCAACAGCGCCTCCAGCCAGCCCGGTTCGGGCACCACGTCGGCGTCCAGGAACGCCACCAGTTCCGTACCGGCCAGCCGCCAGCCGCTGTTGCGGGCGGCGGCCGGACCCCGGGAGACCGGGTGGCGCACCGCCGCGCCGGGCAGCGGCACCCGCGAACCGTCGTCCACGACCACCGCCGCGGCCGGACCGCCCGGCGAACGCAGCGCCGACAGGGTGCTGTTCACCTCCGGACGGTCGCGGACCGGCACCACCGGGGTCACGTCCGTCGCAGTGAACGGGCCCGCCACGTAACGGGGATGGACCAGTCCGGCCGTGATCAGGCGGTCCGCCAGCCGCCGTTGCCCCGGCCGGGCGGGGACCGGCTCCCCGGCGAGCCAGCCGTCCACCAGCCGGGCCCCGGCGGCGGACAGCCGCAGCACCCGGTAGGGGGCGCCGCCGAGCAGGGTCCGGCCGCCGGACAGTCTGCTGAGGGAGGGATCGGGGTCCAGGCGCAGCGGCACGGCGGTGGCGGCCGTCTCCGGCGCGGCGGGCGGCGCCGCGGGCGTGGGGCGTGCGGGTACGGAACTCACGGCGTGAAACCTCCGTCGGCGTGGACGACCGTACCGGTCAGGGCGGACGCGTCGGGGCCGCACAGCCAGCACACGGCGGCGGCGACCTCCTCCGGTTCCAGCAGGCGTTCGAGCAACTGGTGCCGGGCGAACTCGTCGGTGTCCGCGAGGCCGTAGAGATCGGCGCTGGCGCGCAGCATCGGGGTGCGGGTGGAGCCGGGGGAGACGGCGGTCGCGGTGACGCCGGTGCCGCGCAGATCGGCGGCCAGGCCCCGGATCAGCCCCACCACCGCGTGCTTGGCCGCGTTGTACCCGGCCAGGTGCCACAGGCCGTGGTGCGCCGCAGCCGAGGCGAGCGCCACGAACCGGCCCGTGCGCGGCGCGGGCCCGGCCAGCATCCGGGGTACGGCGGCCCGCGCCAGGTTGGCCACGCCGCGCACCCCCGTCTCGAACAGGGCGTCCCACTCGTCGTCGGTGGTCTCCCACAGCGGCCGGCCGCCCGCCATCACCGCCGCCGCGGCCACGGCGGCGTCCAGCCGTCCGCCGCCGTGCCGGTAGGCGAGGTCCACCGCATCCTGGAGGGCCGCCCGGTCGCGGACGTCGGCCACCACCGGCAGCACGGCGCCCGGATGCCGCTCGGCGAGCGCGTCGAGTTCCTTGTCGGTGCCCAGCGGGTAGCCGACGCCGGGCAGGTCCCGGCAGATGTCCACGGCCACCACCAGCCAGCCGTCCGCGGCCAGCCGGTCCGCCACGGCCGCGCCGATGCCGCGCGCCGCGCCGGTGACGACGGCGGTGCGCCGCCCGGCTTCCTCGGCCCTGTCCGCTTCCGCTTCCGCTTCCGTGTCCGTGTCCGTGGTCCGGCAGTCCGTGTTCATGGTCCGGGGGTCCTCCTCTCGCACCGGCGGTCCGTCAGGCGGGCTTCGCCGCCACGCCGTGCTCCCGAAGGTGCGCGAGCAGCAGCTCGGCGGCCTCCTCCGGGGTGGCGGGCGTCACCACCCGGGGCGGGGTCCGCTGCGGGGCCAGGGCGCCGGTCAGGGCCAGCAGCCGCTTGCGGGTGCTGCCCTCGGGGGCCGGCAGCGCCTTGGCCCGCGGCCGGTAGGGGCGCACCCGGCCCGCGCGCACCGTGCCCGCGCCGCCCGCGCCGTCCGTGCCGGTCACCCGCACCACGGGGATCGCGGCCCGCCGCGCGGCCAGGGCGGCGCCGAGCGGCGCCCGGCGCGGCCGCGCCGAACCCGGCTCCACCGAGCACACGGCGGGCAGCGGCACCTCCAGCCGCTCCGCCCGGCCCCCGTCCAGCCGCCGCACGGCCCGCAGACGCACGGATTCCAGACGCACGGCCTCCGGACGCGCCCCGGCCGCCGCCTTTCCGGCCGCCGTCTTTCCGGCCGTCGTCTCTACGTCCCCTGCCTCTACATCCCCTGTCTCTACGTCCTCTGCCGATCCCGTGCCGCCGCCCGCCGCAGCCTCGGCCCGGCCCTCCGACTCCCCTTCCCCCGCGGCCAGTTCCAGCAGTCCGAGCGCCTGGGCCGCGCCCAGCCGGGCCGCGAGGTGGGCCGGTGTGGCGCCCGTGCCGCGGTCCACCGAGCGGTCGCCGCAGACCACCACGTCGGGCGCGGGCAGGCCCGCCGCGGCGAGCCCGGCGAGCAGGGTGTGCGCCGTGGCCGCCTCGTCCCCGTCCGGGCCCTGGATCCGCAGCGCCTCGTCGGCACCGGCGGCCAGCGCCTCGCGCAGCATCTCCTCGGCGCCCTGCGGCCCCACGGTCACCGCGACGCAGCGGCCGCCGAGCCGCTCGGCCAGCCGCAGCGCGTGCTCCAGGGCGCACCGGTCGGCGGGGCCCGCCCCGGCCGCGTACGGCGCGCTGGGGACCGTACCGGTCAACGGGTGCGCCAGGGCGCGCGGATCGGCGCTGCGCAGCGCGGCCACCACCAGCACGGCGCTCACCCCTGCCGGAAGGCGACACCGTGGCCGCCCTCGGGGTAGGTCCAGGTGATCGCGCCGGGTGCGTCGCACACCTGGTAGCAGGTGCCGCACTCGAAGCACTGCTCGTAGTTGAAGAGGATCCCGCCGTCGCCGGTGGGCACGAACAGGGCGGCCGGGCAGGCGTGCACACAGGTGCGGACCTCGCAGGAGCGGCACACATCGGTGTCGACGGTGATGTGCGCCTGCTCGGCGACCCGGAACTCGACCGTGGCCATCCGGTCCTCGAAGGACACCTCCGGCGGCGCCGGTGACGGTACGTCAGGAGGTGCCGGTGCCGCGTCCGGTGCCGCGGCGGCCCCGGCCCTCGTCGTCGTCCGGTTCATCCGAAGGACCTCGTTCCCGTGAACGCGTCGGACAGCACATGGCGCAGCCGCAGGCCGCGCCGGCGGGCCGCGCCGGTCAGCAGCCTGCGCAGGCCCGGCTTGGGACGCGGGTTGTCGACCGTGAAGAACCCCTGTGCCACGTCGCACAGCAGCCCGGGGTACGTCTGCTGCATCCGCTCGGAGAAGACCAGTCCCGGCACCCGGCGCAGCCTGCGATGGTCGGCCAGCACGAAGGACTCCTCCAGCCGCCCGCGGTAACCGGCGAGCCCGGCCCGGGAGGTGTCGCCCGCGGCGATCGCCGCGGCGGCGGCCCGCCCGGCGTGCATGCCCGCGCCCAACGCGTAGTTGACGCCCTCCAGCCAGACCCCGGCGGCCAGACACATCGCGGCGGCGTCCCCGGCGACGAGGATGCCGTCCCCGGCCAGCTCGGGCATGCTGTCGTAGCCGCCCTCGGGGATCAAGTGGGCCGAGTACTCCTTGAGTTCGGCGCCGCGCAGCAGCGGGGCGACGGCCGGGTGGGACTTCAGCCCGGCGAGCACCTCCTCGGGGCGGCGCCCCGACGCGGCGAGCCCGGTCAGCGACAGCACCACGCCCACGCTGACCGAGTCCAGGTTGGTGTAGAGGAACCCGCCGCCGGGCACGGAGCCGGTGCAGCCGAGGATCTCGATGTCCTGGCCGTGCCGCCCGCTCACCCCGAAGCGCTCCTCGATGACCTCGCGCGGCAGCGCCAGCGTCTCCTTCACCCCGAGCGAGGTGTGCTCGGACTGCCGGCCCGGCACCTTCGCGAACAGGCCCGCCTCCTTGGCGAGGAAGGAGTTGACGCCGTCGCAGGCGATGACCACCCGCGCGGTGAGGTCGCCGTCGGGCCGGTCGGTGCGCACCCCGCTCACCCGGCCGCCGGGGCCGCGCAGCAGCCCGGTCGCGGTGGTGGCGGGCACCAGCACGGCGCCCGCGTCCTCGGCGAGCGAGGCGAGCCAGCCGTCCAGTTCGGAGCGGAAGGCGGTGGCACCGTTGTACGGGGGGCGGCCCCAGTCCTCGGTGCGGAAGTCGACGGTGAGCGCCTGGTGGCCGGTGAGCACCATCGTGGAGCGCCGGGTCACCCAGCGCTGCACGGGCATGTGCTCCCACCAGCCGGGGACCAGTTCGTCCAGGATCCGGCCATAGACGACCCCGCCGTACACGTTCTTCGCGCCCGGGTAGGGCCCGCGCTCCAGCAGGGCCACCCGCAGTCCGGCGCGGGCCGCCTCCAGCGCGGCGGCCGACCCGGCCGGGCCCGCGCCGACGACGACCACGTCGAAGTCCGTGTCGCCTTCCGTCCGCGCTGCCGCGCTCGCCTCCGTGCGCCTCTCAGGCGGCATCGCGCACCTCCCCGCTCCCCGCCGGGAGTTCCTCGCCGTCCCCGCTCACTTCCCGCACCTTCCGTAGCAGCGCGGCGAGTACGGCGGGCGCGTCGGCCACGACGCCCAGGTCCGCCATCGCGGTCATCGGGCAGTACGGGTCCGTGTTGACGCTCACCACATGGCGCGGCGCGCCCAGGCCGCCGGTGTGGTGCGGGGCGCCGGAGATCCCGAAGGCGACGTACAGATCGGGGTCGACGGTCACGCCGGTGGTGCCGATCTGCCGGGCGTACTCCAGCCAGCCCGCGTCCGTGACCACCCGGGTGCCGCCCACCGCCATGTCCAGCGCCGCACCGAGTTCGCCGAGCAGCGCGACCGCCTCGGGCCCGCGCAGGCCGCCGCCCGCGCCGAGCAGCCGCCGGGCCCCGGCGAGGTCGGCGGCCTGGGCCGAGGTGTCCAGGGCGCCGGTGTGCACCGCGTCCGGGCCCGCGCTCGCGGCGGACGGCGAGGGCGCGGGCAGGACGAGATCGCTCACCTCGGGGGGTTCGGCGACCGGCAGCGCGCCGCGCACCCCGGGCTCCAGGGTGGCCACGAACGGCCCGTCCACGGTGAGTTCGACCAGCGCGCTGCCGCCCAGCCGCAGTACGTCGGCGCCGTGCGCCAGGATCTCCTGCGCCCCGGCGAGCAGCGGGCGGCCCAGCGCGGCGGCCAGGCGCGGCGCGAGGTCGCGGCCGTCCGGCGAGGCGGGCAGCACGACGGTGTGGGCGGGCGCGAGCAGCGGGGCGAGCGCGGCGGCCAGCGCGGCGGGGGCCGTGGTGGTCTCGGCGGCCCGGATCCGGCGCCCGGCGACCAGCCGCAGCGCGCCCTCGCGCGCGCCGGTCCCGGCGACCAGGACGTTCCCGTCCGCCTCCGCGGCGGACTCGTCCGCGCCCAGGGGCAGTTGCCCGTCCCGTACGACGACGACGGCGACGCGCCCGGCGGGCGCACCGGCGCTCTCCTGTCCGCTCACAGCGCCACCCCCGCCCGGTGGCCCTCGACGACGGCCGCGTGGGCGCGGCGCGGGGTGAGACAGTCGCCCGCCCGGTGGACCGGGAACGGGGCGTCCTTGAGGGCGTGCCAGAGGGCGTCCTCGGGTGTCTGGTGCAGGGCGCACACCACCCAGTCGTACCGCTCCTGCGCCACCTCGCCCGTGGTGTGGGTGAGGATGTCCAGTTCCACCGCCCCGCTCCCCTCCGGGCCCGGCCGGGCGCCCGTCACCACCTGGTCGGTGGCGTGTCCGATGCCTTTGCCGTGCGCGCGCACGCTGTACGTCTCCAGGTCGAGGGTGACGCCGAGGTCCTGTCCGACGACCATCGCGGGCGTGCTGATCCGCACCCGGCAGCCCCGGTCGGCCAGCAGCTCCGCCACCGACGTGGCCTGGTGGAAGCCCAGTTCGTCGACGACCAGGACGCGCTGTCCGGCGCCGGGCGCGGCCCGGCCCTCCAGGACGTCCCGTACGTCCACGACATGCTCCAGGCCGCCCGCCCAGTACGGCGGCTGCGGCCGGGCCCCGGTGGCGAGGACGACCGCGTCGGGCGCCTCGGCGCGCAGCGACTCGGCCGTGGCCTCGGTCCCGGTGCGGATGTCCACGCCGTGCCGTACGCACTCGGCGAGCAGATTGCGCACCACGTCGAGGAACTCGGCGCGGCCGGGCGCGGTCGCGGCCGTCGCCACCTGGCCGCCGGTGGCCGGGGCACGCTCGAAGAGGGTGACCGCGTGCCCGCGGCCGGCGGCCGTCGCGGCGGCCTGGAGTCCGGCGGGGCCGCCGCCGACGACCAGGATCCGGCGCGGCCGGGGGCCCGGCGCGGGCAGCGGCACCGCCTCGCGGCCCGCGCGCGGGTTCTCCACGCAGCCCAGCCAGCGGTTGAGGCCCATCCGGCCCACGCACTCCTGGTTGCAGGACAGGCAGGTCCGGATGTGCGGGGTGTGCCCGGCGCGGGCCTTGGCGGCGAAGTCCGGGTCGGCGATCTGCCCGCGCACCACCCCGACCAGGTCGCAGTGGCCCTCGGCGAGCGCCCGTTCGGCCTGCACCGGGTCCTTGATGCGGCCCACGCCGATCACCGGCAGCCGTACCGCGCGGCGGATCGCGTTGGAGATGAACAGGGCGTAGCCGGGCGGCACCGACATCGACGCCTCGATCATGTACAGGGTCGAAGTGGCCACGCCGATCGAGGTGTTGATGTAGTCGGCCTTGCCGGTGGCCTCCACCATCCGGGCCGTCTCGACGGCCTCGGCGATGGCGGTGCCGCCGTCCATGAGTTCGTCGCCGCACAGCCGCACCCCCAGCACCCGGCCGGGTCCGATGGCCTCGCGCACCGCGTCGACGATCTCCCGCAGCAGCCGCGCCCGGTTCTCCAGCGGGCCGCCGTAGGCGTCGGTGCGCAGATTGGTGGCGGGGGAGAGGAAGCCGCGCACGATCGAGGAGTGCGAGCACTGGAGTTCGACGCCGTCGAAGCCGCCCTCGGCGCAGTGCGCGGCCACAGCCGCGTACCCGGCCACGATCTCGGCGATCTCCGCGACGGTGACCTCCTTGGGCACCTCGCGGAAGAGCGGGTCGGGCACCGGTGAGGGCGCCCACACCGGCAGCCGGGAGTACATCGAGGACGCCTGGCCGCCGTTGTGGTTGAGCTGGGCGAGGATCGGCGTGCCGTGCGCGTGCACGGCCTCGGTGATGCGCCGGTACCCGGCGACCACCCGCGGGCTGAACCCGTGGATCAGCTTCTCGTACGGCCAGTCGGTGACGTGGGTGGAGTGCTCCTCGGTGATGATCAGCCCCGCGCCGCCGGCCGCGCGCGCCGCGTAGTACGCCGCGTGCTGCTCGCTGGGCAGGCCGTCCTCGGCGTAGTTGGTCAAGTGGGCCGAGAACACGATCCGGTTGGCGAGGGTCAGCGGACCCAGCCGCAGCGGGGAGAACAGGTGCCGGAAACCGCTCATCGGGCACCGCCCCCGTCCGCCCCGCACAGCGCGAGCGCCGCCCGGCGGCCCTCCAGCAGCGCTTCGTGCACGGTGCGCGGCGCGACCCGGTCGCCCGCGTGCACGGCGCCGTCCGGGCCGCTCAGCTCCGTGTCGGGCAGCCGGTGCCCGCAGTGCACCACCGCCGCGCAGCCCACCTTGCGCTGCTCACCGGTGAGGACGTCCTCGACCAGCGCGGCGTCGGCGAGCACCGAGCGCAGCACGGTGCGCCGCAGCAGCGTCACCCCGGCGCGCACCAGCCGTCCGTGGGCGTCGGCGAGGTCCCCGGTCAGCGCCAACTGGGTTCCGGCTACCGGGTCCTGGGTGACGAACAGCACGGCGGTGCCGCGCGCGGCCAGCAGTTCGGCGACCGCGACCCCGGTGGCGTCCCCGACCGGGTCGTCCACCAGCACCGGCCCGTCGGGCACTTCGGCCCGGCCCGCCAGTACGTCGGCCGCCTCCAGGACCGTACCGCCGTCGATGTCGTAGCGGCGCGGGCCGGGCCGGGAGCCGGTGGCGAGCACCACCCGGCGGCCGGTCAGCTGCGCCTCACCGGCCGCGGTCGCGGTCCGCACCGTGACACCGAGCCGCCGCACCTCCGCCTCCAGCCAGTCCAGCAGCGGGCTCCAGCGTTCCCCAGCCACACGCAGCATGCCGCCGAGCCGTCCGGCGCGCTCCACGAGTTCCACCCGCCGTCCGTGCGCGGCCAGCACCCGGGCGGCCTCCAGACCGGCGGGGCCGCCGCCGACCACGAGCACCGCGTCCGGCTCTCCGGATCCGGACGTCCCGGGAGGCACGTCGTCGGGCCTCCCGGGCGCGTCCGTTCTCCGCTCCGCAGCGGCCCCGGCCACCGGACGCCCGCGGGGGAAGTCGGGCGGATCCTCGGTCTCGTGGCCGCTGCGGGGGTCCACGGCGCACGAGACCACCGGATTGCGGTTGTCCCGTACGCGGCACTTCTGGTTGCACAGCACGCACGGCCGCACCCGCTCGGGGTGCCCGGAGCGCACCAGCGCGACCAGCTCCGGTGCGGCGATCTGCGCGCGGGTCATCTCCACCAGGTCGGCGGTCCCGCCGGTCAGCGCGTCCTCGGCGCGGGCCGGGTCGGTCACCGAGCCCTGGAGCACCACCGGTACCCGGCCGTCCACCGCCGCGCGCACGGCCGCGCACAGCTCGGTGTTGAATCCGGCCGGGGTGTGGAAGTCGGGGCGGGTGGCGGAGACGGCCATCGCGGAGCCGCGCACCACCACCAAGTAGTCGAGCAGTGGCGCGAGTTCGCGGGCCAGTTCCTCGGCGTGCGCGGGGGTGATGCCCGCCCAGGGGGCGAGTTCGTCGCAGGACAGCCTGAGGCCCAGCAGCCGTCCGGCGCCGATCCCGGCGCGTACGGCGGCGAGCACCTGGCGCAGCAGCAGCGCGCGGTCGGTGCCGTAGGCGTCCTGGCGCTGGTTGGTCAGCCCGGACAGGAACTGGCGCAGCAGGCTGTGCTGCCCGGCCTCGATCTCCACCCCGTCCAGGCCGCTCGCGGCGGCGATCCGGGCGGCGTCGGCGAACCCGGCGCGCAGCGCGTCGAGTTCGGGTTCCTCCAGTTCCATGGGCAGTTCCCGGCTCACCACGTCGGCGACCCGGGACGGCGCCCACAGCGCCGACTGGTGATAGGCGGACGAGCCCTGCGATCCGGAGTGGCCGAGGGAGGCCACCACCAGTGCCCCGTGCGGGGCGCAGGCCGCCGCGGTCGCCGCCCAGCCGGGGCCGCAGTCGGCGGCCAGCGGGGCACGCTCGTAGGGCCAGTCGGAGGGGTGGACGCTCGCGGTCTCGGTGACGATCAGGCCGGCGCCGCCGGCCGCGCGCCGCGCGTAGTAGGCGACATGCCGGTCCGAAAGGGCCCGGCCGCGGGCGAGGTTGGTCTCGTGCGGCCCGAACACCACCCGGCTGGGGGCGGTGCGCGGGCCCAGGGTGACGGGCTCGGTCAGGCGCATGGTCACGCCGCCCCCGGACGGCCGGTGCCGAACCCGGCCAGCGGACTGGTCGCGCAGGCCCGGTCCGGCACGGCCGCGGGGTGCGCCGGACGCCGTCCGATGGTGACCGGGACGGGGCCGCGGGCGGCGCGGGTACGGTGCGAGTGGTCGCCGGAGGGGCGCGGCGCCGCGCCCGCGCCGACCGCGGCCAGCGCCCGTTCCCCGTTGCCCTTGACGCACTCGGGGTCCGGCCCGTCCAGCGGCAGCCCGGTGAAGAACTTGGCCGCCATGCAGCCGCCCCGGCAGGCGTCGTACGCCGAGCAGGACGTGCAGGCGCCCCCGGACTGCGGCGAGCGCAGCTCGGTGAACAGCTCGGACTCGCGCCACACGGTGGTGAATCCGCCCGGGGCGCGCACATTGCCCGCGAGGAACGTGTCGTGGATCGCGAACGGGCAGGCGTACACGTCGCCGACCGGGTCGATCAGGCACACCACCCGGCCCGCCCCGCACAGGTTCAGGCCCGGCAGCGCGGCCGGGCCGAGGGCGTTGAGGTGGAAGAAGGAGTCGCCGGTCAGCACGGTCTCGCCGTGCTTGAGCAGCCACTCGTACAGCGTGCGCTGCTGTCCGGCGGTGGGGTGCAGCTCGTCCCAGACGTCGGCGCCGCGCCCGGAGGGCCGCAGCCGGGTCAGCCGCAGCTGGGCGCCGTGGGCGTCGGCGATGGCCTTGAAGGCGTCGAGCTGGCCGGCGTTCTGCCGGGTGACGACCACGCTGAGCTTGAAGCCGCCGAACCCGGCGTCGGCCAGATTGCGGATCGCCGTCATCGCGGTGTCGAACGAACCGGGGCCGCGCACCGCGTCGTTGGTCGCGGCGTCCGCGCCGTCCAGCGAGATCTGCACGTCGACGTAGTCGCTCGCGGCCAGCCACCGGGCCCGTTCGGGGGTGATCCGCACCCCGTTGGTGGAGAACTTCACCCCGACCCGGTGGGCGGTGGCGTACTCGACGAGTTCCCAGAAGTCGGGGCGCACGGTGGGTTCGCCGCCGCCGATGTTGACGTAGAAGACCTGCATGCGTTCCAGCTCGTCGATCACGGCCCTGCACTCGGCCGTGGTCAGCTCCCGGGGGTCGCGCCGCCCGGAGGAGGACAGGCAGTGCACACACGCCAGGTTGCAGGCGTAGGTCAGCTCCCAGGTGAGGCAGATGGGGGCGTCGAGGCCGCGCTCGAAGTGGTCGACGAGCTTCACGCTGTCTCCTCCAGAAGGTCGCCGGAGCGCGGCGCCGGACCGGCGGCCGCGTCGCCGCGCGGTTCGATCACGCCCCCGGCGGCGAGCGCGGCGAGGGCGTGCAGGGTGCCGGGCCGCTGCCCGGCGGGCAGCCCGGCCGCGTCCAGGGCGGCGTGCACATCGGCGTGTTCGGCGAGCGAGGTGACGACCGTGACGAGTTCGGGGGTCTTCAGGAAGCAGAGCCTGCGGGTGCCGAAGTGGTAGGCGAGCGCCCCGAAGGGCTCCGGGCGCAGGGCCACGCTGGGGGAGCACCGGTAGGGGCGCTCGGGGGTGAACACGGGTGGGCCTCCGGTCAGTAGACGCCGCACATGCCGTCGATGGAGACCTCCTCGACGAGCAGTTCCTCCGTGTACTCGGCCTCCGCCGGGAACTCGGGCGCCTCGGCGGTCCGGGTCGTCTCCTCGCCGTCCACAGTCGGCCCTCCTTCGCTGAGATGGGGTGGGTGACCGTCCTGGGAAAAAGCGTGCAGGAGGACGCGGAAAAGGACCACCCCTAACAAATCAGGGGTGGTCCTTCGGGGCTTGCGGGCCTTCAGGTCTTGCAGGTCTTGCGGGACTTGCAATCTTTCGGGTCTTTCGGGGAGCGCAGGTCTTTCGGGTCCATCGCGTGGTGTGCCGGAAAGGGCGTCGGGCGTCCGGGAAAGGCCGCCGGTAATGGGCGGGGCCGGGTCAGCCAGATTTCCGCCCGTTCACCGGCCGGTGCGTCCGCTCACTCGGACATCTCTTTCTCACGCAGCCCGGCGGTGATCGCGAGCAGTGCGTAGGAAAGGTCCTGGCCGGTGGGCGCGGATTCCGGGTCGATCAGCCACTGGGCCATGACGCCGGTCAGCAGCGCCTGGAAGAAGGAGCCGACCGCGCGCACGGCCCGCTCGTCGTGCCCCTCCGCCAGCCGTGCCAGCAGGCTCTCGCCCATGCCGAACCGGGCCTCCTGGAGACCGCTGGCGAGCGCCTCGCGGATCTCCGGCGAGTGCTCGATCTGCGTGAACGCCTCGAAGTTGGCGGCCCACAGCCGGCGGTGGCCGGAGAACAGCTCGATCACCTTGGTCCAGATCGCCTCGAACTGCTCGTGCGGCGCGGCGGTGGCGTCGGCGTCGTAGACCATGGACTTCTCCAGGGCCTCGCCCCACTCGGCGTTCGCCTGGATCAGCGCCTCGTTCAGAAGCGCCTCCTTGGAACCGTAGTGGTAGCCGATGGAGGCGAGGTTCGCGCCGGAAGCGGCGACGATGTCACGGGCGGTCGTGCGCGCATAGCCTTTTTCAGTCAGGCACTGCTTCGCACCTTCGAGTAGAGCGTCGCGATGTCCCATTCCACGACCTTACCACATTTTCCATACGACCGTCTAAGTCAAGCGTCTTATACAGTCGTCTGGTGTCTGTCGCCGTAGGTGGCCGGGCGCCCCCCGGGGTGTGTCCCGGAGGGCGGCTCCCGTGTTCTCGTGTGCCCGCCCGCAGGCGTGGGTCAGCCGGGCAGCCCCTTCAGGTACTCGATCATGGTGGCGATGAACCGCTCCGGTTCCTCCAGGTGCGGCAGGTGGCTCGACTCGGGGAAGACCTCCCAGCGTGCGTCGGGGATCAGCTCCGCGTACGGCCGCACCGTCTCGGGCGTGGCCTCGTCATGGGCGCCGGACAGCACCAGCGTGGGCACCTCGATGTCCGGCAGGCAGTCCTCCACCCCCCAGTCCTTGAGCGTGCCGATCACATGGAACTCACTGGGGCCGTTCATCGCGTGGTACACGGTCGGGTCGTTGGTGATCTCGTAGAACGACGCCTGGTAGTCGCGCGGCCACGGCTTGAGCCGGCACACGTGCCGGTCGTAGAAGACCCGCATCGCCGCGTGGTACTCCTCGCTGTCCGTCGTCCCGGCCGCCTCGTGCCGCAGCAGCACGTCGTTGACCCCGGGCGGCAGCTGCGCGCGCAGCACCTCCATCTCCCGCAGCCACAGCGGGTACGACGCCGGGGCGTTGGCGACGACCAGGCCGCGCAGTCCCCGGGGCCGTGCCGCGGCGTGCCGGGCGACCACCAGACCGCCCCAGGACTGCCCGAACAGCACGTAGTTGTCCGCGATCCCCAGCCGGTCGAGCAGGTTGTCCAGCTCGTCGAGGAACAGCTCGGGCGTCCAGAACTCCGGTCCCTTGTCCGGCAGATGCGTGGAGCCGCCGTTGCCGAGCTGGTCGTAGAGGACCACCGGCCAGCCCACCGCGGCGAACACCTCCAGGGCGCGCAGATAGTCGTGCGTGCTGCCGGGCCCGCCGTGCACGGCCACCAGCGTCGGCCGCGGGGAGGTGCCCGGATCGCCGCTGAGGCGGTACCAGGTCTTGTACTCGCCGAAGGGGACGGTCCCCTTGACGGTGTGGGGCACGGACATGTCGGACACCTCGTCAGGTACGGGCGGGAACGGGAGCGAGCGTGCCGAGGAACTCCTCCACCAGCGCGGCGGTGGCCTCGGCGTCGTCCTCGATGACGGTGAAGTGCGTGGCCGGCACCGGCCGGTAGGTGTGCTCGGGACGCCAGGGCCTGGCCCGCCACTCCTCCTCGGCCGCCGCCGACTCCTCGGGCAGGAACGAGCGGTCGGCGCCCAGGAACAGCACCGGCGCGGAGATCGGGTCCAGCGGGCACTGCGGCAGCAGATCGAAGTAGCGGGTCATCGCCGACAGCCCCGTACTGCCGAACAGGCCGAATTCCGCGTCCTGTTCGACCAGCGTCACGGCCATCTCCTGGAACACCTGCGCGCTGACCCCGCCGCCGGACACCTGGTAGCTGTCCACCAGCACCACACCGGCGGGCCCGGCCCCCATCGCCTCCAGGCGGGCCGCCGTCGCGTAGGCGATCAGACCACCGGAGGAGTAGCCGAACAGCACGTACGGCTCGCCCTCGGCGGCGTTCAGCACGGCGTCCGCGAGAATCGCGGTGAGCGCGTCCACCGAGCCGGGCAGGCTGTCGCCGGGGGTGAACCCGGGCGTCGGCAGGGTGCTCACCGGGCGCACCCCGCGGAAGTGCGAGGCCAGCCGGGCGTGCTGGTGCTGGCCCCCGGTCGCCATCGGCGTGCTCAGGCACACCAGCCGCGGCCGCGCCGGGCCCTCGGCGAGCCGCTGCGGCCCCAGCTCGCCGGTGAACTGCGCCGCCGAGGCGAAGTGCGGCCGCAGATCGGCCACCGCCCGCAGCAGCGCGAAGCCGCCGTCCGAGTCGCCCGCCAGCACCGCGTCACGGAACAGCCCGGGAACCGTCTCGCCGCGTGCGGCCGGCGTGCTCGCCGCGGGTTCCGCGGTGAACTCCTCGCGCAGCCTGCGGGCGAGCCCCGCGGGCGTGCGGCTGTCGAAGACCGCCGTCGACGGGAGCGTCACGCCCAGGTCGTCGTGCAGGGCCGAGCGCAGCTCCATCACGCTCAGCGAGTCGAACCCCGCCTCCAGGAAGCCCCGTTCGGGATCGACCGCGTCGGCGCCGCCGTGCCCCAGCACCGTCGCCGAGTGCCGCAGCACCAGCGCCAGGATCTCGCGCTCCCGCTCTCCGTCGTCCAGCCGGGCCAGCCGGGCGCGCAGCGCCGCCGGGTCGTCGCCCGCGGCCCGCCGCCGTACGGCCGTGCGCACCAACGAGCGGAACAGCGCGGGCGGTTCGCCCGCCGCGGCCAGCGCCTTGAAGTCGAACCGGATCGGCACCAGCGCCGCCCGGTCCGCCGCACACGCCGTGTCGAACAGCGCGAGACCCTCCGCCTCGGACATCTCCCGCACTCCGGAGCGGTCCAGCCGGGCGCGGTCCGCCTCGGCCAGTTCCCCGGCCATGCCCGATCCGTCGGCCCACAGGCCCCAGGCCAGGGAGAGGCCGGGCAGTCCGTGGTGGGCGCGGTGGGTGGCGAGCGCGTCCAGGTAGGAGTTGGCGGCGGCGTAGGAGCCCTGGCCCGCGTTGCCGACGGTGCCCGCCGCCGAGGAGAACAGCACGAACGCGGTGAGCGGGCGGTCCTGGGTGAGCTGGTGCAGGTTCCAGGCCGCGTCCACCTTGGGCCGCAGGACGGCCGCCACCCGTTCCGGGGTGAGGGAGGTGACGAGCCCGTCGTCCAGGACACCGGCGACATGCACGACGGCGTCCACCGGATGCGCGTCCAGCAGCGCGGCCGTGGCCGCCGGGTCGGCCAGGTCGCAGGCCGCGACCGCGATGTCCGCGCCGAGGGCGGCCAGTTCGTCGCGCAGCGCGGTCATCGCCGGATCGGACGGACCGCGGCGGCTCGCCAGCACAAGGCGCCGCACCCCGTACGCGCCGGCCAGATGCCGTCCGACCGCCCGGCCGAGCGCGCCGCCCGCCCCGCTGACCAGGACGGTGCTGTCGGGGGTGAAGACGGCTGTGGGCTGGTCGCTCTCGGTGGGGGTGTGCCGGGTGAGGCGGGCGGCGTGGAGGTGCCCGCCCCGGATCAGGACCTGGGGTTCGCCCGTGGTGAGGGCGGCTTCCAGGAAGGTGTTTCCTGCGGAGGGGTCGGTGTCGGTGTCGACGAGGGTGAACTGGCCGGGGTTCTCGGCCTGTGCGGAGCGTACGAGGCCCCAGACGGCGGCTCCGGCGGGGTCGGTGACGTCCTCGCCGGGCAGTGCCACCGCCCCGCTCGTCACCACCGCGAGCCGGGCACCGGAGGTGACCGCCTCCTGGACCTCGCCGAGGACCCGCAGCACCTCCGTGTGTGTCTCGGCGGCGCTCACCCCCGGCCGGGTCCGCAGCACCGCCACCCCGGCCGCAGCGCCCCCGCTTGCTGCCGTGCTCGCGCTCCCGGCCGGGGCAGGCGCCCCGTCCAGCGGGGTCCACTCGACCCGGAAGAGGCTGTCGCCGCCCGCCGGACGCGACGCCGCGACCTCCCGCAGCACCAGCGAACCCACCGACAGCACCGGCGCGCCCTGGGCGTCCGCGACCTCCAGCGCCATGCCGTCCCCGTCCGCCGACGGCGTCAGCCGCACCCGTAGCGCCGACGCGCCCCAGGCGTGCAGCGCCACCGACGACCAGGCGAACGGCACCCGCGCCGACTCCCCGTCCGACACCAGCCCGAACACATGCAGACAGGCGTCGAACAGCGCCGGGTGCAGCCCGAAGCCCTCGGCGGCCGTGCTCTCGACCACCGTGCCCTCGGGCGCGCCGATCTCGGCGTACAGGTCGTCCCCGTCCCGCCAGGCGGCCGTCAGCCCCTGGAAGGCGGGCCCGTACCCGAACCCGGCCTCGGCCAGCTCTTCGTACATCCCCTCGACGGGCAGCGGCTCGGCACCGGCCGGCGGCCACACCGCCAGGTCCCCGGACGGGACGGGCGCGGTGGCCGCGGTGGTCGGGGAGGCCGGGGTGGCGCTGAGCGTGCCCGTCGCGTGCCGGGTCCAGGAGGCGCTTGCCTCCGCGTCCTCCTCCCGGGCGTAGACGGCGACGGTACGGGTCTCGGTGCCCTCCCCGACGACGACCTGGAAGGCGACCCCGCCCTGTTCGGGCACCACCAGCGGGGCTTCCAGGGTCATTTCGGCCAGTGTCTCGAAGCCGGTCTGCGCCCCGGCGGCCAGCGCCAGCTCGACGAAACCGGTGCCCGGGTAGAGCGTGGTGCCCCCGACCGCGTGATCGGCGAGCCAGGGGTGACTGTCGCGGGACAGCCGCCCGGTGAACACCACCCCGTCCGACTCCGGTGACGGCACCGCCGCCCCCAGCAGCGGATGCTCCGGCGCCCACAGCCCCGCCTCGGACACGTCACCGCCGCCCGCGCCCGGCCAGGAACCGCCCGCGTACTCCTTGGGCGTCAGCCAGTAGCGGGTGCGCCGGAAGGCGTACGTCGGCAGGTCGTCGACCCGCCGGACACCGGTGCCCGCGAAGTACCCGGCCCAGTCGACCCGGACACCCGACGTGTGCAACTGACCCAGCGCGGAGACGAGTTCACGTAGCTCTTCGCGGTTGCGGCGCTGCGCGGGGACGAACACGGCGTCCTCGGCCACGGCCGGTCCGAGCGCGGTGAGGACGGCGTCGGGGCCGATCTCCAGGAAGGTGGCGGCGGGGATGCGGGCGAGGGCGTCCGTCAGCCGGACGGGCTTGCGGATGTGCTCGGTCCAGTAGGCGGGGGTGGTGAGTTCGTCGGTGACGGTGTCGCCGGTGACCGTGGAGACGAAGGGGATGAGCGGCTGCTCGTAGGTGAGGGATTCCGCGACGGCCCGGAAGTCGTCCAGCACCGGCTCCATGAGCGGTGAGTGGAAGGCGTGGCTGACGGCGAGCTGCTTCGTCTTGCGGCCCTGGGTGGCGAAGTGGTCCGCGATGGCCCGTACTTCGGCCTCAGCGCCCGAGATCACGGTGGAATCGGGCGAGTTGAGGGCGGCGATGCCGACCCGTTCGGTCAGGTGCGGCAGGATCTCGTCCTCGGTGGCCTGTACGGCGATCATCGTGCCGCCTGCCGGGAGGGCCTGCATGAGCCGTCCGCGTGCGGTGACGAGCCGTGCCGCGTCCTCCAGCGAGAAGACACCCGCCACATGTGCGGCGGCGATCTCACCGATCGAGTGCCCGGCCAGGTGGTCCGGGGTCACGCCCCACGACTCGACCAGCCGGTACAGCGCGACCTCGAAGGCGAACAGCGCCGGTTGGGTGTACTGCGTCTGGTTGAGCAGGTCCGCGTCCTCGCCCCACATCACCTCCCGCAACGGCCGCTCCAAGTGGGCGTCCACGGCGGCCAGTACGGCGTCCAGGGCCTGGGCGAACACCGGATAGGTGTCCGCCAGCTCCCGGCCCATGCCGAGCCGCTGCGCCCCCTGCCCGGTGAACAGGAACGCCAGCTTCCCGGTGGTCCGCGCCCGGCCGCGCAGGACGCCCGGCGCGGTGCGGCCCTCGGCGAGGGCGGCCAGGCCCTGGAGGGCGTCCTCGTGGGTCCCGGCGCAGACGACGGCGCGGTGGCGCAGGGCGCCGCGTGCGGTGGCCAGGGTGTGGGCCAGGTCGGGCAGGGCGGTGCCGGGACGGGCGGCCAGCCAGGTGTGGAGCCGGTGGGCCTGGTCGGGCAGGGCCTCGGGGGAGGCGGCCGACAGCGCCAGCGGGACCGTACCGGCCGGGCGCGCGCCCGGCGCGGGCTCCTCGCCGGGGTCTGCGGCGGGCTCCTCGGCGGGGGCCTGCTCGATGATCAGATGGGCGTTGGTGCCGCTGAGGCCGAAGGACGACACACCGGCGCGGCGGGCGCGGCCGGTGTCGGGCCAGGCCCGGGACTCCGTGAGCAGTTCGACGGCGCCGGACTCCCAGTCGACGTGCGGGGTGGGCTCGTCGATGTGGAGGGTCTTGGGCAGGACGCCCTCGCGGATGGCCATGACCATCTTGATCACACCGCCGACACCGGCGGCGGCCTGGGCGTGGCCGATGTTCGACTTGAGGGAGCCCAGCCAGAGCGGGCGGCCCTCGGGCCGGTCCTGGCCGTAGGTGGCGAGCAGCGCCTGCGCCTCGATGGGGTCGCCGAGGGTGGTGCCGGTGCCGTGCGCCTCGACCGCGTCGACGTCGGCCGTGGTGAGCCCGGCGGCGCTCAGCGCCTGCTGGATGACGCGGCGCTGGGCGGGGCCGCTCGGCGCGGTCAGGCCGTTGCTGGCGCCGTCCTGGTTGATGGCGGAGGAGCGGATCACGGCCAGCACGGGGTGGCCGTTGCGGCGGGCGTCGGAGAGCCGTTCCAGCAGCAGGAGACCGGCGCCCTCCGCCCAGCCGGTGCCGTCCGTCGAGGCGGCGAAGGACTTGCAGCGGCCGTCCGGGGCCAGCCCGCGCTGCCTGCTGAACTCCACGAAGGTCTCCGGGCTGGCCATGACGGTGACCCCGCCGGCCAGCGCGAGGCCGACCTCGCCGGAGCGCAGCGCCTGCGCGGCCAGGTGCATGCCGACCAGGGACGACGAGCAGGCCGTGTCCACGGTGACGGACGGGCCCTCGAAGCCGTACGTGTACGAGACCCGGCCCGCCAGCACCGAACCGGTGTTCGAGTTGGCCGGGTAGTCGTGGTACATCATCCCGGCGTAGACACCGGTGGCCGAGCCCTTGAGGGCCGCCGGGTCGATCCCGGCCCGCTCGAACACCTCCCAGGACACTTCGAGGAGCAGCCGCTGCTGCGGGTCGATGTAGCGGGCCTCGCGGGGGCTGATCCCGAAGAAGTCGGCGTCGAAGCCGCCCGCGTCGTCCACGAACCCGCCCTCGCGGGCGTAGCTGGTGTCGGGCCGCTCGCCGTCCGGGTCGTACAGCTTCGCGAGGTCCCAGCCGCGGTCGGCGGGGAACGGGGCGACCGCGTCGGTGCCCTCGGCGACCAGCCGCCACAGGTCCTCGGGCGAGCTGACCCCGCCCGGGAAGCGGCAGGCCATCGCGACGACCGCCACCGGCTCCCGCGCGGCCTCGTCGAGCCTGCGGTGGTGCGCGCGCAGCCGTTCGTTCTCCTTCAGCGACGCGCGCAGCGCCGCCACCAGCTTCTGATCGGTGCCCGTCTGGGGGTTGGTCATCGCTGCTGTCCTATTCGCGGATCGAGTCGACATCGAGTCCGAGCGTGGTGTTGATGAAGTCGAACACGTCGTCCGCACTGGCGGACTCGAGTGTGGCCTGAGCGGAGGCGCCGGCCTCCTCACCGCCGCCGCCCGTGAGCCGGGCGGTCAGCGCGTGCAGCCGGGAGACGATGCGGGACTCCTCGACCTGCTGGGGTGTCAGAGCGGCCAGATACGCGCCGAACCGCTCCAGCTCCTCGTCGACCGAGCCGCCGCCCGCGCCGCCGTCCTGCGGGCACAGCTCGGTGCGCAGGTAGTCGGCGAGGGCGCGCGGCGTGGTGTAGTCGAAGACGAGCGTGGTGGGCAGCTTGCGGCCGGTCGCCGCGCTCAGCCGGGTCCGCAGGTCCACGGCGGACACCGAGTCGAAGCCCAGGTCCTGGAAGGACCGGTGGGGTTCGACCGCCGCGCCGTCCTCGTGGCCGAGGAGCGCCGCCACCTGGGTGCGGACCAGGTCCAGCAGGGCCGCCGCCTGCTCGGGCCCGGTCAGCCGCTCCAGGCGGGCGGCCAGGTCCTGGCGGTCGCCGCCGCCCGCGCTCTGCTCCGGTACGCCGCCCTCGGCGGCCTCCGGCAGCAGGTCCAGCAGGGGGCGCGGCCGGGCCAGCGTGTAGGTGGGGGCGAACTTCGCCCAGTCGATGTCGGCGACCACCACATGGGACTCGCCGTGCTCCAGGATCCGGCGCAGCGCGGCCAGCGCCGAGCGGGGCGCCATCGCGGGCGCGCCGATCCGCCGCGAGGCCGCGGCGATCTCCGGGGTGACCATGCCGCCGTCCCAGGAGCCCCACGCGACACAGGTCGCGGCCAGGCCGCGCGCCCGGCGCCGCCGCGCCAGCCCGTCCAGGAAGGCGTTGGCGCTCGCGTACGCCGTCTGCCCGGCGCCGCCCCACACGGCGGCACCCGAGGAGAACAGCACGAACGCGTCCAGCTCCCGGTCCCCGAGCAGGTCGTCGAGATGGGCGGCGCCCGCGACCTTCGCGGTGCCGACCGAGGCGAACTCGGCCAGCGGCAGATCGCCCAGCGGGACGGGCCGCTGCGCGGCACCGGCCGCGTGCACCACGGCGGTCAGCTCGGGCAGCCCGGCCAGCAGGGCGGCCACCTGCTCCCGGTCGGCCACGTCGCAGGCGGCGACCGTCACCCGGGCGCCCAGCGCGGTCAGTTCCTCCGTCAGCCCGGCCGCGCCGGGCGCCTCCGCGCCGCGCCTGCTGGTGAGGACCAGGTGCGGGGCGCCGTGCGAGGCCAGCAGCCGGGCCACATGGGCGCCCAGGCCGCCGGTGCCGCCGGTGATCAGGGTGGTGCCGCGCGGCTGCCAGGGCCGCGCGGGCTCCCGGTCGCCCAGCGGCGCGCGCTCCATCCGGCGGCCGTAGGCGCCCTGGGCGCGCAGCGCGACCTGGTCCTCGCCGCCGCCCGCCGACACGACCGCGTACAGCCCGTCGAGGACCGCCGCGTCGGCCGCGTCCGCTCCCGCCGGGAGGTCGACCAGGCCGCCCCAGGTGTCCGGCTGGTCCAGGGAGAGCCCGATGCCCAGGCCCCACAGCGAGGTCGCCAGCGGCTCGCCGACGGACTCGGTGCCGTCCACGGCCACCGCGCCCGCCGTCACGCACCACAGGGGAGCGGTGACGCCCGCGTCGGTGAGCGCCTGCGCCAGCAGGACCGTCGCCGCGGTACCGGCGGACAGCTCCGGGTGCTCCGGGTGCGGCGCCCCGTCCAGGCCCAGCAGCGACAGCACCCCGGCCGGACGGACGTCGTCCGCCGCCGCGCCGAGCCGCGCGGCGAGCGCGTCCCGTGTGCCGTCCGGGCCCACCTCGACCACGGTGACGTCCCCGGCGCGCTCCCGGAACCCCTCCACGACCGCGGCCACCGCCGGATCGGCGGCCCGCCCGGCGGGCACGGCCAGCAGCCACGCGGCGGGCCCGCTCGGGGCCTGCGGGCGCGGCAGCGCGTGCCAGGTCACCCGGTAGCGCCAGGTGTCGGTCAGCGCCCGCTCCCGGTGCGTACGGCGCAACTCGCCCAGCGCGGGCAGCACTTCGGCGAGCGCGTCACCGGACACCCCCAGCCGCCCGGCCAGCGCCGCCGCGTCGTCCTGCCGCTCCAGCGCGTCCCAGAAGCCCGCGTCCAGCGGATCGGCCCCGCCGCCCCCGGTGGTGGACGGCTGCCACAGGTACCAGCGGTGCTGGAAGGCGTATGTCGGCAGCTCCACCCGGCGCGCGCCCGCGAAGTACGCCGCCCAGTCCACCCGTACACCCCGCGTGTACGCGGTGGCCAGGGCGCCCGCGGTCTCCTGCCGCTCCGGGCGGTCCCGGCGCAGCAGCGGTGCGAACACACCCTCCTCCGGGGCGAGCAGGCAGTCCGGTCCGGTCGCCGACAGCGCCGCGTCCGGGCCCAGTTCCAGGAAGGTGGTCACGCCCCGCGACTCCAGGGCGCGCACCGCGTCCAGGAACCGCACCGGCTCCCGTACGTGCCGCACCCAGTAGTCGGCGGAGCACAGCTCCTCGGCGCCGGCCGGGGCGCCGGTGACGGTGGAGACGACGGTCAGCGCCGGGGGAGCGTACGACAGGCCCTCGGCGACCCGGGCGAACTCGGCGAGCATCGGCTCCATCAGCGGCGAGTGGAAGGCGTGCGACACGTTCAGCCGCTTGGTGCGGCGGCCCAGCGCCCGCAGTGCCTCCGCGACCGCGAGGACGCCGTCCTCGGGGCCCGAGACGACCACCGACGAGGGCCCGTTGACCGCCGCGACGCCCACCTGCCCGGTGAGCAGCGGCAGCACCTCCTCCTCGGTGGCCTCCACCGCGGCCATCGCCCCGCCCGCGGGCAGCGCCTGCATCAGCCGGCCGCGCGCCGCGACCAGCGCGGCGGCGTCGGCGAGCGAGAACACACCCGCCACGTGCGCGGCGGCGATCTCACCGATGGAGTGCCCGGCCAGGCAGTCGGGCGTGACACCCCAGGACTCCAGCAGCCGGAACAGGGCCACCTCGACCGCGAACAGCGCGGGCTGGGCGTACTCGGTGCGGTTCAGCGGCTCGGCGTCCTCACCCCACATCACCTCGCGCAGCGGCCGGTCCAGATGCCGGTCCAGCTCGGTCAGCGCCGCGTCCAGCGCCTGGGCGAACACCGGTTGCGCGGCGTGCAGTTCACGGCCCATGCCGAGGCGCTGCGCGCCCTGTCCGGTGAACAGGAACGCGTTGACCGCCTCCCCCCGGGCCACCCCGGTGACCACGTTCGCGGCGGGCTCACCGGCGGCCAGCGCCGCCAGGGCGCGCCGCACCTGCTTGCGGTCGGTGGCGCTCACCACCGCCCGGTGCTCCAGCGCCGCCCGGCCGGTCGCCAGCGAGAACCCGAGGTCCCGCAGGCCGGTGTCGCCGCTCTCCGCCAGATGCGCGGCGAGCCGCCCGGCCTGCGCGCGCAGCGCCTCCTCGCTCTTGCCCGACACCACCAGCGGCACCGGCCCGCCGTCGGCCGCGGGCCGCCCGGTCCCGGCCGCCGTCCCGGAACCCTCGGAACCGCCCGGTTCACCGGCTGCGTCCACCGCCTCGGCGGGCGCCTGCTCCACGATCACATGCGCGTTGGTGCCGCTCAGCCCGAACGAGGAGACCCCCGCACGCCGCGGCCGCCCGCCGTCCGGCCACGGCGTGTCCTCGGCCAGCAGCCGCACCGCGCCCGCCGACCAGTCCACCTTCGGCGTCGGCTCGTCCAGGTGCAGCAGCCTCGGCAGCACCCCGTGCCGCATCGCCTGCACCATCTTGATGACCCCGCCCACCCCGGCCGCCGCCTGGGTGTGCCCGATGTTCGACTTCAGCGACCCCAGCCACAGCGGCCGGTCCTCCGGCCGCCCCCGCCCGTACGTCGCCAGCAGCGCCTGCGCCTCGATGGGATCACCGAGCACCGTGCCCGTGCCGTGCCCCTCCACCGCGTCCACATCGGCGGCCGCCAGCAGCGCGTCGTCCAGCGCCTGCTGGATCACCCGCTGCTGCGAGGGCCCGTTCGGCGCGGTCAGGCCGTTGCTCGCGCCGTCGGAGTTGATGGCGCTGCCCCGGACCACGGCCAGCACCGGATGCCCGTTGCGGCGCGCGTCCGACAGCCGCTCCAGCAGCAGCATCCCGGCACCCTCGCCCCACCCGGTGCCGTCGGCGGACGCCGCGAACGACTTGCAGTGGCCGTCCGGCGCCAGCCCCCGGTCCTGGCTGAACCCGACGAACGCGTCCGGAGTGCTCATCACCGTCACCCCGCCCGCCAGCGCCAGCGAGCACTCGCCCGCGCGCAGCGCGCGCACCGCCCAGTGCAGCGCCACCAGCGACGACGAGCAGGCCGTGTCCACCGTGACCGCGGGCCCCTCGAAACCGAAGCTGTACGCCACCCGCCCGGACACCACACTGCCCAGCGTGCCGATCCCGCGCTCACCGAGCCCGCTGCGCCCCGCGTAGTCGTGGTAGGCGACCCCGGCGAACACCCCGGTACGGCTGCCCTTGAGCCCGGTCGGATCCAGGCCCGCCCGCTCCAGCGCCTCCCAGGAGATCTCCAGCAGCAGCCGCTGCTGCGGATCCGTCTCCTTCGCCTCCCGCGGACTCATCCGGAACAGATCGGCGTCGAAGCTGCCCATGTCGTGCAGGAAGCCGCCCCGCGTCGAGTACGTCCGGCCCGGCGTCGCCGGCTCCGGGTCGTACAGCGCCTCGGCGTCCCAGCCCCGGTTGTCCGGGAAGGACGTGATGCCGTCACCGCCCGCGGCGACCAGCTCCCACAACTGCTCCGGCGAGGTCACACCCCCCGGGTAGCGGCACGCCATCGCCACGATCGCGACGGGTTCCGCCTTCTGGTCCTCCAGCTCCCGCAACCGCCGCTTGGCCTGCTGGAGTTCGCCGGTCGCCCGCTTGAGGTAGTCCCTGAGCCTGTCGTCGTTCGCCATCGGTTCCCACACTCTCCCGTCAGGACAAGCCGAGTTCGCGGTCGAGCGCCTCGAACAGTTCGTCGTCGGTGGCCGCGCCGAGGTCTTCCCCGGCGGCCTCGTCCTCGCGCCCCGCGAGGTCCTGCCAGCGGCGCACCAGCGCCTCCAGCCGTGCACCCACCCGGGCCCGTTCGCCGTCACCGGCCACGGGCACCGACGCCAGCGCCTCCGCCAGGCGGTCCACCTCCGTCAGCACCACGGCCACCGGATCCACCGGCGGCGGCGCCAGCGCGGCCCGCACATACGCGGCCACGGCCCGCGCGCTGGGCTGGTCGAAGGCGAGCGTCGCCGGCAGGTCGAGCCCGGCCGCCGCGCCCAGCCTGCGGCGCAGCTCGGTCGCGGCCAGCGAGTCGAAGCCCAGCTCCTGGAACGCCTCGTCCGGCTCCACCGAGGAACCCGACGGATGCCCCAGCACCTCGGCGACCTGCGTGCGCACCAGCTCCAGCAGCTCCCGGTCGCGCTCGCCCTCGGGCAGCGCCGCCAGCCGCTCCCGCAGCCCGGCAGCGCCGCCCGCGGAGGCCCGCCGGACCGCCGCACGCCGCCGCACCGGCGCCACCGCGCCCTCCCCGGCGCCCAGTTCACCGGCCGCCACCGCACGGAAGTCCACGGAACGCGCCGACAGCACCGGAGCACCCGAGGGATCGGCGGCGCCCAGCGTGACACCGCCCGAGCCGTCGTCGGCCGGGGCCAGCCGCACCCGCAGCGCCGAGGCACCGGCGGCGTGCAGCACCACCTCCCGCCAGCCGGACGGCAGCACCGGCCCGGCGTCCGCGCCCGCCGCCCACAGCGGATGGAACACGGCCTCCAGCAGCGCCGGATGCAGCCCGAAGCCCTCGGCCGCCGCTTCCTCCCCGTCGAGGGCGACCTCGGCGAACACCTCGTCGCCGCGCCGCCACAGCGCCCGCACCAGCTCCAGACCGGGACCGTAGTGGTACCCCCGCCCGGCCAGCACGTCGTACACGTCGTCGCACGCCTCCGGCACGGCCCCGGCCGGCGGCCAGACCTCGGCCCACGCCTCCGGTACGGCCGTCCCCTCGGCCTCCTGCGGACGCAGCGCGCCGCCCGCGTGCCGCACCCAGCCGTCCGACTCGCCCCGCCGGGAGTGCACGGCCACGGACCGACCGCCCGCCTCGTCCGCCGCGCCGACCACGACCCGCAGCGTCACCGCCGCGTCCGCCGGGAGCACCAGCGGCCGGTCGACCCCGAACTCCGCCAGCGTCCCGCAGCCCAGCCGCTCACCCGCGCTCAGCGCCAGCTCGGCCAGCGCCGAGGCGGGCAGCACGGGCGTGCCCAGCAGGGCGTGCCCGGCGAGCAGGCCCTCGGACCCCGGAGCAAGCACCCCGGTCAACACCAGGCCGTCGTCCGGAAGTTCCACCTCGGCACCCAGCAGCGGATGCCCGCCCGGCGCCTGCCCGATCCCCGCGACACCCTCGCCCGAGTCCTGCGGCACCAGCCAGTACCGGGCCCGCTGGAACGCGTACGTCGGCAGCTCCACCCGCCGCGCGCCACTGCCCCCGAAGTACGCCGCCCAGTCGACCCGCACACCCACCGTGTGCAACCGGCCGACCGCACCCGCGAGTTCCTCCGTCTCGACCCGCTTCCTGCGCTGCGCCGCGACCGCCGTGGCACCCGGCACGATGTCCTGCGCGAGCGCGGTGAGGACGGCGTCGGGGCCGATCTCCAGGAAGGTGGCGGCGGGGATACGGGCGAGGGCGTCCGTCAGCCGGACGGGCTTGCGGATGTGCTCGGTCCAGTAGGCGGGGGTGGTGAGTTCGTCGGTGACGGACTCCCCGGTGACGGTCGAGACGAAGGGGATACGGGGACGCTCGTAGGTGAGCGACTCCGCGACCGTCCGGAACTCCTCCAGCACCGGCTCCATGAGCGGGGAGTGGAAGGCGTGGCTGACGGCGAGTTGCTTGGTCTTGCGGCCCTGGGCGGCGAAGTGCTCCGCGATGGCCTGTACTTCGGCCTCGGCACCGGAGATGACCGTGGACTGGGGGGAGTTGAGGGCGGCGATCCCGGCCTGCTGGGTGAGCAGGGGCAGGATCTCGTCCTCCGTCGCCTGTACGGCGATCATTGTGCCGCCCGCCGGGAGGCTCTGCATGAGCCGTCCGCGTGCGGTGACCAGCTTGGCCGCGTCCTCCAGCGAGAACACCCCTGCCACATGTGCGGCGGCGATCTCGCCGATGGAGTGCCCGGCCAGGTGGTCAGGGGTCACGCCCCATGACTCGACCAGCCGGTAGAGGGCGACCTCGAAGGCGAACAGGGCGGGTTGCGTGTACTGGGTCTGGTTGAGCAGGTCGGCGTCCTCGCCCCACGTCACCTCGCGCAGCGGCCGGTCCAAGTGCGCGTCCACTGCCGCGAGTACGGCGTCCAGCGCCTCGGCGAAGACGGGGTGGGCCTCGGCCAGCTCCCGGCCCATCCCGAGCCGCTGCGCCCCCTGCCCCGTGAACAGGAAGCCCGTGCCCTCGCCGCCCTGGACCCGTCCGCGCACGACCTGGGGCAGTTCCCGGTCGTCCGTGAGGGCGCGCAGGCTCTCCAGGGCGTCGGCGCGGTCGGTGGCCCACACGACGGCGCGGTGGTCCAGCGGGACGCGGGTGGCGGCGGTGGACCAGGCGACGTCGGCGAGGCCGGGGGCCTGGTCCTGGGCGAGCAGCCGGTGCAGGCGCTCGGCCTGGGCGGGCAGCGCCTCGGCGGTGCGCGCGGACAGCAGCAGCGGCAGCAGCGCGGGTCCCGTGCCGCGTTCGGTGCCGCCGAGCGCGGCCATCGCGGCGGCGAACTCCTCCCGCTCCCCGCGGCCGCGCCGCTGGGCCGCCGTGAAGCCGGCGTCCTCCGCGATGGCAGGGCCGAGGGCGGTGAGGACGGCGTCCGGGCCGATCTCCAGGTGGGAGGCGGCCGCGATGCGGCTGACGGCGTCGGCCAGCCGGACGGGCTTGCGGATGTGCTCGGTCCAGTAGGCGGGGGTGGTGAGTTCGTCGGTGACGGTGTCGCCGGTGACCGTGGAGACGAAGGGGATACGGGGACGCTCGTAGGTCAGCGACTCCGCGACCGCCCGGAAGTCCTCCAGGACCGGTTCCATGAGCGGGGAGTGGAAGGCGTGGCTGACGGCGAGCTGCTTGGTCTTGCGCCGGAGGCTGTCGAAGTGCGCCTTGAGGGTGAGGACGGCGTCCTCGGCGCCCGAGACGACCACCGACGACGGCCCGTTGACGGCCGCGATGCCCACCTGCTCGGTGAGCAGCGGCAGCACTTCGTCCTCGGTGGCCTGCACGGCGACCATCGCACCGTCCGCCGGGAGGGCCTGCATAAGGCGTCCGCGTGCGGTGACGAGCCGTGCTGCGTCCTCCAGGGAGAAGACTTCGGCGACGTGTGCGGCGGCGATCTCGCCGATGGAGTGTCCGGCGAGGTGGTCCGGGGTCACGCCCCACGACTCGACCAGCCGGTAGAGGGCGACCTCGAAGGCGAACAGGGCGGGCTGCGTGTACTGGGTCTGATTGAGCAGGTCGGCGTCCTCGCCCCACATCACCTCCCGCAGCGGCCGCTCCAAGTGCGCGTCCACAGCGGTGAGTACGGCGTCCAGCGCCTCCGCGAAGACGGGGTGGGCCTCGGCCAGCTCCCGGCCCATACCGAGCCGCTGCGCCCCCTGCCCCGTGAACAGGAAGGCGAGGCCGCCCTCGTCGGGGGACTGCTCCAGGATCACGTGGGCGTTGGTGCCGCTGATGCCGAAGGAGGAGACTCCCGCGCGGCGCGGGCGGCCCTGGCGGGGCCACGGGGTGGCCTCGGTCAGCAGCCGCACCTGGCCCTCGGACCAGTCGACCTTGGGGGAGGGCTCGTTCAGGTGCAGGGTCCTGGGCAGGACGCCGTGCCGCATGGCCTGGACGGTCTTGATGATGCCGCCGACGCCCGCGGCGGCCTGGGTGTGGCCGATGTTCGACTTCAGGGAGCCCAGCCAGAGCGGCCGGTCGGCGGGCCGGTCCTTGCCGTAGGTCGCCAGCAGCGACTGGGCCTCGATCGGGTCGCCGAGGACGGTCGCGGTGCCGTGCGCCTCGACGGCGTCGACGTCGTCCGTGCCGAGTCCGGCGTCGGCGAGGGCCTGGCGGATCACGCGTTGCTGCGCGGGCCCGTTGGGCGCGGTCAGGCCGTTGCTCGCGCCGTCCTGGTTGACGGCCGAGCCGCGGATCACCGCGAGCACCGGGTGCCCGTTGCGGCGGGCGTCGGACAGCCGCTCGACGAGCAGCAGGCCCGCGCCCTCGCCCCAGCCGGTGCCGTCGGCGGCGGCGTCGAAGGAGCGGCAGCGGCCGTCGGCGGACAGACCGCGCTGGCTGCTGAACTCGATGAACGTCTCCATCGTCGACATCACGGTCACACCGCCGGCCAGCGCGAGGGAGCACTCGCCCGCCCGCAGGGCCCGGATCGCCAGGTGCAGGGCGACCAGCGAGGACGAGCAGGCCGTGTCCAGGGAGACGGCCGGGCCCTCCAGGCCGTAGTGGTAGGCGAGCCGCCCGGAGATGATCGAGCCGGTGGCGGAGGCGAACGGGTAGTCGTGGTACATGACGCCGGTGAACACGCCGGTGGCCGAGCCCTTGAGCGCCGCCGGGTCGATCCCGGCCCGCTCGAACAGCTCCCAGGCCGTCTCCAGCAGCAGCCGCTGCTGCGGGTCCATGCCGAGGCTCTCGTTCGGGCTGATGCCGAAGAAGCGGTTGTCGAAGTCGGCGGCGTCGTAGAGGAAGGAACCGGAACGGGTGTAGGTCTTCCCGGGGTTGCCGGGCTCGGGGTCGTAGGTGCCCTCGACGTCCCAGCCCCGGTCGGCGGGGAAGCCGCCGACCGCGTCGACCCCGTCGGCGACCAGCTTCCACAGGTCCTCGGGGGAGGCGACGTCGCCGGGGTAGCGGCAGGCCATGGAGACGATGACGATCGGATCGTCGTCGCCGGACGCGCCGCCGGGCGCCGGGGCGGTGGCCGCCGTGCGGTCGTCGGCGCCGGAGAGCAGGGTGTCCAGGTGGGCGGCGACCGCGCGGGCGCTCGGGTGGTCGAAGACCAGCGTGGCGGGCAGGCTCTGGCCGACGAGGGCGCGCAGCGCGTTGCGCAGCTCGACGGCGGCGAGCGAGTCGAAGCCCATCTCCTGGAAGGCGCGGTCGGGTTCGACGGCGTCGGCGGAGTCGTGGCCGAGCGCGGTGGCGGCCTGGGCGCGCACCAGGTGCAGCAGTTCGCGGGCGCGGTCCTCGGCGGACAGCCCGGCCAGCCGCTCGGCGAGACCGCCGGTGGCGGCGGCCTGGGCCGTGCCGCCCTCCGTGCGGCGGGCCGGGGCCGGGACCAGGTCGCGCAGGACCGTCTGCGCGGACCCGGCCGCGGCCTGGGCGCGCAGCGCGGTGACGTCCAGACGCAGCAGCAGCAACAGCGGTTCGGCGCTGCGCAGGGCCGCGTCGAACAGGCCGAGGCCCTCGTCGGCGGAGAGCGGCGGGAAGCCCTGGCGGCGCAGCCGTTCCACGTCGGCGCCGGTCAGCTGCTCGGCCATGCCGCCGGTCGCCCACAGGCCCCAGGCCAGCGAGGTCGCCGGGAGGCCGGTGCTCCGGCGGTGGCGGGCGAGCGCGTCGACGAAGGTGTTGGCGGTGGCGTAGTTGGCCTGGCCCGCCGCGCCCAGGATGCCGGCGGCGGAGGAGAACAGGTGGAAGAAGGCCAGGTCGTGCCCGGCGGTCAGCTCGTGCAGATGCCAGGCGCCGTCCGCCTTGGCGGCCAGTACGGTGTCGAGGCGGTCGGCGGTCAGGGACTCCACGACACCGTCGTCGAGGACACCGGCCGCGTGCACCACACCGGTGAGCGGGTGCGCGGCGGGCACGGCCGCCAGGACCCGGGCGAGCGCGGCGCGGTCACCGACGTCGCACGCGGCGACGGTCACCTCGGCGCCCAACCGCCCCAGTTCGGCGGTCAGTTCGGCCGCCCCGGGGGCGTCGGCGCCGCGCCTGCTGGTCAGCAGCAGTCGGCGTACGCCGTGCTCGGTGACCAGCCTGCGGGCGATGAGCGCGCCCAGGCCGCCGGTGCCTCCGGTGACCAGGACGGTGCCCTCGGGATCCGGGGCGGCCGCCGTGTCGGGGCCCGCGCCGCGCACCAGGCGCGGGACGCGCAGGGTGCCGTCGTGCAGCGCGAACTCCGGTTCCCCGTTGGCCAGTACGGCGGTCAGCCGGTCGTGGGTGCCGGGGGTGCCGTCGAGGTCGGCGAGGACGAACCGGCCGGGGTTCTCCGCCTCCGCAGCCCGGACCAGGCCCCACACGGGGGCGAGGACGAGATCCGTGGCGTCCGGTGCGGCGGCGCCCTCGGTGACGAACACCAGCCGGGAGTCGGCGAACCGGTCGTCGGCCAGCCATCGTTGGACGAGGTCCAGGGCGTGGTGGGTGACGGAGCGCACCGCCTGCGGCACCTCGCCCTCGGGGCGGGCGAGCGGGCACAGCACCCACCGGGGCGCGGGCAGGCCGTCGTCCACGGCGGCGGCGAGGGCCGCCAGGTCGGCGTACGCGGGTGTCCCGGGCAGGCCGGGGAGAGGGGCGCCGAGCGTGACGGGCGCGGCGGTGTGCGCGGTGTCCGCAGCGGGCAGCGGCCGCGGAGTCCACTCCAGGCGCCAGGGCTGCTCGCCCAGGCTGCCCGCGGCGACCGGCCGGGCCACCAGCGAGGCCACGGACAGCACCGGGCGCCCGGTGGCGTCGGCGGCGCTGATCGCCGTACCGTCCTGGCCCACCGGGCTGAGCCGCACGCGCAGTTCACTGGCGCCGGTGGCGTGCAGGGACACCCCGGTCCAGGCGAACGGCAGCACCGTCCCGGTGCCCTCGCCGCCGTCCGCCGCACCGTCCGCCGCGTCGGCCTCCTCGGCGGCCAGCGAGGCGTGCAGGGCCGCGTCGAGCAGCGCGGGGTGCAGACCGAACCGGCCCGCCTCGTCGCGGGTCTGGCCGGGCAGCACGACCTCGGCGAACACGTCCTCGCCCGACCGCCACACCGCGCGCAGGCCCTGGAACACCGGCCCGTAGTCGTAGCCGCGGGCCCGCAGCCGCTCGTAGAGGCCGTCCAGGGCGAGCGGTTCGGCGCCCGCGGGCGGCCACTGCGCGAGGTCGGCGGCCTCGGCGGCGCCCGTGGCCAGCACACCGGTGGCGTGCCGCACCCACGGAGTGCCCTGGTCCTCGGACCGGCCGTGCACGGTGACCGTACGGCGGCCGGAGGCGTCCGGCGCGTCCAGCATCACCTGGAGCAGCACCGCGCCCTCGTCGGGCAGCACCAGCGGTTCGTGCAGGGTCAGTTCCTCCAGCAGGTCCAGACCCACGGTGCCGCCCGCGTGCGCGGCCAGCTCGACGAAGGCCGTGCCCGGCAGCAGGGTGCTGCCCAGCGCCGCGTGGTCGGCGACCCACGGGTGGGTGCGGGCCGAGACACGGCCGGTGAACACCAGCGCGCCCCGCTCGCCCAGCTCCACCGCAGCGCCCAGCAGCGGGTGGGAGACGGCGTTCAGGCCCAGTTCGGCGGCGTCCGCCGCGACGACCGGCACCGACCAGTAGCGGCGCCGCTGGAAGGCGTACGTGGGCAGGTCGGTGCCCCTCGCTCCGGAACCCTCCAGGAGGGCGCCCCAGCGGACCGTCACGCCCCGCACATGTGCCTGCGCCAGCAGACCGGGGAGCCCGTCGCCGTCGGGTGCCACGACCCGTTCCGCGCCGGTGACGGCGGCCACCCGGGCGGCGAGGTCCGCGTCCGGGACGACGAACACCTCGTGCCGCTTGTCCCGCAGCGCCCGTACGGTGTCCTCGGGCGACCCGGCGGACGGGGTGAACCCACCGGTGCGCGGGGTGCCGGGTGCGGGGCGCCCGCCGCGTACGGCGAGCCGGGCGCCGTCCTCCAGGGACAGCGCACCGGCCGCGCAGGCCGCCGCCGTCTCCCCGTCGCCCTCGCCCGTCAGCGCGGCCGGCCGTACGCCGAGCGCCCGCCACAGCGCGACCAGCGACACCGACACCGCCCAGCGCAGCGGCCCGGAGGCGGCGGGCGCCGTCCGGGCGGAGCGCGCCGCGTCCAGCAGGCTTCCGCCGGTCAGCGGGTCCAGGACCCGCGCGCACTCGGCCATGCGCGCGGCGAACGCGGGGAAGACGTCGAGCAGTCGGGCGGTGTCCTCGGGCACGCCCGTGCCGGGCAGCACGAACACCGGGCGCGGATCGCCGTGCGCCACGCCCGCGCGCACCGGAGCGCCGCCGCGGCCCTCGGCCACCGCGCCCAGACCGGCGAGCAACTGCTCCTCGTCCGCACCGAGGACGACGGCACGGTGCTCCAGCACGGCCCGTGCGGACAGGGTCAGCGCCACATCGGCGGGCCGGGTGCCCGGCGTCGCCACGAGATGATCGCGCAGTCGCCGGGCCTGGGCACGCAGTGCGGCGGCACTCTTGCCCGAGACCGGCCAAGCCACCAGATTCCTTGACAACGCCATCCCTCTTCAAGTCAGCGGCGGACGATTCAGCGGCGGCGGCCGAAGCGACCGCCGCCGGGGGGTGGGCGGCGCGGTCGTCCGGCCGCCGCCCCGGGCGAGCCGCGGACCCTGACGGCCCGCCGGCCGGCGGCCACCGCCGTCCGTGTGGCCGGACGGCGGTGGCGTACGGGAGAGACCGTGCCCAGACCCTGTCGGGCTAGCGCACGGCGGCAGGGGTGAGCAGGCCGCCCAGCTCCGGGAACTGCGCGATGGCCTCCTCGGCGGTCAGCTGCGGGCGGCTCGGACCGCGCAGCACCAGTTCCTGGATCTCGGGGGTGACCATCCCGGACGCCGGGGACATCAGGGTGAACACCCCGAACATGGCGTTCGCGACGACCGGTTCGCTCAGCGAGGTCGCCGCGAGCCGCGCCATGAACTCCTGCTCCTCGGGCGCCGGAACCGGCACCACCACGTTGTCGATGCGGACGTCGGGGAAGGCCACGTCCTGCTGCACGGCCATCGACCACGGCGTCTCGACGGCCTCGGCGATCGCCGACTGCGCCGTGGCGGCCAGGCCCGGCTTGAGACCGGTGTCCTCCAGCGCCCCGCGCAGCGCGAGCGCGCCGAACGCGGAGGCCGACATGCCGTGCGCGTACACCGGGTTGAGGGCGGCGACGGCGTCACCGACGACGGCGAAGCCCTCCGGCAGCGGCAGGCGCTCGTAGTGCCTGCGCCGGTTGACGGTGCCCTTGTAGGGGCGGACCTCGCTGATGGGTTCGGCCTGGGCGAGCAGGTCGGCGATCATCGTGTGCCGCTGGCCGCGCGCGAACGCGTCGAACCCGGCCTCGTCGGTGGGCGGCTGCGCGCCGCGCGTCCCGGTCATCGTGGCGATCCAGCGGCCGCCCTCGATCGGGAACAGCGTCGCGCCGCGGCCCGGCTGCCCGGTGCCCGCCTGCGGCTGGATCAACAGCGCCGGGAAGTCCGGGTGCACGCCCTCCGGGGCCCGGTACAGGCGGGTGGAGTAGGCGAGTCCGGGGTCGACGGACTCCTCCTCGACGGCGGGGACGCCGAGTTCGCCGAGCCACTGCGGCGCCCTTGAGCGGCGGCCGGTGGCGTCCACCACGAAGTCCGCGCCGAGCACCCGCTCGCCGTCCTCGTCCTGCACCCGCACCCCGGTCACCCGGCCGGAGTCCCCGGCCAGGCCGACGACCTTCGCCGACTGCACGACCTCGACGGTGCCGGACTCCAGCACCCGCTGACGCACCACGTGGTCGGTGAGCTCCCGGCTGCACACCACGATGAACGCGTCGCCGCGGTGCCGCGGGAACCAGCCGCCCGCCGACAGCGTCAGCGTGTTCCACGGCATGCCCCGCCGGGAGGCGCCGGCCGCGTACAGCCGGTCCAGGACGCCGGGCAGCAGGTCCTCCAGGGCCAGCGCCCCGCCGCCCATGAACATGTGACTGTGGTAGCCCTGCGGCAGACCCCGCCGCGGCACGGGCCGGTCGGGCAGCCGGTCGCCCTCCACGATGGTGACCTCGTCGGCGTGACGGGTCAGGACGGAGGCCGCCAGCATCCCCGCCATCCCGCCGCCGAGCACTACTGCCTTGGTCATGGTGATCTCCGATACGTCATCGTCGGTGCAGCTTGATCGCGGCCACGGGGCAGACGTCGGCCGCCTCCTGCACGTCGTCCGACTCACCCGGCTCGGGGTGCTCCCGCAGCAGGACCACGCGGCCGTCGGCGTCGTCCTGCTCGAACACGGCGGGGGCGGCGAACACACACGAACCGGTGCCCGTGCACCGCTCCCGGTCGACGCTGACCCGCAGCCCGCTCACCATGTGACCGGGCACTCGTACATGCCGTACATGAGCGTGTCGTTCTTGAACGGCAGCTCCTCGAACGGCACCGCGAGCCGCAGCTCCGGGATGCGGCGGAACAGCGTGTTGAAGACGATCTCCAGTTCGACCTTCACCAGGCTCGCGCCGGGGCACTGGTGGACGCCGCCGCCGAAGGCCACATGGCCGCGGGTGTCGCGGTGGATGTCGAACACGTCGGCGTTCTCGAAGGCGGCCTCGTCGCGGTTGGCCGAGCCGTACAGCAGGATGACGCCCTCGCCCTCGCGGACCGTCACGTCACCGAGCCGGGTGTCCTCGGTGGCCACCCGCGCGCTCGCCGAGTCGTTGATCGACAGATAGCGCAGCAGTTCGCCGATCGCCTTCTGGGCCAGCGACGGGTCGGCCTTGAGCTGGCCGAGCTGGTCGGGGTGCTGGAGCAGCGTGACCGTACCGAGCGAGATCATGTTGGCGGCGGTGTCGAAGCCGCCGTACATCAGCATCCGGGCGATGGCCACCAGGTCGTGGTGCTCCAGGGCGCCGTCTTCCTTGTTCTTGGCGATGATCCGGCTGAGCAGGTCGTCGGTGGGGTGCTGCTCCTTCTCGGTGACCAGCGCGGCCAGGTGCTTCTCCATCTCCATCTGGAGACGGTCGAGTTCGTCGAAGTCCACCCCGCGCGTCATGGTGCCCTCGGCGTGCTCGCGGAAGGAGGTGGCGTCCTCGGCGGGCGCGCCCATCAGCTCGGCGAACAGCAGCGTGGGCACCGGCACGGCCAGTTCCTGGACGAGGTCCACCGGGCCGCCCTTGGCGAGCATCCGGTCGATGCAGGCGTCGACGAACTCCTGGATGCGCGGGCGCAGCGCGTTGACGCGCTTGACCGTGAACTCCGGGATCAGCAGCCGGCGGCGCACGGTGTGCTCCGGCGGGTCCAGGGCCAGCAGCGGCAGGTCGAGGGTGTTGAGGATCTCCTCCGACAGCGCGACCTGGTGCGGGTAGCCCGGGTTGCGCCAGTTGGAGCTCATCGCCGGGGAGGTGAGCACCTGCTTGACGAGGTCATGGGTGGCGATCACCCACGCCTCCCGGCCCGACACCTCCAGCTTGACCTTCGAGACCGGCTCTTCGGCCCGCAGTCGCGCGTATTCCGGGGTGTGCCGGAACGGGCACTTCTCCACCAGCGGAAAAGAGGGGATCTCGGTTTCCGTTCGTTCATCGTTGGCGAGGTCTGCCATGTGACAGTTACCTTCTCGATCGTGGGCGCGAAACGGTTGTCCGGACCGAAGAGATGACGATCCTTCATCCGGAAACTACGCAGCCCCCGCACCTCGGCCCACCCCTAACCGCCCCCTAGGGCCTGCCACTTGCGTGACCACCGGCCGCCCGGTGACCGGAGGATGACGCTCCGAAGTTCACATGTGCTTTGGCGGGGCGTCGGTAGATACGTGTGCACACTCGGGTAGTGTGCTGACCGGGATGTCCCAAGTACGTGTGAAACAGGCGAGCTTGAAGGAGTACGTGATGACAGAGCACGAACACATGGACCGGCTGGGCTCCGACCGGCGCCGCTTCCTGGGCTACGCGGCGGCAGGCACCGCGGGCGCCGCCGTCGCGGGCGCCCTGGGTGCGGCCGGGCAGGCGCAGGCCGCTGCCGGGGTACCGCCGGCGCCCGCCGCCGCTGCCGCCGAGTGGGCGCCGCGGCCCGGCTCCGGGATCCGGCCCTTCCGCATCAGGGTCCCGCAGCGGGAACTCGACGCGCTGCGGCGCCGCATCCGCGACACCCGCTGGCCCGACCGGGAGACCGTGCGCGACCGCTCCCAGGGCGCCCAGCTCGACCGGATGCGCCCGCTGATGGAGCACTGGGGCACGTCGTACGACTGGCGCGTCCTGGAGAACCGCCTCAACGCGCTGCCGCAGTACATCACGGAGATCGACGGCCTGGACATCCAGTTCGCCCACATCCGCTCCCCGCACAAGGACGCCCTGCCACTGCTGATGACGCACGGCTGGCCCGGCTCCATCGTCGAACTCCTCAAGGTCGTCGGCCCGCTGACGAACCCGACGGCACACGGCGGCCGGGCCCGCGACGCCTTCCACCTGGTCCTGCCGACGCTGCCCGGCTACGGATTCTCCGGCAACCCGGCCCGCAGCGGCTGGAACCCCGCCCGCACCGCCCGCGCCTTCCACGAGCTGATGCGGCGCCTCGGCCACCAGGAGTACGTCTCCCAGGGCGGCGACTGGGGCTCGATCATCTCCCAGGTCCTCGCCGACCAGCAGCACAAGGGACTGCTGGGCATCCACGTCAACATGCCCGGCACCGTGCCCAAGGAGATCGTCAGGCGTCTGCGCAACTACGACCCGGCCCCGGGCAACCTGTCGGCCGCCGAGAAGCGGGCCTACGACCGGCTGCTCCACTTCTACCGCGACGGCTACGGCTACGCCGCGATGATGAACCAGTCCCCGCAGACCATCGGTTACGCCCTGGCCGACTCCCCGGTCGCCATGGCGGCGTACTTCTACGACAAGATCGCCGAGTGGAGCGACTCCGACGGCCGGCCGGAGAAGATCTTCACCTACGACGAGATCCTCGACGCGATCTCGCTGTACTGGCTGACCAACACCGGTACGTCCTCCTCCCGGCTGTACTGGGAGGGCACCCAGGCCGGCGGCGGTCCGTTCGACGCGGTCTCCATCCCCAGGGTGCCCGTCGCCGTCTCCGTCTTCCCCGGCGAGATCTACCCCGCGCCGCGCAGCTGGGGCGAGCGCGCCTACGGCAACATCATCCACTGGAACGAGGTCGCCGAGGGCGGTCACTTCGCCGCCTGGGAGCAGCCGAAGATCTTCACCGACGAACTCCGCACCGCCTTCCGGTCGTTGCGGTAGGCACCGGGACGCGGTGACGGCGGCTGCACGGCTGCGCTGACGGCAGGTCCACGGCATGGCAGGGCCCGGCCGCCCCGGTGGGAGAGGGCGGCCGGGCCCGGTCCGTCAGGCGTCCCCGAGCGCCAGGTTGATCAGGGCGTCCGCGTCCAGGTCGTCGAGCGAGTCGCCGTCCCCGGCGGCCTCCTCCCGGTCCGCCACGGCCACGGCACCGGCCGCCCCCGCGTCCTCGGCCAGCGACAGCAGCGCGTCCGCCAGCCCGCTCGTCCGCAGCCGCTCCACCGGGATCGACCGCAGGATCTCCCGCAGCCGCTCCTCCTCCACGGCGGAACCCGCGCCCGAGCCCGTACTCGTGCCCGTACCCGCGCCCGCCACGGTGTCCTCGGCGGGCGCCAGTTCGGCGGCCAGGTGCTCGGCCAGCGCCCGCGCGTTCGGGAACTCGAACACCAGGGTCGCCGGAAGCCGCAGCCCCGTCCGCGCGTTGACGCCGTTGCGGAACTCCACCGCGCCGAGCGAGTCGAATCCGAGATCCTTGAAGGACCGGTCCGGATCGATCGCCGCCGCCGACGCGTGCCCCAGGATCGCCGCGGCCTCTTCGAGCACCACGTCCAGCAGCAGCCCGGTGCGCCGGGCCGCCGGCAGCCCGGCCACCCGCTCCCGCAGCCCGCCGCCCGCGTCCGGCCCGGCGGCGGCCGCCGCCCGCCGCGCGGTGACCCGCACCAGCTTGCGCAGGACCGCCGGGACATCACCCTCGTACGCGCCGAACGCGAACCGGATGGGAACCACCACGGGCGTCTCCTGCCCGCCCGCCGCGTCGAACAGCGCCAGTGCCTCCCCGGGTGCCAGCGCCCGCACCCCGGAGCGGTCCAGCCGCTCCCGGTCCGCCTCGGCCAGCTCGCCCGCCATGCCTGATCCGCCGGCCCACAGGCCCCAGGCCAGGGAGAGGCCGGGCAGTCCGTGGTGGGCGCGGTGGGTGGCGAGGGCGTCGAGGTAGGAGTTGGCGGCGGCGTAGGACGCCTGTCCGGCGTTGCCCAGGACACCCGCCGCCGAGGAGAACACGACGAACGCGGTCAGCGGGCGGTCCTGGGTGAGATCGTGCAGGTTCCAGGCCGCGTCCACCTTCGGCCGCAGCACCGCCGCCACCCGTTCCGGGGTGAGGGAGGTGACGAGCCCGTCGTCCAGGACACCGGCGACATGCACCACCGCGTCCACCGGATGCGCGTCCAGCAGCGCGGCCGTCGCCTCGCGGTCGGCCACGTCGCACGCGGCGAGTGTCACCTCCGCACCGAGAGCGGCCAGTTCGTCCCGCAGCTCCACGGCCCCCGGTGCCTCGGCGCCGCGCCGCCCCACCAGCACCAGACGCGTGACGCCGTGCGCGGTGACCAGATGGCGGCTGACGGTACGCCCCAGGGCACCGGTGGCTCCGGTGACCAGGACGGTGCTGTCGGAGGTGAAGACGGCTGTGGGCTGGCCGCTCCCGGTGGGGGTGTGCCGGGTGAGGCGGGCGGCGTGGAGGTGCCCGCCCCGGATCAGGACCTGGGGTTCGCCCGTGGTGAGGGCGGTCTCCAGGAAGGTGTCTCCCGGAAGGGAGTTGTCGGTGTCGACGAGGACGAACTGGCCGGGGTTCTCGGCCTGTGCGGAGCGTACGAGGCCCCAGACGGCGGCTCCGGCCGGGTCGGTGACGTCCTCGCCGGGCAGCGCCACCGCCCCGCTCGTCACCACCGCGAGCCGCGTCCCGTCCGCCAGCCGCGCCTGCACCTCGGCCAGCGCCCGCGCCACGGCGGCGTGCGCCTGCGCGGCCCCCGCCCCCGGCTCGGTGCGCAGCACGGCGTACTCCGCCGCCGACGCCCCGGACCCGGACCCGGACCCGGACCCGGACGCGGACCCGGTCCCGGCCCCCGCGCCGCCGGTACGCGGCGCGACCTCGGTCCACTCCACCCGGTACAGATCCTGGGCGGCGGCCCGCGGCACCTCGGTCAGCTCGCGCAGCGCCAGCGACTCGGCCGTCAGCACCGGCGTACCCAGCGCATCCGCGATCAGCACCGACACGGCACCGCCCGGCAGGGCCCGCAGCCGCACCCGCACCCGGGACGCGCCCGAGGCGTGCAGCGCGACCCCCGACCAGGCGAACGGCAGCCGCGCCGTGGCGTCGTCCCCGGCCGCCCCCAGCACATGCAGGGAGGCGTCGAACAGCGCCGGATGCAGCCCGAAGCCCTCGACGTCGGTGCCCTCGGGCGGGGTGATCTCGGCGTACAGGTCGTCCCCGTCGCGCCAGGCGGCCGTCAGCCCCTGGAAGGCGGGCCCGTACCCGAACCCGGCCTCCGCCAGGGCCTCGTAGAGCCCGTCGACGGGCAGCGGCTCGGCACCGGACGGCGGCCACACCGCCAGGTTCTCCGACGGGACGGGCGCGGCGGTGGTGAGCAGACCGGTGGCGTGCCGGGTCCATGCTCCCGTGCCACCCTCGTCCCGGGTGTGCAGGGCGAACGTACGGCTGCCGCCCGCGTCCTCGCCCACCGTGATCTGGAAGGCCACGCCCCCGCGCTCGGGGAGCACCAGCGGCGCCTCCAGGGCGAGGTCGTCGAGCAGTTCGCAGCCGACCTGGGCGCCGGCCGCCAGCGCGAGTTCCACGAACGCCGTGCCCGGCAGCAGCACCGCACCGCGCACCGCGTGCCCGGCCAGCCAGGGCTGCGCCTCCAGCGACAGCCGCCCGGTGAACACCACTCCGTCCGACTCCGGTGACCACACGGCCGCCCCGAGCAGCGGGTGCGCCGCCGTCTCCAGACCGGCGCCGACGACGTTCGCCGCCCCGGACTCACCGTGCCACAGCTCGCTGAAGTAGTCCTTCGCGTCCAGCCAGTAGCGGGTGCGCCGGAAGGCGTACGTCGGCAGATCGTCGATCCGCCGGGCACCGCCGCCCGCGAAGCAGGCCGCCCGGTCGACCGGCACACCCGCGACATGCAGCCGCGCCACCCCGTGCAGCAGCCCGGCCGCCTCGTCGTGCTCACGCCGCTGCGCGGAGACGAACACGGCCTCGTCCAGGCTCGCGGGACCCAGAGCGGTGAGCACCGCGTCCGGGCCGATCTCCAGGAAGGCGGCGGCGGGGATGCGGGCGAGCGCGTCCGTCAGCCGGACGGGCTTGCGGATGTGCTCGGTCCAGTAGTCGGCGGTGGTCAGCTCGTCGGTTACGGCCTCGCCCGTGACGGTCGACACGAACGCGATACGGGGCTGGTGGTACGTCAGCGACTCCGCGACCGCCCGGAACTCCTCCAGCACCGGTTCCATGAGCGGGGAGTGGAAGGCGTGGCTGACGGCGAGCTGCTTGGTCTTGCGGCCCTGCGTGGCGAAGTGCTGCGCGATGGCCTGTACTTCGGCCTCGGCGCCCGAAACGACCGTGGACTGAGGCGAATTGAGTGCGGCGATCCCGGCCTGCTCGGTGAGCAGCGGCAGGATCTCCTCCTCCGTCGCCTGTACGGCGATCATCGTGCCGCCTGCCGGGAGGCTCTGCATGAGCCGTCCGCGGGCGGTGACCAGCTTGGCCGCGTCCTCCAGCGAGAACACCCCCGCCACATGCGCGGCGGCGATCTCGCCGATCGAGTGACCGGCCAGGTGGTCGGGAGTGATGCCCCACGACTCGACCAGCCGGTACAGGGCGACCTCGAAGGCGAACAGGGCGGGCTGCGTGTACTGCGTCTGGTTGAGCAGGTCGGCGTCCTCGCCCCACATCACCTCCCGCAACGGCCGCTCCAAGTGCGCGTCCACAGCAGTGAGTACGGCCTCCAACGCCTCGGCGAAGACGGGGTGGGCCTCGGCCAGCTCCCGGCCCATCCCGAGCCGCTGCGCCCCCTGCCCCGTGAACAGGAACGCCAGCCGTCCGCCCTGGGCGCGCCCGCGGGCGGTCACGCCCGGCAGGTCGCGGTCCTCGGCGACCGCGTCGAGGCCGCGCAGCAGGGTCTCGGTGTCCCGGCCGGTGACGGCGGCGCGGTGGTCGAGGGTGCCGCGTGCGGTGGCCAGGGTGTGGGCCACGTCGGCGGGGGAGTGGCCGGGGCGGGCGGTCAGCCAGTCGTGGAGCTGCCGCGCCTGGGCGGGCAGGGCCTCGGCGGACTTCGCGGAGACCAGCAGCGTGACCGGAGCCGGGGTGTCCGGGATCTCCTCAGTGCCCGGGGCGTCGGGGGCGCCCGTGTCCGGCCGGGGCGCTTCGGCCTCGGCGGGGGCCTGCTCGACGATGACATGGGCGTTGGTGCCGCTCATGCCGAAGGAGGAGATGCCCGCGCGGCGCGGCCGGTCGGTCTCGGGCCAGGCACGGGACTCGGTCAGCAGCCGGACCGCGCCGGACTCCCACTCGACGTGCGGGGTGGGCTCGTCCACGTGCAGGGTCTTGGGCAGGACGCCCTCGCGGATGGCCATGACCATCTTGATCACGCCGCCGACACCGGCGGCTGCCTGGGCGTGGCCGATGTTCGACTTCAGCGAGCCGAGCCACACCGGGCTGTCCTCGGGCCGGTCCTGGCCGTAGGTCGCCAGCAGCGCCTGCGCCTCGATCGGGTCGCCGAGGGTCGTCGCCGTACCGTGGGCCTCGACCGCGTCGACGTCCGCGGCGGTGAGCCCGGCCGTCGCCAGCGCCTGCTGGATGACCCGCTGCTGGGCGGGGCCGCTCGGCGCCGACAGGCCGTTGCTGGCGCCGTCCTGGTTGATGGCGGAGGAGCGCAGCACCGCGAGCACGGGGTGGCCGTTGCGGCGGGCGTCGGAGAGCCGTTCCAGCAGCAGCAGGCCGACACCCTCGCCCCAGCCGGTGCCGTCGGTGGCCCCGGCGAAGGAGCGGCAGCGGCCGTCCTTGGACAGACCGTGCTGGCGGCTGAACTCCACGAAGAGTTCCGGGCTCGCCATGACGGTCACACCTCCGGCCAGCGCGAGGTCGACCTCGCCGGAGCGCAGCGCCTGCGCGGCCAGGTGCATGCCGACCAGGGACGACGAGCAGGCCGTGTCGACCGTGACCGCCGGGCCCTCGAAGCCGTACGTGTACGAGACGCGCCCGGAGGCGATGGCGCCGGTGCCGCTGTTGGCGGCGTAGTCGTGGGACATGACGCCCGCGTAGACGCCGGTGGCCGAGCCCTTGAGGGCCGCCGGGTCGATCCCGGCCCGCTCGAACACCTCCCAGGAGGTCTCCAGGAGCAGCCGCTGCTGCGGGTCGATGGCCTCGGCCTCGACCGGGCTGATCCCGAAGAAGTCGGCGTCGAACTCGCCCGCGTCGTACACGAATCCGCCTTCGCGGACGTAGGTCGTGTGCGGGCGCTCGCCGTCCGGGTCGTAGAGCTGCTCCAGGTCCCAGCCGCGGTCGGCGGGGAACGGGCCGATGGCGTCGGTGCCCTCGGCGACCAGCCGCCACAGGTCCTCGGGGGAGCGGACGTCGCCGGGGTAGCGGCAGGCCATGGCGACGATGGCGACCGGCTCGTCGGCCGTGCCGGTGGTGGCCGCGCGGCTCGCGGGGGCCGCGGTGGCGGCCTGGTCGCCGCAGGTCTCGGTGACCAGGTGCCGGGCGAGCGCGGTCGGGTTGGGGTGGTCGAACACCACGGTGACGGGCAGGCGTACGCCCGCCGCCTCGCCGAGCCGGTTGCGCAGCTCGACCGCGCTGAGCGAGTCGAAACCCAGCTCGCGGAAGGCGCGTTCGGCCTCGACCTCGTCCGGTGAGCCGTAGCCGAGGACGGCGGCGACCTTCTGGCGTACCAGGTCGAGGGCCGCCGCGGTCCGCTCGGTCTCGGGCAGCCGCAGCAGGTGCTCGGCGAAGGAACCGGCGGCGGAGGCGGCCTGGGCGGTGCCCCGGCGCACGGCCGGGACCAGTGCGGTGAAGACCGGCTGCGGGGCGGCGTCGTCGGCGCGGATCCCGGCCAGGTCGAACCGGGCCGGCACCAGCAGCGTGGCGGCCGAGGACGCGGCGGCGTCGAACAGGGCGAGGCCCTGCTCGTCGGCGAGCCCGAGCAGCCCGTTGCGGGACATGCGCCCGCGGTCGGTGTCGTCGAGGTCGCCGGTCATGCCGCTGGCCTGGCTCCAGAAGCCCCAGGCCAGGGACTGCCCGGCGAGCCCGGCCGCGCCGCGGTGGGCGGCGAGCGCGTCGAGGAAGGCGTTGGCGGCGGCGTAGTTGCCCTGGCCGGGCGCGCCGATGACCCCGGCGGCGGAGGAGAACAGCACGAAGGCGCTCAGGTCGAGATCCGCGGTCAGCTCGTGCAGGTGGAGCGCGGCGTCGGCCTTGGCGGCGAGCACCCGGTCGACGCGTTCGGGGGTGAGCGAGGAGAGCGTGCCGTCGTCGAGCAGACCGGCGGCGTGCACCACGCCGGTGAGCGGCCGGTCGGCCGGGACCGCGTCCAGCACGGCGGCGAGCGCCTCCCGGTCGGCGGCGTCGCAGGCGGCGACGGTCACCTCGGCGTCCAGCGCGGCCAGTTCGGCGACCAGCTCGGCGGCGCCGGGTGCGTCGGGACCGCGGCGGCCGAGCAGCAGCAGGTGCCGTACGCCGTGCTCCGCGACCAGGTGCCGGGCCACGAGGCGGCCGAGCATGCCGGTGCCGCCGGTGATCAGGACCGTGCCGTCGGGGCCGAACGCGGGCCGTGCGGCCGGGGGTTCGCCGGGGACGGCGCGGGCCAGCCGGGCGGCGAGGACCGTGCCGCCGCGCACCGCGACCTGTGGTTCGCCGGAGGCCAGGATCGCGCCGAGCACGTCGTCGAGCGCGGTGTCCGCGTCCAGGTCGGCCAGCACGAAGCTGTCCGGGTGCTCGGACTGCGCCGAGCGCACCAGGCCCCACACGGCGCCGCCCGCGAGGTCGGTGACCGGTTCGCCGCCGGTGGCGACCGCGCCCCGGGTGACCACGACCAGGCGGGAGTCCTCCGGGCGTTCGTCGGCGATCCACCGCTGGAGCGCGGCGAGCACCCGGTGGACCCCGGTGTGCACGGCCTCGGTGGTGGTGCCGGGCCCGGTGGCCAGGACGACCGCGTCCGGTACGGGGACCCCCGCGTCCGCCCGGTCCGCCCAGGCGCTCCAGTCGGTCCGGGCGACCGGCCCCGCCGGGGTGCCCGGTGTGGCGGCGGGCCGCCAGTCGATCCGGTACAGGGAGTCCACGCGGCGCGGTGCCGGGGCGCCCGCGACCGGGCGCAGCACCAGGGAGTCGACGGAGACCACCGGCGCGCCCGAGGCGTCCACGGCGGTCAGCGCGACCTCGCCCGCGCGCACCGGGGTCAGCCGGACCCGCAGGGTGCGGGCGCCGGTGGCGTGCAGCCGCACACCGGACCAGGCGAAGGGCAGCGCCGCCTCGTCACCGACCGCGTCGGTCAGGGCGACGGCGTGCAGCGCGGAGTCGAGCAGCGCGGGGTGCAGTCCGAAGCGGTCGGCGGAGGTCTGCTCGGCGAGCGTGACCTCGGCGTACACGTCACCGCCCGCGCGCCAGGCGGCGGTCAGGCCCTGGAACTGCGGGCCGTAGCGCAGTCCGGCCCCGGCGAGGTCCGGGTAGAGCGCGGAGACGTCCAGGGGTTCGGCGTCGCGCGGCGGCCACTCGGGCAGGCCCTGGGGTGCCGCGGCGGCGGAGGCGGACAGCGCGCCGGTGGCGTGCCGGGTCCACGGCTCGTCGGGTCCGGCCTGTTCGGGCCGGGAGTGGATGCCCAGCTCGCGGCGGCCGGTCTCGTCCGGGCCGCCGACGACGACCTGGAGCTGCACGGCCTCACCGGCGCCGAGCACCAGCGGTGCGTTCAGGGTGAGTTCGTCCAGGAAGGCGCAGCCGACCTGGTCGCCCGCGCGGACGGCGAGTTCGACGAATCCGGTGCCGGGGAAGAACACCGCGTCTTGGACCACATGGTCGGCGATCCATGGCTGGGTGTGCGCGGAGAGCCGGCCGGTGAGGGTCACCCCGCCGTCCTCGGGTGCCACCACGACCGCGCTGAGCAGGGAGTGCCCGGCGGCCGACAGACCGGCCGAGACGACGTCACCGGCGGCGCCGGGCGCGGCCTCCAGCCAGTAGCGGCGGTGCTGGAAGGCGAACGTCGGCAGGTGCACGCGCCGCCCCGGGCGCCCGGCGAGCAGCGGGGAGAAGTCCACGGCCGCGCCGTGCGTGTACGCCTCGGCGAGGGAGGCCGCGAACCGGGCCAGGCCGCCCTCGCGGCGGCGCAGCGAGCCCACGGCCACCGCGTTGGCCCCGGCGTCGGCGAAGGTCTCCGCCACCCCGAGCTTGAGGATGGGGTGCGGGCTGGCCTCGACGAACAGCCCGAAACCGGCGCCGAGCAGGGCGCGGGTGGCATCCTCGAACAGCACGGTCCGGCGCAGGTTGGTGTACCAGTACTCGGCGCCCATCACGGTGGTGTCGATGAGGTCGCCGGTGACGGTGGAGTAGAACGCGACGTCGGCGGAGCGCGGCGCGACCGGTGCCAGCACCTCCAGGATGCGTTCCCTGACGTTCTCCACGAAGACCGAGTGGGAGGCGTAGTCGACGGGGATCATCCGGGCCCGTACGCCCTCGCCCTCCAGGGTGTCGCGCAGTTCCTCCAGGGCGTCCACATGGCCGCACACGACGGTGGAGCCGGGGCCGTTGACGGCGGCCAGGGAGAGCTTGCCCGGCCAGTCCTCGATCCGGCGGGCGGCCTCGCGCGCGGGCAGGCCGACGGACATCATGCCGCCCAGGCCCGCGAGTTCGTCGCGGATGACCTGGCTGCGCAGGGCGACGACGCGGGCGCCGTCCTGCACGGAGAGCGCCCCGGCGACGGTGGCGGCGGCGATCTCGCCCTGCGAGTGGCCGACGACGGCGCCGGGCCGGACGCCGAAGGACTCCCACAGCCGGGCCAGGGACACCATCACGGCCCACAGCACGGGCTGGACGACGTCGACCTCGTCGAAGGTGGGGGCGCCGGGCCGCTCGTTGAGGACGTCGAACAGGTCCCAGTCGGTGAACTCGCGCAGGGCTTCGGCGCATTCGGTCATCGACGCGGCGAACGCGGGTGCGGTGTCCAGGAGTTCCACGGCCATGCCCGCCCACTGCGAGCCCTGTCCGGGGAAGACGAACACCGGCGGCGCGTCGGTGACGACGCTGCCGCGCACGACGTTCGACGACTCGCCGCCCTCGGCCACCGCCCCGAGGGCGTCCAGGAGTTGGGCCCGGTCGGTGCCGAGGGCCACGGCGCGGTGCTCCAGCGCGGCCCGGCCGGTGGCCAGGGCGTACGCCGTGTCGCGTACGTCGTCCCCGGGCGTGCCGGACAGCGCGGCGTGCAGGCGGGCGGCTTGGGCGGCGAGTCCGGAGGCGTTGCGGGCGGAGACGGGCCAGGGCACGACGGTGCCCGCGGGAGCCGTGGGGGCCGTGCGGGCCGTGTGCGGGGCGTCGTCGGGACGCTGCCCGGCGGGCTCCTCGGCGGTGTCCTCGACGGCCTCCTCGATGATGACGTGCGCGTTGGTGCCGGAGACGCCGAAGGAGGAGACCCCGGCGCGGCGCGGCCGGCCGTCCTCGGTGTGCCAGGGCCGTGCCTCGGTGAGGAGTTCGACGCGGCCGGAGTCCCAGTCGACGTGCGAGGTGGGCCGCTCGACGTGCAGGGTCCTGGGCATCACGCCGTTGCGGATGGCCATGATGGTCTTGATGACACCGGCGACACCGGCGGCGGCCTGGGTGTGCCCGATGTTCGACTTGAGCGAGCCCAGCCGGAGCGGGCGGTCGGCGGGCCGGTTCTGCCCGTAGGTGTTCAGCAGCGCCTGTGCCTCGATGGGGTCGCCGAGGGTGGTGCCGGTGCCGTGCGCCTCGACCAGGTCGATGTCGGACGTGGTCAGTCCGGCGCTCGCCAGGGCCTGCCGGATGACCCGCTGCTGGGAGGGCCCGTTGGGCGCGGTCAGCCCGTTGCTGGCGCCGTCCTGGTTGACGGCGGAGGAGCGCACCACGGCGAGCACCGGGTGGCCGTTGCGGCGCGCGTCGGAGAGGCGTTCCAGGAGCAGCAGTCCGGCGCCCTCGCCCCAGCCGGTACCGGCCGCGTCGTCGGAGAACGCCTTGCAGCGGCCGTCGAAGGAGAGCGCGCCCTGGCGGCTGAACGCGACGAAGACGCCGGGCGTGGAGATCACGGCGGCGCCGCCGGCCAGCGCGAGCGAGCACTCCCCGGCGCGCAGCGCCTGGGCCGCCAGATGCAGGGTGACCAGGGAGGACGAGCAGGCGGTGTCGACCGTGACGGCCGGTCCCTCCAGGCCGAGTGTGTAGGAGACGCGCCCGGCGAGGACGGCCGCCGCGGTGGCGGTGGCGCCGTAGTCGGCGACCGCGTCCGGGTTCTGGGCGTGCACGTACTCGTAGTCCTGGGCGCCGGTGCCCGCGTACACGCCGACGCGTTCGCCGCCGAGCGCGTGCGGGTCGATCCCGGCGCGTTCGCAGGCCTCCCAGGCCAGTTCGAGCAGCATGCGCTGCTGCGGGTCCATCGCCACCGCCTCGCGCGGCGAGATGCCGAAGAAGGCCGCGTCGAAGTCGGCGGCCTGGTGGACGAACCCGCCCACCCGCACGGCGGTGCGGCCGGGCCCGTCCTCGGCGAACAGCGCGTCCAGGTCCCAGCCGCGGTCGGCGGGGAACTCACCGATGGCGTCGCGGCCTTCGGCGACCAGCTTCCACAGGTCCTCGGGGCCGGCGACGCCGCCGGGGTAGCGGCAGCTCATGCCGATGACGGCGATCGGCTCCTGGCCGGCCGTCTCGGCCTCCTGGAGCCGCTTGCGGGTCTGCGCCAGGTCGGCGGTGACCGCCTTGAGGTAATCGAGCAGCTTCTGGTCGTTCGACATCGGTGATCACCAATCTCCGGGCGGGCGGGGGCGGCTGCGGGTTCAGTCCAGGCCGGCGGTGGCCAGCACCGTCCGCATCCGGCGCTCCGCCAGTTCCGGGTCGGGGAACAGGCCGAGTCCGTCGGCGAGCCGGTACACCTTGGCCAGGTGCGGGACCGAACGGGCGGACTGCTCGCCCCAGACCATCCGGAAGTGGTCCTGGTGCCCGGAGAGCCAGGCCAGGAAGACGAAGCCGGTCTTGAAGAAGCGCATGGTCAGCGCGTTGCCCTCGAAGAGGTGCTGGGCCAGCGGGAGCGTGCTGCGCAGCTCCTCGGCGAAGCGGTCGCCGTCCCCGGCGTCCAGCGCCCGGAAGCCCTCGGCGACGATGGGCGCGAGCGGGTCGAAGACCGAGGCGAGCGCGTCGCTGTGGCCCTGCCCGTCGCCCGCGATCAGCTCGGGGAAGTCGGTGATGTCACCGTTGTAGACATGCACCCCGGCCGGGACGCGGCGGCGCAGTTCGATCTCCTGCTCGCGGCCCAGCGGCCACACCTTGACGCCGTCGATGCGCTCGACGTTGGCCTGGACGACGTCGAGGAACGCCTCCAGGGCCTTGTCCCACTCGGTGTAGCCCCAGTAGCCGGTCAGCCGCGGGTCGGACTCCGGCAGCACCCAGTGCAGGATGACCTTCCGCTCGGCCAGTGAGAGCAGCCGCTCGTAGACGCGGGCGTAGTCGTCGGGGCCCTGGGCGACGGCGGGCAGCTGCGGGCTGGCCATGATGATCAGCTCGGCGCCCGCGTCCTGGACGGTCTCGATCTGCTCCTCGTAGGCGGCGACGACCGCGTCGAGGGTGTGCGGGCGCATCGGGTCGAGCTGGTCGGTCCACACCCCGCCGCCGATGCGTCCGCCGACGGCCCTGGCCTCGGCCGCCGAGCGGCGTATCAGCTCCGCCGAGGTGGCCCAGTCCAGGCCCATCGCGCGGTTCTGGGTGTCGAGCGCCTCGGCCAGCGCGAAGCCGTGCGCCCACAGGTGGCGGCGGAAGGCCAGCGTGGCGTCCCAGTCGAGGCCGGGCGCGGCGAAGGGCTCCCAGCCCATCAGGAGAGGGGAGTTGGGGGCGAGCGGATCGGCCACCACATGTGCGGTGGAGAACACCGCCCGGCTGCGGATGGGATCGGCCGAAGGGGTGAACACCCTGGGTGCGGTACGCGGCTGATATGCCGTCAGTGTGCCGTCGTATTCCGGAAGTTCGATCACGGAGGTGGCTCCAAGACTCGATCGGCGGTGGCCTCGGCCGCGTGCTGAAGCCGCGGTCTTTCCGCCACATTCAAGCCGTGCGCGCCGGGAGATCTCCACCGCTGACGCCCCCTGAAAACACCCCTGAACTCCCCGCCGGGGCCCGGTAGGGGTGCTCTGGGGCGCCCCGGGCTGGCTACGGTCGGCGAGTCGTGCACACCCCTGTCGTCCGACCCAGAAACGGAGTGAAGATGAGCCCTCGACCGCCCATTCTCGTGGGGACCCTCCATCCACGGCTGCTGGTCGACGACTTCGCCGCCGCCTTCCGCTTCTACGACGCCGTGCTCGGCGAGCTGTGCGGAGCCAAGGTGGCCGAGGGCGTCCCGCAGGGCCCGTACGCGCGCTGGAACGTCGAGGAGGAGCCGGTGCTCGCGCTCATCGACCGCGCGGCCATGCGGACCATGCTCGACGTGCGCGAGGGCACGGCCGACACGGCGCTGCTCTGCCTGCGCCTCGACGACGTCGAGGCGGCGCAGAGCCTGTGCGAGGAGTACGGCGCCACCGTCGTCGCCGGGGCGGCGCCGCACCCCGAGTGGGGTCCGGAGACCGTCCTGGCCTACGTCCGCGACCCGGCCGGCCACCTGATCGAGCTTCAGGCGTCGCCGGACTGACCCGTGCGGGCCGGTCCGGCGACGGCGGAATCAGAGCGGAAGGCCAGTGCCATGCGCGCAGATGTCCCACAGCTGACCCGCGACGACCGCGTCCTCCGCGGTGGCGCCGGGGTCGGTGCGGCGGCCGTCCTTGTAGTACTCGCCGTGCAGCGGCGTGTCGGTGCCGGCCAGGTGGAGCAGGGTGTCGACGCCCTTGTCGGGGGTGCCGACGAACCGCTCCACCGTCCCGCGCAGCGGGCTGTTGGTCAGCAGCCGCTCCCGCCACAGCCCGCGGGCCAGACCGCCGACGAACACCCCCGGGTGGAAGTCGGCGACCTGGATCTCCGGGTGGCGGCGGGCGTACTCGCGGGTCAGCAGCGCGAGCGCGAGCTTGCTGTCGGCGTAGGCCTCGTACGGCTCGTACTTGGCCTTGCCGTTGACGTTCTTCGGGTCGAGCTGGCGGCGGCCCTCGATGGTCTGCGACGAGGTGACCACCACCCGGCCGCCGCTGTCGCGCAGCCGCTCGGTCAGCAGGTTCATCAGCAGGTACGGGGCCAGCGTGTTGACTTGGAAGGTCTCCTCGAAGCCGTCCTTGGTGACGGTGTGCTTGGCCATGATGCAGCCCGCGTTGCTGACCAGCACGTCGATCCGGGGGCAGCGGTCCAGCAGCACCTTGGCCAGTCGGCGCACCTCCGTCAGCTCCGAGAAATCGGCGGTCAGCGGTTCGGCGCCCAGTTGGGCGGCGACGGCAGCGGTCTTCTCCGCCGAACGTCCGACCGGGATCACCTGTGCTCCGGCGGCGTGCAGGCGGCGTACCGCCGCCTCGCCGAGGCCCGAGCTGGCACCGGTCACGACCACAGTCTTGCCCTGCAGGTTCATGGCTTTCTCCGTTCTCGACCTGGCGCTGGGCAGATCACTTCTTCGTCCACCGAGCATCTATACATCCGTACTATACAGGAGTCTGAGACGTGCGTATAGATACACCCCCCACAACGCCCGTCCCGAGCAAGGCAGGACGCCGGGAATGGATCGGGCTCGCCGTGCTGATCCTCCCGGTGCTGCTGGTGTCCATGGACATCACCGTCCTCTACTTCGCACTGCCGTCGATTTCGGCGAGCCTGCACCCCTCCGGCACCCAGCAGCTGTGGATGATCGACATCTACGGCTTCGTCCTGTCCGGGCTGCTCATCACCATGGGCGGCGTCGGCGACCGCATCGGCCGCAGGCGCCTGCTCGTGCTCGGCAGCATCGTCTTCGGCGGCGCGTCCGCCCTGGCCGCCTTCGCCGGCTCGCCCGCGGTGCTCATCGCCGCCCGCGCGCTCCAGGGCGTCGGCGGCGCCACCCTCATGCCCTCCACGCTCGGGCTGATCCGCAACATGTTCCACGACGCCCGGCAGCGCCGTAACGCCATCGCGGTGTGGACCGTCGGCATGGGCATGGGCTCGGCCATCGGCCCCGTCCTGTCCGGGCTGCTGCTCACCAAGTTCTGGTGGGGCTCGATCTTCCTGGTGAACCTGCCGTTCATCGCCGTGCTGCTGCTCGCGCTGCCGCTGCTCGTCCCCGAGTACCGCGACCGCGCGACCCGCCTGGACCTGCCCTCCGCGCTGCTGTCGATGGGCGCGGTGCTGCCCACCGTGTGGGCGCTGAAGAAGTTCGCCGCCGACGGCTTCTCCGTGAAACCGGCCGTCTCCGTGGCGATCGGCGTCGTCCTCGGCGTCGCCTTCGTACTGCGCCAGCGCAGCCACGCCCACCCGATGATCGACCTCACCCTGTTCCGCAGGCGTGGCTTCGGCCCGTCCATGAGCTGCAACGTGGTGGCCTACTTCACCATGGTCGGCTTCGGCATCTTCACCACGCAGTACCTCATGGAGGTGCTGCGGATGAGCCCGCTCGAAGCCGCCCTGTGGACCCTGGCCAGCCCCGTCGCCATCATGTTCTTCGCGCCGATCGCGGTGAAGACGGCCGCGGTGGTCCGCCCGGCCTACGTCATCGTCGCCGGGTTCCTGATCGCCGCGACCGGCTGCTTCCTGGTCACCCGGCTGGGCACCGACCGCAACATCCCGCTGATCATCAGCGGCACCGTGTGCATGGGCGTCGGCGTCGTCATCTCCAACACCATCGTCACCGACCAGATCATGGGCTACACCTCCGAGGCCCAGTCCGGCCGGGTCTCCGCCATGCTCCAGACCTGCCAGGAGCTGGGCGGCGCCCTCGGCGTCGCGGTGCTCGGCAGCATCGGCGCCTCCGTCTTCGGCAGCACCATGGACCGCACCGTCCCCGCCGGACTGCCCGACGGCGCCCTGGAGGCGTCCCGCCAGACCCTCGGCGGCGCGCACAACTACTCCATGACCCTGAAGGAACCGCAGGCCGGACACCTGTTCCACACCGCACAGGAGGCGTTCGTCAAGTCCCTGACCCCGGCGGGCTACACCGCCATCGGCGTCCTCGCGCTGATGTCCGTCTTCGTCCTGATCTCCCTGCGGCACGTGGTCCCCGAGGCCCCCGCCGCACCCGCGGCGGAAGAGGCCGCCGCCGAACGCGAGCACAGCACGGCAGCGGCCTGACCGGCCCGGCCGCGCACCCACACCCGCCCCGGACACCACGACCTGGTGCCCGGGGCGTCGCGCTGCCCCCGCACACCCGCCCCCGCACACCCGCCCCGGCATGTCCGCCCCGGTAGGTCCGCGAGGAGTCCCGCGCGGCACACCGCATCCCCCTAAAGTCGCCCGCCCGCGCCGGTTAGGGGGCCCCGGTCCGGGCCCGCGGGGCCGGGATCGCAGTAAGAAGGACGACGGACCGACCCGCGTACGGCACACACACATGTGCCCGGCGGGACCCGGGACCCCACCGAACGGACGACTGAAGGAGCCAGGCATGGGCCGGGTTACGGGCAAGGCAGTCCTCATCACCGGAGCGGCGCGCGGCCAGGGCCGCAGCCACGCCGTCCGGCTGGCCGAGGAGGGCGCCGACATCATCGCCATCGACATCCCCTCCGACACCGGCATCACCGAATACCCGCTGGCCACCGCCGAGGAACTGGCCGAGACCGCCCGCCTGGTGGAGAAGACCGGCCGCCGGGCCGTCGTCCGCCAGGTCGACGTGCGCGACCGCGCCGCGCTGCGCGCCGCGATCGACGAGGCCGTCGCCGAACTCGGCGGCCGCCTCGACGCCGTCGTCGCCAACGCCGGCATCCTGCCGATCGGCGCCCACCGCCCGATCGAGGCGTTCACCGAGACCGTCGACACCAACCTCGGCGGCGTCCTCAACACCGTGCACGCGGCCCTGCCGCACCTCGGCGAGGGCGGCTCCGTCGTCGTCACCGGATCGGCCGCCGGACTCATGCCCGGCCACGGCGACGTCGCCCAGGCGGGCCCCGGCTTCGCCGCCTACAAGTTCGCCAAGCGCACCCTGGTCGACTTCGTCAACACCCTCGCCGTCCAGCTCGGTCCCACCGGCCGCCGGATCAACGCCGTCCACCCCACCAACGTGGACACCGCCATGGTGCAGAACGACGCCATGTACCGGGCCATCCGCCCCGACCTGGAGAACCCCGGCCGCGAGGAGGCCGAACAGGGCTTCGTCGCGATGCACTCCCTGGCCGTGCCCTACGTCGCCCCGGCCGACGTGTCCCACGCCGTGGTGTTCCTCGCCTCCGACGAGTCCCGCTACGTCACCGGTCTGCACCTCAAGATCGACGCGGGCGCCCTGGTCAAGGCCGGACTGTGACGCACCCGCCCACCCGGTGAGAGCGCCGGTTGTAAGGGGCCGTTAGGGGTTCTTGCCCGGCGGCCCCTTCACCACACTGGGCCGCATGGAGACTGACAACCGGACGAGAAGCGCCCTGGTGTTCCCCGGGATGGGGCCCTCACCCTTCGCCGAGGTCGGCAAGTTCATGCTGGTCAACCCGTTCGCCCGGAAACTGGTCGCGGAGGCCGACGACACCCTCGGCCGCTCCCTCTTCGACGGTTTCCGCGAGGCGGAGGGCGACTACTCCGTCCCCGCCCAGCTCGCCTTCTTCGTGAACTGCCTCGCCCTCGCCGCCTGGGCAGAGCACGAGTTCGGCCTCGAACCCTCCTTCGTCACCGGACCCAGCTTCGGCGGCAAGGCCACCGCCGTACGCTCCGGCGCCCTGTCCTTCGCCGACGGCGTCCGCCTCACCGAGCGGTTCGCCCACACCCTCGACGCGTACTTCGCCGAGGAGTACCCCGAACAGGTCGCCACCCAGTCCTTCGCCCGCACCCCGCGCCCCGTGCTCGACGAGATCCTCGCCGAACTCACCGCGCAGGACGAGTGGTACGACATCACCTGCGTGGTCGACGAGGACTTCGCCATGCTCACCCTGCGCGCCTCCCGGCTGGACTGGCTCCAGCAGCGGCTGCGCGCCGCCGGCGGCCTGCCCCTGTACGTCATGCGGCCCCCCATGCACTCGGCCGCCTTCGCCGGACTGCGCCGCCGGGCCGCCGTCGAGGTCATGGACGGACTGGAGTTCCGCGACCCGACCCTGGCCGTCGTCTCCGACCAGGACGGCACCCTGCTCACCACCGGCGAGGAGATCAGGGACCTGCTGCTCGACTGCTGCGTCCGCGCCGTCGACTGGCCCACCGCGCTCGGCTCGCTGCGCGAACGGGGCGTCGGCACGCTCTGCGTCGCCGGACAGGACGCCCTGTTCGGCCGGGTCGGCGCCGCCGCGAAGAACTTCCGGGTCGTCTCGGCCAACCCCCGCCTCGCCCTGCGCCCCAAGCGCCGCCGCCCGCTCGCGGCCTGACCCGCCCCCACCGGCGGCCGGGACCGCACCGGGCGCGTACCACGCGCGGTGCGCGGCCCGCGCGGTCCCGGCGCGTCAGCGGTCCCGGGCGCCCGGCCGCTCCCCAACGGAGGAACCATGACCCAGCACCACACCGGTGGCCTGCACGAACGCTTCCTGCGCGGACTGGCCCTGTCCGCCGACCGCCCCGCCCTGCGCATCGGCGCCGAGACGACCACCTACCGCGACCTGCACCAGCAGGCCCTCACCTGGGCGGGCTCCCTCGGCGGCGCCAGGACCGTCGGCGTGCTGGCGGGCAAGACCGTCACCGCGTACGCGGGCATCCTCGGCGCCCTGTACGCCGGTGCCACCGTCGTCCCGCTGCACCCCGACTTCCCGGCCGCCCGCACCCGGCACATGCTCGAACTGTCCGGCGCCACCGCGGTCGTCGCCGACGAGCGCGGCCGGGCGGTCCTGGCCGGTCTCGGCGACGACCTGCCCGCCCTGGACGTCGTCGAGCCCGACCCGGCCCGCGCCCTGACCGGGCCCCGCACCGGCACCGCGCCCGCCGACACCGCCTACATGCTGTTCACCTCCGGCTCCACCGGCCGTCCCAAGGGCGTCCCGATCAGCCACGGCAGCACCCGCCACTACTTCGAACTCCTCGACGCCCGCTACGACTTCACCCCGGACGACGTCTTCTCGCAGACCTTCGACCTGAACTTCGACTGCGCGATGTTCGACCTGTTCTGCGCCTGGGGCAGCGGCGCGACCGTCGACGTCACCCCGCAGACCGCCTACCTCGACCTGCCGGCCCATCTCGCCGAGCACGGGGTCACGGTCTGGTTCGCCACGCCCAGCGCCATCTCCCTCGCCCGCCGGATGAACGGTCTCGCGCCGGGCGCGCTGCCCGGACTGCGCTGGAGCTTCTTCGCGGGCGAGGCGCTGCGCGCGCACGACGCCGCCGACTGGCAGGCCGCCGCCCCGGCCTCCACCCTGGAGAACATCTACGGCCCCACCGAACTGACCGTGACCATCACCGGCCACCGCTGGGACCCGGACACCTCGCCCGAGCGCTGCGTCAACGGCCTGGTGCCCATCGGCCGGGTGCACGAGGGCCACGACCATGTGCTCGTCGACGAGGAGGACCGGGAGACCCCCGCGGAGGGCGAACTCCTCATCACCGGACCGCAGATGTCGGCCGGCTACCTCGACCCCGCCGACGACGGCGGCCGCTTCGTGGAGCGCGCCGGACGCCGCTGGTACCGCACCGGCGACCGGGTGCGGCGGCTGGCCGACGGCGAACTGGTCTACCTGGGACGGCTGGACTCGCAGGTGCAGCTCCAGGGCTGGCGCGTCGAACTGGCCGAGGTGGAACACGAGTTGCGCTCCTGCGAGGGCGTCGAGGAAGTGGTGGCCGTGGGCGCCGAGACCGCGGCGGGCACCGAACTCGTCGTCTACTACACCGGCGAGCCGCGCCCCGCCGCCCGCTTCGCCCGCGCCCTGCGCGAGCTGCTGCCCAAGGGCATGCTGCCGCGCCACTACGAGCATCTGGCCGAGTTCCCCCTCAACTCCAACCGCAAGGTGGACCGCAAGGAACTCACCCAGCGGGCCGCCGCCCTGCTCGACCGCCCCTCCTCCCGGGCGGCCACCGCACTGGCGGCGGGCCCGGTCGGCTGACCGGCCGGCCGGGGGCGGCGGCGCCACCGCCCCCGGCCGCTCACCGGGTCACCGCGACCGGTCAGACTCAGACCATGAATCCGCCGTCCACGGCGATGGCCGTACCGGTGATGAACCGGCCGCCCTCACCGGCGAGATGGGCGACCGTGGTGGCGATCTCCTCCGGTGTGCCGTAGCGGCCGACCGCCGTCATCCCGGCCTGCATCTCGCCGCCGGGACCCTTCGCCGGGTTCATCTCCGTGTCCGTGGGCCCCGGCTGGACCAGCACCGCCGTGATGCCCTGACCGCCCAGATCGCGGGCCAGGCCCTTGGTCATGCCGGTCAGCGCGGCCTTGGTCATCGCGTACAGGGTCATGCCGGGCGAGGAGACGCGCTCGGTCACACAGGTGCCGATACTGATGATGCGGCCGCCCGAGCCCATGTACGCCGACGCCGCCTGGGCGGCCAGGAACGGACCGCGCGCGTTGACCGCGAGCGCCCGGTCCAGCTCCTCCGTCGTCACCGACTCCAGCGGGCCCCAGGGCAGTACACCCGCGTTGTTGACAAGGATGTCGAGACCTCCGAAGACCTCGGCTGTGTGGTCCACCGCGGCCCGCAGCGCGTCCGCGTCCGCGCTGTCGGCCTTGAGCGCGAGCGCGGTGCCGCCGTCGGCGGTGATCTCCGTGGCGATCTTCTCGGCGCGCTCCGCGTCCCGGTGGTACGTGAGGGCGACCGACGCGCCGTCGGCTGCGAGCCGCTTGGAGACGGCGGCGCCGATGCCACGGCTGCCACCGGTCACCAGGGCCACTTTTCCGGCCAGTTCAGACATGGGGGGTTCTCCGTTTCGTGTTCGTCCGCGCAGAGGCAACGAAGCCGGACCAGGGCTGATTGCCCCCTCGAAGGCAAACACTCGGCAATGTCCGGGTCAAGGGCGTCCCGGACGGGGCGAAGCGAGGGGTCGGGACAGGGGTTGCGCCCCCGGGCGGACACCGTGCGCGGATGCGCGGAGCCATAACGGCTCGTCGCGCGCACACGACAGTGGCCGGGGTCACCCCTGACCCCGGCCACCGTGGACCGCCGTGCTGCACAACCGATCGAGCCCTGATCGAGCCGCGGTCGCCTCCGCCCCCTCGGCGGCCTCCCGAAGTCCCCCTCCTCCAGCGGAAATCGAGCGGCGGCTGAGACGGTCTCCACGCAAGGCCCGCAGACGCCTTGGTGACCGCGCGCCCCGGGCGGCAGTGGGTCCGACGACATCGTCAGTCCGCAGCGACGAGGGAGAGCCCCATGCACTGGTACACCGATGTGTTCGCGAAGTACGCCGTCTTCGAGGGCCGGGCACGGCGCCAGGAGTACTGGATGTTCATGCTGATCAACTTTGTGATCGCATGCGCCCTGACCAGCGTCGAGACCGGGGTCGGCATCAGGCCCGCGCTCACCGGCGTCTACTCGCTCGCGGTGCTGCTGCCGGCCATGGCCGCCGCCGTGCGGCGGCTGCACGACACCGGCCGCACCGGCTGGTGGCTGCTCATCGCCCTGATCCCGGTGGCCGGCGCGATCGTGCTCGTCATCTATCTCGCCGACGAGTCGCAGCCGAAGGCCAACGCCTACGGCCCGCCCCTGGCCGACGGCCTGACCGGTGCCGAACAGGGCGCCACCGGCTGACCGCCCCGCCCGCGCGGCCCGCCGCCCCGCCCGGCGGGTGCGCCGTCGCTCAGGCGGCGACCTGGCTCGCGTGGATGGCGAGCACCCGCCATCCCTCACCGGTACGCACCCAGGTACGTGTGTACCGCAGCCGGGTCACGTACTCGTGACCGGCGTAGGACCCCATGACGGTGAGCAGCGCCCGGGTGATGCCCGTGCCGCCCTCGACGATCACCTGCGCCGGCTCGACCTCCTCCAGCTTGTCGATGACCAGCAGACCGTCCCGGAAGGACGCCAGGTCCCCCGCCTTCGGCACCAGTGTGCCCTCGGGGTCGACCCGGACGGACCGGTCGTCGAGTATCGCGTCCATCTCCCGCACGTCGCAGCGGCGGTGGGCCGCCTGGAGACGGTGCTCCGCGGCGAGCAGTTCGTCGATCGCGCCTTGTGCGGACATGGCGTCCCTCTTCTCTTCTCGTCCGTGATGAGCCGCTTGCCCGCCGGCTCCCCCGCATTCTGCGCACCGCGGCAGCGGGCCAGCTACGCGCAAAGACCCTGCTCCTCGGGTTAAGGGTGGGGCCGGTGAGCCCCTGCCGTCCGGCCGGAACTAGGGGGTCGCCACCGGACGCGCCACCCGCACCCCCTGGACAGCGGACGGCCCTTTACCCATACTGGGAACTCCCTTTCCCTTTCCTTGGGTTCACCCGCTTCCCGGGCTCCCCCGGGGCCGGGACCTCTCGCCCGGCGCCCCGGCCGGCCCGCGCTTCCCGCGGCCCCGCCCCTCTGGCCTGGGACTCCAGCAGGACTCCAGCGCCGCTCAGCCGCGCCGTGGAACTTTCCCCTCGGATACGCACCCTGCGCATCCCAGTCGTGCCAGAGTCCTGAGCGGAGTCGCCATGAGCACTAGTTCCACCCGGTCAGCTCCCGCGAGCGGGGCTATCGTCGGCGTACTCGCCGCGGCCGGAATCATGGTCTCGCTGATGCAGACCTTGATCGTTCCCCTCATCCCCGAGCTGCCCGAACTGCTCCACACCTCGGCCTCCAACGCCTCCTGGGCCATCACCTCGACCCTGCTGGTCGGCGCGGTGGCCACCCCGGTGGCGGGACGGCTCGGCGACCTCTACGGCAAGCGCCTCGTCCTGAACATCAGCCTGGTCGTCATGACCGTCGGCTCCCTGGTCTGCGCCCTGTCCGACTCGGTCGCCCCGATGGTGACCGGCCGCGCGCTGCAAGGCGTGAGCATGGGCGTGATCCCCCTCGGCATCAGTGTGATGCGCGATGTCCTGCCCCCGCAGCGGCTCGGCTCGGCCATGGCCATCATGAGCTCCTCGCTGGGCATCGGCGGCGCGCTCGGCCTGCCGGTCGCGGCGATCGTCGCCGAGAAGACCGACTGGCACGCGCTGTTCTGGGCGTCCGCGGTGCTCGGCGTCGTCGTCCTCGCCCTGATCCTGCTGATCGTCCCCGCCGCCGAGGTCCGCGGCACCGGTACGTTCGACGCCATCGGCGCCCTCGTCCTGTCCGGCGGCCTGGCCTGCCTGATGCTCGCCGTCTCCAAGGGCGGCGACTGGGGCTGGGGTTCGCACACCACCCTCGGCCTGTTCGGCGCCTCCGTCGTGCTGCTGCTGGCCTGGGCGGTCTGGGAGCTGCGCCGGTCCTCGCCGCTGATCGACCTGCGCACCTCGGCGCGCCGGCCGGTCCTGATGACCAACCTGGCCTCCATCGTCGTCGGTTTCGCGATGTACTCCAGCCAGCTGATCATCCCCCAGCTCCTCCAGCTGCCCAAGGCCACCGGCTTCGGCCTGGGCCAGTCGATGCTGGCCTCCGGCCTGTGGATGGCCCCGTCCGGCATCGTCATGATGATCGCCTCCTCCTACGCGGCGAAGATCTCCGCGGCCCGCGGCCCGAAGGTGTCGCTGCTCGCCGGTTCCCTGGTCATCGCGGTCGGCTACGCGCTGGCGCTGCCGCTGATGAAGAACGTCTGGGGCGTCCTGGCGTTCAGCTGCGTGGTCACCGTCGGCGTCGGCTTCGCCTTCGCCTCGATGCCCGCGCTCATCATGAGCTCGGTGCCGCCCACCGAGACCGCCGCCGCCAACGGCCTCAACAGCCTGATGCGGGCCATCGGCACCTCCAGCTCGGCCGCGGTGGTCGGGGTGATCCTCGCCCACATGACGGTCAAGGTCGGCCCGATGGCCCTGCCGTCCGAGAACGGGGTCCGCGCCGTCCTGCTGGTCAGCGCGGGTGTGGCGATCGTGGCGGCGCTGGTCGTCCTCGCCATCCCCGGACGCGAGCGCCCCGCCGCCCAGCCGGCGGTCGCCCCGCCCCTCAAGGCGGACGCGGCCAGCGCCAACTGAGCGCCGTCACACGGCAGTACGCGGTACCCAGCACGGCTCGCGGGCCGCACCGGAGGGATCCGGTGCGGCCCGCGCCGCTGCGCGCCCGGCGGCACCGGCGCCGCACCTCTCGGCACCCCTCCCGCACGCGGGCGTCCGTCCACGGCACACCCATGACGGCACAAGTGGGCCTCTAACGCGCCTGGTTAACCTCTGGCCAGGTGTACGAACCAACCGGCACCCGACGCAACACCAGGGCGCTGTCCGCCGCCGCACCGACAGGAGCCGACACACGTATGTCTGTGGAAACCATCGTGCCGTCCGCAACAGGGACATCGACGCCACCCGCCAAGGAGACCCGCCGTGTGGATCGGGTGGTGATCCGGTTCGCGGGTGACTCGGGTGACGGGATGCAGCTCACGGGGGACCGGTTCACGTCGGAGACGGCGTCGT
>NZ_JBSFSI010000022.1:0-115156 GCF_053589675.1 Streptomyces sp. NPDC003284
GTCGCCTACCGCTACTTCGCCACGCCCCGGCGCCGGTTCATCCTGGCCGACACTCCGGGGCATGTGCAGTACACGCGGAACATGGTCACGGGTGCTTCCACGGCCGAACTGACCGTGATCCTGGTGGATGCCCGTAACGGTGTCGTCGAGCAGACCCGCCGTCATGCCGCGATCGCCGCTCTGCTGCGGGTGCCGCACGTGGTGCTGGCGGTGAACAAGATGGACCTGGTGGGCTATCGGGAGCCGGTGTTCGCGGCCATCGCGAAGGAGTTCACGGCGTACGCGACGGAGCTGGGCGTGCCGGAGGTCACGGCCGTCCCGATCTCGGCGCTGGCCGGGGACAACGTGGTGGAGCCCTCCGCGGTCATGGACTGGTACGGCGGACCCACCGTCCTCGAACACCTGGAGACCGTCCCGGTCAGCCACGACCTGGCGCACTGCCACGCCCGGCTGCCCGTGCAGTACGTGATCCGGCCGCAGACCGCCGAGCACCCCGACTACCGCGGATACGCCGGGCAGATCGCCGCGGGCTCCTTCCGCGTCGGCGAGGAGGTCACCGTGCTGCCCTCCGGGCGCACCTCGCGGATCTCCGGCATCGACCTGCTGGGCGAACCGGTCGAGGCGGCCTGGACGACGCAGTCGGTGACGGTGCTGCTGGAGGACGACATCGACGTCTCGCGCGGCGACCTGATCGTGCCGAGCCAGGACGCGCCGGCCACCACCCAGGACGTCGAGGCGACCGTCTGCCATGTGGCCGACGCGCCGCTGACCGTCGGCCACCGGGTGCTGCTCAAGCACGGCACCCGCACGGTCAAGGCGATCGTCAAGGACATCCCGTCCCGGCTCACCCTGGACGACCTGTCGCTGCACCCGCACCCGGGGCGGCTCGCCGCCAACGACATCGGCCGGGTCAAGATCCGCACCGCCGAGCCGCTGCCGGTCGATTCCTACGCCGACTCGCGCCGCACCGGCTCCTTCATCCTGATCGATCCCGCCGACGGCACCACCCTGACCGCGGGCATGGTAGGCGAGTCGTTCGCCGCGCCGGACCCCGTGAAGGACGCCGCCGACGAGGACGGCTGGGACTTCTGACGATGAACTGCTTCGATTACTACTCGCTGTTCGCCAAGGAGGGCGGCCGGGTCGGCAGCGGTGCCCTCGGCAGCGGACAGGGCGGAGTGGCGCGATGTGTGCGCTGACGTACGCGCACCGCTCGCGCGCCCTCACCCCCCACCGCAGTAGACGAAGACCTGCCGACCTCCCGGCCACGACCTGAGAGACCGTGACCGCCGGGCCTCCGAGAGGACAGCCTCCCGTGCCTGTCAACCGCTCGACCACCTTGCGCCGCGGCCTCGCCGTGGCCACCGCGCTTCCGCTGCTCGCCCTGGCCGCATGCAGCTACGGCTCCAAGGCCGCGGACGACCCCGCCGACCAGAAGATCGCGGCGGGGGCCCAGAAGACCGACGGCCTGGACTCCGTCAAGATCGGCTACTTCGGCAACGTGACCCACGCGACCGCCCTGGTGGGGGTGCAGAAGGGCTTCTTCCAGAAGGCGCTGGGCGCCACCAAGGCCAAGTACCAGGTCTTCAACGCCGGTCCGTCCGAGATCGAGGCGCTGAACTCCGGTTCCGTCGACATCGGCTGGATCGGCCCCTCCCCCGCGATCAACGGCTACACCAAGTCCGACGGCAAGAGCCTGCGCATCATCGGCGGTTCGGCCTCCGGCGGCGTCAAGCTGGTGGTGAACCCCGACAAGATCAAGTCCATCGCGGACGTCAAGGGCAAGAAGATCGCCACCCCGCAGCTGGGCAACACCCAGGACGTGGCGCTGCTCAACTGGATCGCCGAGCAGGGCTGGAAGGTCGACGCGCAGAGCGGCAAGGGCGACGTGTCGGTGGTCCGCACCGACAACAAGGTCACCCCGGACGCCTACAAGGCCGGTTCCCTGGACGGCGCCTGGGTGCCGGAGCCGACCGCCTCCAAGCTGGTCGCCGAGGGCGCCAAGGTGCTGCTGGACGAGTCCGCGCTGTGGCCGGACAAGAAGTTCGTGATCACGAACATCATCGTGTCGCAGAAGTTCCTGAAGGCGCACCCCAAGGCCGTCGAGGCGGTGCTGAGGGCGTCCGTCGACACCAACAAGTGGATCAACGCCAACCCGGACGAGGCGAAGGCGGCGGCCAACAAGCAGCTCGCGGCCGACTCCGGCAAGGCACTGCCCACCGACATCCTCGACCCGGCGTGGCAGTCCATCAAGATCACCGATGATCCGCTGGCCGCCACCCTGGAGAGCCAGGCGCAGCACGCCGTGAAGGCGGGCCTGCTCAAGCAGCCCGAGCTGAACGGCATCTACGACCTCACCCTCCTGAACAAGGTGCTCAAGGCCGAGGGCCGGCCCACTGTCGGCGACGCCGGTCTCGGCGTCAAGCAGCACTCCTAGCCCACGAGTTCCCAGGAGGTGACGACCATGGCCACGACCACTCTCGCCAAGGCCCCCGAGGCCGTCGAACACGCGGCACGCCTTGAGCATGTCTCGAAGTCCTTCGCGGCTCCGCGCGGGCAGCAGCTCGTGCTGGACGACATCAGTCTCGATGTCGCCCCGGGCGAGTTCGTCACCCTCCTGGGGGCCTCGGGGTGCGGCAAGTCCACCCTGCTGAACCTGGTGGCGGGTCTGGACCGGCCCAGCGCCGGGTCCATCACCACGGACGGCCGGCCCGCGCTGATGTTCCAGGAGCACGCCCTGTTCCCGTGGCTCACCGCGGGCAAGAACATCGAACTGGCCCTGCGGCTGCGGGGCGTGACCAAGCAGGACCGGCGCGGCCGCGCCGAGGAACTGCTCGCGCTGGTCCGGCTCTCGGGCGCGTACGGCAAGCGGGTGCACGAGCTGTCGGGCGGGATGCGGCAGCGGGTGGCGCTGGCCCGCGCGCTCGCCCAGGAGAGCAACCTGCTGCTGATGGACGAGCCGTTCGCCGCGCTCGACGCCATCACCCGGGACGTGCTGCACGACGAGCTGACCCGGATCTGGCAGGAGACCGGCGTCTCGGTGCTGTTCGTGACGCACAACGTGCGCGAGGCGGTGCGGCTCGCGCAGCGCGTGGTGCTGCTGTCCTCCCGGCCGGGGCGGGTGGCCCGCCAGTGGTCGGTGGACATCCCGCAGCCGCGCCGCATCGAGGACGCGCCCGTCGCGGAACTGTCCCTGGAGATCACCGAAGTACTGCGTGGGGAGATCCGCCGCCATGGCCAGCACTGAGACGACACCGGCGCGCGACGCCGACCCGGACGGCCGGGACGAGGGCCTGGGCGGGGTCGAGGCCGGACTCGACGCGCTGGAGGACACCCCGGGCGGCCGTACCCCGCTGCGGAAGACCTTCACCGACAAGATCCTGCCGCCGATCACGGCGGTCGTGGTGGTCCTGCTGCTGTGGCAGGGGCTGATCACCTTCCATGTGGTCGACGACCCGACCAAGCTGCCCTCCCCCGCCGACGTGGGCCGCGAGTTCAAGGACGCCTGGCTCCAGGGCACCCTGCTCGGCTTCATCTGGACGTCCGTCTCGCGCGGTCTGCTGGGCTTCCTGTTCGCGCTGGCCATCGGCACCCCGCTGGGCCTGGTGGTGGCCCGGGTGAAGTTCGTGCGCGCGGCCATCGGCCCGGTGCTGTCGGGACTCCAGTCGCTGCCGTCGGTGGCGTGGGTGCCGCCCGCGGTGATCTGGCTGGGCCTGAACAACTCGATGATGTACGCGGTGATCCTGCTCGGCGCGGTGCCCTCCATCGCCAACGGCCTGGTGTCCGGCATCGACCAGGTGCCGCCGCTGTTCCTGCGGGCGGGCCGCACCATGGGCGCGACCGGGCTGCGGGGCGCGTGGCACATCGTGCTCCCGGCCGCGCTGCCCGGCTATCTGGCGGGCCTGAAGCAGGGCTGGGCCTTCTCCTGGCGCTCGCTGATGGCGGCGGAGATCATCGCCTCCTCGCCCGACCTGGGCATCGGTCTGGGCGCGCTGCTGGAGAACGGCCGCAACGCCAGCTCCATGTCGCTGGTGTTCCAGGCCATCGTCCTCATCCTGTTCGTCGGCATCGCCATCGACCTGCTGATCTTCAGTCCGCTGGAGCGGTGGGTGCTGCGCAGCCGCGGTCTCTTCGTGAAGAGCTGAACGCCCATGTCCGCGCAGCCCGTCCTCCTGGTCGTCGCCCACGGCAGCCGTGATCCGCGGCATGCCGCGACCGTGCACGCCCTGGTGCGCCGGGTGCGGGCGCTGCGCCCGCACCTGCGGGTGGAGACCGGTTTCCTGGACTTCAACGTGCCGTCCGTGCCGGCCGTCCTGGAGTCGCTGGCGGCCGACGGCGTACGGGACGTGGTGGCGCTGCCGCTGCTGCTGACCCGCGCCTTCCACGCCAAGGCGGACATCCCGGCGGTGCTGCGCCAGGCGCCGCCGCGGCTGCGGATCCGGCAGGCCGACGTGCTGGGGCCCTCGCCGCTGCTGACGGCGGCCCTGGAACGGCGGCTGCGCGAGGCGGGGCTCGCCCCCGCCGACAGGTCCTCGACCGGGGTCGTGCTGGCCTCGGCGGGGTCCTCCGACCCGGAGGCGATCGCAGTGATCGCAGACATCGCGCGGGAGTGGCGGCGCACCGGTTGGTGTGCCGTGCGGCCTGCGTTCGCCTCCGCCTGCCTGCCGCGCACCGAGGACGCGGTGCGCGAGCTGCGGGAGCAGGGCTGTGCGCGGGTGGCCGTCGCCCCGTACGTCCTGGCGCCCGGCTTTCTCCCCGACCGGATCGCCCGGGGCGCGGCCGGCGCCGATGTCCTCGCCGAGGTCCTCGGCCCGGCCCCCGAGGTGGCCCGGGTGCTGCTGGAGCGCTACGACGCGGCACGGCTGCCGAGGGTGGCGGCCGTGGGCGCTTGAGGACCTGTCCTGGGCGCCTCTCACGGGGGTCGCTATCGTGGCGGCCGAGGTCGAGGAGAGGGGTCGGTCGCGATGACGGACGGCTTGGCGTGGATGGGTGAGCACTGGTACAGCGGTGCGGTCGCCAAGGACGGGATGCTCTCGGACATCAGCCTCACGGCGGTGCGGGGCGTGGATCCGGTGGACTTCGTGGTGCGCCTCGGTGCCGATCGCGCCGCGGCCGAACACCCGCCGCTGTTCAAGGACTTCGACCGGCTGAGTGTGGATCTGGGCGACAGCGTGGCGATGTTCGGCCGCGCCGGCGAGTGGTCGTACGTCCTGGAGGTCGAGCGGTCCACCTGGCATCTGGTCCTCCTGGACCGGCTGGGCCAGGACACCCTGCTGGGGCCGGGTGAGGAACTCGTGTGCCTGGACCGCTTCCTGGACGAGGAGCCGTGGGTGTGCCGGGTCGACGCGGTGGGCGAGGTGGGTGCGGGCGGGCTCGGTGACAGCCTGCTGGAGAGCGCCGTCGCGGTCGAGGACCGGCTCGGGGCGTTCGCCGGGCTGGACGGGGCCATGCGCCGGGCCGGTGCGGTGCGGGACACCTTCCCCGGCTGCGAGGACCCCGAGGACGAGGCGGAGGAGCTGGCGAAGCGGCTGTTCGCGGCGGTGGGCGAAGCGCTCGGGCTGTCGCTGCCGCGCCGGGAGATCGAGCTGGGCCTGCTGCCCGCGGTGCATCTGCCCTCACCGGTGTGAGCCGTGAGCCGCGACGGGGGCGCCGTGCCCGCTCGGCACGGCGCCCCCGGTGAGCGAGGTGGTGCTGCTACTGGTTGTTCGCGGTCATGGTGCACTGCACGGCGGTCGCGCTGTCCTCGGAGCACGCCGCGCGCACATTGGTGTCCAGCCAGTACGGGTCCCGGTCCAGCAGACGCTGGTTGGCGTTGAAGGAGCCGAAGGCGGCCATCGAACCGCTGTTGTCGTTGCCGGAGATCGCGGACCGCCCGCAGACCTCCTTCCACGTCGGGGTGTGGCCGTCGATGTTGAACAGGTGCACGGTGCCGCCCTGCTTGCTCGCCAGGGTCTGCACACAGGCGTCACCGCTGCCGACCGGGTTCAGGCCGCCCGCGAGCGAGGGCATGCCGCCGCTGTTGTAGGTGGCGTTGAACGCGAACTCGTCGCAGTTCAGCTCCTTGTCCGTGGCGCCGTTGAGGGCGCTGGTGTCGCCGTTGGCGGCCGCCCATCCGGTGGGGCAGATCACCGTGCGGTTGCCGCTGATGTCGCCGTCGGGCAGGAAGTACAGCGGCTTGCTGTCGGCCTTGCTGCCGGGGTGGTTGGACAGCTTGTGCTGGATGAGCCAGGCGTGCGACGAGGCCTGCGGGTACTTCGCCGCGTTGAAGGTGTAGGTCGGCACGTAGTTGTGGAACACGCAGCCGGTCGTCGGCACCTTGCTGACGATCTTGGTGTTGTCGCAGCGGATCTGGTCGGGAGCCCCGCCGTTCTCCAGGTCGCCGCCCGCGACGTCCATGAAGACCGCGGGAGTCGTCTGCACCGTCTGGCCGGGAATCTTCGGGTTGCCCTGGAGGGCGACCGCGACGCCGAGCTTCATCACCTGCGGCTTGCTGGTGTTCGGCCCGGACAGGTCCGGCGCCCAGAGGTAGGAGGCGTCGGCGGAGACGCTGTGGTGGTCACCGGGCACCCAGGCGGCCGCGCCGGTCCAGCCGCTGACGTTCTGAACACCGCAGTTGCCGGAGGGCTCGCAGTCGATCTTCGGGGCGTCCAGGGTGAACGCGGGGATGGTCGCCGGGACGTCCACGTCGGTGACGTTGATCCGCTCGGTGATGTTCCCCGACTTCGGGTCCAGCTTGCGCTCGTTGACCACCAGCGCCTTCACGGTGCCCACGGGGGCGTCGTTGAGGGTCGCCTCCCACGCCATGGTGAACGAGGAGCACTCCTCGAAGCGCGTGGTCCACAGCCCCTTGCGCGGGGCGGCCGGGTCGCAGCCGCTGACCAGGGACGCCTGCTCGGCGGCCTGCTGCCGTGCGCCGGCCGCCCGGTGGAGGGTGAAGTTGCGGCCGTCGTAGGGCTCCGCGCTGCCGCACACCTTCACCCCGTCGGACGAGGTGGTGCAGTGGGTTCCGGACATGCCGAAGACGGCGGAGGGGGTGCGGCTCGTGCCGGACGCGGTCTGCCACGGGGAGGCGGGTGCCAGGGTGTCGGTGTACGGCTGCGCGGTCTGGTCCGGGTTCGCCGCCGAGGCGTTGGGGGCGGGCAGCGCCAGGTCGACGGGCATCCTGACGCGGAAGCGCGCCCACGGCGACCACGACGTCTCGTACAGGCCGCTTTCCTTGGCGTAGGCGGAGGTGTGGAAGACGTAGTCGGTGTTCGGCGTCAGCCGGCCCGCCCCCACGCTCACGGAGGCGGTGGCGCCGGACTTGACGAAGTCGGACACCAGGACGCCGTACTGGTTGTCGCTGATCTTCACCTGCGTCTTGGCGTTGCCCGCGGAGTCGGCGGTCCAGACCTCGAAGGTGAGGTTGGCGGTGCCGCCGTCGGCGTTGGTCACGGTGTTGCTCAGCTTGACCTTGGGGGTGCTGACCTGCCAGACGCCGGAGGCGTCCTTCTTGCCCGGCCCCGCCGAGGGGTTCTTGCCCGACACCGGCCGGGACGCCGCGGCGGCGGTGGCCTTCAGCGCGGGCCCGGCGGCCGGGCGGGAGGACGGCGCGGAGTTCGGGTCCGGGTTGCGCACGAAACCGCCGCCGTCGGCCGCGGTCGCGCTCGCCATCCCGGATCCCGCGAACAGCAGCGCCGCGGTGGCGACGGCTGCCCGGTGAAGGATGAGCTTTCTTCTGGACGTACCAGACAAGACGTTTCCCTTCTGGCTCCGCCCCATGGGTCCCCCCGGGGCGGAGCTGGTTCCTTCTCTGCTGCTTCCCGTACACGGGTGCCGGTCCGCTCGTGCCGCTCGCGCCCGCGGCGACGAGACCCGGCCGCGACGTCCGTGCGACGCCGCCGCCCCTTCCTATGCCGACGGGCACATGACAAGCCAGCAGATAAACCACGGCGCACCGGACAAGGAGGGCGCAACGCGACTGTGTCCATCCCCATGTTTGGCGGTGGTTGTGCGCTCGGACGTGAAGGTTCCATGGGGATCGGCGCACACCGGCCGGGAGGTGACGGTCAGTCGAAGCGCAGGGAACCCGTGCGGGTGCGCTTGAGTTCGAAGAAGTCGGGGTGCGCGGCCAGGACCCGGAAGCTGTCGAAGAGCCGGGCCGCCTCGGCGCCGCGCGGGACCGCCCGCAGGACCGGACCGAACCACACCGTGCCGTCGACATGGAGGGTCGGCGTGCCGACATAGCCGCCCGAGCCGGGTTCGGCGCCCGCCTGGTGGCTGTGGCGCACGGCGTCGTCGTACGCCGGATCGTGCGCGGCGCGCGCCAGGTCGGCGGGCAGGCCGAGTTCGGCGAGGGAGTCGGCGACGACCGCGTCGAAGTCCTCCTGGCCGCCCTCGTGGATGCGGGTGCCGAACGCGGTGTAGAGGTCGCGCAGGACGACGTCCCCGTGGCCGTCGCCGAGGCGTTCGGCGGCGGCCACGGCGACCCGCACCGGGCCGACCGACCGGTCGACGAGGTCGCGGTACCAGTCGGGCAGGTCGTTGCCGGTGTTGTGCAGGTGGAGGCTCATCACATGGAAGCGGAGGTCGAGCGGGCGCTGCCGCTCGACCTCCAGCAGCCAGCGGGAGGTGATCCAGGCGAAGGGACAGGCCGGGTCGAAGAAGAAGTCGACCCGGGCGGGTGCCGTGGTGTCCTGACCGGACGGGCCGGACGGGCCGGACCGGCCTTGCTGGTCGTGCTGGTCGGGCTGGTCGTGCTGGTCGTGCTGGTCGGGCTGACCGGAGTGCGTCATACCGACGACGCTAGGCGCCGGGCGGTACCGGGGCACGGCCCAATCAGCGGCCCGTTTCCTGGTCCGCTTCGACCGCCCGGTCGGCGAGGCGGACCAGTTCCGCGATCGGCAGCGACCCGGCCTCCCGGCGTTCGGCGGCGAAGGCACCGGCCAGCCCTTGCAGCAGCTCGTTGAGCGGGACCGGCACGCCGTGCAGCCGCCCCAGCAGGACGATCTCGCCGTTGAGGTGGTCCGCCTCGATGCTGCCGGTGCCCCGGGTGAGGGACTGCCACGAGGACCCGCCGCCGCGCGGGACACCGGGCATCGGCACCAGGGTCATCCGACCCTCGCGGGCCGCCTGCTGCTCCTTCTCGCTCGCGTACGCGATCCCGGCCGCGTCCAGCACCGCCTCCCCCTCGGCGCGCACCCTGGCGTACAGCTCTCGCGCCGCCTCGCTCTCCAGCGGGCCGCTGACGGCCTCCATGGCGTTGGCGAGGTTGCTCAGGAGCTTGGCGTACTGCCAGCGGGCCACGTCCGGGACGACCGGCGCCCCCAGCCGGGACGCCTCCAGATCGGCGGCGATCGCCCGCAGGGTGTCGTCGGTGCCGTGCGGGTACCGGCCCAGGTGGAGGATGCCGGTGAGGGGGCTCCCGGCGGCGGAGACGGCGCCGGGTTCCAGGTGGGTGGCGGGCAGCCAGATGCAGACGCCGTACACCCGGCGGAAGCGGCGCAGGGCGCGCCGCTTCCCCTCGACGCCGTTCTGGGCGCACAGCAGCGGCAGCCGCTCGGCCGCCGTGCCGCCGCCCTCGACCGGCGCCGGTCCCCAGGCGTCGAGCGCCGCCTCGGTGTCCTGTGTCTTGACGGCCAGGATCAGTACGTCGTCGGCGCGCAGCGCGCCCAGTGCCGCGGGTCCGTCCACGGCGGGCAGCCGCAGGACCGTTTCGCCGTCCGGCACCGTCAGCCGCAGCCCGTCCGCGCGCAGTGCCGCGAGGTGCGCGCCGCGCGCGACGAGCACCACCTCGCGCCCGCTCTGCGCGAGCCGCCCCCCGACCGCGCCGCCGACCGCCCCTGCCCCGATGATGATGTAGCGCATGGGAGGAGCCTCCCACAGCACCGGCCGTGGTCCGTCGAGAGATCCAGGAGTTTCCGTGCAGCCCTCCGAAACGTTCCTCCTCGGCGGCGAGCTGCCCGTGCGCCGCCTCGGCTACGGCACCGCGCAGCTCACCGGCCCCGGCTACTGGGGTCCGCGCGGCGCCGCCCGGGACGCGGTGGCGGTGCTGCGGCGGGCGGTGGAGCGCGGGGTGACCCTGATCGACACGGCCGACAACTACGGCCCGGACGTCGCCGAGGAGTTGGTGGCCGAGGCGCTGCACCCGTACCCGGAGGCCGTGGTGGTGGCCACCAAGGGCGGGGTGGTGCGCACCGGCCCCGACGCCTGGCACGTGGACGGGCGGCCGGAGGTGCTGCGCGCGAGGTGCGAGGCGAGTCTGCGCCGGCTGCGCCGGGAGCGGATCGACCTGTACCAGCTGCACCGGCTGGATCCGGCGGTGCCCCTGGCCGAACAACTGGGCACGCTGGCCGAGTTGCGGGCCGAGGGCAAGATCCGGCACATCGGTCTGGACACCGTCACCGCGGACCAGGTCACCGCCGCACTGGAGGTGACGGAGGTGGTCTCGGTGCAGAACCGCTACCACCTGCTCGACCGGGCCGGTGAGCCGCTGCTGCGGCTGTGCGCGGCGCGCGGCATCGCGTTCCTACCGTGGTTCCCGCTGGGCAACGGGGAGTTGACCGGGCACCCGGTGTGCGCGGAGATCGCCGCCCGGCACGGGGCCGCGCCGGGGCAGATCGCGCTGGCCTGGCTGCTGCACCACTCCCCCGTGCTCTGCCCGACCCCGGGCACGGGCACGCTCGGTCATCTGGAGGAGAACCTGGACGCGGCCGGGGTGCGGCTCACGGCGGCCGACCTGGCCCGCCTCGACGCCCTCGCCGCACCCGCGCACCGCGATTGACCTTGCCCCTGGGGCAGGGTGGAGCTTCGCGGCATGGACCAGACAGATCTCCAGACATATCTGCGGCAGACGCCGTACAGCGATCCGGGCGGGCTCGACGTGCGCGCGCTGCCGCGCGATCCCGGGCGGCTGGCAGGGCTCGTACGGGACCTGATCATCCACCGGGGCGAGGGCGAGCGGTTCGGCTGGACGGTCCCCCGCGACCGGCTGCACCACGACGCCGAGACGCGGTACGTCACCGGCATCCTCCGCCTGCTGGCCGAGCGCGGCGCCGCTCCGCTCACCGAACCCCGGCCGCCCGCCGAGCGGTTCGTGGGCACCTGCCGGGACTTCGCCCTGCTGCACTGCGCACTGCTGCGGGCGACCGGGACGCCCGCCCGGGTCCGCTGCGGCTTCGCCACGTACTTCGAGGACGGCTGCTTCGCCGACCACTGGGTCACCGAGTTCCGCACGCCGCGGGGCACGTGGCGGCTGGCCGACGCCCAGCTCCATCACACCTACACGGGCCTGGACTTCGATCCCGTGGACGTGCCACGCGACCGGTTCCTGGTGGCGGCGGACGCCTGGCGGGCCTGCCGCTCGGGGCGGGCCGACCCGCGGCGGTTCGGTGTGATCGGGCTCGACGGGATCTCCGGACTGTGGTTCGTCGGCGCCGACCTGCTGCGCGACCTGGCCGCGCTGAACGGCGTCGAACTGCTCCCCTGGGACATGTGGGGCCCGGGGGCGGCCGACGACTCGGCGCTCGACGCGGCACACCTCGCCCTCCTCGACACCGTCGCCGCCGCCCGCTCCGAGGCGGAGCTGCGGGAGCTGTACGCCCGGGAGGCGCGGCTCACCGTGCCGGAGGTGATCACCTCGTACACCACGCACACCGGGGTGCGGGAGGTCACCCTGCGGTCAGCTCCACGAGTCTGACGGCGGTGTTCCAGTTGCGGCTGGTGGCGATCAGGTCCTTGTCCGATCCGGCCCCGGACAGCCGCTGGGCGAGCCGGGAGCGGCCGATGCCGTCGGGCGCGTAGAGGTACAGGGCCCGGTCGCCGAGCCGGAACTCCTCGGGCAGGAAGGCGGCCCGGTCGATGCCGTCGTAGCGGGCCGGGCCGGGGGCCGCGGAGAAGTAGGTGACGTGGAGCTGCCGGGGCTCCAGCGCGGCGGCCGGAAAGGGGCACGCCTCGACGACGGCCCGCAGATAGGCGTGGTCGCGCACGAGGACGTCCACCGGGAAGCCGAACCGCTGCTCGACCGCCGCCCCGATCCGGGCCGCGAGCGCCTCCTCGTCGCCGTCCTCCGCGGTGAAGACGGCCTGGCCGCTCTGGAGGTGCGTGCGGACGTCCCCGAGGCCCAGCTCGCCCATCAGGGCGCGCAGCCCGGCCATCGGGAGCTTCCGGCTGCCGCCCACGTTGATCCCGCGCAGCAGCGCCGCGTACGTCGTCATCTCCTCAGCCTAGAACCACGGCGCCGCGTGTGCGGGCGCCGGTCCCCGGGCAGGTGGCGGGCTCCCGCGACGCCAACGATCAGCTCGTCGGCTCGGTGGTACCGGTCTTCGTGTTCGTGGTGGTCTTCGTGTTCGTGGTGGTCTTCGCCTTCCTGCCGATGCTGCTGTCGTTCCGCTCGCTGACGGTCGCCGTCACCTCGATCGCGCTGAACCTGCTGTCGGTGGGCGCGGCCCACGGCATCCTGGCCACCTGCCCGGGTGGCTGCACCGGATGCCCGGCCTCCCCCACGACGAGGCGCCGGAGCCGGTGGTCCGGCCGGTCAGGCGGTGGCGCGGGCCGCCGCGAGTTCGGCCTCGATCAGGTCGGCCGCCCGGCGGGTGCCGCCCTCCTCGGCCATCTCCTCGCGGATCTGTGCCAGCCGCCGCGCCACCTCGGGGTCGCCGACCAGGGCGAGGGCGTGCTCACGCAGTGCCTCGGCGGTGGCCTCCTCGGTGGGCAATTGCCGGGCGACGCCGAGCGACTGGAGCATGTCGGCGTTGCCGAACTGGTCGACGGCCTGCGGTACGGCGATCATCGGGGTGCCGGTGGCCAGCCCCTCCTGGCTGCCGCCCGCCCCGGCGTGGGTGACGAACAGGTCGGCCTGCTTGAGGACGGCCAGTTGCGGGACCCAGGAGCGGATCTCCACGCCGTCCGGTACGTCGCCCAGTTCGGCGGGGTCGACATGGCGGCCGATCTGGAGCACCAGGTGCCAGCCGGGCAGGGCGCCGAACGCCGCCACGCAGGCGCGGTAGAAGGCGGGCTGCTTGGTGAAGGACGAGCCGAGCGAGACGAGGACGACCTTGTCGGCGTCGGCGGGCCGCTGCCAGTCGCCCTCGGCGCTGCGGTCGCCCTGGCAGGCGCCGACGAAGGTGTACGTCGTCTCGTCCACCCGGTCGGCGTTCGGCTGGAGCGCCTTCGGGATGAGCACCAGGGAGCGGGCGGGGTGCCCGGCGAACACGTCGGGATGCAGGGTGATGCCGTTCTCCTCCAGCCAGGCGCCGAAGCGGGCGTAGTAGGCCCGGCCGCGCTCGGTCCGGAGGGGCTCGCGCCACATCGGCTCGGCGATCTCCTGCTCGTAGCCCTCCCAGGCGACGAGGTTCGGGGAGAGCGAGACGACGGGCACGCCCCAGCGGTGGCCGAGGACCCGGGCCGGGTAGGAGGTGATGTCGTGCAGGACGAGGTCCGGTTCGTCGCCCTCGTAGGCGTCGAGGAGCTGCGGGAGCGCCTGGATCGCGTCGGCGAGGAACGGCTCGACGTTGTCCAGCAGGGTGCTCCCCCAGGCCTCCGGGTCGGCGTCGGGCCCCGGCAGGGTGCTGTTCCACAGCTTGGGTTCGGCGCCGGTCTCCGCGACCTTCTCCGCGAAGGACGGCGGGACGGCGTACGTCACCCGGTGGCCCCGCGCGACGAGTTCGCGGATCACCTCCAGGCTGGGGTTCACGTGGCCGTGGGCGGCGACGGAGAACATGGCGATGTGCGCGGGAGTGGTCATGTCCCCGACCTTAGGCGAGACGAGACGTCTCGTACAACTCATTTCAGCGCTGGTAGCGGGCGAGCACGCGATTCCCGTCCCGCTCCAGCCGTTCGCGCAGCTCACCGAGGCCGATGGCCCCGCTGTAGTACTCCTGGAACGCCGGTGTCGCGACCTTGTCCTTCCACTCCGGATAGCCCCGCACGGACTGCGCGGGCGCGCCGCGCAGCCCGGCGGCGAGGGCGGTGCCGGTCGCCCAGCCGTAGCGCTCCGTGTGCAGGGCGGGGTCCTTCAGGGCCCGGGTGCCGGTGGGCAGCATCCAGTCACCGAGGGCCAGACGCACCATGTGGCCGGGGCGGAGCAGGAAGCCGAGGAACGCCGCGGCCTCCTTCTTGTGCGGGCTGTCGGCCGCGACGGACAGCGTCTGCGGGCTGACGCCCTGCGCGGGTCCGCCGGATCCGGCCGGGGCGGGCAGCACCCGCCAGGCGAAGCCCTCGGGCGCCTGCTGCTGGATCTGCTGGCGGTAGGAGAAGCCGAGCGGCACCATCGCGTACCGGCCCGCGAAGAAGCCGGGCAGGGTGTCGGAGCCGCCGCTGCCCAGCGTGGTCGGGGAGGCGCTGCGGTCGGCGCCGATCTGGGCGCGGACGGTGCGCGGCACCACCTGGTCGGCGTCCTCGAACCGCACGGTGACCTTGCCGTCCGCGTCCCGGTGGAACAGCCGCCCGCCGGTGGACAGCGACAGGTCGAGCGTGGCGGAGACGGGTTCCTTCAGCGGCCAGGCCACCCCGTATCTCCCCGGGCCGCTCAGCCGCTTCGCCACCTGCCGGAACTCCTCCCAGCTCCAGGGCGCGGCGGGCGTCGGGATCCGCACCCCCGCCCGGTCCAGCAGCCGGGAGTTGGCGATGATCACCCGTGGCTCCTGGAGGAACGGCACGCCGTAGACGCCGTCGCCGAAGGTGGTCGTCTCCCAGCTCTGCCGCGGTATGTCCGCCGTCAGGTCCCGGGGCAGCAGCCCGGTCAGGTCGGCGAGGTAGCCGCCGTGGGCGAAGTCGGCGAGGTCGTCGGAGGCGTCGTGGACGATGTCGGGCGCCTCGCCGCCCTCGAAGGCGGTGAGCAACTGGTCGTGGACGCTGTCCCAGCTGCCCTGGACGTACTCCACCCGGATGTCCGGATGGGCCGCGTTCCACTCCGCCACCAGCGCCTTGGTGGCCGCGACGGACTCCCGCTGCCAGGCCGTCGACTGGAAGCGCAGGGTGATCCGGCCGCCGTCGGTGCGGGGACGGGCGGTGCAGCCGGCCAGCAGCACGGCGAGGACCAGGGCCACGGCCGTGGCGGCGCGGGCGCGCATCAGCTCTTCACCGCCCCGGCGAGCAGGCCGCCCGTGATCCGCCGCTGGACGATCACGAAGACCACGAGGGAGGGCAGGGTGGCGAGGAAGGCCGCGGCGGCGAGCGGCCCGAGGTCCGCGACGCCCTCGGCGCCGATGAAGTGGGTGAGGACGACGGGCAGTGTCTGTTTCTCGGGGGACTTGAGCAGCACCAGCGCGAAGAAGAACTCGTTCCACGCGGTGACGAACGCGAAGAGCGCGGTGGCCGCGATGCCCGGCGCGAGCAGCGGCGCCGTCACCGACACCAGCGTCCGCAGCCGTCCGGCGCCGTCCACCGCCGCGGCCTCCTCCAGTTCGGCCGGGACGGCGCGGACGTATCCGGCGAGCATCCACAGCGCGAACGGCAGCGACCACACCACATGGACGAGGACCAGACCGGCGAGGGAGTCGATCAGCCGCAGTTCCTTGAGGACGAGGAAGAGCGGGATGATCAGCAGGACGAAGGGGAACGCCTGGCTGACCACCACCCAGCCGGTGGCGGCGCGCGCCAGCCGCCCGCGGCCACGCGCCATGACATAGGCCATCGGGGTGGCGAGCAGCACGGCGATCACCGCCGCGCCGAGCGCGACGAGCAGAGAGTTGAGCGCGGCGTGCGGCAGCGGCTGTTCGTCGAAGGCCCGCCGGAAGTTGCCGAGGGTGGGGTGGCGCGGGATCCAGGCGGGGTGCGCGGCGGCCAGTTCGCGCGGGGTCTTGAACGCGGTGGACAGCAGCCACAGGAACGGCAGGGCCAGGAAGGCGAGATAGGCGAGCAGCGCGGCGTACTGTCCCGCGCGGGCGCCGGGCGAAGTCCTCGTGCCCGTCACGTCCGGTCACCTCCTTTCAGCCGGCCGGCGAGGAAGACCGCCAGCAGCACCGCGACGACGGCGACCATGACGCAGCCCATCGCCGCCGCGTATCCGAACTGCCCGTAGCGGAAGGCCTCCTCGTAGGCGAAGAGCATGGGCAGCCGGGTCCGGCCGCCCGGTCCGCCGTTGGTCAGCACATAGACCAGGGCGAAGGAGTTGAAGTTCCAGATCAGGTTGAGCGCGCTGATGGCGAGGGCGACGGGTCTGAGGGCGGGCCAGGTGACCGTGCGGAAGCGGCGCCAGGCCCCGGCGCCGTCCACGGCGGCGGCCTCGTGCAGTTCGCGCGGGGTGCTCTGGAGACCGGCGAGCAGGGCGACGGTGGTCTGCGGCATCCCGGCCCACACCCCGACCACGACGACGGCGGGCAGCGCGGTGGCCGTGTCGCCGAGCCAGTCGTGTCCGCCGCCGAGGCCGAGGCCGCGCAGCGTCTCGCCGAGGATGCCGGCGTCCGGGTGGTAGACGAGCCGCCACATGATGCCGACGACGACCTCGGGCATCGCCCAGGGCACGATGGCCAGGGCGCGGGCCGCCCAGCGCAGCCGGAGGTCCTGGTCGAGCAGCAGGGCGAGGCCGAGGGCGAGCAGGAACTGCGCCGCCGTGACGGTGAGCGCCCACACCAGTCCGATCCTGAACGACTCCTGGAACAGCCGGTCGTGCGCCAGGTCCTGGAAGTTGAGGGTGCCGGTCCACCGGGTGGGCTCGGTGCGGCCGGACTGGGCGTCGGTGAAGGCGAGCAGCACGCCGTGCAGCAGCGGGCCGACGCTGAGGACCAGGATGGGCACGAGCGCGGGCAGCACCAGGAACCAGGCACCGGGCCCGTGCGGGCCCCGCCCGGGGCCGGGCGTGCCGCGCACCGGTGGTCGTGCCTCGGTCACCGCTGTCACGTGATCAACCCCCTGGTCGGCCGGGGCGGGCCCGGTCATGGTCGTGAAGGCGCGGTGCCCCGTCAAGAGCCCGCGCACACGCTCCCACCTGTACGAATGCGACACTGTCCGGCGGAGAACGGGATCCGGGCGGACACGGAGGCGGGCGACATGGACGAGGCGAGGGCGCGGGAGGTGCTGGTCGCGGCCGGGGTGCTGCCGGTCCCGGCGGCGCGCGGGGCGCGGCTGCTGGCGCTGGGCGAGAACGCGGTGTTCGCCGCCGGTGACCTGGTGGTCAAGGTGGGCCGCGACGCCGAACTGTTCGACCGGGCCGGCCGCGAGCTGGCGGTGGCCGAGTGGCTGGCCGGGGCCGGGGTGCCCGCGGTCCGGGCGGCCGACCCGCGGGCGCGGCTCGTCGAGGGTCATCCGGTGACCGTGTGGCACCGGCTCCCGGACCCGGTGCGCCCGGCCGAGCCGGGTGACCTCGCTCCTCTGCTCCGGGCCGTCCACGCCCTGCCCGCCCCGGACTTCCCGCTGCCGCCGCGCGAACTGCTGGGCGGGGTGGAGCGCTGGCTGCGGCTCGCGGGCGACGCGATCGACCCGGCGGACGCGGCGTATCTGCGCGAGCGCCGCGACGATTTCGCCCCGGCCGCCGCCGCGCTCACCCCGCAGCTGCCGCCCGGCCCGATCCACGGCGACGCGCTGCCCCGCAATGTGCACATCGGCCCGGACGGACCGGTCCTGGTCGATCTGGAGACCTTCTCCTTCGACCTGCGCGAGCACGACCTGGTGGTGCTGGCGCTGTCCCGGGACCGCTACGGCCTGCCCGCCGCCGCCTACGACTCCTTCACCTTGGGCTACGGCTGGGACGTACGGGAGTGGGCGGGGTGCCCGGTGCTGCGCGGGGCGCGGGAGACGGCCAGTTGCGCCTGGGTCGCCCAGCACGCGCCGGGCAACCCCAAGGCGCTGGCCGAGTTCGAACGGCGGGTGGCGTCGCTGCGGGACGGGGACGAGACGGTGCGCTGGTACCCCTTCTGAGCCGCCCCGGCGCGCCCCGCCCCTCCCGGGGCCTGTCGCCCGGGGGGCGTCAGACGGTCTCGCCCGCGGGCTGCCGCAGCGGCCAGGTCCCGTCGACCACCGCCGCCGCGTCGCCCTTGCGGCGCAGGAAGCTCTGGAAGTCCGCCGCCCAGGCCGCGTACCACTCGATCTGGCGGCGGTGCAGCTCCGCCGGGCCGAGGGCCGCGACCTTCGGGTGGCGGCCGGCTATCGCTCCGGCCAGCCGGGCCGCCGCGAGCGCGTCCGCCGAGGCGTCGTGCGCGGAGCCGAGGACCACGCCGTACTCCGTGCAGACGGCCTGGAGGGTGCGCTTGCCGCGGCGGTAGCGGTCGACCGAGCGGTCGATGGTGTACGGGTCGACGACCGGGCCCGGCTCGGCCCCGCCCAGGCGGTCGCCGAGCGACGGCAGCCCGTGGCGCCGCAGTTCGGCGGCGAGCAGGGTCAGGTCGAAGGCCGCGTTGTACGCCACGACGGGCACGCCCGCCCTCCAGTAGCCGGTCAGTGCCTCCGCCACCGCGTCGGCGACCCGGTCGGCCGGGGCGCCCTCGGCGGCGGCCCGCTCATTGCTGATGCCGTGCACGGCGACCGCGTCCTCGGGGATCGGGACCCCCGGGTCGGCCAGCCACTGCCGGTGGCCGAGCGGCTCTCCTCCTCTGACCTCGATCACGGCCGCCGTGACGATGCGCGCCTCGTGCGGATCCGTCCCGGTCGTCTCCAGGTCGAAGCCGATCAGCAGCTCCTGGTGCCAGCCCATGGCGGCCCCCCTTCTCGGTGGTGCTTCCCCCAGTGGTCCCCACCTTCGCACGGGCCACTGACAACGCGAGGAGCGCGTTCCGCTGATCGGCGGGATGATTCAGGACACTGGGCGCGAATCGGTCCACATCAGCTCGAACTCCTCGCGGTAGGTGGAGAAGAGGCCGCCTTCGCCCACGTCGCCCACCTCGTCCGGCTTGACCGTCCTGGTCCCGTGCCTGTTCCCGTTGCGCAGCACGAACACCGGCGCCTCCATGCCCCGGCTGCGCCGCAGGTGCGACTGGACGACCGCGACGCCGTCGGAGCCGTCGCCGTCCACCAGGTAGGCCGTCAGGCGCGGTGTCTCGTCGTAGACCTGGATCTCGAAGGCGTCCGGGTCGCGCAGCCGGGAGCGCACCCGGCGCATGTGCAGGATGCTCATCTCCACCGACCGGCTCAGCTCGCCGCGCTTGAGGCCCAGTTCCCGCTCGCGCCGCTTGACCGCGCTGGAGGCCGGGTTCAGGAACAGCAGCCGCACCCGGCAGCCGGACTCGGACAGCCGCACCAGGCGGCGGCCGGAGAAGTTCTGCACCAGCAGGTTCAGGCCGATGCCCATGGCGTCCAGGCGGCGGGCGCCGCCGAAGATGTCCTCGGCCGGGAACTGCCGCAGCAGCCGCACCCGGTCCGGGTGCACGGCGACCACGTCCGCGTACCGGTCGCCGACCAGGTCCTCCACGGCGTCCACCGGCAGCCGCCGGGCGGAGGGCACGTCGCCGCCGGTGCCGAGGATCTCCAGCAGCCGGGCGGAGGCGCGCTCGGCCTGGCTGAGCACGGCCTTGGACAGGGCGCGGTTGCGCGAGACGACGTTGCGGGTGACCTCCAGCTCGTCCAGGGCCAGTTCGACGTCCCGGCGCTCGTCGAGGTACGGCTCGAAGCAGGGCCAGTGCTGCACCATCAGCTCGCGCAGCTGGGGCAGGGTGAGGAAGCTGATGACATGGTCGTCGGCCGGGTCGAGCAGATAGCCCTTGCGGCGGCTGACCTCCCGGACCGCGACGGCGCGCTGCACCCACTCCTGTCCGGCGGGTCCGGCGGCGGCGACCACCCAGTCGTCGCCGTGGACGGGCTCGTAGACGGGCCGCAGCACGGCCGAGACGACCGAGCGCAGCCGCTGTTCGACGAGGTTCAGCCAGATGTAGGCCCGGCCGGCCCGCTGGGCGCGGGTGCGCACCTCGCGCCAGGCGTCCGCGTCCCATTCCAGCTCCGGGCCGATGGCACCCGCGTCCATCGGCCGGGCCAGGGACACCGCGCCGGGCGGGACGTCTGCGGAGTTCCCCTCGTGACCCTCGTCACCAGGGGGAAGCTCCAGGCCTCCCGAGCCCACCCGTGCACCGCCTTCCGCTCCCCCGAGCATCCCCGTCCCAACGATCAAGGAAGGGTACTCCGGGAGCGGTACCGGGTGCAGCCGGATGGACAGCTCCTTTCCCAACTTCCCCCGGTCACTCACGTGTTCCGGCCGCGACGGGCGGCGCGGTGAGCGGAATCACGGGGTTGACGGGAGCGGCGGACCCGGCGCCGGGGTTTTCGAACAGCTTCGGACAGAACGCGGCCGGACGACGCACCCGTGGCGAAGTCATAGGTGGCGGCCGCACTTTCGGGGACACTCGGGCCAGGGGCGCCACCCGGGGCGCCGCACACCACAGAGGGTCGTGTCCATGCAGGTCTGGCCTGGAGAGGCGTATCCGCTCGGCGCCACGTACGACGGCGCCGGCACCAATTTCGCGGTCTTCACGGAGGCCGCGGACCGAGTGGAGCTGTGTCTGCTGCACGACGACGGCTCGGAGACGGCGGTGGAGCTGCGGGAGAGCGACGCGTTCGTCCGGCACGCGTACCTGCCGGGCGTGATGCCCGGCCAGCGGTACGGGTTCCGGGCGCACGGTCCGTACGCGCCGGAGCGCGGGCTGCGCTGCAACTCGGCGAAGCTGCTGCTGGACCCGTACGCGCGCGCGATCAGCGGCTCGGTCCGGTGGGGCGAGGAGGTCTACGGCTACCACTTCGGCGACCCCGGCCGCCGCAACGACCTGGACTCCGCCCCGCACACCATGACGTCGGTGGTGGTGAACCCGTACTTCGACTGGGGCGACGACCGTCCGCCGCGCCGCGGCTACCACGAGACGGTGATCTACGAGGCGCACGTCAAGGGCCTCACCATGCGCCACCCGGGGCTGCCCGAGGAGCTGCGCGGCACCTACGCGGCGCTGGCCCACCCGGCGGTCATCGAACACCTGACGGAGCTGGGGGTGACGGCCCTGGAGCTGATGCCCGTACACCAGTTCGTCAACGACCACCGTCTGGTGGACATGGGCCTGAACAACTACTGGGGCTACAACACCATCGGCTTCTTCGCCCCGCACAACGCCTACACCTCCTGGGGCGACCGCGGGCAGCAGGTCCTGGAGTTCAAGTCGGCGGTCAGGGCGCTGCACGAGGCCGGGATCGAGGTCATCCTCGACGTGGTCTACAACCACACCGCCGAGGGCAACCACCTCGGCCCGACCCTGTCCTTCAAGGGCCTCGACAACCCCCGCTACTACCGCCTGGCGGACGACCCGCGCCACTACACGGACACCACCGGCACCGGGAACTCCCTGCTGATGCGGTCCCCGCACGTCCTCCAGCTGATCATGGACTCGCTGCGCTACTGGGTCACCGAGATGCATGTGGACGGCTTCCGCTTCGACCTGGCGGCCACCCTGGCACGGCAGTTCCACGAGGTGGACCGGCTGTCGTCGTTCTTCGACCTGGTGCAGCAGGACCCGGTGGTCTCCCAGGTGAAGCTGATCGCCGAGCCCTGGGACGTGGGCGAGGGCGGCTACCAGGTGGGCAACTTCCCGCCGCTGTGGACCGAGTGGAACGGCAAGTACCGCGACACCGTACGGGATCTGTGGCGCGGTGAGCCGCGGGCGCTGGCGGAGTTCGCCTCCCGGCTGACCGGCTCCTCCGACCTCTACCAGGACGACGGGCGCCGCCCGCTGGCCTCGATCAACTTCGTCACCTGCCACGACGGCTTCCCCCTGCACGACCTGGTGGCGTACAACGACAAGCACAACGCGGCCAACGGCGAGGACAACCGGGACGGCGAGAGCCACAACCGGTCCTGGAACTGCGGGACCGAGGGCCCCACTGACGACCCGGAGGTGCGGGAGCTGCGGGCCCGGCAGATGCGCAACTTCCTCTCCACGCTGATGCTGTCCCAGGGCGTGCCGATGATCAGCCACGGCGACGAGTTCGCCCGCACCCAGCGGGGCAACAACAACGCCTACTGCCAGGACAACGAACTGGCCTGGGTGCGCTGGCCGGAACCGGGCGAGCCGGACGGCGAGCTGCTGGAGTTCGTCCGGGCGATGGCCCGGCTGCGCAAGGAGCACCCGGTCTTCCGGCGGCGCCGCTTCTTCCACGGGCGGCCGGTGGAGGGCACCCACGACGAACTCTCGGACATCGCCTGGTTCACCCCGGAGGGCAAGGAGATGACCCAGCAGGACTGGGACTCCGCGCCGGCCTCCGCGCTGACCGTGTTCCTCAACGGCAACGCGATCTCCGAGCCGGGCCAGCGCGGCGAGCGGATCACCGACGACTCGTTCCTGCTGATGTTCAACGCGGCGGCCCGGCCCCTGGACTTCGTCGTGCCGGTCGACCACGGACGACAGTGGCGGGTGGTCGTGGACACCGCCCGCTCCGTCCCGGTCCCGCCCGGCACCGGCCGCGCCGCGCAGGCGGGCGACCGGCTCACCCTCACGGACCGGAGCCTGGTCGTCCTGCAACGCCCGGCGTAGTCCCCCGGGCGCGGTCGTCGGCGCCCACGCGCGCGGGGAGGGTGTCCGGCGAGGCGGGCGCGCGGGGCACCGGCCGCGCCGCCAGCGCGAGCACCGCGGCGAGCGCGGCCGCCGTGCTCGCCACGGCGAAGGCCGCGGCGGGCCCGTGGGCACCGGCCAGCCGGCCGCACACGGCGACGGCGACGGCCTGCCCGGCGACGATCGCGCTCGTCGCGTACGCCATCGCCTCGGCGAGCCGGGCGGGCGGCACCGCGCGCTCGGTCAGCGCGAACACCGTGATCAGATGCGGGGCGTAGGCCACCCCGAGCACGGTCACCACGGTGTACAGCGCGGCCAGGCCGTGGGTGGCCAGGAGCGGCAGGGACAGCGCGAACGCCGCCGCCGTGGCCGTCCGCCATCTGGCCCGCAGTCCGAAGCGGGCGGGCAGCGCCGCCATGGACAGCCCGGCGACCGCGCTCATCACCCCCATGGCGGCGTACACCAGTCCGGCCTGGTCCTCGTGGCCCAGCCGCCCGGTGAGCGCGGTGATGCCCGCCTGGCAGGCGCCGAACATCGCCCCCTGGAGGGCCAGTGCCGCCCGCAGCGCGTGCACGGCGCGCGGCATGCGCGGACGACGGCCGGTGTCCTCGCCGCGGTCGGCACGCGCGCGTGCGGCTGCCGTCCGCCCGGCACGCGCGCGCGGGACGGGCCACCGCAGGGCACGCGTGCGCGTGCGGGTGGGGGCCCGGTGGCCGGTGGCGGCCGGGCGGGTCGCCGCGGCCGTCGGGTGCAGGGCGAAGCCGGTGCCGCACACCGCCACCAGCACCGCCGCCGCGCCCAGGGCGTACGCCGGGTGCGCGAGGACCGAGGCGACGCCGACCAGGGCCGGGCCGAGGACGAAGGAGATCTCGTCGAGCGTGCTCTCGAAGGAGAGCGCCGCGCCCACCGTCTCCTCGGACGCCCCGGCCCCGCGGGCGAGGGCGACGAGGCGGGCGCGGGCCAGCGGGCCGATCAGCGGTACGGTCGCCCCCGCGCCCGCGCCCAGCAGCGCGAGCGCGGGCGCGCCGAGCCCGGCGAGCGCCCCGGCGACCAGCGCGGCGATCGCCACCGCGTTGGCCCAGGCGAACAGCAGCACGACGGTGCGCTGTCCGTGCCGGTCGGCGAGCCGTCCCACGAGGGGCCCGCAGGAGACCTGCCCGAGGGCGAGCGCTCCTCCGGTCAATCCGGCGGCGGCCAGCGAGTCACTCGTCCGGGCGACCAGCAGCACACTGCCGAACTGGATGGTGGCCGTGGGCAGCCGCCCGGGGAACGACACCGCAGGAAGCAGCGGGCCGGTCAGGCCGATCACGTCACGGTAGGTCTCCCGGGCGCCGCGCCGCCGCGCTGTGGTCATCGTCCGAAGCTAGCCATTCACACCGCGCACGTGGACGGACCGATGACACGAAACCGGGCCAGGCGGGTACGTAGCATCGCATGACACCCGAGCACCCCGTACCCGCCGTGCCCACGGCCACCTACCGGCTCCAGCTCCAGCCCGCGTTCCCGTTCGAGGCCGCCGCGGCGGCCGTGCCGTACCTGGCGTCGCTCGGCGTCTCGCACCTGCACCTCTCCCCCGTCCTGGAGGCCGTACCGGGCTCGCCGCACGGGTACGACGTGGTGGACCACTCGCGGGTGCGCGGCGAACTCGGCGGCGAGGAGGGGCTGCGCGCGCTGGCGCGCACCGCGCGGGAGCACGGTCTCGGCCTGATCGTGGACATCGTGCCGAACCACATGGCGATGGTCCCGCGCCACAACCCCGCCCTGTGGGACGTGCTGCGCGAGGGACCCGCGTCCGCGTACGCCCGCTGGTTCGACATCGACTGGGAGGCCGGGGGCGGCAAGGTGCTGCTGCCGGTGCTCGGCGGCCCGGTCGGCGCGGAGGCCGGACATCTGAAGGCGGACGGCGACGTGCTGCGCTACTACGACCACGCCTTCCCGCTGCGGGCGGGCACCGCGCACCTGCCGCTGCCGGAGCTGCTGGACGCGCAGTGGTACCGGCCGGTGTGGTGGCGGCTGGCCCGTACGGAGCTGAACTACCGGCGTTTCTTCAGCATCTCGGAGCTGATCGGGGTGCGGGTGGAGGACCCGGAGGTGTTCGCCGCGACCCACGGCAAGATCCTCCAGCTGCTGCGCGAGGGCGTGGTCGACGGGCTGCGGATCGACCACCCCGACGGCCTCGCCGACCCCGACGGCTACCTCGCCCGGCTGCACCGGGCGAGCGGCGGCCGCTGGACGGTGGTGGAGAAGATCCTCTCCGCCGGTGAGCACCTGCCGCCCTCCTGGCCGGTCGCGGGCACCACCGGGTACGACGCCCTGCGGCACGTGGACGGGCTGTTCACCGATCCGGCCGGCGCGGACGAACTGCTGGACCACTACCGGAGCTTCGCCGCCCCGCGGACCGACCGCGGCGGCGACTGGGCGGCCACGGTCCGGCGGGCCGCGTACCAGGTGATCGGCCATGAGCTGGCCGCCGAGAGCGCGCGGCTGACCCGGACGGCGGACCGGGTGTGCTCGTCCGCGCCCGATCCGGCGCTGCGCGACCGCGCGCCGTGGGCGCTGCGCACCGCGCTCCGGGAGCTGCTGGTCCGCCTGGAGGTGTACCGGCCCTACGCCTCCGTGGACGCGGCCTCCGTGGTCACCGAGGAGGCCGCCGGACGGGCCCGGCTCGCCTTCGCCGTGCCCGAGGAGGCCGATGCCGTGGACGTGGTGCGCGACCTGGTGCTCGGCCGGGCGGGCGAGGGGGCGGGAGCGGCGGAGCTGCGGACCCGGTTCGCGCAGGCCGCCTCCGCGCTGCGCGCGAAGTCCGTGGAGGACACCGCGTACTACCGGTACGTGCCGCTGCTGTCGGCCAACGAGGTCGGCGGGGACCCGGGGCGCCCGGCCGTGCCGCCCGGGGACTTCCACGCGTACTGCGCGCGCGTGCAGCGCGACTGGCCGGGGACCGGGACGGTGGTCACCACCCACGACACCAAGCGCAGCGCGGACGTGCGGGCGGCCCTGTCGGTGCTGACCCAGTGCCCGGGGCGCTGGGCGGAGCTGCTGGCCGAGGTGACGGGCGAGGACGCGCTCGTGCCCGACGCTCAACTGGCTTGGGCGGCCTGGCAGACGGTGTTCGGCCTGGGGCCCGCCGACCCGGAGCGGGTGCGGGGCGCGCTGCTGAAGCATGTGCGCGAGGCGGGGCTGCACACGAGCTGGACGGAGCGCGAGGCGGCGTACGAGGAGGCGGTGGAGCGGTTCGTCGCCGAGGGGCCGTGCGGGGCGCCGGGCGCGCGGGTGAGCGCCTTCCGCGACGAGCTGGCGGCGCACATCCGGGCCAATGTGCTGGGCACGGCCCTGGTGCACCTGACGATGCCGGGCGTGCCCGATCTCTACCAGGGCACGGAGGCCGAGTACCGGGCGCTGGTCGACCCGGACAACCGGCGGCCCGTGGACCTGCCGCCCGCCGACGCGGGGGTCAAGGGCGCGCTGACGGCGGCGGCGCTGCGGCTGCGGGCGCGCCGGCCCGGGGTGTTCGGCGCCTCGGGGACGTACGAGCCGCTGCGCGCCGAGGGCCCGGCGGCGGAGCACTGCGCGGCCTTCACGCGCTCCGGTGAGGTGGTCACGGCCGTGACCCGGCTGTCGCTGCGCCTGGCGGAGGCGGGCGGCTGGCGCGGCACCCGGCTGCCGCTGCCGCCGGGCCGCTGGGCGGACGCCCTGGCTCCGGGGCGGCACTTCGAGGGGCACGCGCGCGTGGAGGAGCTGTTCGCGGCGCTGCCGGTGGCACTGCTGGAACGGGTCGGCGGACCGGTCGGCGAGGACTGAGCGCGGGGCGCCGGAAGGGGGCGCCCGGTCCGCCGTCGAGCACGCCCTTGACAGGCGTCACCGGCCGTGGGGTACTGCGGAATGCGAAACCGGACGGACGCGTACGGGGGTGAGTCCTCTGCCGGAGACGCGCTACCCCAGTGTGCCCGAACTGGTGGCCGGTGCCCGAGCGCTGGCCGCGCACCGGCCCGGCCTGTGCGCCCTCGACCGGGTCGGTCTCTCCCGGGCGGGCAGACCGCTGCACCTGCTGTCCGTGGGGCACGCCCGCCGGGCCGTGCTGGTGGTCGCGGGCGCGCACGCCAACGAGCCGGCGGGCGGTTCGACACTCCTGGCGCTGGCCCGGCGGGTGCGCGACGAGCGGGAGCTGCGGGCGGACACCTCCTGGCACTTCCTGCTCTGCGCCGACCCGGACGGGGCGAGCCTGCACGTGACCCCGGCGCCGCGCACGCTGCTCGACTACCACCTGGGCTTCTTCCGGCCGGCCGGGGCCGAGCAGCCGGAGTGGTCGCCGTCCGTGCTGCCGCCCGACCGGCTGCCGCCCGAGACCCGGGCGCTGACCGGGGTGATCGACGCGCTGCGCCCCTATCTCCAGGTGACGCTGCACGGCACCGAGCTGGGCGGCAGCTGGGTGCAGCTCACCCGCGACGTACCCGGCCTGGCGGAACCTTTCTGCAAGTCGGCGGCGGAGCTGCGCATCCCCATCGAGACGGGGGCCTGCGACGCGGCGGGCTGGCCCGTCTCCGGGCCCGGGGTGCGGGTGATGCCGGCGCCCGGCGCGGCCCTGGCCTACCCGAGCATGCCCGACGACGCCCGGCACAGCACCTGGTACCACGCGCACCGCCACGGCGGTCTGACGGCGGTCGTGGAGATCCCGATGTGGGCGAGCGACCTGGTCGACGACCCCGCACCGCACCCCGCGCCCGAGGCGGAGCTGCGGCGGCTGGCCGCCCGGCTGCTGCGGGACGCGCGGGCGGTGGAGGCGGTGCTCGCCGACGCGCTGCCCCGGCTGCGGGGCGCCGACGGGCCGCTGCTGCGCGCGGCCCGCTGGGGTCTCGGCGTGGTGCCGGGGCTGGCGGCGGACTGGACGGACGGCCCGCCCGCCGACACGAGCAGGGCGTACGTCGGCAGTGTGGACGCCTTCGGCCGGCGGCTGCCGCTGCGGGCCGCCGCGATGCTGCTGCGGGTGCTGCGCGCGGCCGACGACCGGGCGGCACCGGCGCTCGCCCGTCTCGTGGCGACCTGGAGCGTGGCCTTCGCGGACCGGTTCCGGGCCCGCTGGGTGCCGCTGGAGCACCAGGTGGAGCACCAGTCCCGCACGGTGCTGGAGACGGCCCGGCACGCCCGTGACGTGGCGGGCTGACGGGGGCGGACGGGCACTCGCGCCGCCATCGGTACGGGCCGCCCGCGCCGCCACCGGGACGGGCATCCTGCCCCGCCGCCGGTACGGGAGACCCGTGCCGCCGCCCCGCCGTCCCGCCGCGCGCCGCTCACGCGTCCAGCGCGAACACGTCCCCCGTCCGGGCGTTCATCTCGCACCCGTTGGCGAAGGTCTCCGTGTAGTCGACCGCGCGGCCCTGCCACTCGCCGCGCGCCCGCACGGTCACCGGCGCGTAGATCATCGAACAGAACGCGTCCTTGCGGGGGATGCCCCGGATGTCGCCGCGCGCCGAGCGCAGCTCCGCGCACGCCTCGGCCGCGTGGGCGTGGCCGTGCGGTGGGTCGCACAGCAGCAGGGTGCCGCGCGTGTCGCCGCCGCCGGAACGGGTGTCGCCGTGGGTCACGGTGACGTAGAGCCAGTCGCCCCGGTCGTGGTGCCGGGCCCACCCGGCCGCCTGGGCCGGGACCGCCGTGCCCGCGAGGAGGACCGCCGCGGCGGGCACTGCCCGGCGCAGCCACCGGGTCGTCGCCTTGCTGATGAAGTGGGTCATGGCGGGTGTATCGGCACCCGGGTGCGCCGCCCCCAGCCCGGCTCACCCGAACGGGAGCGCCCCCGCCCGGCACGCGGGCCGCGTCAGTGCGCCGACAGCCGGTAGGACACCTGCCCGAAGCCGACCTGGTCGCCCTCGCGGACGACGGCCGCGCCGGTCACCCGCCGCCCGTTGACGGTGGTCCCGTTGGTCGAGCCGAGGTCGCGCAGGACCCACAGGCCGCTCTGGTGGCGCAGCTCGGCGTGGGTGCGCGAGACCGTCTCGTGGTTGAGCCGCAGCCCGCTCGCCGGGTCGCGCCCGATGCGCAGCGGATGTCCGCTGTCCGCGTGCGGCAGCAGCAGCTTGGGCAGCCGCTCGGACTGCCAGGCCCGGCGCAGCCGCACGGTGAAGCCGGAGACGGCCCCGACGGCGCCGAACAGCGCGCGCGAGAGCCGCCCCTCGGTGGACAGGTCCGAGGTGAGCACGGCGAGTTCGTCCGGTCGGCGGGCGGCCAGCGCCCGTTCCATGCGGTGCGCGAACGTGTCGTACGACAGCCGTCCGGCCGCGACGCCGTCGCGCAGCACCTCCAGCGCCCGGTCACGCTCCGCGTCGGACACCCGCGCGGGGTGGGTGGGGAACTCGAAGGACGACGTCACGCTGGTGATTGTCGGACAACCGGCCCGGGGTGTCCAGAAAACGGGAACGGCGCCGCGGTGTGCCGAGTTGACGACATCTCCCGCGAAAGGGTGGAACCGAAAGCGGATTGATCGTCTTTGCAGGACCATGGGGACGCCAACACGGTGAAGCAGACGAAGGGGAACCGTCCGTGCATTTCGAGGTGTGGGCACCGCAGGCCGGCCGGGTGACGCTCCGGTGCGACGGCGCCACGCGCGCGCTGGAGCCCGATCCGGAGCGTCCTGGCTGGTGGAGCGGCGAGGCCGAGGCGCGGGACGGCTCGCGCTACGGCTTCGCCCTGGACGACGGCCCGGTGCTGCCCGATCCGCGCTCGCGGCGGCAGCCGGACGGACCGGACGGCCTGAGCGCCGTCGTCGACCAGGGCCGCCACACCTGGCGCAGCGACGGCTGGGCCGGACGCCCGCTGCCCGGGGCCGTGCTCTACGAGCTGCACCTCGGCACGTACACGCCCGAGGGCACCTTCGACGCCGCCGCGGGCCGCCTGGAGCACCTGGTGGAACTGGGCGTCACGCACGTGGAGTTGATGCCGGTCTGCCCGTTCCCCGGGCGGCACGGCTGGGGGTACGACGGGGTGTCGCTGTGGGCGGTGCACGAGCCGTACGGCGGCCCCGAGGGGCTGAAGCGCTTCGTCGACCGGGCGCACGAGCTGGGCCTCGGCGTGGTCCTGGACGTGGTGCACAACCACCTGGGACCGTCCGGCAACCACCTGCCGAAGTTCGGGCCGTACTTCACCGACACCCACCACACGCCCTGGGGCTCGGCCGTCAACCTGGACGCACCCGGCTCCGACGAGGTGCGCGACTACCTCCTGGGCAGCGCCCTGGCCTGGCTGCGCGACTACCGGCTGGACGGGCTGCGCCTGGACGCGGTGCACGCGCTCGTGGACACCCGCGCCCGGCACTTCCTGGAGGAGCTGTCCGCGGCCGTGGACGCGCTCGCGGCGGACCTGGGCCGGCCGCTGTTCCTCATCGGCGAGTCGGACCTGAACGACCCGCGGCTGATCACCCCGCGCGCGGAGCACGGCCTCGGGCTGCACGCCCAGTGGAGCGACGACTTCCACCACGCGGTGCACACCGCCGTCACCGGCGAGTCGCAGGCGTACTACGCCGACTTCGCGCGGGCCCCGCTCGCCGCGCTCGCCAAGACGCTCACCGGCGGCTACTTCCACGACGGGACGTACTCCAGCTTCCGGGGCCGCCACCACGGCCGCCCGCTGGACCGCACCCGCACCGCCGGGCACCGGCTGCTCGGCTACAGCCAGACCCACGACCAGATCGGCAACCGGGCCCGGGGCGACCGGCTGTCGGGGCTGCTGGCGGACGCCCCCGGACTGCTGGCGTGCGCGGCGACGCTGACGCTGACCGCGCCGTTCACGCCGATGCTCTTCATGGGCGAGGAGTGGGCGGCGGGCACACCGTGGCAGTACTTCACCGACCACACCGACCCGGAGCTGGCCGAGGCGGTGCGCCAGGGGCGGCGGCGGGAGTTCGGGGCGCACGGCTGGGCGGCGCAGGACGTGCCCGACCCGCAGGACCCGGCGACCCGGGACCGCTCCTGCCTCGACTGGTCGGAGCCCGGACGCGCGCCGCACGCGCGCGTGCTGGACTGGTACCGGCGGCTGATCGCGCTGCGCCGCGCTCTGCCCGACCTGACCGATCCGGACCTCGCCGCCACCCGGGTCGCCCACGACGAGGAGGCCGGCTGGCTGGCGTTGCGGCGCGGGGACGTACGGGTGGCCGTCAACCTGGGCAGTACGACGGCGGCGATCCCGCTGGGCACCCGCCCGGCCCGGGTGCTCGCCGCCTGGGAGCCGGTCGAGGCGCCCGACGGGACGGGACTGCTGCGGCTGCCCGGCCGCTCCTGCGTGGTGCTGGCGCAGAGCTGAGCACGGACCGCCCCACGCGGCTACGGCCGCCCGCCCCCGCCGTCCGCCGGATCCCCGCCGCCGTCCTGCTTGCCGTCCCGCCCGTCGTCCCGCTCGCCTTCCCGTTCGTAGTCCTGCTCGTCGTCCTGCTCGCCGTCCTCGCGGAACTCGGTGACCCGCTCCAGCAGGATCGCCTCCCAGGAGTGGCGCAGCTGGACGCGCAGCAGCGGCAGCGGGCTCTCGTCGCGGCCCGCCAGGCGGTCGGCGAGGCGGATCAGCGTGTCGCAGCGGGCCAGCCACAGGCCGCGCAGACAAGGGCGGGCGCCGTAGCCCGCGAGGGTGGCCGCGCGCACGGCGGCCGGTGACCCCACGGCCAGCGCGAGCCCGGCGATGTCCTCGGCCGGGTCGCCGACCACCGCGTCGGTCCAGTCCAGGACACCGCGGACCCGGCCGTCCGGGGAGAGCACCAGGTGCTCGCCCTTGAGGTCGTGGTGGACGAGGACGGCGGCATGGGACTGGGCGGCCAGCTGGGCCGCGGCGGGCGCGGCGAGCTGGGCCATCCGCGCGGGTTCGAACTCGTCGGCCGCGCCGAGGGCCTCGGCGGCGTGCACGGCCATCCGGCGCAGCGCCTCCAGGGAGCGGGGCGCGGTGCGCGGGACGCCGAGCGTCCCGGCCTGCCGCACGGGCACCGCGCGCAGCCCGGCCAGCAGCCCGGCCAGGTCGTCCTCGCCGAGCGCGGAGACGTCCAGCTCGTCGGCCGTGCCGCCGGTGATCCGGGTGTCCAGGGTGTACGCCAGTCCGGGCGCCCACTCGCCGTGCGCGGCGCTCGCGGGGACGGCCACCGGCAGGTGCGGGCGGGCCAGGTCGCGCAGGCGCAGTTCGCGGCGCAGCCGCGCCGAGGCGTCGCGGTCGGGGGCCAGCCGCAGCACATGGCGGGTGCCGACCCACCAGGTGGAGTGCTCGCCGCCCGTGGTGACCGGCCGTACCTCGGGCACCCCGGCGGGGGCGTAGCCGTCGCGCGGGGCGTCGGGGAGCAGGGTGCGGACCAGTCTGCGGACGCTGTCCGCCGTGGGTGTCGGTGCCTGGGTCATCGTCGCGCCGTGTCGTCGGGTCGGATGGGGTCGGCCGGCGGATCAGTCCACCAGGACCAGCTCCCGGGTGGTGTCGTTGAGGCGGCGGCCGCCGTCCTCGGTGACCGTCACGATGTCCTCGATCCGGACCCCGAAGCGGCCGGGCAGATAGATGCCGGGCTCCACGGAGAAGCACATGCCGGGCACGAGGGGCTGCTCCTCCCCCTCGATCATGTACGGCGGCTCGTGGGTGGTGACGCCGATGCCGTGGCCGGTGCGGTGGATGAAGTACTCGCCGTAGCCCGCGTCGGCGATGACCGCGCGGGCGGCCCGGTCCACGTCCTGGCAGGCCGCGCCCGGCCGTACGGCGGCGAAGCCCGCCTCCTGGGCCTCGCGCACGACGTCGTGCACCCGGCGCTCCTCGTCGGTGGGCTCGCCCACGTGCACGGTGCGGGTGGTGTCGGAGCCGTAGCCGTCCTTGAGACCGCCGAAGTCGAGGACGACCATGTCGCCGTGTTCGATGACCCGGTCCCCCACCTCGTGGTGCGGGTCGGCGCCGTTGGGCCCGGAGCCGACGATGGTGAAGTCGACCTGGGAGTGGCCGAAGCGCCGCAGCAGACCGGCGAGGTCGGCGCCGACCTCGCGCTCGCGGCGCCCGGCGAAGCGTACGTGCCGGATCTCCTCGAACGTGCGGTCGGCGGCGGCGCCCGCGGCGGCGAGCAGGTCGAGCTCGGCCGGGTCCTTCACGGCGCGGAGCATCGGCAGGGCCTCGGTGAGGGCGGCGCAGGAGATGCCGGGCAGGGTCTGCTGGAGGCCGAGCAGGTGCAGGGCCCAGGCGTTGTCGCTGACGCCGAAGCGGCCGCGCTCGTCGAGGAGGGCGGCGGTGAGGGCGTAGGGGTCCTTGCCGTCGGTCCAGTCCCGCAGGGTCAGCGCGGGGGCGCCGGTGGCCTGGGCGGCGTCCGGGGCCTCCAGGGTGGGCACGACGAGGACGGGGTCGCGGCCGGGGACCAGGACCAGCAGGGTGAGCCGTTCGGTGGCGGCGGGCGGCGCGTAGCCGGTGAGCCACACCAGGTCGGGTCCGGGGGCGACGAGCAGTCCGGCCAGCCCCGCGTCCGCCGCGGCGCGCTCGGCGCGCGCCATCCGGGCCCGGTAGTCGTCGGCGGTGAAGGGCGCGGGCGCGGTGCCGGTCATCCGGGCCTCCGTGTGCGGCTGAAGGGGCGGGTGGGACGAACAGTCGAGCGGCGGGCAGGGCCCACGGGCAGCATCCTGCCCGCGCGGAGTGGGCGGCGCGAGCCGGTCGGTCCGCCGTCCGCTCCCTCCTCCATCCTCGCTGCCCGGGTGTCCGCACGACCACCGCTTTCCCGGATTCGATCTCACGGCCGGGCTCGCACGGCCATGAGCGCTGATGCCGTGATCACCGGCAGCCACGAGGACGCCCTGAAGGAGACCCTGAAGGACGACCTGACGGAAGACCGTCCAGAAGACCGGCCAGAAGGCCTGCCGGGACGGCCTGACGCGACGATCTGGACGGCGGCCGTCGATCCGACGACGGGGGCCGTGCCGCCGTACCCGTCGTCGCGTACGCGGCGTGGTCAGGTGACGACGCCCGGGGTGACGTCCAGTTGCTGGTAGCCCCCGCCGCGGTGGCGCACGGTCAGCACCACCGAGCGGCCGGGGTCGGCCTCGGCCACCGCGCGCGCCAGGTCGGCCGCCGAGTCGATCCGCGTCCGGTCGAACACGAGCAGCACATCGCCGCGGACCAGCCCGGCCGAGTAGCCGGGGCCCGGCACATGGACGCCGACGACCCGCGCCCCGGGCTTCCCGTCGTCCACCGCCTCCACGCCGAGGGTCGGTCCCACCGGAACCGGCGCCGGCCGCACCGCCGCGGCGCCCTCCGGGCCGGACCCGGCCCCTGACCCGGCCCCGGACGCCGGTACCGCCGGGGCCGCCGCCGGACCCGCGAGGCCCGCGTGCCGCTGCGCCTCGGCCAGCCTGCTCGCACCGATCACCGTGGCGCCCACCGCGCCCAGCCCCACCCCGGCCAGCAGCAGCACCAGCCCGGCGCACAGGCCGCACAGCGCCCCCGCGAACCGGCGGCCGGGCCGCCGCTCGCCGGTGCCGGACGGGCTCCGCTCGCGCGAGGGGCCGCCCGCGGGCTCGGCACCGGGCAGGGGCTTGGGACGCAACGCAGTCTGTTCCATTCGTTCTCCTCCGGCTGGTGCCTACCCGGCGGGACGGCCCGCCACGAGCCACGAAAGGGTGAGAGCGCGGGCGACGGCTCGGGCGGCACGTAAGACCCCTGGACCGCACCGCCACGATCACGGCCGCAGGCACCGCAGCGCTGAACCGGCGCCGGTCCGGCACCGGTCCGGCGCCGGTTCAGCCGACGGGCAGCGCGCGGGCCGGGGTCGGCAGCGCGGGGGCCGGCGGGTGGTCCGGGAGGAAGCCGTGGGCGCGGCGGCCCAGCCACTCGGCCTTGTAGCGGTTGACGCTGCGGTGCCAGTTGAGGATGCCCGCCAGCCAGTTGCGCAGGTCGGCCACATAGCCCTCCATGGTCGCCCGCGCCTCGTCCGACAGCGCGAAGTCGTCGCAGACGACCGGAAGTTCGTGTGCCACGACATGTTCGAACTGGCGCATCCGCTGGGTCATCAGGTCGTGCACCACGGTGAGCGCCGCGGGGTAGTCGATGCCGAAGAAGTGCTGCACGACGAGGATCCCGTTGTGGATCTCGCCCTCGTACTCGATCTCCTTCTGGTAGGAGAAGACGTCGTTGAGCAGGCAGGCGTAGTCCATGGCGGCGTTCTCCAGGGACCGGACCGGCCCGCTGCGGTAGACCTCGGGCGGGATCGACGGGCCGTGTCCCAGCCGGCACAGGCTCAGGGTGAGGTCGGAGCCGAAGGTGGCGCGCCGCATCTCCAGGTAGTCGACGGGGTCGGGCACCCGGTTCTGCATCTGGTTGGCCAGCTCCCACACCCAGCTCTCGGTCATCGAGTCGATGGACTGTTTGAAGGTGCGCCGCTGGTCGGGGGTCATGTCGGCGGTGGTCCGCGCCCACAGGTCGGCCAGGCCCCGTTCCATGGCGTTGCCGGGGACGGTGGCCTCCTCGCCGTCGACCGGCATGCAGGCCGACAGCCGGGCGGTGGTCAGCCGGGCGGCGGCGAGGTCGCGGCGGTGGCCGTAGACCAGCGGGTAGTAGTCGTCGCCGTAGGTGCCCCAGGCGAGCCACTGCGCGCTGAGGTCCAGGGCCTCGGGTGTCGCGTCCGGGTCGAGTCCGGCCGAGCACAGCGCCAGGTCGTAGGCGTCGAGCTTGTCCTCGTCCCAGACGCCCTCGGCGAGGATCCCCATGCGGTGGCACCAGTCGGCGAGCCGCGGCCGGGAGCGGTCCAGATGCGGGCACAGCTCCAGCCGGAAGGGCATGTAGAGGTCGGGGATGCGCGAGGGGCCGACCTTCTCGTACGGGACGTGGCTGTGGGCGCGCAGCCGTTCGGCGGCGGCCACGGCGAGCAGCGCGGCCACGTCGACGCCCGAGGTGCCGGGCCCGGCCGGGGCCTGCCAGGGGCCGGCGGGGCGCGCGCGTTCGTTCATGTAGCGGCTGGAGCGGGTGTGCCATTCGTGGCCGCCGGACTGCCAGTCCTGGAGCCCCTTGGTGTACGCCGCCACCGCCGCGACCTGGCCGGGGGTGAGGCCCTTCTCCACGGCCAGGGCGGGCACTTCGGTGAGCGCGGTGTGCTCGAACTGATGCAGCCGCGAGGTGAGGACGTCGTTGACGGTGTCGGCGGCCTCCTGGGTGGTGCAGCCGAAGAAGGTCTCCAGGACGAGCACGCCGTTGCTCAGCTCGCCCTCGTCCTCGACCTCCCGCTGGTAGGAGAAGAGGTCGTTGCGCAGGTGCACGGCGTCGGAGAAGGTCTCCATCAGCACCCGCAGCGGCCTGGATCCGGCGACGACGGCGGGCACTTCGGCGGTGGCGTACTCCACGAGCCCGGCCGACCAGGGCGCGCCGCCGACCTTGCGGCGCATCTCGATGTACTCGACGGGGTTGGCGACCCGCCCTTCGTTGATGTTGGACAGCTCCCACAGGGACTCGTTCAGCAGGTGCTCGGTGGACACCGCGAACCGGCGGCGCCAGTCGGCCGACATCGCGGGGACCGTACGCGCCCACAGGTCGGCCAGGCCCGCCTCCACCGGGTTCTGCGGCTCGGGGACCTCGGTGGTGTCGTCCAGGGGCATGAACAGGGGCATCCGGTCCAGGTACGCCTTGCCGCCGGTCCGGTCCTGGCTGCGCTTGAAGGTCTCCAGGAAGTGGTCGTCGAAGAAGAAGACCCACACGTACCAGTCGGTGATGAGGGAGAGGGCGGGTCCGTCGCAGTCGGGGTGGGTGTAGGCGCAGAGCAGTCCGTAGTCGTGCGCGTCGAGGTCGGACTGCTCCCAGATCCCGGAGCCCTCCAGCATGCCCATGTCGCGGGCCCAGCGCGTCGAATGGGCGCGTGCCTCACCCAGGTGCGGGTTCAGCCGCGCCGGGTGGGGCATGTAGAAGTGCGGGAGTTCGAAGGGCTGCTGCGTCATGGCCGGGCCCTACCCGGGACGCTCCGCGACCATCCTCCGCCACCCATTCGATCACACCATCGCGTGAATCACCGCCGAACACCCCTCCCCCGGAGGCCGGTTCGGGCAGGCGGCCCCGGTGGCCCGGCCGCCCCGGCTCAGCCGGGCTCGATGTCGCGCTCCAGCTGCACCGCCAGGCTCAGATAGCGCGGCCGCCGGGGCACGGGCACCAGCCCGCGGATCAGCAGGTGCCACATCTCGGCCGTCCGGCGCGGCAGCCGGGCCACCGGCTCCAGCGGGCGGCCGGTGACACGGGTGCCGACGAAGAAGGAGACCAGGGAGCGCGCCGCGGCCTGGACGTCCACGTCGGGATGGATGTCGGCCTCCTTGACCGCGCCCAGCAGCCGGTGCGTGGCGATCTCCAGCCACTCGGTGAAGGGGTGGCGCAGCGGCGCGCGCACCTCCACCCCGCCGGTGGCGAGCCGCAGTCCGGCGCGGGCGATCGGGCCCTCCACGGAGAGCCGGGTGAACGCGAAGGTGATGCGCATCAGCGCTTCCAGGGACGAGCAGTTCCGCCCCTCCACCTCTCCGGTCACCTGACGCAGGGCCGCGGCCTGCAACTCCATGATGGCGTGGGCCAGATCGTCCTTGGCCGCGAAGTGGAAGTACAGGGCACCCTTGGTGACCTGCGCGTGTTCGACGATGTCGCTGAGGCTCGTCCGTTCGTAGCCGTTCCGGTCGAACAGGTCGGCAGCCGCCGTGATGATCGTCGAGCGCGTCTGCTCGGCCCGTAACTGCCTCGCCATGGCCAGAACACTCCAGGGATGTAACGAACGGGGCATGCTGTTTGTTTCTCGTTCGAGCCTACGATAGCCCACTCGCCCGACCCGTCACCAGGCGAACGGCAGTCCTGTTTACCCCGAATAATCAGCGGAAAAGCCCTCAAAGTAGGGCGAAAGCAGACTCGATAAAAACAGGGCGCGCGGTTTTATTTTGATCACCGTGGGCGCGACACGGGGGCCACCCGTCGACATCGGGGCGCGCGGACGTCGGTCCGCCGCGTGAGGGCGGCACTCGACGGTGCCCGGGAAGAGGTCCACCGCCGCACTCCACGCCTCGCCATGGACGCGATCGTAGCGGCGGCGGCCGGGCCCCTCGCGGACCGGTCCCGGCCTCCCGGACGGCGGGCGGAACTTATCCGGTGCCCCGCTAGTTTCTACGTTGCTGTAGATCTGACCTGACCGTCCCGGCCGCGCCCGGTTGCCGTGCGCGACCGGTGCGGCCATCCGACCTTTTGGAGAGCGACCATGGCCCTGTGGGACCGCATCAAGGATTCCGCGACGCAGATGCAGACCCAGTTGACGGCGAAGAAGAACGACCTGAAGAGCGGTGCGTTCCGCGACGCGAGCATGGCGATGTGCGCGCTCGTGGCCGCCGCCGACGGCACCGTCGACCCCTCTGAGCGGCAGCGCGTCGCCCAGTTGATCGCCACCAACGAGGTGTTGCAGAACTTCCCCGCCGACGATCTGCGCCGCCGTTTCGAGGACAATCTGAACAAGCTGACCGCCGACTTCGCCTTCGGCAAGGTGAGCGTCCTCCAGGAGATCGCCAAGGCGAAGAAGAAGCCCGCCGAGGCCCGCGCGGTCGTGCAGATCGGCATCGTCATCGGCGGCGCGGACGGCGACTTCGACAAGACCGAGCAGGCCGTGGTCCGCGAGGCGTGCTACGCGCTGGACCTCCCGCCGCACGAGTTCGACCTCTGAGCGGCGCGGACAGGGCGATGGCGGCACGCGGGCGGCGGTGGACCCGGCCGGTCCGGCGGGGCCGGACGGCCGCCGCGCCCGGCTGCGCGCCGCCGGTGTGCGGTCACAGCCCGGCCAGCACCGGAAGGAGCCGGGTGGCGGCCGTGACATCGGCCGTCAGCGGCCGGTCCTCCGTACCGGCCGGCAGCGCGGCGGCGGCCACGGCGAACACCGCGCAGCGCGGCGGCTCCCGCAAGCAGCGCAACGCGCGCACGGCGGTGACCAGTTCGCAGGCCAGGACGGTCGCGTAGGCGTCCACCGCGCGCAGGGTCTGGCGGACCGCCTGGGAGGCGAAGCTGGCCGCCTCCTCCAGTCCGTGGGAGAGCACCGCGTGACCGGCCGAGGCGGGCAGCGCGCAGGCCCGCAGCTCGGCCAGGGCCGAGTTGGCGGTGTACTCCAGGATCATGGTGCCGGAGCTGCCCGCCGGTCCGGAGGCGAGGAAGGCCGGCAGTCCGGTGAGGTCCGGGCGGCCGAGCGCGGCGAGGCGGGCGGCGGACAGCTGGGCGGTCTGGAGCAGCGCGAGGTCGAGCCCGTCCAGGGCGAGGCCCAGCGGAGCGGCGTAGAAGCCGCCGTGGTGGTGGGCGGTGGTGCCGTCCGCGCCGATGAGCGGGTTCTCCGAGGGGCAGTTGACCTCGGTCCGCACGACGCGGCGCAGCGCGTCCGCCGCGTCCAGCGCGGGCCCGTGCGCCTGCGGGAAGGCCCTGAATCCGAACGGGTCCTGGATCCGGCGCGCACCGCCGGTGCCCGTCCCGCCGGGCCCGCCGAGCAGCCGCCGCACCTCGGCGGCGGCACGGGCGGCTCCCGGATAGGGGCGCAGGGCGTGCACCTCGGGCGCGTACGCCTCCAGCGAACCGGAGACGGCGGCCAGCGAGAGGGCCGCCACGGCGTGCGTGGCCCGCAGCAGCACGTCGAGGTCGTGGCAGGCCAGGGCCGCCTGCCCGAGGGTGAGCGCGTTGCTGCTGAGCAGCGCGAGCGCGTCACCGGGCCGCAGGACGACCGGAGCGGGCAGCTCGGGGACGGCGGGCACGACCACGGCGGGGCCCGTGGCGGCGGCCGCGGCGGCCGGTGCGGGGGCGGTGGGCGGCACGGGCGCGGACGGCCCGCCCACGCCGTCCGGGACGGCGGCGGGACCAGGAGCGAGACCGGGAGCGGGAGCGGGAGCGGGAGCGGCGGTCCGCCAGGGGCGTTCGCCGATCAGGGTCAGGCCCGTCTGGGCCAGGGCCGTCAGGTCGCCGGTGCCGAGACCGCCGTACTCGTTGACGGCCGGGTGGACACCGAGGCGCAGCGCCTCGGCGAGGGCGGTGACGAAGGCGGGCTGGATGCCGGAGCCGCCGGCCAGGAGCTGGTTGGCGCGGACCGCCAGCATCGCCCGGACCTGGCGGGCGGGCAGCTCGGCGCCCGCGCCGCCCGCGTGACTGCGCAGCAGCCGCAGGCCGTGCCCGGTCCCTTCCGGATCCTCCACCGGCACCGAGCGGTGCGCGCCGACCCCGGTGCCGCGGCCGTAGAGCCGGCCGTCGCGGGCCAGCCGGTCCGCCGCCTTCCAGGAGCGGTGGGCGCGCGCCAGCGCCTCGGCCGGTACGAAGGGTTCGGCCGAGGCGTCGGCGAGGCGGACCACGTCGTCCGGGGTCAGCTCGCGCCCGTCCAGCACGACGCGGGCCCGGCCCGCTTCCCGGGGCGCCCACGCCGTGCTGCTCATCCCTGCGTCCTGATGGTCCTGTGTTCCGGTGCTCCCGCGGTGGTGCGGTCCGCGCCGGTGCGCGGTGGTGGGTCAGACGAGGCCGGCCGACTTCAGCCAGGCCTTGGCGACGTCCAGCGGGTCCTTGTTCTGCGACTGCACCTGGGTGTCCAGGTCCAGCAGGGTCGCCGTGTCCAGCTTGGCGGAGAGCGCGTTGAGCGCGTCGACGCCCTTCTTGTCCAGGCCGCTCTTGTAGACGAGCGGCTGCACGTTCTCGAAACCGAAGAGGTTCTTCGGGTCCTGGAGGACGACGAACTTCTCCTTGGCGATGGTCGGGTCCGTGGTGAACACGTCCGCCGCCTGCACGGTGTCCTTCTTCAGCGCGGCCTGGGTCAGCGGGCCGCCCGCGTCCAGCGCCTTGAACGACTTGAACTCCAGCCCGTACAGCGACTTCAGGCCCAGCAGGCCCTGCTGCCGGGTCTGGAACTCCGGCGAGCCGCCGATGACCATGTCCTTCGCCGCGTCCTTGAGGTCGGCGATGGAGGACTTGTCGGTCAGCTTGTACTTGTCCGCCGTCGCGGCGTTGACGGTGACCGAGTCCTTGTTCTGCGCGGGCGAGGGCTCCAGCAGCGTCAGCTTGGGGTCGAGCTTGGCGCCGATCGCGGCGGTGGTGGCGGCGACCGTCTTGGGGGCGGCGTCCTTGTCGAGATAGGCCAGCAGCGCCCCGTTGTACTCGGGCAGCACGGTGACGGAGCCGTTCTTGAGCAGGCCGTAGGTGGTCTCGCGGCTGCCGATGTTGTGCTTGTAGGTGACCTTGACGCCCTTCGCCTTCAGGGCCTCGCCGTAGATGTCGGCGAGCAGGATGCTCTCGGCGAAGTTGTTGGAGCCGACGACGACGCTGTCGCCGCTGGCCTTGCCGCCGGAGAGCGGGTCGCTGCCGGACTTGTCGTCGGAGGACGAACACCCGGCGACGAGTGCGGCGGTGGCGGCGAGGGTGACGACGGCCGTGCCGGTGCGCCTCGTGCTGGACCTGGTGCTCTTCGCGTAAGAAGTCACAATTCTCGTTCCGGGTCGGAAAGTCGTGGGGGCGTTACATGGACAGGGGGGACAGGGTGACAGGGGTGACAAGGGGGTACGGCATGCGGAACACCGCACTTTACTGATCCAATCCAGCCGCTTCTCGATCGGTCAAGGGCAGCCAGGTCACCGATTGGCTTCGATCCTGGTGCACTTGTGAAGCGCAAGCGATTGCTTCGTAATGCATTCTTGACATGGGACGCGTCTGACCGCGCTGCGAAGAAGCGATAGATTCCAGCGCAGTTGACATCGGCCACAGCGGTGGACTCGGACCGCTCCGGTGTCGTCGCGCATCATCGTTCTCATGACCGTCCCGGGTGGAGACACCCGTCGAAGGAGGCCCGGTGTCCACGAACGAGGTGGACGCGCCCGCCCGGCAGGCCCCGGCGCCGCCCCCGGCCGGCGGCATCAGGGAATTCGCCGACCGGTGGCCCTTCCGGCGCAAGCTCAACGTCCTGGTCGGTGTCCCGCTCGCCGTCGTCGGCCTGCTGCTCGCCTACCTCATCGCCGGACAGGTCGGCCAGGCCAGGGACGCGGCCGCCGCCGCCCGGCTGGTGCGGGACAGCGCCCAGGTCGCCGCGCTCGTCGACCGGGTGGAGGCCGAGCACCAGCAGGCGGTCCTGCTCTCCGTGCGTTACGAGGCCCAGGGCGTCGGCTCCCGGCCCTCCGCCACCGCCTACCGCACGGCGCAGGCCGCCGTCGACGCCCAGGTCGCCGCCGTCCGGCGGGCGTTCGGCGACCGGCTGCCCGCCACCGAGGCACAGGCCCTGAAGGAGATCGAGGGCCTGACCAGCCTGCGCGACACCGTGGAGCAGAGCTATCTGCCCGCCGACAACATCGACCCGGCCTACACCGGCGCCGCCAAGAACCTGATCGACGGTCTCGGCCTCGACCGCAACCCGGCGCTGGCCGCCACCTTCACCGGCAATCTGCTGGACTCCCTGCTGCGCGCCGACGCCGCCCACAGCTCCTTCGAGACGAGCGTGTTCTCGGCGACGACCGGTGACACCAACGCGCTGATCGAGTTCACCGGCGCGGTCGGCGCCTACGAGCTGTACACGTACCAGGCCGACCGCTTCACCCGGTTCGCCGGAGCCGCCCAGGCCGACCGGCTCGCGGACATGGAGCACACCGCCGACCAGCGCCGGATCGCCGAGGCGTACGCCGAACTCCAGATCGACCCGAGCGGTCTGCAGGCCAACACCCCGGACAAGATCCGGCGGGCCTTCCAGGACGCGCTGGCCGACTACCCGTCCTACCCCCGGCAGGCCGCCGCCCGGCTCCAGATCGCCTCCTCGCTCATCGGCGAGATCGCCGACACCGCCGACGACGCCTCGTCCGACGCCTGGTGGCGCGCCGCCGGACTGCTGGCCGCCGCGCTGCTCGGCTTCCTGTTCTGGCTCGGCTTCTCGGTGGCCGTGCGCCGCTCGGTGGTCCGGCCGGTGCAGGCGCTGACCGGGGCCGCGCAGGAGGTCTCCGCCGCCACCGGACGGGAGCTGGCCCGGGTCGCCGACGACGACGCCGACGACAGCGGACCGCCCCGGCTGAGGGACGTGCCGGTCACCGCGCGCGACGAGATCGGCGACCTCGCGGCGGCCTTCAACCAGGTGCAGACCACCGCCGCCGCGCTGCTGGAGCGCCAGGTGCTCAGCCGCCGCAACGTCGCCGAGATGTTCGGCAACGTCGGCCGCCGGGTCAGCAACCTCACCACCCGCCAGCTCGCGCTGATCGACGCGGTCGAGCGCGGCGAGACCGACCCGGCCCTGCTCGAACGCCTCTACTCCATCGACCACATCGCCGTACGCCTGCGGCGCAACGCCGACAGCCTGATGCTGCTGGCCGGCATCCGCGAGACCGTCCTGGACGCCGGACCCGCCGCGCTGACCAACGTGGTGCGGGCCGCGCTCGGCCAGATCGAGGGCTATCAGCGGGTACGCCTGTACGCCGAGACCGAGGTCATGGTGGCGCCGGACATCATCGGCGACCTCACGCTGATGGTGGCCGAACTCCTGGAGAACGCCGTGTCGTTCTCCCCGGCGGGCAGTCCCGTCGAGGTCACCGTGCGTTCGAACGCCGAGGGCGCGTCGATCGCGGTCGCCGACCACGGTCTGGGGATGAGCGCCGAGCGCCTCGCCGAGGAGAACGCCCGGCTGATCCGCCGCGAACGCCTCGACGTGGTGCCGACCAAGGTGCTGGGCCTGTTCGTGGTGGGCACGCTGGCCCGCCGCTGGGAGATCGAGGTCGCCCTGACCCGCACCCCGGGCGGCGGTGTCACGGCCGAGGTGGTGATCCCGTCCGCCCTGCTGCTGTCGCTGAGCGCGGTGGCCATGGCGGGCCCGGCGGAGGCCGCGGGATCGGCCGGATCGCGGACCGGCGCGGACCCCGCGCCCGCGGCGGCCCCCGCTGACGCGCCCGGCGCCGCCGGAGCGTCCGGTACCGGCGGACCCAGGCCCGCGACCGCCGTGGCGCCCGCGCACGCCCCGGCCGACGAGGACGAGCCCGGCCCGCTCCCGCGCCGGCTGCCCCGGCGCGAGCCCGCCGACGAGGCCACGGCCGGTCCCGGCACGAGCGACACCGGCACGAGCGACACCGATACGACCGGTACGGGTACGACCGGCACGGGTACGACCGTTCCCGGAGCGACCGGAGCGACCGGAGCGACGGCGCCCGAGCCCGTGCCCGCCGCCGAACTCCCGGCGGCCCCCGCCCCGTTCATCCCCCGGGCCCGCAAAGAGGCCATGCCCATGGGGGCGGCGCCCATGGAGGCGGCGCCCACGGAGGCCACGCCCGACCGGACGGCGTCCGGCCCGGAACCCGCCTCCCGGCCGCTGCGCCGACGTGTGCGCGGCGCCACCCTGCGCACCACGGCGGACGCCTCCGCCGCGAACGCCCACGAGAGCGCGCGGCCGGCCGACGCCGAGGCCGTACGGTCCGCGCTGGAGGAGTTCGAGGAGGCGGTGGAGCGCGCCCACCGCGACACCGCCGCCCCGCCCGCCTCTCCCCCGACCTCTTCGCGTCCCGCCACCCCCGGCACGCACCGCCAGAACGACCTCCCGGAAGGAGCCGAGCAGTGAGCACGTCGACAGGTGACACTCCGACGGGAGGCACCACGCCGACCGATCTCCAGGCCGCCGCAGCCGACTTCACCTGGCTGCTCAACCGCTTCGCGACCGAGACCGCCGGTGTCGTCGACGCCATCGCGGTCTCCTCCGACGGACTGCTCATCGCGGTCTCGCAACTGCGCGAGCACGCGGACTCCGAGCGGCTGGCCGCCATCGTCTCCGGCATCACCAGCCTGGCCGCCGGTGCCTCCGGCAACTACCGCCTCGGCGCCCTCAACAAGGTCATCATCGACCTGGAGGGCGGCCACGTCCTGGTCTCCGCGATCGGCAGCGGCGCGGTGCTCGGTGTGGTCACCGACAAGGAGGCCAAGCTCGGCAACATCGCCTACGAGATGACGCTGTTCGCCAACCGGGCCGGTGCCGCGCTCAGCCCGCAGCTCGTCCTGGAACTGAAGAACAACGTCGGCGCCACGTCGGCGCGCTGACCGGTCACCGCCGGTCGAGGAAGGAAGTAGCACCCATGGCGGACGGCTCCCCGCCCCCGGGAGGAGACCCGGTGGGCCCCGCCCCCGCCGTACGGCCGTTCCTGGTCACGGCCGGCCGGGTGGCGCCCACCGCCGCGGGCCGGCCGGTGCCCGTGGAGACCCAGGTGGTGGCCACCACCGCCGGGCTCGCGGCGCTGGACGGACTCTCCTTCGAACAGCGTGACATCATCGCGGCCTGCCGCGTGCCGCAGTCCATCGCGGAACTCGCGGCCCGGCTGCGGCTGCACCTCAACGTGGTACGGGTGCTCGCCGAGGACCTGCGGGCCGCCGGGCAGCTGACGGTGCACGTGCCCGACTCCGGCGCCACCCACGACGCCTCCGTCCTGCGCAGGGTTATCGATGGCCTGCGGGCCATCCCCGACTCCCGGGGAGTACTCCGTGACACCGACTGAACAACTCGCCCGCGGTGCCGCCGCCGGGGCGGCCGGGCAGAGCGCCGTACGGCCGCCGCTGCCGGTCAAAATGGTGATCGCGGGCGGCTTCGGCGTGGGGAAGACCACCGCGGTCGGCTCCATCTCCGAGATCGAGCCGCTGACCACCGAGGCGGCCATCACCGAGGTCGCCGCGGGCGTCGACGACCTCACCCACACGCCGCGCAAGACGACCACCACGGTCGCCATGGACTTCGGCTGCCTCACCATCGACCCGACGCTGAAGCTGTATCTGTTCGGCACGCCCGGCCAGGAGCGGTTCGGGTTCATGTGGGACGACATCGTGGAGGGCGCGGTCGGCGGCCTCGTCATCGTCGACACCCGGCGCCTGGACGACTGCTACGCGGCCGTCGACTACTTCGAGCACCGGCAGATCCCGTTCGCGGTGGCGCTCAACGCCTTCGACGGCCGGGTGGAGCACTCCCTCGAAGAGGTCCGCTGGGCGCTCGACGTGTCCGAGCGCGTCCCGGTGGTCGTCTTCGACGCCCGGGAACGCGGCTCGGTGCGCGACGCGCTGCTGGTGGTGCTGGAACTGGCGCTGGCCAGGACCGGGGCCTGAGGCCCGGCCCCCCTCGGCCGGTACGGGGACCGGGCGGCGTGCCGTCCGGTCCGCCGCGCCGGGGCGCCGGGTGTCAGGCGCCGCGCCGTACGCCCCGGGACACCGCGAGCCGTGCCGCGGCCCAGAACAGCACCAGGGTCACCAGCGCGAGACCGGCGACGAGACTGGCGCCGCCCACCACCTTCTCGTAGTTGCGCTGGTAGAGCCCGTCGATGACATAGCGGCCCAGGCCGCCGATGCCGACGTAGGCGGCGATGGTCGCCGTGGACACGATCTGGATGGCGCCCGAGCGCAGGCCGCTCAGGATCAGCGGGAGCGCGACGGGCAGTTCGACCTGGAAGAGGATCCGCGACTCCTGCATGCCCATGCCGCGGGCCGCGTCCACCGGCGACGGGTCGACCGAGCGCATCGACTCGTAGGTGGTCACCAGGATCGGCGGGACGGCGAGGACGACCAGCGGCACCATGACGGGCAGCAGCCCGAAGCCGACCAGGATGGTCATCAGGACCAGCAGGCCGAAGCTGGGCAGTGCCCGCCCGGCGGTGGCGAGGAAGGCGAGCGTGTTGCCGCCGCGCCCGTAGTGCCCGGTGACCAGGCCGACGGGCAGCCCGATGGCGGCGGCGACGGCGAGCGCGATCAGGCAGTACCGCAGATGCTCGGCGAGCCGGGTGGGGATGCCGTCGTAGCCGTGCCAGTGGGCGCTGTCGCTGAAGAAGGCGTTGACGAAGTGGAGTACGTTCACCGGACGGCGTCCTTCGGTGCGGGTGCGGCCGGCTCCGGCTCTGCCTGCGGTCCGCGGCGGCGGGTGCCGCGCGGCATCCACGGGGTCAGCAGGAGCCGTACGCCGACCAGCGCGGCGTCGGCGAGGATGGCGAGCGCCGCCGTGGTGACCACGGAGTTCACCGCCAGCTCGGGGCGGTGGTAGATGTTCGCGTCGTTGAGCAGGTTGCCGAGCGCGCCCTGGTTGCCGATCAGCATGCCGACGCTGACCAGGGAGATGCTGGACACGGTCGCCACCCGCAGACCGGCGAAGATGGCGGGCACCGCGATCGGCAGCTGCACCTGGAAGTAGCGGCGTACGGGGCCGAGGCCCATCGCGGTGGCGGCGGCCAGCGTCTCCTGCGGCACCGCGCGCACACCGTCGACGATGGCCGGGACGAGCACCACCAGGCTGTAGACGGCGAGCGGGATCATCACCGTCAGCTCGGTCTGGCCGGTGTAGTCGATGAGGAAGACGATGAAGGCCAGCGACGGGACGGCGTACAGCACGGTCGTCAGGCCGAGCACCGGCGGATAGAGCCAGCGGAAGCGCACGCACAGCTGCGCGATCGGCAGGGAGACCAGGAGTCCGGCCAGGACCGGCAGCAGCGCCTCGCGCAGATGCAGGCCGATCAGTCCGAACCAGCTGTGCTGGAGGTCGCTCGGCAGGTCGAAGAAGCGGTTCATCCGGCGACCCTGGCGTCGGTGGCGGCGGCGTCCCGGTGGCCCTCGGCGTGGGCGGCGCGGATGGCGGCGCCGATGGCCTGCTGCGAGACCACCCCGGCCGCGCGTCCCGACTCGTCCACGGCGACCGCCCAGCCGGTCGGCGAGAGCACCGCGCAGTCCAGGGCGGCGCGCAGCGACTCGCCCCGCGCGAAGGGCCGCCCGTGGGGCAGCAGCCGGTCCTGGTCGATCCGGCCGGGCGTCAGGCCGTCGGGGTCGCTCCAGCCGAGGGGGCGCCCTTCGAGGTCGGTGACGAGGAGGTAGGGCACGTCGGCGCGGGTGCGGGCGGCGATCTGCTCGGCGGTGGAGTCGACGGCGACGATCGGCTCGGTCAGCAGCTCCAGTTCGTCGGTGCCGAAGAAGGAGAGCCGGCGGATGCCCCGGTCGGTGCCGAGGAAGTCCTCGACGAAGGCGTCGGCGGGGTGCGTCAGCAGCTCGGCGGGCGGGGCGTACTGGGCGAGCCGGCCGCCGGTGCGCAGCACCGCGACCATGGTGCCGAGCTTGATGGCCTCGTCGATGTCGTGGGTGACGAAGACGATGGTCTTGCCCAGCTCGCCCTGGATGCGCAGCAGTTCCTCCTGGAGCCCCTTGCGCACCACGGGGTCGACGGCCGAGAACGGCTCGTCCATCAGCAGCACCGGCGGATCGGCGGCGAGCGCCCGCGCCACGCCGACGCGCTGCTGCTGGCCGCCGGAGAGCTGGTAGGGGTAGCGCTTGGCGAGCGCCGCGTCGAGGCCGACGCGCTCCATCAACTCCACCGCGCGCGCCCGGGACTTCTGCTTGTTCCAGCCCAGCAGGCGGGGCACGGTCGCGATGTTGTCGACGATGGTGCGGTGCTGGAAGAGCCCGGCGTTCTGGATGACGTAACCCATCGACCGGCGCAGGGTGTTGACGGGCTGTTCCCTGATGTCGGCGCCGTCGAGGAGGATGCGGCCCTCGCTCGGGTCCACCATCCGGTTGATCATGCGGAGCGTGGTGGTCTTTCCGCAGCCGGACGGTCCCACGAGGACGGTGATCGAACGGTCCGGTATCTCCAGCGAGAGCCGGTCGACCGCCACGGTGCCGTCCGGGTACCGCTTGGTGACTGAATCTATGCGTATCAAAACGCCGCATACCCTTCGGGTCTGGCAGGAGTTGCCCGCTCTCGGCCACGGTCGCGCGGGCCGTTGCGGAGAGAGTCTAGACGCCTGTGATTGCGGCAGGGTTGCGGCATCGGCGCCGGGGCGGGGCCCCTGGACACGGGCGCACGGCCGTACGCCACCCCGGAGCGCCGCCGTACGCCGCCCAGGAACACGGCCCTACGCCGCCCCGGCGCACGGACGGCGCCGCCGCCGGGCGCGGAGGACGGCCGGACTCTCCGGCAGAGCCACCGGGGTCCCGGAACCCGCGTCCCGGGGCCCCGGGACGCGCGGGGCCGCCGCCCCGGGAACGGCCGCCCCCTCCCCCTACGGACCCGCCACAGGACGAGATCCGGCCGCCCGCGCGCAGGGCGCGGCCTCTGCCACTCCACGCGCCGAGCCGCCCGGCGGCCCGGACCACGCGTGCGGGAGCACACGAGTGCGCGGCGCGGGTCGCGTCGGCCGGGGCCGCTCCCGCATGGCCCCCCGCCCCTGCGAGCAGGCCACCGCACTCCACGGTGGTCCCCGGCGCCGCGCAGGGAGGCCACCGGCCCGGGAACGGCGGACCGACCCGCCTCCCAGCGCGAGCCGCCGGACGAGATCCGCCCGCCCGGAGGCCGCACCTCCGGTCCGCGCACCGAGCCGCCCGCCGGGGCCGTCGGACCGGTCGGCGGGCGGGTGCGGGTGCGCGATGTGGTGCGGGGTGGATCGGGCGGGATCAGGTGCGGCCGGGGCCTCCGCTGCCGAAGGAGCCGCTGCCGCCCGGGGCCCAGCGGCTGCGGTGCTGGTCCTGGCTGCGGCGGGTGCCGGCGCCGTGCAGTTCGTGCGGCAGGATCCGCTTGCCGTCGTCGCCGCAGTGCACCTCGTCCGGCTCGCGCTTCTCGCTGATCTCCTCGATCGCGCCGGTGACCGGGAGGTGCGGCTGCTCCGACGTCTCGGGCCGCTTGGGCTCGCGGCGCATCACACCGATGCCCATGCCCACGGCCCAGACGAGCGCCACCACGACGACGAGCCCGCCGATGAAGGCACCGAACGTGGCCCAGATGTGCGGCGCCACGGCCAGTACGACGTTGGACGCTGTGCCCATGTCTTCCACCCGCCTCTGCGGAGATGCGGCGAAACAACCGGTGGCGCCAACGACGCCACCTGTGTCCCTATTGTCCCACCGCAATCAGTGTCCCACCACAGCGGACCACCGCAAAGGGCCGTGGACGACGGCCCGCTCAGCCCTCCGCGGGCCGCAGCCGCAGCGAGATGCTGTTGATGCAGTAGCGCTGGTCGGTCGGGGTCGGATACCCCTCACCCTCGAACACGTGCCCGAGATGCGAGCCGCAGCGCGCGCACCGCACCTCGGTGCGCACCATGCCGTGGGACCGGTCGTGCAACAGCTCCACCGCGTCGGTGTCCTTCGGGTCGAAGAAGGACGGCCAGCCGCAGTGGGACTCGAACTTGGTGTCCGAGGTGAACAGCTCGGCGCCGCACGCCCGGCAGGAGTAGACACCCTCGGTCTTGGTGTCGGTGTACTCACCGGTGAAGGCGGGCTCGGTCGCGGCCTGCCGCAGCACGGCGTACTCGGCCGGGTTCAGCTCCGCGCGCCACTGCTCGTCCGGCTTCTCCACGTCGTACGCCATGAGCCCTCAGCTCCTCACTCAGTTCTTCAGACGGTCCAGGATGCGCGGTCCGAGGTCGGTGACGTCGCCCGCGCCCATGGTGAGAACAAGATCACCGGCCTTCGCCATTCCCGCGACCGCGTCCGGCACCTCGGCCTTGTCGTGGACCGCGGTGACGTCGGCGCCCGCGGCCCGTGCCGCCTCGATGATCAGCTCGCTGGTGACGCCGGGGACCGGGTCCTCGCGGGCCGGGTAGATGTCCAGCACCACGCAGGCGTCGGCGAGGGCCAGCGCCTGCCCCATCTCCTTGCCCAGCTCCTGGGTGCGGGAGAACAGGTGCGGCTGGAAGACCACCAGGATCCGGGCGTCGCCCACGGCGCCGCGCATGGCCTCCAGGTCGGCCGTCATCTCGGTGGGGTGGTGGGCGTAGGAGTCGATCACCTGGACCCCGGCGGCCTCGCCCTTGAGCTGGAGGCGGCGCTTGACACCGGTGTAGGCGGCGAGCGCCGGGGCCAGTTCGGCGGCCGGGATGCCGAGGGCGGCACCGGCGGCCAGCGCGGCGACCGCGTTGTGCGCGTAGTGGCGGCCGGGCACGGAGACCGTGAAGGTCAGTTCGGCGCCGTCCAGCAGGACGGTGACCTCGCTGCGCAGCCCCTGCGGCCGCACGGACAGGACGCGCACGTCGGCGTCCTCGGACTCGCCGTACGTCACCGTGCGCACCGAGCCCGCCAGGCGCCGGGTCAGCTCGCGGGCGCCCTCGTGGTCGGCGGTGATCACCAGTGTGCCGCCGGGCACGATCTTCCCGGCGAAGGTCTCGAAGGACTCGTAGATCTCGTCCATCGAGGCGTAGTTGGCGTGGTGGTCGAGTTCCACGTTGAGGACGATGGCGACCTCGGGGGCGTACGTGTGGAAGCTGCGGTCGGACTCGTCCGCCTCGGCGACGAAGATCTCGCCGGTGCCGTGCAGCGCGTTGGAGCCGGGGGCGTCCAGGTCGCCGCCGATGGCGTACGAGGGCTCCCGGCCCAGCGCGGTGAGGGAGACGGCCAGCATCGAGGTGGTGGTGGTCTTGCCGTGGGTGCCGGCCACCGCGATCGGGCGCAGGCCGTGCATCAGGGCGGCCAGCGCGTCGGAGCGGTGGACCACCGGGATGCCCAGCTCGGCCGCGCGCACCAGCTCCGGGTTGTCCGCGCGGATCGCCGAGGAGACGACGACGCAGGTCGCGTCGTCGGCGAGGTGCCCGGCCGCGTGCCCGATGTGCACGGTGGCGCCCAGCGCGCGCAGCGCCTCGGCGGTCGCCGACTCCTTGGCGTCGCTGCCGGCCACCTCGGCGCCGCGCTGGGCGAGGATCTTGGCGATGCCCGACATTCCGGCGCCGCCGATGCCGATGAAGTGCGGTCGGTCCATGGCGGTAGGAAGGCCGGGTGCCATGCGCTGTTCTCCCCAGGTGGTGCGGCGTCGGTACGAGGTGCGCCGGCCGCGGGCGCGGGGCGCCGCCCCAGCCTATGCCTTGCTGTGGGAGAACAGCTTCAGGACCGGCACGCCGACCTTGTGGCGGGCCCGGGAGGCCCAGTCGCGGTGGAAGAACTCCTCCACGTAGTGCGGATCGGTGAGCACGATCACCTCGTCGGCGCCCACCTCGGCGACCAGGGACTTCAGCGCGTCCAGCGGGTGGTCCTCGACGAGTCTGCCGTCGGCCTGCCGGCCGGCGGCGTGCAGCGCGGTCAGGGAGACCTCCAGGGCCTGTTCTCCCTCGGGCTTGGCCGCGTCGCCCTCCGGGGTGCCGCCCTCGCGCGCGGCCTCGTCGATCTCGCCGAGCGCGATGTCGTCGATGGCCCGCAACAGCCGGTCGGCCTGGTCGCCGCGCGGCTGGAGCAGTACGTGGAAGGCGACCTGCTCCTCCCCGTGCAATGTGGTGACGAACTCCACGTCGGCGGACGTCAGGGCCTTCTCGATCATCAGTACGCTTGTGAACACCAGACGCCCTTTCTCGTGTGAGGGCCGCGCCCTCTCTGCTACCTCCGTGTGGGCCGAAGCAGCCCCCGCAGAAACCATCCTGCCCTGTGATCGCACGGGTATCGCGGCTTTTCCTCCGCCTGCCACCACCTGAACGGAATTACCAATTCCGTTTGCTGGACACGGCGGGCCGCACACCGCTCGCCGCGGACCCTCGGGGACCGCCGTCAGGCCCGCCGGTACCGGCTGAACAGGAAACCCTCCTCCTCCAGCAGGGACGCCAGGACGAACCGGTGCGGGACGGCGACCGAGGGGCCGCCGGCGATGCGCTGCGCGTCGCCCGCGGTGAGCATCGGCGCGACGGTCAGGCACAGCTCGTCGAGGACGCCGGAGGCGACCATCTGGCCGAGCAGCCGCGGGCCGCCCTCGGTGAGCAGCCGCGTGTGCCCGAGACCGGCCAGCGCCCGCACGGCCCGCGCCGGGTCCACCCCGGCCCCGTCACCGGCGATCACCACCCGGGCGCCCGCCTTCTCGGCCGCCGCGACGCGGTCCGGGGCCGCCGCCGCTCCGGTGAGGACCAGCGTGGGCACCAGGGGCGAGGTGAACAGCGGCAGCGAGAAGTCCAGCTCAAGACCGGCGGTGACGACCGCGACGGCCGGGGCGGGGCCCTGCCCGGCCGCCGCCCGCAGCGCGGCGAACTCCGTCCGCGCCCGCGCCGGACGGTAGCCCTCCTGCCGTACGGTCTCGGCGCCGACCACCACCGCGTCGGCCAGCGCCCGCAGGGTGCCGAAGATCCGCATGTCGGCGGCGCCGGAGAGGGGCTGCGAACGGCCCTCGTGCTGCGCCGCCCCGTCCAGCGTGGAGACCATGTTGGCCCGCAGCCAGGCCGTCCCGCCGCCCGGCGCGAGCTCGGGATAGGCGTAGACGGCGGCCAGCTCGGCCAGGGTCCACTCCCGGTCCGCGAGGGCGTCCGGCACGCTCCCCGGGCCGGTCCCGGCGGCCCCCCTCGCGGGCTGGGCTGGTGTTTCTTCGGTCACAGGGAACAGGCGTCGCATGCCGTGCAGTGTTCCACGCGGCTTACCATGGGGAACCGTGTCGTCCTCCACAGCCGGCTCCCGGCTCAGCCCCGTGACCGGTACCTCCCCCACCGCCCTCGGCGCCCCTCTCTCCCTGTGCGCCCGCGAACCGCACGTCCCGGCGGACCGGCTGGTCGCCGAGATGGTGCCGCCGCCGCGCTTCGACTCGGTCCGCTTCGCCACGTACATCCCCGACCCGAAGCAGCCGACGCAGACGGAGGCCGTGCGGGTCCTGGAGGACTTCGCCGCCGGACTCGGCGGCGCGCACGCCGCCGGGCCCGCCCGGCGCGGGCTCTTCGGCTTCGGCCGCGCCAAGGCCCCCAAGGTGCCCGCCGGGCCCCGCGGGGTCTACCTGGACGGCGGCTACGGCGTCGGCAAGACCCACCTGCTGGCCTCCCTGTGGCACGCCACCCCGGCCGAGCCCGCCCTGAAGGCGTTCGGCACCTTCGTGGAGCTGACCAACCTGGTCGGCGCCCTCGGCTTCCAGCAGACGGTCCGGACGCTGTCCGGGCACCGGCTGCTGTGCATCGACGAGTTCGAGCTGGACGACCCCGGGGACACCGTGCTCGTCTCCACCCTGCTCGGCCGGCTGGTCGACGCGGGCGTCGCGCTCGCCGCCACCTCCAACACGCTCCCGGGCAAACTCGGCGAGGGCCGGTTCGCCGCCGCCGACTTCCTGCGCGAGATCCAGGGCCTGTCGGCACACTTCCGCCCGCTGCGCATCGACGGCGAGGACTACCGCCACCGCGGCCTGCCCGAGGCACCGGCCCCGTTCTCCGACGAGCAGGTCACCAAGGCGGCGCACGCCACCGGGAACGCCTCCCTCGACGACTTCACCGACCTGCTGGGACACCTGGCCCGGGTGCACCCCAGCCGCTACGGCGCGCTCACCGACGGCCTCGGGGCCGTCTGTCTGACCGGGGTCGGCCCGGTGCCGGACCAGTCGACCGCGCTGCGGCTGGTGGTCCTCGCCGACCGGCTCTACGACCGCGAGGTGCCCGTCCTCGCCTCCGGACGGCCCTTCGACCGGCTGTTCAGCGAGGAGATGCTGAACGGCGGCTACCGCAAGAAGTACTTCCGCGCGATATCCCGGCTCACCGCGCTCGCCCGGGACGCCAAGGGGCTCGTCGGACCCTCCTGACCTGACCGGCGGCCGTGCGCGGCCGCTCCCCGTACGGGTCCCGCCCCGCGGGGCGGGACCGTACCGCTCCGGGGACTCGACCGTCCTCTCGCGCCGGGCCTATCGTGGAATGAGGCCCTGCAAGGGCGCGGGACGACTGTCGAGGAGTCGTCATCATGCTTCAGGACGTACTGACCGCCGTGGTCGCCGCGGGCTGCGCCGGTCTCGTGTACCTCGCGGCGGCGGCCCGGGTCGTCAAGCAGTACGAGCGCGGGGTGGTGCTGCGGCTCGGCCGGTTCGCCGGCGGCCCGCGCGATCCCGGCTTCACCATGATCGTGCCGTTCGTGGACCGGCTGTACAAGGTCAACATGCAGATCGTCACGCTGCCGATCCCCGCCCAGGAGGGCATCACCCGGGACAACGTGACCGTGCGGGTGGACGCGGTCGTCTACTTCAAGGTGGTCGACCCGGCCAGCGCGGTCATCCAGGTCGAGGACTACCGGTTCGCGGTGTCCCAGATGGCCCAGACCTCGCTGCGTTCGATCATCGGCAAGAGCGACCTGGACGATCTGCTCTCCAACCGGGAGAAGCTCAACCAGGGACTGGAGCTGATGATCGACAGCCCGGCGATCGGCTGGGGCGTGCAGATCGACCGCGTGGAGATCAAGGACGTCTCCCTGCCGGACACGATGAAGCGGTCCATGGCCCGGCAGGCGGAGGCCGACCGGGAGCGGCGGGCCCGGATCATCAACGCCGACGCGGAGTTCCAGGCGTCGAAGAAGCTGGCCGAGGCCGCCCAGCAGATGGCCGACACACCGGCCGCGCTGCAACTGCGGCTGCTCCAGACGGTGACCGCGGTGGCCACCGAGAAGAACTCCACCCTGGTCCTGCCCTTCCCGGTCGAGCTCCTGCGCTTCCTGGAACGGGCCCACCAGCAGCCACCGGCCCCCGCCGAGACCGCAGCACCGGCAGCGCCCGCAGCACCGGCACCGCCCCCGTCCGCGCCCCCGGTCCCGCCCGCACCACCGGCGCACGCCCTCGGCAACGGCGACGCCCCGGCCGGGGAGCCACCCGCCGCCACGCCCGGCGGCACCGCCGTACCGGAGGCACCCGGCGGGCCTCCCGCCGAGGCACCGTTCGATCCCCCGGCCGACGCCGCCTCGGTGACCCCGGTCAGGGCGGCGGCCGACGCCGCGGCACCCGACCGCCCCGAGCACTGACCCGCCCGGCCGCCCGGCCGACCCCGGCCGACCCCGTCCACCCGCGCCCGCCCCCGCCCGGCCCCGTCGTGACCCGCCCGCGACGGGGTACCCGGCGGCCATGGACGACGCACAGCGGCAGGAACAGCACCCCGGGCAGCCGCGCGGGCGGCGGCGTGTCGACGGCTCGTACTGGATCGAGACGGCCCCGGGTCCCGGGCGCCCCGCGCTCACCGAGGACCTGGACGTCGACGTGGTCGTGATCGGCGCCGGCATGGCCGGGCTCAGCACGGCGTACGAGCTGACGCGGGCGGGGCTCGGCGTGGCGGTGCTGGAGGCGCGGCGGGTGGCGGCGGGCGTCACCGGGCACACCACGGCCAAGCTGACCGCGCTGCACACCCTGGTCTACGACCGGCTGCGCCGGACCCGCGACGCGCGGGCGGCCGGGCTGTACGCGCGCTCGCAGTCCGAGGCGGTCGAGCGCGCCTGGTCGCTGGTGGACGAGCTGGGCATCGAGTGCGAGTGGGAGACCCGCAGCGCGTACACCTACGTCCGGGACGCGGACCGGGTGGCCGAGGTGCGCGCCGAGGCGGAGGCGGCCCGGGAGGCCGGTCTTGCCGCGTCGTTCGTGACGGAGACCGGGCTGCCGTTCCCGGTGGCGGGCGCGGTGCGGGTGGCCGGGCAGGCGCAGTTCCATCCGCGCAAGTATCTGCTGGCCCTGACGGCGGACCTGGTGGCGCGGGGCGGCCGGGTCTTCGAGAACACCGTGGTGCGGGGCCTGTCGGAGGGCGAGCCGTGCCGGGTGACGACCGCGGGGGGCGCCACGGTGCGGGCCCGGCACGTGGTGGTCGCCACGCACTATCCGGTGTTCGACCGGGCGCTGCTGTTCGCCCGGCTCGCCCCGCGCCGCGAACTGGTCGTGGCCGGACCGGTCGGCACCGCCGAGGACCCGGACGGCATGTACATCACCCCGGAGGAGAACACCCGTTCGGTGCGCACGGCACCGTACGGCACCGACGGGCAGCGCCTCCTCGTGGTCACCGGCGAGCACTTCACCCCGGGCACCGGCGACAGCCGGGCACGCCTCGACCGGCTGACGGCCTGGGCGGGCGAGCACTTCCCCGGCGCCGCGCTCACGCGCTCCTGGGCGGCCCAGGACACCGACCCGACCGACACCGTGGCGATGGTCGGCCCACTGCACCAGGCGGCCCGCAACACCTACGTGGCCACCGGCTTCGGCGGCTGGGGGCTGAGCGGCGGCATCATGGCGGGCGGACTGCTCACGGCACTGATCACCGGCCGGGACTGCCCGTGGCGCGAACTGTACGACCCGCGCAGGCTGCGGACCGCCGTCCGGGAGGCGCCCGCCCTCCTGAGGAACCAGGCCGAGGTCGCCCGGCACTTCGTCGGCGACCGGCTGCGCCCCTCCCCGCCCGTCGAGGCGATCGCACCGGGCGAGGGCGCCGTGGTCCGGTCCGGCCTCGACCACCTCGCGGTGTACCGCGACGACGAGGGAAGCACGCACACGCTGTCCGCCCGCTGCACCCACCTGGGCTGCCTGGTCGCCTTCGACTCCGCCGAGCGCGCCTGGGAGTGCCCCTGCCACGGCTCGCGCTTCGACACCGAGGGCAGGGTGCTCCAGGGCCCGGCGACCGAGCCGCTGGAGCGGCGGGAGCGGTGAGCCACCGCGGCCGGAGCCGCCCCGGGCCGGGATCCGCCCCGGCCGTGGCGGGCCGCTCGGCGGGTGACCACCGGCCGGGTGACCGCACGGCCCCGCCGCCGTTCATATGACCGGAGAGCGTCCTACTTTCGTCGGGTGATCCCACTTGTACGACGTATCGCCCGTTATGCCGCCGCCGGTGTCCTGAGCACCGCGCTCGCCTCCCTCGCCGCCTGCGGCTCCGCCCAGAGCACCCAGGCCACCCGCGCCGGGCACCCGGACTCCCCCGTCTCCCCCTCGTCCGCGGCCCCCGCGAAGCCCTCGCCCACCACGCCGTCCAAGCCGCCCCGGCTCACCCCCGGGCCCGGCGGGCTGACGCCCGTGTTCACGCACGGCCCCCGGGACAAGGGCAAGACCGTCGCCTTCACCTTCGACGCCGACATGACCGCCGACGAGGGGCGCCGCGCGGCCTCCGGCGAGCACTTCGACAACCCGGAGCTGATCGCCGCGCTGCGCGCCCTCAAGGTGCCCGCCACCGTGTTCATGACCGGCAAGTGGGCGGAGACGTACCCCGACCAGGCCCGTTCCATCGGCACGGACCCCCTGTTCGAACTCGCCAACCACTCCTACAGCCACTACGCGTTCACCGGCGACTGCTACGGCCTGCCGACGGTCACCGCCGACCAGGTCCGCCCCGACGTGGAACGCGCGTACACGGCCTTCGCCAAGGCGGGCGTCCCGCACCCGATGCCCTACCTCCGCTTCCCCGGCGGCTGCTACGACTCCCAGGTGCTGCGCACGCTCGCGCCCCTCGGTGTCACCGCCGTGCAGTGGGACGTGGTGAGCGGCGACGCGTTCGCCACCGACGCGGACGCCGTGGTCCGGCAGGTGCTCGACGGGGTGAAGCCCGGCTCGGTCGTGGTCATGCACTGCACGCGCAGCGCTGCCCCGACCACCGAGCGCGTGGTGCGCGCGGTCGTGCCGGAGCTGCGCAAGCAGGGCTACCGCTTCGTGAAGGTGTCCGACATGATCGGGGCCTCGGCGGGCCGCACCTGAGGCGTCCTACGCTGGAACCATGAGCGTGGACCACGGGAACGACACGAACGGCGCGAGCGGCGGCGGCACGGCCGGGGAGGACGGCGGCACCGGGTACTGCGTGACCGGCGCGCCCCTGCCGCCCAGGGCCGACGGGCCGCCGTACGCGGAGTGTGTGCTGTGCCGGGAACCGACCGAGTACCCGGAGTCGTACAAGGGGATCACCCTCTGCCCCGTCTGCGCGTGGCAGGAGGCGCAGCGCACGGCCTGCTCGGGCTGACTCCGCCGTCGCCCCGGTCGCCCCCTCCACCGGGTTCCCCGGGCGGCCGCCGCGGTTGGCACACTGGGGGCGTGACGTATGAGACCTCCGTTCCCGAGAGCCCGTTCCGTGCCGAGCCCAGCGCCCGGGACGAGGCGCCGCAGTTCGTGCTGCCGCTGGTCGTCCGGATCGAGCGGGCCGCTCCCCCGGCCCGTACCGACGCGCTGGAGGCGGCGGCCCGCGCGGTGCTGGTGCTGCTGAGCGACGAGCGCGCCCTCGGTGACGGCCCCTGGGCCCAGGCGGTGCGGGACTGGCAGGACGCCCGGATCCGCAAGGTGGTGCGGCGGGCGCGCGGCGCGGAGTGGCGGCGGGCCGGGGCGCTGGACGGCGTCACGGTCACCGGAGCCGCCGCCGAGGTACGGGTCTTCCCGCCCGTGCCGCTGGACGGCTGGCCCAAGGACCTGGCGAAGCTCCAGGTCTCCGGCACCGACCTCGACGACCCGGAGCCGCCCGCCCGGCCCGCGCCCGGCACACCGGTCCTGTGGTTCAACCCGGGCCTGGAGATGTCCGCGGGCAAGGCGATGGCCCAGGCCGGCCACGGCGCCCAGCTCGCCTGGTGGGAGCTGACCGACGAGCGGCGCGCGGCCTGGCGGGACGCCGGCTTCCCGCTCGCCGTGCGCACCGCCGAACCCGGCCAGTGGCGCGAACTGGTGGACAGCGGGCTGCCGTTGGTGCGGGACGCGGGCTTCACCGAGATCGCGCCCGGTTCCTGCACGGTGGTCGCCGACCATCCGGCGCTGCGGTAGGCGCGGCCGGGTCCGGACCGGGAAACCTCAGATGTTGCTCTGAAGGAGTCCGCCGCGCGGTTCACCGCCGCCCGGCGGGGCCATACCCCTCGGGTGCGCCGCGCGCGGACGTCCGGTACGCGGGGCGGGGGGACGCGGGGGCGAGGGACGAGGGACAAGGGACAAGGGGGGACGAGGGACTCATGGAACGACTGGGGACGGGTATCGGATGGCGCCCGGAGATCGCGGACGCCGTGGAGCGCATGCCGGGCCTCGACTGGGTCGAGGCCGTGGCCGAGAACGTGTGCCCGGACCATCTGCCCGCGTCGCTGCGGCGGCTGCGCGAGCGCGGGGTGACCGTGGTGCCGCACGGCGTCTCGCTCGGGCTCGGCGGCGGTGAACGCCCCGACGAGGGGCGGCTGAAGGCGCTCGCCGAGCGGGCCCAGGCCCTCGGCTCGCCGCTGGTGACCGAGCACATCGCCTTCGTCCGGGCGGGCGGCCCGCTGACCGCGTCGGACCGGATCGAGGCGGGCCATCTGCTGCCCGTGCCGCGCACCCGCGACGCCCTCGACGTGCTGTGCGAGAACATCCGTATCGCGCAGGACGCCCTGCCCGTGCCGCTCGCCGTGGAGAACATCGCCGCGCTGCTGGCCTGGCCCGGCGAGGAGCTGACCGAGGGGCAGTTCCTGTACGAGCTGGCGGACCGCACCGGCGTGGGGCTGCTGATCGACGTGGCCAATCTGCACACCAACCACGTCAACCAGGGCGAGGACCCGGCCGAGGCGCTGTCCGAACTGCCGCTGGAGGCGCTCGCGTACGTCCATGTGGCGGGCGGCTTCGAACGCGACGGTGTCTGGCACGACAGCCACGCCCACCCGGTCCCCCGGCCGGTGCTCGACATCCTGGCCGACCTCGCCTCGCGCGTCGCCCCGCCGGGGGTCCTGCTGGAACGCGACGAGAACTTCCCGGCGCCGGAGGTGCTGAAGGGGGAACTGGACGCCATCGCGGAGGCGGTGGAACGCGGGCACGCGGCGGGTGAGCGCGAGCACGGGGCGGGTACGGGACGGTCGCGCGGCACCGCCACCGCCACCCGGACTGCCACCACCCTCCGGACCGGCACCGCCACCGTCCCGGGGCCCCGCCCCGGCTGCGCTTCCGGTTCCGAGCCCGTCCGGCAGCGGCTGGCGCTCGCGCAGACCGCGCTGCTGTCGGCGCTGGTGGCGGGGACGCCCGCGCCGGAGGGGTTCGACCGGGCGCGGCTCGGGGTCCAGGCGCGGGCGCTGGCCTCGAAGCGGGCGGGTGTCGTGGCCAAGGTGACACCGGAGCTTCCGGTCATCCTCGGGGACGGGTACCGGACCGCCTTCCTCGCCTACGCGCAGCGGCACCCGATGCGCGGCGGCTACCGGCTGGACGCGATGGCGTTCGCGGAGTCCCTGCTGCTGGCCGGGCGGCCCGAGGACCCCGCGGCCCGCCGGAAGCTGCACCACTGGTGGCGGGAGCGCTCGGGGCCCGCGCCGAGGTCGCGCAGGCCGGCGGTCCGGGTGGCACGGGCGGCCCGCCGGATGCTGCTGCGCGGCACCGGGAGGGCTTCACACAGCGAGCACGCCTCGTCCGCGATGTGAAAAGGCGATGGATTTTCCCAGGTCACTGGCATAGAAACAGGTCATGCTCTGGGTTCTCCTTCTGCTCCCGGCCTGGGTCGTCGCCGGTGTGGCCTGTACGCGGCTGTGTCTGGCCGCCGTTCGCGCGGCGGCCGAGGAGACCCGGGACCTGGTGGTGGACCGGGACCACGATCTCACGCTGTACGAGGCCGCGTTCCTGTCCGGCGGTCCCGCCCGGGTCGCCGACGTCACGCTGGTCGCCATGGCGCGCGAGCGCAGGCTGCTGCTCGCGCACACCGGCTGGGCCACCGTCGTCGACCCGTGCGGACGGGACGAGATGGAACGGTCCGTCATAGGGGCCATCGGCCCCGAGGGACAGTCCCGGATCGCTCCGGTACGGTCCGCCGCGGCCGCCGCCGACCCCGTGCGCGGGCTCGCCGAGCGGCTGGTGGACGCCGGGCTCGCCGTACCGGAGGACGCGCCGGGCGCGGCCATGGCGGCCGGGACACGCGGGGTGCGGACGGCCGCGCTCGCGGTGACCGCGCTGGGGGTGGCCGCACTGCTGCTGCCGGTCCCGGCCGGGATGCCGCGCCCGCTGATCGCCCTGTGGTTCGCGCTCCCGCTGGCGCTCACCGTGGGCTGCCTCGCCATCGCCCGGTTCGAGATCCACCCGTCCGCGCGCTGGGCGTCCCCGGCGGGGCAGCACCTGCTCGGCGCCCTGGTCCGGCGCGCGCACCGCACCGGCGACGAACGCGCCTACCTGGCCTCCGTGGCCGTACGGGGCATCCGCGCGATCGGCGAACCGGAACTGCGCGCGGCCTTCGCCCACCGCGACCAGCCCTACCGGGAGTGACCGGCCGGCCCGGCGGGAGCGACACCGCCCGATGTCCGCACGCGCGGGCGCGCACCCCGCGCACTCCGCGTGCTCCGCGTGCCGCGCGCCGGGGCGTGCGGCCCGCGGCAGGGGCGCATCGGGCGCACCCGCGGCGACACCGGCCGCCGGTGCTTGCCTTCGCGCGCGAGTGGCCGAAGCATCCCTTGGTGCCGCCGTGCGCCGAAGGGATACGCCGATGAGAGCCGCCGCCGTCCACACGGTCGCCGCGTCCTTGGTCCTGACCGCCCTGGCCGCCGCCCCCTCGGGCGGCGCACCCCGGGCGCCCGGGGACCCCGGTGTGCACGCGGTGCACGCGGTGCACGCGGTGCCCGAAGTGCCCGGCGGGGCGGCCGAGTTGCGGGGCACGGCCGTGGCCGCCGCGCGCGCCCGGGTGGCGGGCATCGGCTTCGGCGCCTGTCCGGGCGGCCGGGACATGCCCGCCGTCATGGAGTGCGGCACCGTCTCCGTACCGCTCGACTACGCCCGCCCCGACGGCCCGCAGATCCGCCTCACCGTCAGCCGGGCGCGGGCCACCGGCCGGGACCCGGCCACCGCCGGGCGGGTGCCGCGGCAGGGCGCCCTCGTCTTCAACCCCGGCGGGCCGGGCGGCGACGGCATGTCGTTCCCGCTGATCGGGCTGCTGCCCGAGTGGAAGCGGGTCGCGGCCGCCTACGACCTCGTCGGCTACGCCCCGCGCGGGGTGGGCCGCTCGGCTCCGCTGTCCTGCGAGGACCCGAAGAGCTTCTTCAAGGGGCCGGACCCGGCGCCGACGCACCCCTCGGCGGCGTACAAGCGCCGCCGCGTGGCCGAGGCCAGGGCCTACGCCCAGGGGTGCGCCCGGCGCACGGGCGCCGCCCTGCGCTTCTACACCTCCCTCGCCAACACCCGCGACCTGGAGGTGCTGCGGGCCGCGCTCGGCGAGGACCGGCTGACCTTCATGGGCGCCTCCTACGGCACCTATCTGGGCGCGCTGTACGCGACGCTGTTCCCGGCGCATGTGCGGCGGATGGTCCTCGACTCGGCGGTGGACCCGGACCCGTCCCGGATCTGGTACCGCGACAACCTCGACCAGTCGGCCGCGTTCGAGACCCGCTGGGCGGACTTCCGGCGCTGGGTGGCCCGGCACGACGACGTGTACGGCCTCGGCCGCAGCGCGCGGGCGGTGGGCACGGCCTACGAGCGGGCGCGCACCCGGCTGGCCGCGCGCCCGGCGGGCGGCACGGTGGGACCGGCGCAGTTGCAGGGCGCGCTGCTGAACGCGGGCTACTACGACGACTTCTGGCCGGGGGCCGCCGAGGCGCTCTCGGCCTATCTGAAGGGCGACGAGAAGCCGCTGGTCGCGCTGGCCGCGCCGTACCGGGCGGGGGCCGCCGAGGCGGAGAACAGCACCGCCGTGTACACGGCCGTGGAGTGCAACGACGCGCCCTGGCCGGGCGACTTCCGGGTCTGGGACCGCGACAACACGCGGCTCGCGCGGGTGGCGCCCTTCGAGACCTGGGGCAATGTGTGGGCGAATCTGCCGTGCGCCTACTGGCCGGTGCCCCGGCAGCGGCCGCTGGACGTGCGGACCGTGCCGGGCGCGCTGCCGCCCACGCTGGTCCTGGCCGCCGAACGGGACGCGGCCACCCCGTACGCGGGCGCGCTGGAACTGCGGCGGCGACTGGCCGGTTCCGTGCTGGTGACCGAGCGGGGCGCGGGCACGCACGGCATCGCGTACGGCCCGAACCGGTGCGTCGACGCGCGCGTGGACGCGTATCTCCTGGAAGGGCGGCTGCCGGACCGGGACGCGGAGTGCGCCGCGCGGCCCGAGCCGCTGCCGGGCCGGCCGACCTTCCAGGAGAACCGGGCGCGCGAGCTGCGGGACGCCCTGGGGCGGAAGGACGACCGGCGGCCGGCCGGGACCTGACCGGGAGCGGTCAGGCGAGCCCGGCGACCAGGTCCGCCACGTCCTTGCGGCGGCCGGTGAAGAACGGCACCTCCTCGCGCACGTGCCTGCGGGCCTCCGAGCCGCGCAGGTGGCGCATGAGGTCGACGATGCGGTGCAGTTCGTCGGCCTCGAAGGCGAGGATCCACTCGTAGTCGCCCAGGGAGAAGGACGCGACGGTGTTCGCCCGGACGTCCGGGTAGCCGCGGGCCATCTTGCCGTGGTCGGCGAGCATCCGGCGGCGGTCCTCGTCGGGCAGCAGGTACCAGTCGTAGGAGCGGACGAACGGGTAGACGCTGACGTAGTCGCGCGCCGTCTCGTCGGCGAGGAACGCCGGGATGTGCGAGCGGTTGAACTCGGCGGGCCGGTGCAGCGCCATGTTCGACCACACCGGCTCCAGCGCGCGGCCGAGCCGGGTGCGGCGGAAGCGGCTGTACGCCTCCTGGAGCAGGTCGCTGGTCTCGGCGTGCCACCAGATCAGGATGTCGGCGTCGGCGCGCATCCCGGACAGGTCGTAGGTGCCGCGGACCGTCACGTCCTTCGCGGCGAGCTGGTCGAACAGCTCCTGGACCTCGTCGGCGTAGCCGGTGCGGTCCTCGGGGAGGACGTCCTTCAGCTTGAAGACGGACCACAGGGTGTAGCGGATGACCTCGTTGAGGTCCTTGGCCAGCTTGCCCTTGTTCGGGATCCGGCCGGCGTCGGTGGTGGAGGCGTCGTCACTCATGGGGCTATTCTCCCGCTCCGCCGTGCGGACTCCGCACCGGGTGGGCGGTGAGTTCCCGCACGGCCGTGAGGCCGCCCGTGAGCCGGTCCACGGCGGCGTCCGCGCTCGCCACGCAGGCGGGGATGCCCACCCCGTCGTAGGCGGCGCCGCACACCGCGAGGCCCGGCAGCCGGGCGACGTGGTCGCGGACCCGGGCCACGCGCGCGTGGTGGCCGACCGGGTACTGGGGCAGTCCGCCGTCCCAGCGGGTGACGCGGGTGCGCAGCGGTACGGCGTCCAGGCCGGTGGCCGCGCGCAGGTCGCGGCGGGAGAGGTCCACCAGGTCGGCGTCGTCGCGGTCCAGGATCTCCGTCTCGCCGTACCGGCCGACCGAGGTGCGCAGCACCAGCACGTCCGGGTCCTCCTCGGCGATCCAGCCCCACTTGCGGGAGGCGAAGGTCGACGCCTTGATGGTGTGTCCGTCGACGGGCGGCACGAGGAAGCCGCTGCCCTCGGGCAGGGCGGCGTCGGCGCGGCGGTAGGCGAGGGTGACCAGGGCCATGGAGGCGTACTCGACGGCCCGCAGCTCGGCCGCCGCGCCCGGGGACTCGGTCTCCAGCAGGGCGGCGGCGGCGGGCGCGGGGACGGCGACGACGACCGCGTCGGCGTGCAGGACGCGGTCCCCGGCGAGCAGCCGCCAGCCGCCCTCCGGGGTCCGGCGCAGTCCGCTCGCCGGGGTGCCGGTCAGGATCTCGCCGCCACGTGCCCGTACCGAGGCGGCGACCGCGAGCGGCAGCGTGCCGACGCCGCCCTCGATGCCCAGGAAGACCGGGCCGGTGGCCGGGGTCCGCGCCGCGCGGTCCTGGAGGGCGCGGACCGCCTCGGTCAGGGAGGTGTGGGTGCGGGCGGCCTCGAAGAGCTGGGGCACCGCCGAGCGCATCGAGATGCGGTGGGCGTCGCCCGCGTAGACGCCGCCGAGCAGCGGTTCGACCAGGCGGTCGACGACCTCGCGGCCCAGCCGCTCGGCGACGTACGCGCCGACCGCCACGTCCTCGCCGACCTCGGTGCGCGGCAGGTCGGCGTCGCGCTCGATACGGGCCAGGCCCTCGGCGGAGAGGATCCCGGCGAGGGCGGCGGCGGTGCCGGGCACGCCCATCACATGGCCCTTGGGCATCGGGCGCAGGGCGCCGCGGGTCCACAGGGAGGCGGTCGCGGTGGCGGGCGGCCGGAGCCGGTCGGCCAGGCCCACCTCGCGGGCGAGGCCCACGGCCTCGGGCCGCCGGGCCAGCATCGACTCGGCACCCAGGTCGACGCGGACGCCCGCGATCTCGCCGGGCAGCAGCTTGCCGCCGACGCGGTCGGCGGCCTCCAGCACGGTCACCCGCGCGCCGCGCTCCAGCAGCCGGTGCGCGGCGGCCAGCCCCGCGATCCCGCCTCCGACGACGACGACCTGCCGCGTGTCCGTGCCCGTTGCGCTCATGGCCTCCACTCTCTCAGACCCGCCCGGCGCGCCCGCGGGGCCCCGGTGTCCGGGACGAGTCCTGACCGTGACCGCATCGGGACCGCGCACCGGCAACGCATCGGGCGGCCGCCGAGTCGAAGGAGCGTCAGAGGTCACCACGCCCTGGGGGGTACGCGACACATGCGCGCACAGCACCGCGCTCGACGCTCCGTTCGAGCCATATCCGCTTCACCGTCCGTTTCTCCTTCTGCTTCACCGTCCGTTTCTCCTTCTGTTTCTCCGTCTGCTTCACCGGCCCCGCGTCCGCCCTCGCCCCGGTCCGCGTCCCGGTCCGCCCCCAGGACGGCTGCCGCCCTGACCGGTGTGCTGCTCGCGGCGGCGCTCGCGGTCACCGGATGCAGCGAGTCCGGCGGTTCCGACAGTTCCTCCCGCAAGGCCGCCGGGAGCGCGGCCCAGCGGGGCGTCCCGGCCACCGGGAACGGCGCCGCCGGGTACGCCGACCGGACCGACGCGCCCGGCACCGGGGCCACCGCCGCGCCGAAGGCCCCGGCCGCCCAGATCGTCCGCACGGCCTCGCTGACGGTGGAGGTGCGGGACGTGGCGAAGGCCCTCGCCACGGCGCGCGCGGCGGCCCAGGACGCCGGGGGCTACGTGGGCGACGAGACCACCGACCGGGACGCCGAGGGACACGAGCGGACCCGGGTCGTGCTGCGGGTGCCGGTGGACCGCTACGACGCGCTCCTGGCCCGCCTTGAGGGCTCCGGGCGGCTGGTCGAGCGGTCGGCCAAGGCCGAGGACGTCACCGGCCAGGTCGTGGACGTCGACAGCCGGATCCGGTCGCAGCGCGCCAGCGTGGCCCGGGTCCGCGCGCTCATGGACAAGGCCGGGAGCCTCGGCGACGTCGTCTCCCTGGAGAGCGAACTGAGCCGCCGCGAGGCCGATCTGGAGGCGCTGCTCGCCCAGCAGGCGTCCCTGAAGGACCGTACGAGCCTGGCCACCGTCACCCTGTCGCTGTCCTCGGCGTCCGCTCCGGCGCACGAGAGCGCGGACGACGATCCCGGGTTCCTGGACGCGCTGGCGGGCGGCTGGCACGTGTTCGTGACCGTGGTCCGCTGGCTCGCCCTCGCCCTGGGCGCGGTGCTGCCCTTCGCCGCCGCCGCGGCCCTTCTCACCGTGCTCTGGCTCCGGGTCGTACGCCCGCGCCTGCCCCGCCGCGCCCCCGCCGGGGCGCCGGTGACCGCCCCGGCGGGCCCCGGCCTGCCGGTCCACCCGGCGGCCCCGGCGCCTGCCGCCGGTACGGACAGCGCCGGTGCGGACGGCGGCCGGGAGCGGTGAGCGCGGCCGTCGTAGCGTGTGCGCATGAGCATGAGCGACGGCACGGGCACGGACGGCGGCGGACGGCGGGAGCGGCTGGTCGTGATCGGGGGCGATGCCGCGGGGATGTCCGCGGCGTCGCAGGCCCGGCGGCTGCGCGGACCGGACGAGCTGGAGATCGTGGCGTTCGAACGCGGCCACTTCAGCTCGTACTCGGCCTGCGGGATCCCCTACTGGGTGAGCGGTGACGTCGAGGAGCGGGACGAGCTGATCGCGCGCACGCCCGAGGAGCACCGCGCGCGCGGCATCGACCTGCGGATGCGCACCGAGGTCACGGAGATCGACGTGGCCGGGCGCCGGGTCCGCGCGCGGGACGCCGGGTCGGGGGCCGAGTCCTGGACGTCGTACGACAAGCTCGTCGTCGCGACCGGGGCCCGGCCGGTGCGCCCGGAGCTGCCCGGCATCGACGCGCCCGGGGTGTACGGCGTGCAGACCCTGGACGACGGCGAGGAACTGCTCGGCGGTCTGGCCCGCACCCGGGGCCGCCGGGCGGTCGTGGTGGGCGCGGGCTACATCGGGGTGGAGATGGCCGAGGCGCTGATCAAGCGCGGCTACGAGGTGACGGTCGTCAACCGGGGTGCGGAGCCGATGGCGACGCTCGACCCGGACATGGGCCGCCTGGTGCGCGAGGCGATGACGGGCCTGGGCGTCACCATGGTGGGCGGCACCGAGGTGACCGGGGTGCTGACCGGGGCGGACGGGCGGGCGCGTGCGGTGGCCACCGGCGACGCCGAGTACCCGGCGGACGTGGTGGTGCTGGGCATCGGGGTGCGGCCCGAGACGTCGCTGGCGCGGGCGGCGGGGCTGCCGCTCGGCGACCACGGCGGGCTGCTCACGGACCGGGCGATGCGGGTGCGCGGGCACGAGGACATCTGGGCGGGCGGTGACTGCGTCGAGGTGCTCGACCTGGTCTCGGGACAGCAGCGGCACGTGCCGCTCGGCACCCACGCCAACAAGCAGGGCCAGGTCATCGGCACCAACGCGGGCGGCGGCTACGCCACCTTCCCGGGCGTGGTCGGGACCGCGGTGAGCAAGGTGTGCGACCTGGAGATCGCCCGGACCGGGCTGCGGGAGCGGGACGCCCGGCGCGTCGGGCTGCGCTTCGAGACGGTCACCATCGAGTCGACCAGCCGGGCGGGCTACTACCCGGGGGCCTCCCCGATGACCGTGAAGATGCTCGCCGAGCGGCGCACGGGCCGGCTGCTGGGGGTCCAGATCGTGGGCCGGGAGGGCGCGGCCAAGCGGGTCGACATCGCCGCCGTGGCGCTCACGGCGGGGCTGACCGTGGAGCAGATGACCGCGCTGGACCTCGGCTACGCCCCGCCGTTCTCCCCGGTGTGGGACCCGGTGCTGGTGGCGGCCCGCAAGGCGGCGGCCGCGGTCGACCGGGCGCGCTGATCCGGCGGGCCGGTTCACCGGGCGCATCCCGGGAAGGACTTCTTCGTGGTCATCCCCGTCCATGACGTCAATCCGGTGCGGCGCACCCCCTGGGTGACGTACGCCCTGATCGTCGCGAACGTCGTCGTGTTCCTGGCCACGCCGGGTGTCACCGGCTCGGTGACCGGGGGCGGCTCGCTGGCGCAGCTGTGCCATCTGGAGGCGTTCACGCAGCACTACGCGCTGGTGCCGCGCGAGCTGATCCACGGCCGGCTGCCGTCGCTGGTGCCGACGGGCGCGACCGGGGTGGGCGTGCAGGGGCCCGGCTGTGTGCTGGGCCCGCCGACGTACCGGAAGTCGCCGGTGCTGTCGGTGCTGACCTCGATGTTCCTGCACGGGAGCTGGCTGCACCTGCTGGGGAACATGCTGTTCCTGTTCATCTTCGGCAACAACGTCGAGGACCGGATGGGCCGCGTCCGCTTCCTGCTGTTCTATGTGGTGTGCGGATACGTGGCCGGGTACGGCTTCGCCCTGCTGGACGCGGATTCCGGCCAGCCGCTGATCGGCGCCTCGGGGGCGATCGCCGGGGTCCTCGGCGCCTATCTGGTGCTCTATCCCCGGGCCCGGGTCTGGGTCCTCGTGCCGTTCCTGATCTTCCTGCCGCTGCGTCTCCCGGCCTGGATCGTGCTGGGATTCTGGTTCCTGCTCCAGGCGTTCTACTCCGCGGGCGAGGGCGTGTCCGACGCGGGCACCGTGGCGTACACCGCCCATGTGTTCGGCTTCGTCGCGGGCATGCTGCTCGCGCTGCCGCTGCGCCCCGGCACCCCGCCCCCGCCGGAGCCGCGCGGTCTGCTGTTCGGCCGCCGGGCCCGGACCGGCTGGTGAGCACCGGCCGGTGAGGGCCGCCGGGGGTACCCCTGACCCCCCGGAGTCCGGCCGGACCTGTTGACGCATTGGTCCAGACCTTCTACGTTGTGGGCGCCCCGATCGAAGGCGGGAGCGCGCCGTGTCCCGGCCCGCCGGCCTGCCTCCCCTCCCGGCACACGCACGCGCACGCGCACGGTTCACCTCACCCCTGTACCACCCCACCTCAGCAGGGAGAGCCATGTTCCACAGGCGCAGACCACTTTCCGAGAGAGGACCGGACCGCGGGCGAGGACCGCTGTCCGGCATCAGGACGCCGCGCCGGCCCGGCTCAGGGGCCGGACGGCTGCGGCGGCGGATCGTCGCCCTGGGCGCGACCCTGATCCTGCCGCTGGCCGGACTCACCGCCCTCGCCGCGCCCGCCCACGCGGCCGGCACGCTCACCGCGACCTTCTCCTCCCAGGACAACGGCTCCGGCTGGCAGGGCAAGTACGTCGTCCGCAACAGCGGCTCCGCCGCCGCCAGCGGCTGGACCCTGGAGTTCGACCTCCCGGCCGGGGCGACCCTGACCAGCAACTACTACGCCGACGTCACGGTCTCCGGGCAGCATGTGACCGCGAAGAACGCCTACTACAACGGGAACGTCCCGGCCGGCGGCAGCACCGAGCCGTACAGCTACTGGTTCACCGCGACCGGCAAGGCCGCCGCGCCGACCGGCTGCACCATCAACGGCGACAAGTGCGACGGCAGCCCCGACATCCCGCCGACCGCGCCGGGCACCCCCAAGGCGACCGCGGTCACCGCGCACTCGGTGGCGCTGAGCTGGACCGCGGCCCAGCCGGGCGACCACACCGTGGCCTCCTACGACGTGCTGAGCGGCACGAACACCGTGGCCACCGTCACCGGCACCTCGGCGACCGTCACCGGGCTGACCCCGGCGACGAACTACACGTACACCGTGCGGGCCAAGGACACCCGCGGGAACATCGGACCGGCCAGCCAGCCGCTGACCGTCAAGACGGTGGACCCGTCGACCGACCCGACGCCGCCGACCGCGCCGGGCAACCTGCGCTCCACCGGCAAGACCTCCTACAGCGTCGGCCTGGCCTGGGACAAGGCCACCGACAACGTGGGCGTGGCCGCCTACGACGTCTACCGCGGCAGCACGCTGGCGAAGTCGGTCGGCGCGGACACCACGACGGCCACCGTGGACGGCCTCTCCCCGGCCACCGCCTACACCTTCACCGTCAAGGCCCGCGACACCGCGGACAACCCGTCGCCCGCCTCGAACGCGGTGAAGGTCACCACCGACGACGTGGCCGGGCAGGGCAAGCAGCTCAAGGTGGGCTACTTCGTCCAGTGGGGCATCTACGGCCGCCAGTACTTCGTGAAGAACCTGGACACCTCCGGCGCCGCGGCCAAGCTCGACGTCGTCAACTACGCCTTCGAGAACCTGGATTCGAAGGACCTCACCTGCAAGGCGGGCGTCACCAGGGGCACCACCGCCGACCCGGAGGACCCGGACCAGGGCACCGACGCGGGTGACGCGGACGCCGACTACGCGCGCCCGATGTCCGCCGACCAGTCGGTCGACGGCGTCGCCGACGACGGCTGGGGCAAACTGCGCGGCAACCTCAACCAGTTGAAGAAGCTCAAGGCCAAGTACCCCAAGCTGAAGATCGTCGCGTCGATCGGCGGCTGGACGTACTCGAAGTTCTTCTCCGACGCCGCCGCCACCCAGGCCAGCCGGGAGAAGTTCGTCAAGTCCTGCATCGACGTGTGGATCAAGGGCAACCTGCCCGTCTACAACGGCGCGGGCGGCCCCGGCACCGCGGCCGGGATCTTCGACGGCTTCGACATCGACTGGGAGTGGCCGGGCTCCGAGGGCCACCCGGGCAACCACTACGGCACCCAGGACAAGGACAACCTGACCGCGCTGCTCGCCGAGTTCCGCAAGCAGCTCGACGCGCTCGGCGGCGAGCACAAGCTGCTGACCGCGTTCACCCCGGCCGACCCGGCGAAGATCGCCGCCGGCTGGGACCTGAGCCGGATCTTCGACTCCCTCGACTACGCCGATGTCCAGGGCTACGACTTCCACGGCTCGGGCAGCGACAACTCCTGGGAGCCCAACCGCACCGGTGACGCGTCCAACCTGTACACGGACGCACAGGACCCCTACTCGTTCCACTTCAGCATCGAGAACGCCATCCAGGCGTACCTCGACGCCGGGGTCAACCCGCGCAAGCTGGCCGTGGGCTTCCCGTTCTACGGGCGCGGCTGGCAGGGCGTCACCGACGGCGGCGCGGCCGGTGAGTGGCAGGCCGCGAACGGCGCGGCGCCCGGCCAGTTCGACACCGAGGCCGGGGTGCGCGGCTACAACAACCTGATCGCCAGCTATCCGTCGATGACCGTCCACCACGACGAGCAGTCGGTGTCGACGTTCGGCTACACCGGCGCGAACGGCCAGTGGTGGTCCTTCGACGACGCCTGGTCGATCGGGAAGAAGACGGCCTGGATCAAGTCCAAGGGGCTGCTGGGCGGCTTCGTGTGGGAGATGTCCGGTGACACCTCGAACGGTCAGCTGATGACCGCGCTCGACACCGGGCTGAAGTAGCCGGAGCAGCAGAGCGGGCCGGTCCGGGACTCCGGGCCGGCCGGTGACTCCCGGGCGGGCGGCCGGCGGACCGCCCGCCCGGGTCCGTCCGCCCGTCCGTCAGGCCGCCCGCCTCAGCGGGCGGTGCGGGTGTGCACGTACTCCACGAGCCGGGTCAGCGCGTCCGGGTCGGTGGCCGGCATGACCCCGTGGCCGAGGTTGAAGACATGGCCGTCCAGGCCCTGAGCCGCCGCCAGCACCTCGCGCGTCTTGTCCTCCACGGCCTCGCGGGTCGCGAACAGCACGGTCGGGTCGAGGTTGCCCTGGAGCGCCTTGCCGGGGCCGACCCGGCGGGCGGCCTCGTCCAGCGGGACCCGCCAGTCGACGCCGACGACGTCCGCGCCCGCCTCGCCCATCAGGCCCAGCAGCTCGCCGGTGCCGACGCCGAAGTGGATGCGCGGGACGCCGTACCCGGCGACGGCCTCGAAGACCTTCGCGGAGGCGGGCAGCACCGAGCGACGGTAGTCGGCGGGGGCCAGCGCCCCGGCCCAGGAGTCGAAGAGCTGCACGGCGCTCGCGCCCGCCTCGATCTGCACCTTGAGGAAGGCGGCCGTGATGGCGGCCAGCCGGTCCAGCAGATCGGCCCACAGCTCCGGGTCGCCGTACATCATCGCCTTGGCGTTCTCGTACGTGCGCGAGGGGCCGCCCTCCACGAGGTAGCTCGCGAGGGTGAACGGCGCCCCGGCGAAGCCGATCAGCGGGGTGGCGCCCAGCTCGCGGGTGAGCAGGCCGATCGCCTCGGTGACGTAGGAGACGTCCTCGGGGGTCAGGTCGCGCAGCCGGGCCAGGTCCGCGCGGGTGCGCACCGGGCGCTCGACGACCGGGCCCACGCCCGGCTTGATGTCGAGGTCGATGCCGATGGCCTTCAGCGGGACGACGATGTCGCTGAAGTAGATCGCCGCGTCCACGTCGTGCCGGCGGACCGGCTGGAGGGTGATCTCGGTGACCAGGTCGGGCCGCATGCAGGAGTCCAGCATGCCGATGCCCTCGCGCACCTTGCGGTACTCCGGCAGCGAGCGCCCGGCCTGCCGCATGAACCACACGGGCGTGTGCGGCACCGGTTCGCGCCGGCACGCCCTGAGGAAGGCGGAGTCGTAGGTGGCCGTCGGCGGCCGGTGGCTGGCAGGCGTCTCGTTGGCACTCACGCGAGCAAGTTTCGCACGGCGCCGGGGGCGCGCGGGCCGCGGTGTGCGGCCCGCGGACGGCGCTCCTGCCTGCGGCGGGGTGTCTTGCCCTGCACAAAGGCCCGGTTCCCCTTAATCTTCCCGGCATGGCTGCGGCTCAGGGACGACTGTCGGACGGCGCTGGCGGGATGGACGACGCGAAGGGGGCGAAGAAGGAGGCGAAAGACGGCGACGGGAATGCGGGCAGGGCGGATCAGGTGCCGTTGCCGTTCAGGGCTGCCGTCGACGCGCTGAGAGCCGCGCGGCTGCGGCCGCAGGTGGAGATCGACCAGGTACCGCCGCCGCAGCGGCTGGCGCCGTACGCGTACGCGCTGGAGGCCACCGTCGTCGACGGCGAGCAGGACCTCGCCGACGGCCGGCTGGTGCTGCTGCACGACCCGGCCGGGCACGACGCGTGGCGGGGCACGTTCCGGCTGGTGACCCTGGTGCGCGCGGAGCTGGAGCCGGAGATGGCCGCGGATCCGCTGCTGCCGGAGGTGTGCTGGTCCTGGCTGACCGGGGCGCTCCAGGCGCGCGGGCTGACGTACGGGGAGCCGAGCGGTACGGTCACCCGGGCCGGTTCGCACTACTTCGGCGGGCTGTCGGCGCGGCCGCCGGCCTCGCAGATCGAGATCCGGGCCTCCTGGACCCCGCGCGAGAGCCTGGGCGGGGTGCCGGACACGGGGGCGCACCTGGCCTCCTGGTGCGATCTGCTGGCCCAGGTGGCGGGTCTGCCGCCGGCCGGGCCGGGGGACGCGTCCGTGGTGACACTGCCGCAGCGGCGGGACCCGCAGTCGCGCTGAGCCACACCGGCCGGCGTCTCCCCTCCCTTCGTCTCTCCTGATCTCTTCTGATCTCTCTCGTCTCTTCGAACGGCCCGGACGGCCCGGACGGAACACCGTCCGGGCCGTTCGCCGTGCCGGGCTCCGAGCGCCGTCCCCGCCGCCGTCCGGCGTCTTACCGGTCCCTTGCCGTGTCTTTGTCGATACGGCCACTTTCGGGCAGGTAGCGACCCCGAACGGCCCCGAGTGAACCGATTCGACCTTCGGATGATCGACAGTATGTCCGAATTGAACGCATTGTTACTCACCAGATCGTGATCATTCTCTAAAGGACAAGGGGTTTGATGCCGAAGACGACTGTGACCTAGCAAGCACGGTTCGTACCGGCTTCCTCCCCACAAGCCGGCCCCGTCCCCCACCCCCCAGGAGGCCTGGTGTCCGTTCTCCTCGAGCAGCCCGCAAGCCTGGTCGCCTACCGCCCGAACAAGCCGACCGCCATGGTCGTCGTGGCGGACCCGCGCGTCCGGTCCACCGTCACCCGTCATCTGTGGGCGCTCGGAGTCCGTGACGTCATCGAGGCGTCGTCCGTCGCGGAGGCCCGTCCGCGCATCGGCAACCCGCGCGACATCTGCGTCGCCGACGTGCACCTGCCCGACGGCTCCGGGCTCACCCTGCTCTCCGAGACCCGAGCCGCCGGCTGGCCCAACGGCCTGGCCCTGTCCGCCGCCGACGACATCGGCGCCGTCCGCAACGCCCTCGCGGGCGGAGTGAAGGGCTACGTCGTCACCGGCACCCGTACCAACCTCGGACTGCCCACCCGGCCCGGTGCCGCCCCCATCGGCGCCGCCCGGCTGCACCGCCGCCCCCCGGGCGCCCCGAGCCACCCGGGCGGCTACCGCGAGCTGTCCGGCCGCGAGGTCGAGGTGCTGCGGCTGGTCGCCGAGGGCCAGTCGAACAAGGCGATCGGCGTCTCGATGGGCCTGTCCGCCCTCACCGTCAAGAGCCACCTGGCCCGTATCGCCCGCAAGCTCGGCACCGGCGACCGCGCCGGGATGGTCGCCGTGGCCCTGCGCACCGGCATCATCCACTGACCCCGCCCGGCGCCCGGCCGCCCACGCTCCCCCGATCGGCCGTCCGCCCGTCACTCCACCGCCCGATCCCGCGAATCCCCCGACCCCCCGCCGTCCGGTTCGACGCCCCGTCGCGTCCGGCCCCCGCGCACCGGCCTGTCCCGTGTACCGGCCGTGAACCGGACGTGTCCCCGACCTGACCGGTTCACGACCCCCGGCGCCCGCCGACGGAACGTTCCGTCGGCGGGCGCCGCCCATCCACCGATACCCTTGACAGGTGACCGACGCCCAAGAAACCGCAGCAGACAGCCCACTGCGCACCACCGGAGGCGCCCCTCCGGACGACGGCGGAACTTCTGACACCGGGACGCCGGTCCCCTTGCTCGAACCGCGCGAGGGCATTCCGCCCGTGATCGCCTCCCCCGAGGGGCTCGCCGAAGTCGTCGCCGCCTTCGCCGCCGGCTCGGGCCCCGTCGCCGTCGACGCCGAGCGCGCCTCCGGCTACCGCTACGGCCAGCGTGCCTATCTGGTCCAGCTGCGCCGCCAGGGCGCCGGGACCGCACTGATCGACCCCGTCGGCTGCCCCGACCTCTCCGCCCTCGGCAAGGCGCTGACCGGCGTCGAGTGGGTGCTGCACGCGGCGACCCAGGACCTGCCGTGCCTGCGCGAGATAGGCATGGTCCCCACCCGCCTGTTCGACACCGAACTGGCGGGCCGGCTGGCCGGATTCCCGCGCGTGGGCCTGGGCGCCATGGTCGAGAACGTCCTCGGCTTCGTCCTGGAGAAGGGCCACTCCGCCGTCGACTGGTCCACCCGCCCGCTGCCCGAGCCCTGGCTGCGCTACGCCGCCCTCGACGTGGAACTCCTCGTCGACCTGCGCGACGCGCTGGAGAAGGAGCTGGACCGGCAGGGCAAGCTGGACTGGGCGCTCCAGGAGTTCGACGCCATCGCCTCCGCGCCGCCCCCCGAGCCCCGCAAGGACCCCTGGCGGCGCACCTCCGGGATGCACAAGGTGCGGCGCAGGCGGCAGCTCGCCGTCGTACGGGAGCTGTGGGAGACCCGGGACCGGATCGCCCGGCGCCGGGACGTCTCGCCCGGCAAGGTGCTCCCGGACGCCGCCATCGTGCAGGCCGCGCTCGCCGTGCCCGTCAACGTGCACGCGCTGGCCGCGCTGAACGGCTTCGGGCACCGCACCGGGCGGCGCCAGCTGGAGCAGTGGCAGGCGGCGGTGGACCGGGCCAGGGCACTGCCCGAGACGGCGCTGCCGCAGCAGGGCCAGCACGTGACCGGTCCCCCGCCGCCGCGGGCCTGGGCCGACAAGGACCCGGTGGCGGCGCAGCGGCTGAGCGCCGCCCGCGCCGCGGTCTCCGCGCTCGCCGAACGGCTGAACCTGCCCCAGGAGAACCTGGTCGCGCCGGACACGGTGCGCCGGCTGTGCTGGGAGCCGCCGAAGCCCGCCGACGAGGCGTCCGTGGGTGCGGCCCTTGCCGGGTACGGCGCGCGGCCGTGGCAGGTGGAGCTGGCGACGCCCTCGCTGGTCGCCGCGCTGGCGGGCGCGGGCGCCCAGACACCGTAGGGGTGCGGGCCGGGCTGCGGATGTGCTGCGCCTGTGGCTGTGGCTGCTCGCGCGGTTCCCCGCGTCCCTCGCGGGGCGCTTCGGCGTCCCGCGAGGTGTGATGTTCGCCGCTTGGGGCGGGGGGACTGGGCAGTCACATTACCCGCGAGTAGCATGAGCGCTGAGCGCGCGCTCAGCTCCGCGCGCCGCAGCAGTGCCATCCCGCACCCTGGAGGAGAGCCATCGTGCCTCGTACCGTCAGGGACGTCGTCTTCGTCGACGGCGTCCGCACCCCGTTCGGCAAGGCGGGCCCGAAGGGCATCTACCACGAGACCCGCGCCGACGACCTCGTCGTGAAGGCGATCCGGGAGCTGCTGCGCCGCAACCCCGGGCTCGACCCGAAGAAGGTCGACGAGGTCGCCGTCGCCGCGACCACGCAGATCGGCGACCAGGGCCTGACCATCGGGCGCACGGCGGGCATCCTGGCGGGTCTGCCCACCTCGGTGCCCGGCTACTCGATCGACCGCATGTGCGCGGGCGCGCTGACCGCCGTGACCACGGTGGCCGGCTCGGTCGCCTTCGGCGCGTACGACGTGGCCATCGCGGGCGGGGTCGAGCACATGGGCCGCCACCCGATGGGCGAGGGCGTCGACCCCAACCCGCGCTTCGTCAGCGAGAAGCTGGTCGACGAGTCCGCGCTGTTCATGGGCATGACCGCGGAGAACCTGCACGACCGGTACCCGGGCATCACCAAGCTGCGCGCCGACGAGTACGCGGTGCGCTCCCAGGAGAAGGCCGCCAAGGCGTACGCGAACGGGAAGATCCAGGCCGACCTGGTGCCGGTCTCGGTGCGCCGCACCAGCCCCGAGGCCGGCGAGACCGGCTGGGGTCTCGTCACCGCCGACGAGCCGATGCGTCCGGGCACCACCCTGGAGAACCTGGCCGGACTCAAGACCCCGTTCCGGGTGCACGGCCGGGTCACCGCGGGCAACGCGGCCGGTCTGAACGACGGTGCCACCGCCTCCGTGATCGCCAGCGAGGAGTTCGCCCGCGCGAACGGCCTGCCGGTCAAGATGCGCCTGGTCTCCTACGCCTTCGCGGGCGTGGAGCCCGAGGTCATGGGCTACGGCCCGATCCCGGCGACCGAGAAGGCGCTCGCCAAGGCCGGTCTGTCCATCTCCGACATCGGCCTGTTCGAGATCAACGAGGCCTTCGCCGTGCAGGTGCTGGCCTTCCTGGAGCACTACGGCATCGCGGACGACGACGCGCGCGTCAACCAGTACGGCGGCGCCATCGCCTTCGGTCACCCGCTCGCCTCCTCCGGTGTCCGGCTGATGACGCAGCTGGCCCGCCAGTTCGAGGAGCAGCCGCACGTCCGCTACGGCCTGACCACGATGTGCGTCGGCTTCGGCATGGGCGCGACGGTCATCTGGGAGAACCCGCACTTCGAGAGCGCTGCCGGAGGCGACAAGTGAGCACCACCACCGAACTCCTGAAGGGCGCGGCGGAGCTGTTCCCGGGCGAGGTCGTCACCCAGGCGCACGTACGCCACTTCGACCTGCCGCTGGGTGCGGGCCGCTTCGCGCTCATCACCCTGGACAACGGCCTGGACCACACCAAGCCGACCACCTTCGGACCGGCCTCGCTGGCGAACCTGGACGCCGCGATCGACCAGGTCGAGAAGGAGGCCGCGGACGGCGCCCTCGTCGGCGTCGGCATCACCGGCAAGCCGTTCATCTTCGCGGTCGGCGCCGACCTCAAGGGCGTCGAGCTGCTGGAGCGGCACGAGGACGCGCTGGCCATCGGCAGGGGCGGCCACGAGGTCTTCAAGCGGCTGGCGAAGCTGGCCGTGCCGACCTTCGCGTACTACAACGGCGCGGCCATGGGCGGCGGTGTCGAGGTCGGTCTGCACTGCACCTACCGCACGGTGTCCGCCGCGCTGCCGGCGTTCTCGCTGCCGGAGGTCTTCCTCGGTCTGGTGCCCGGCTGGGGCGGCTGCACCCTGCTGCCGAACCTGATCGGCGCGGACAACGCGGTCACGGTCGTCATCGAGAACAGCCTCAACCAGAACCGGCAGCTCAAGGGCAAGCAGGTCTACGAACTCGGCATCGCGGACGCGCTGTTCGAGGGCGCCGACTTCCTGGAGCAGTCGCTGATCTGGACGGCGTCCGTCCTCAAGGGCGAGATCGCCGTGGAGCGTCCCGCGGTCGACCGCGGCGAGGCGTGGGACCAGGCCGTCGCGCGCGGCCGGGCCATCGCCGACTCCAAGGTGCACGGCGCGGCCCCGGCCGCCTACCGCGCCCTGGAGATCGTCGCCGCCGCCAAGGACGGTGACCTCCAGGCCGGTTTCGACGCCGAGGACCGGGCCCTCGCGGACCTGATCATGGGCGGCGAACTGCGCGCCGGTATCTACTCGTTCAACCTGGTGCAGAAGCGCGGCAAGCGCCCCGCCGGTGCCCCGGACAAGAACCTGGCCCGGCCGGTGACCAAGGTCGGCGTGGTGGGCGCGGGCCTGATGGCCTCTCAGCTCGCCCTGCTCTTCCTGCGCCGTCTGGAGGTCCCGGTGGTCCTCACGGACATCGACCAGGACCGTATCGACAAGGGTGTGGGCTACGTCCACGCCGAGATCGACAAGCTGCTGGGCAAGGGCCGGATCAACCAGGACAAGGCCAACCGGCTCAAGGCGCTGGTGACCGGTGTCCTGGACAAGGCCGAGGGCTTCGCGGACGCCGACTTCGTCATCGAGGCGGTGTTCGAGGAGATGGGCGTCAAGCAGCAGGTGTTCGCCGAGGTCGAGGCGGTCGCCCCGGCGCACGCGATCCTCGCCACCAACACCTCGTCCCTGTCGGTGTCGGAGATGGCCTCGAAGCTGAAGAACCCGGAGCGGGTCGTCGGCTTCCACTTCTTCAACCCGGTCGCGATCCTGCCGCTGCTGGAGATCGTGCGCGGCGAGCGGACCGACGACGCCTCCCTGGCGACCGCGTTCGCGGTGGCCCGGAAGCTGAAGAAGACCGCGGTGCTGGTCAAGGACGCCCCGGCGTTCGTGGTCAACCGCATCCTGACCCGCTTCATGGGCGAGATCCAGAACGTCATCGACGAGGGCACCCCGGTGGAGGTGGCGGAGAAGGCGGTCGAGCCGCTCGGTCTGCCCATGTCCCCGCTGGTGCTGCTGGAGCTGGTCGGCCCGGCGATCGGCCTGCACGTCTCGGAGACCCTCAACCGGGCGTTCCCGGACCGCTTCACGGTCTCCCCGAACCTCAAGGCGGTCGTCGAGGCCGGCAAGCGCGGCTTCTACCTCTACGACAGCGGCAAGCCCGAGCTGGACCCCGAGGTCGCCGCGCTGCTCAGGCAGGGCGACACCGTCCTGACCGAGGAGCAGGTGCGGGCCCGGGTGCTCGACGCGGTCGCGCAGGAGATCGGGCTCATGCTGGAGGAGGGTGTCGTCGCCGAGGCGCAGGACATCGACCTGTGCCTGATCACCGGCGCGGGCTGGCCCTTCCACCTGGGCGGCATCACGCCGTACCTGGACCGCGAGGGCGTCAGCGAGCGGGTCAACGGCAAGCGGTTCCTGGCACCGGGCGTGGCGTCGGTCCCGGCGTGAGACGCGCACCACGGTGAGGAGGGCCCCCGCCGAGGCGGGGGCCCTCCGTCGTCAGGTCGTGCCGCGGAAGGCGGACTCACCCTCCGCCAGGGCGTGGTGGGGCTCCGGAGGCGTCCGCACGAGGAGCCGCCCGGCCGTCGCGGCGGTGGCGTGAGGAGGGCGTCAGGCCCGCGTCCACGGGCCCAGCGACAGGTCCGCTGCCTCGGTCTGCCGGGCCACCCTGAGCCGCCCGTCCGGACCGATCAGCGCGAGCACCACGCGTCCGCGCCCGTCCAACGCCAGCGCCGGGGCCCCCAGGGCGCGTTCACCGGTCGGTGACCACCGCACCCCGGCCTGCTCGTTCTCCGTGCCGCACACGGCGAACAGGACCTGCCAGTCCTGGTCGCGATGGGCCAGCACCGTGCAGTCGTAACCGGCCGGATCGGCGCGCAGCGCGCCGACCGGTTCGCCGTCCGGCGCGCCGCCGAGCGGGATCGCCGACCGGCCGGGCCGGTGCGCCACCAGACCGCCCCGGTCGGGCTCGGCCCAGTAGTACGTGGCGCGCTCCGGACCGGTCGGCAGCGCCGCCACCGTGCCGGGCGCCACCCGCAGCGAGACGTTCGGCTCCCGCCGGAACGCGCCGTCGGGGCTCTCCTGCTGCCAGCGCATGACGACGCCCTCACCGACGGCGAGGAGTTCGACCCGGCCGGAGTCGTGCACGACCGCGGCCATCCCGTCCTTCACCTGGCTGCCCTTGAGGTCCTGCCAGCCCTCCCACTTGCCGCTCGCGTCCTCCCGGCGCAGCATGACGCCGCCGCCCGCGTTGCGCGCGAAGACGTGGACCCGGCCCGAGCCGCTGACCGCGCCCGCGGGCGCACCGAAGCGGGCCGCCCTCTCCCGGTCCTGGTGCGCGTTGCCGAGCGAGCGCCACTCGGTGACCGGGCGGCCGGTCTGGTACTGGATCGCGTGGACGATGTCGACGGCCGGCGGCCCGTCGGCCCGGCGCACCTCGCGCCGGCCCAGGAAGTGCACGTACGCATCGGCTCCCTGAACGACCGTCAGGTGAGTGAGGCCGTCCACCGGGAAGAACTCCGGCGCCGACCACTGCGGTCCGCCCGGCCGCAGCTCGGTCCAGCGCAGCAGCCCGTCGCCGGTGCGTGCGTACGCCGTCAGCCTGCCGTCCTTGCCCAGCACGAGCCAGCGTCCGCCGACGGTGCGTCCCGCCGTGTGCCGTCCGGTGCTCGCATGCTCCCCCGGCGCCTCGGCTCTGCCGCGGGCGGCGGCGCGCCCGGATCTGGTCCGCATGAGGTGACCTGGCCCCTTCCCTGACGTGACCTCGGCGCGGGCTGATCCGCCTGTCCCGAACCCGTGTTGCGGGCGGCCGAGCTGGCTCATCATAGGCGAGCGCGGATGCGCGTCTCACGGCGGCCGGTCGCACCGGCCCGCGCACTCGGGGCCCATGTCGGCGGCCCGCAGCTCGGCGCGCCCGGACCGACTGCCCGTGAGGCGGCGGGAGCGTCCTGCCGTCGTGGCAGGCTGGCCGGGTGGAGGCCGAGGAAGGCGGGCGGCGTATGGCGGATGACGGGAGCGGCGGGGTGTCCCCCCTGCTGCTGGTCGTGGACGGGGCCAATGTCGTGGGGTCCGTGCCGGACGGCTGGTGGCGCGACCGGCGCGGGGCCGCCGAGCGGCTGCGGGACCGGCTGGCGGGGTACGCGGGTCCGGGGCTGCCCGGACATCCCGGGCCGCTGGAGATCGTGCTGGTGGTCGAGGGCGCCGCGCGGGGCGTGGAGTCCGTCCCCGGGGTGCGGGTGGAGGCGGCGCCCGGCAGCGGCGACGACCTGGTGGTGGCGCTGGCCGAAGGGGCCGCGGGCCGCCGGGTGCTGGTGGTGACGGCGGACCGGGAGCTGCGCCGCCGGGTGGCGGAGCGGGGCGCCGAGGTCGCCGGTCCGCGTACGGTACGGGGCTGAGCCGCGCCCGCGCGGGCGGGGCTACGGAGTCCCGCCGGGAGTTCCGCCGCCGGGCGGGGCGTCCGCCGCGGCGCGGGTGCGCTGGGCGAGGCGGCTGTGCGAGCGGCCGTAGAGGAAGTAGACGACGAAGCCGATCGCCATCCACACGGCGAACCGCAGCCAGGTCTCGGCGGGCAGGTTCAGCATCAGCCACAGCGAGGCGAGCACGGAGACGACCGGCACGAAGGGCACCAGCGGGGTGCGGAAGGCGCGGTGCAGATCGGGGCGGGTCCTGCGGAGGATGATCACGCTCAGCGCGACGACGATGAAGGCGAACAGAGTACCGATGTTCACCAGTTCGGCCAGCTCGCTCAGGCTGGTGAAGCCCGCCACGATCGCGATGATCACGCCGAGCAGGATGGTCGGCCGGTAGGGGGTGCGGAAGCGCGGGTGGGTGTGCGAGAAGAAGCGGGGCAGCAGACCGTCGCGGCTCATCGCGAAGAACACCCGGGCCTGCCCGAGCAGCAGGATCATGCAGACCGTGGTCAGGCCGATCGCGGCGCCGAAGCTGATCAGTCCGGCGAACCAGGGGTGCCCGGTGGACTTGAACGCGTCGGCGAGCGGCGCGTCCACGGACAGCTTGCTGTACTTCTGCATGCCGGTGACCACGATGGACACGGCCACGTACAGCGCGGTGCAGATGACCAGTGAGCCGAGGATGCCGCGCGGCACGTCGCGCTGCGGATTGCGGGTCTCCTCGGCCGCCGTGGCGACCACGTCGAAGCCGATGAAGGCGAAGAAGACCACGGAGGCGGCGGTGAAGATGCCCATCACGCCGAAGTCCGAGGGCGCCCAGCCGAACATGAGCTGGACCAGCGGGGCCTGGAGGTTGCCGCCCGCCGTGACCGGCCGGGCCTTCGGGATGAACGGGTCGTAGTTGCCGCCCTTGACGAAGAAGGCACCCGCGATGATCACCACGAGCACCACCGCCACCTTGATCGCGACGACGACCGTGGTGACCCGTGCGGAGAGCTTCATGCCGACCACGAGGATGGCCGTGAGGGCCAGGACCAGGACGGCGGCGAGGATGTCGAAGCCGAAGCCGGAGGCGGCGTCCCGGCCGCCGAGGTAGGCGGGCAGGTGCCAGCCCGCGTTGTCCAGCAGCGAGTGGATGTAGCCGGACCAGCCGACGGCCACCACCGCCGTGCCGAGCGCGAGTTCCAGCACCAGGTCCCAGCCGATGATCCAGGCCGGGAACTCGCCGAGCGAGGCGTAGGAGAAGGTGTACGCCGATCCGGCGACCGGGACCGTGGAGGCGAACTCGGCGTAGCACAGCGCGGCGAGCGCGCACACCACTCCGGCCACCACGAACGACAGCGACACGGCCGGTCCCGCGGTGTTGCGGGCGGCCGTGCCGGTGAGGACGAAGATGCCGGTGCCGATGATGACGCCGACGCCGAAGACGGTCAGGTCGAGGGCGGACAGCGACTTGCGCAGCGCGTGCTCGGGTTCCTCGGTGTCCTGGATCGACTGCTCGATGTTCTTCGTCCGGAACAGCGAATCGGTCACGGGCCTACCTCCCACGCTGCTCGCCTCGACCTGGCTCGACGTGATCGAGAGGGCTGGGGACGCGCATGCCCCCGCACTGGCAGGTTCACTCAGAAGGACCGGTTCCGCCACCTGTGGGAGGGTGACGGAACCGGTCCTTCCGGTGTGCGCGGGGTGTGGGTGCCCGCCGGTCAGTCGCGGGCGGGCTGCACCGCCTGGTCGACGTCGGCGGCCGTCCGCGCGAAGCGGCCGTCCAGCTCGGAGACCAGGCCGGTCACCTGGCGGGCGATGTCGGGCGCGGTCAGGCCGATCTCCGCCATGACCTCGGCGCGCGAGGCGTGGTCGAGGAAGCGCGGCGGGATGCCGAAGTCACGCAGCGGTACGTCGACGCCCGCGTCGCGCAGCGCCTGGGCGATCGTGGAGCCGACACCGCCGACGCGGGAGTTGTCCTCGACGGTGACGACCACGCGGTGCCGCTCCGCCAGCGGGGCCATGGCCTCGTCGACGGGCTTGACCCAGCGCGGGTCGACGACCGTCGTGGAGATGCCCTGCTTGTCCAGCAGCGCCGCGATCTCCAGGCACATCGGGGCGAGCGCGCCGACGGAGACGAGCAGCACGTCGGGGGTGGCGGTGCCGGGCTCGCGCAGCACGTCCATGCCGCCCACCCGGCCCACGGCGGGCACGGCGGGGCCGACGGCGCCCTTGGAGAAGCGGACCACGGTGGGCGCGTCGTCGACCGCGACGGCCTCGCGGAGCTGGGCGCGGACCTGGTCGGCGTCGCGCGGGGCGGCCAGCCGGAGGCCGGGCACGACCTGGAGGATCGACATGTCCCACATGCCGTTGTGGGAGGCGCCGTCGGTGCCGGTGACCCCGGCCCGGTCCAGGACGAAGGTGACGCCGCACTTGTGCAGGGCCACGTCCATCAGCACCTGGTCGAAGGCACGGTTGAGGAAGGTGGCGTAGACCGCGAAGACCGGGTGCACGCCCGCGTGGGCAAGGCCGGCGGCGGAGACGGCGCCGTGCTGCTCGGCGATGCCGACGTCGTAGACCCGGTCGGGGAAGGCCTTGGCGAACTTGTCCAGGCCGACCGGCTGGAGCATGGCCGCCGTGATGGCGACGATGTCCTCGCGCTCCTTGCCGAGCCTGACCATCTCCTCGCCGAAGACGGAGGTCCAGTCGGCGCCGGAGGCGGCGATCGGCAGGCCCGTGTCCGGGTGGATCTTGCCGACGGCGTGGAAACGGTCGGCCTCGTCCTGGAGGGCGGGCTGGTAGCCGCGGCCCTTCTCGGTGAGGCAGTGCACGATGACCGGGCCGCCGAAGCGCTTGGCGCGCGTCAGCGCGGACTCCAGGGCCTCGATGTCATGGCCGTCGATCGGGCCGACGTACTTGAGGCCCAGGTCCTCGAACATGCCCTGCGGGGTGATGAAGTCCTTCAGGCCCTTCTTGGCGCCGTGCAGCGTCTCGTACAGCGGGCGGCCGACGACCGGGGTGCGCTCCAGGACCTCGCGGGTGCGGGCGAGGAAGCGCTCGTAGCCGTCGGTGGTGCGCAGGGTGGCCAGGTGGTCGGCGAGGCCGCCGATGGTGGGCGCGTAGGAGCGCTCGTTGTCGTTGACGACGATGACGAGCGGGCGGTCCTTGGCGGCGGCGATGTTGTTCAGCGCCTCCCAGGCCATGCCGCCGGTCAGGGCGCCGTCGCCGATGACGGCGGCGACGTGGCTGTCGCGCCGCAGGATCTGGTTGCCCTTGGCGATGCCGTCGGCCCAGCCGAGCACCGTGGAGGCGTGGCTGTTCTCGATGACGTCGTGCTCGGACTCGGCCTGCGCGGGGTAGCCGGACAGGCCGCCCTTCATCTTCAGCCGGGAGAAGTCCTGACGGCCGGTGAGCAGCTTGTGCACATAGGACTGGTGGCCGGTGTCCCAGAGCACCTTGTCCTTCGGCGAGTGGAAGACCCGGTGCAGGGCGATGGTCAGCTCCACCACACCGAGGTTGGGGCCGAGGTGACCGCCGGTCTTGGACACGGCGTCGACCAGGAAGGTCCGGATCTCCTCCGCCAGCTGGTCCAGCTCCTCCATGCTGAGCCGGTCCAGATCGCGCGGTCCCCTGATGCGGGTCAGCAGCGGCACCCGTGCCTCCTTGCAGTAGAGCTGATCGAGCTGTTGCCGGGCTTGTCGAGTCTAATGTTCCGCTCCGGCGCCCTGCGGCCGGGCGGTGCGTCGTAGGTCACGCGAACGGCTGTACCCCGGCCGGGGCCGTTCCATGGCTGGGTTCCCCCGACGACTGTGCCCGGCACCGCAGGGGTGCCGGGCACAGGTGTTCGGGTCGGTCGCGGTCAGGCGCGGCCGGCCGTCTTCTGGGTCTTGCGGGTGACCGAGTCGATGACGACGGTGGCCAGCAGGACCGCCGCGGTGATCATGTACTTCACCGGCTCGGCGATGGACTCCAGCTGGAGGCCGTACTGGATCGAGACGATGACGAGGACACCGAGGAGCGCGTTCCAGGTGCGCCCGCGGCCGCCGAAGAGGGACGTGCCGCCGATGACGGCCGCCGCGATGGCGTTCATCAGCAGGTCACCGGTGCCGGCGCTCTGGTTGGCCGAGGCGATCTTGGAGGCCAGGAAGAGGCCGCCGATCGCGGCGAAGCCGCCCGAGATGCCGAACACGGAGATCCGGATGGCGGTGACGTTGATGCCCGCGCGGCGGGACGCCTCGACGCTGCCGCCGAGCGCGAAGATCTTCCGGCCGAAGGCGGTGCGGCGCAGCAGGAAGTCGGTGCCGATCAGGAACACCAGGAAGATCACCGTGGCCAGCGGCAGCCCCTTGTACTGGTTGTACATGAAGGCGGCGGCGAAGGAGATCACGGCGAGCAGCACGGTGCGCAGGACGGTGTCGCTGAGCGGGCGGGAGGGGATGCCCGCGGCCTCCCGGCGGCGGTTGCCGAGGAAGGAGGTGACGAAGAACACCACGACCACGATCAGGGCCAGCCCGTAGGCGGCGGCCACGTCCGCGAAGAAGTACGTCGTCAGCTTGCCGATCAGGCCGTCGCTGTCGAGGTTGATGGTGCCCTGGGCGCCCAGGATCTTGAGCATGAAGCCGAGCCAGAACAGCAGGCCGGCCAGGGTCACGGCGAAGGCGGGGGCGCCCAGCACCGCGAAGAAGAAGCCGTGGGCCGCGCCGATGGCCGCGCCCGCGGCGACGGCGATGAGCACGGCGGCCCACTCGGGCCAGCCCTGGTTGACCGCGAGGACGGCGGCCAGGGCGCTGCCCGCGCCGCTGACGGAGCCGACCGACAGGTCGATCTCGCCGAGCAGCAGCACGAAGACGATGCCGACGGAGATCATGCCCGTGCCGACCATCGTGACGGTGATGTCGCTCAGGTTCTGCGCGGACAGGAACTGCGAGTTGAGGCTCTGGAAGACGACGCAGATGATGATCAGGCCGAGGATGACCGGGAGCGAGCCCAGTTCACCGGCCTTCATCTTGCGCTTGAACTCGCCGAAGTAGCCGGCCAGTCCCTGCTCGCGCACCAGGAGGCGCGGGTCGACGGCGGTCACCGCCGCGGCCGCGGCCTCGGTGTTCTCCACGCTCGGCCCGTCCTGCGCGGTGGCGGAGGTCTTGTCGATGCTCACTTGGATACCTCCCCGTTCGCGCGCGCCGCACGGCGGGTCACGGCGTTGTCGGTGGCGCCGGTGATGGCGGAGATGATCTCCTCCTGCGAGGTCGTCCTGACCTCGAAGACACCGTTGTTGCGGCCCAGGCGAAGGACGGCGACCTTGTCCGCCACGGCCTTCACATCGGCCATGTTGTGGCTGATCAGGATGACGGCGTGGCCGCGCTCGCGCAGCCGCTCGACGAGGTCGAGCACCTGGGCGGTCTGCTCGACGCCGAGGGCGGCGGTGGGCTCGTCCAGGATGACCAGCTTGGGCTCGCCGAGCATGGAGCGGGCGATGGCCACGACCTGGCGCTGGCCGCCGGAGAGCGAGGCGATCGGGATGCGCACGCTCGGGATGCGGATCGACAGGGTGCGCAGCAGCTCCTGGGAGCGGCGCTCCATCTCGACCTCGTCGAGCACGCCGAACCGTTTCAGTTCGCGGCCCAGGTAGAGGTTGCCGACGACGTCGATGTTGTCGCACAGCGCGAGGTCCTGGTAGACGGTCGCGATGCCGAGGCTCTGGGCGTCGTGCGGCTTGCCGATCTGGACGGGCCTGCCGTCCCACTCGATGGCGCCCTCGTCGATCGGGTGGACGCCGGCGATCGTCTTGACCAGCGTGGACTTTCCGGCGCCGTTGTCGCCGACCAGGGCGACCACCTCACCGGCGTGGACCTCAAGCTCTACGTCGGTGAGCGCCTGAACGGCACCGAACCGCTTGGAGACCCCGCGCAACGCCAGCACGGGCGTAGCGGACACGTGAACCATCTCCTTCGCCGCCTGACCCGGCGGGAGGTTGTGCAGAAGTTTGGGGGGAGGATGTTCCGTCCGGCGCCCCGCGCCGAGCTTGCGGGGCTGAATGGCGCGCGGGGCGCCGGCGGAGCCATGGGGCGGCCGCGGTCCGTGCGGGAGGTCGCTGGCGACTCCCGCGGCGGACCGGTGCGGGCCGCTCGACGGCGGTCCGGTGGGACCCGCGGTGCGCGGTCCCGGCCGGGCCGCCTACTTGACGCCGTACTTGTCGCAGTCGGCCTTGTACTTGCCGGTGCAGATCTGGGCGGCGGTGTAGAAGCCCTCCTTGATGACCGTCTCGTTGACGTTGTCCTTGGTCAGCGAGATGACCGGGACCAGCAGCGCCGGGACGTTCTTGGCGCTGTCGCTGTCGACCTTGGTCTTGGCGATCGAGTCCAGGCTGGTGCCCTTGGCGAGGGCGACCGCCATCTCGGCGGCGACGTTCGCCTCGGTCGGGTAGGACTTGAAGATGCTCATGTTCTGCTCGCCCGCGAGGATGCGCTGCACACCGGCGAGTTCGGCGTCCTGGCCGGTGACCGGGACGCTGATGCCCGCGGCCTTCAGGGCGGTGATGGCGCCGCCGGCCATGCCGTCGTTGGCGGAGTAGACGCCCGCGATGTTCTTGGCGCCGATCGCGGAGATCGCCGCCTCCATCTCGGAGTTGGCGTTGTCCGGCGACCACTCCTTGGTGTCGTACTCCTTGGCGATGGTCACCTTGCCGTCGAGCGCGGAGTGGGCGCCCTTCTTGAACTGGGCGGCGTTCGGGTCGGTCACCGAGCCGTTGATCATGACGATCTTGCTCGCCTTGGTGGCCTTGTCGCCCAGCGCCTTCAGCAGCGCCTCGCCCTGCGCCTTGCCGACCTCTTCGTTGTCGAAGGTGGTGAAGGCGTCGATCGGGCCCTCGGCCAGGCGGTCGTAGGCGACGACCTTGATGCCCTGGTCCTTGGCCTTCTGGATGGAGTTCTTGATGGCCTTGGCGTCCACCGCGTCCACGATGAGCACGTCCACCTTGTTGGTGATCATCGTGTCGACCTGCTGGCTCTGCAGGTTCGCGTTCTGCTGGGCGTTGTTGTAGAAGACCTTGCCCTTGTTGTTCGTCAGCTCCGCGACCTTCTTCTCGATCAGGGGCTTGTCGAACTGCTCGTAACGAGCGGTCTTGTTCTCCGGCAGCAGCAGGCCGACCTTGATGTCGTCGCCCTTCTTGGCCGCGGGGGCGGACGACGAGGTGTCCTTGTCCTTGGACTCCTTGGCACTGCCACAGGCGGCGAGCGAGACGGCCATGGCACCAGCGGCAACGGCGAAGGCCGCACGACGCATACGCGTGTTCACTTCCTCAAACCTCCCTGACGAGGCCGCGTCGTTGCGGCCGAGGTGGCTGGAAGTCAACTCGGCCGCACGTGCGACGTCAAGAAGTAAATCCTTAACGAGATGGCAACGGTGCCATACGTTCTCTAAGTGAAGGCAGGGGTCGCCGCGGTCAGGGTTCCGTCCAAAAGGGTCGAATCCCCCATCTCGCTGAGCGCCAGCGCGAGGGCGCCCAGCACCTCCGCACGGCCGCCGAGTGCCCCGGGAAGCACGGACAGTTGACGCGCGGCGCTGGGGATGGCGTAGCGGCCCACGGACTCCCGGATGGGGCCGAGCACCAGCTCGCCCGCCTCCGCGAGATCGCCGCCGAGGACCACCCGGCTCGGGTTGAGCAGATTGCAGAGATTGGCCACCCCGCTGCCGATGTGCCGGCCGACGTCGGCGATCACCCGGCGGCAGCCCGGGTCGCCGTCCCGGGCCAGCCGCACCACGCCCTCCATGGTCAGCTCGGTGCCGTGGCTCGGCTGGAGCAGCGGCAGCACGTAGCGGGCCGCGGTGAAGGTCTCCAGGCAGCCGCGGTTGCCGCAGCGGCAGACCGGTCCCGACTCGTCGAGCGTGATGTGCCCGATCTCGCCGGCGGTGCCGCCGGGGCCGCGGTAGATCTTGCCGTTGATCACCAGACCGGCGCCCACACCGCTGGCGATCTTGATGTACGCCAGGTCGCGCACCCCGCGCCCGCTGCCCCAGACCAGCTCGCCGAGGGCGCCGAGGTTGGCGTCGTTGTCCACGTGCACCGGGACGCCTAGGCGCCCGCGCAGCTCCTCGGCGGGCTTGATGCCGCCCCAGCCCGGCAGGATCGCGGTGGAGCCCAGCGTGCCGGACTCCACGTCGATCGGTCCGGGCACGCCGAGGCCCACCCCGGCGATCTTGGCGCGGTCCACCCCGGTCGCCGTGATCAGCCGGCTGACCAGCTCCTCGGCCCGGTCGAAGCCCTCGCTGGAGGAGGCGTCCACGTCCAGTGGCTCGGACTCCTCGGCGAGCACCTGGTGGGCCAGGTTCCCGATCGCGACCCGCAAATGGGTGTGCCCGAAGTCGACCCCTATGACGATCCCGGCGTCTCCGCTCAGGGAGACGCTGCGGGCCCGGCGCCCGCCCGCTGACGTGGGGGTGACCTGGACCGTCCCCCCGTCCTTCAGCTCCCGCACGATGTTGGAGACCGTCGCCGCGGACAGACCCGTGGTCCGCGCGATCTCCGCCTGGGTGAGGGATCCGGCAAGACGCACGGCACGTACGACCCGCTCCAGGTTGGCTCGGTGCAGCGACGACTGCGACCCTGGAGTCTCCACGACGACCTCCTGAGCGCGGGGCCGCTTCGGCGAGGCCCCGTCCATGTCCAACAAGTGAACTCTAAGATGAGCCGTTCGGGTCGCCTCCCGTCAAGAGGTTGAACCGTTTCAGGGGCCACGGAGAACGACGCTGGCATGCACAGGACAGCACGTCAGGGCACCGGGAATCGGCTCGCGGACATGCACAGGACCGCCCCCGGCATATCGCCGGGGGCGGTCCTGGAGCGGCGGGGCCTCGCGGCCCCCGAAACTATTTCAGCGCACCTGCGGTGAGCCCCTGCACCACCTGTCGCTGGAAGATGATGTACGCCGCCAGCACCGGCAGCATCGCCATCACCAGACCCGCGAAAAGGCCCGACCAGTCACCCTTGTAACCCTGGCTGACGGCCAGCTGGACCAGGCCCTGGGTGAGAACGCGTTTGTCCGGGTCGGTGTTCAGCACGGTCGGCAGGATGTACTGGTTCCACTGCCCCAGGAAATTGAAGATCCCGACGCTGATCAGGCCGGGCTTCGCCATCGGCAGCATGATCTGGAAGAACGTCCGGGTGTGCGAGGCGCCGTCCACGAAGGCGGCCTCGGCCACCGAACTGGGCAGCGACCGGAAGAACGCCGTCAGGAAGAACACCGTGAAGGGCAGCGAATAGGCGATATAGACCAGGATCAGCCCGTGGATGGTGTTCAGCAGCCCCATGTTGTTCACGACATAGAACAGCGGGACCAGCGCCAGAATGACCGGGAAACTCATGCCGGCGATGAACAGGTAATAGATGAACCGGTTGCCCGGGAATTCGAAGCGGGCCAGTACGTAGGCCGCCATCGAGCCGAGCACCAGCGTGCCCACGAGCGAGCCGCCGACCACCAGGACGGTGTTCAGGAAGTAGTCGCTCATATGGGCGTCGTTCCACGCCCGGGACCAGTTGTCGAAGTGCAGCTTGTCGGGCAGCGCCCAGGGCGAGCTGAAGATGGCCCCGTCGGACTTGAAGGAGGTCATCACCGCCCACACCAGCGGCAGCACGACCATGATCGCCCAGATGATCAGGACCCCGTGCGAGAAGACGTTGAGGACACCGCCCTCCTTCTTCTGGCGGGGCTCCTTCTTCGCGCCGGGGGTGCCGGTCTTGGTGACGGCGACGCCGGACTCGGCCGGCACGGGGGCGGGGGTCTCGGTGGTTTCCATGCTCAGAACTCCAGCCGCTCGCGCCGGCCCAGCTTCATCACGAGGGCCGAGAAGGCCAGCGTGACGACGAGCAGGGCGACGCCGATCGTGGTGGCGTAGGCGGCCTGACCGTCACGGAACGCCTTCTGGTACACGTACAGGACCATGACGGTGGTCGAGTAGTCGGGGCCGCCGGGGCCGGTCGTCATGATCTGCACGACGGCGAAGGACTCCGCGCCGAGCGCGAGGATGCCCATGTAGACCCAGCCGGACTGCACGGTGTCCCACAGCAGCGGCAGGGTGATGCGGAAGAAGGTGGTGAAGCGGCTCGCGCCGTCCAGCAGCGCCGCCTCGTACAGGTCCGCCGGGATGGAGGCCATCGCCGCCGAGAAGAGCACCACGAAGAAGCCGGTGGTCGACCAGACGAGCACGGCCATGACGCACCACAGGGCCAGGTTCGGATCGCCCAGCCACAGCGGCTGGAGGCTGCCGAGCCCGACCCCGCGCAGCAGGGAGTTGATCGCCCCGCTGTCCGGGTTGTACGCGAAGGCGAAGAGCAGGGCGACGATGGCGATCGACAGCACCTGCGGGAAGAAGTAGACGATCTTGTAGAAGGAGGAGCCGCGGACACCGCTGATCGCCGGTCCGCCCCTCCTGCGCCGCCCGCCGACATTGATCATGAAGGAGAAGAACAGCGCCAGCCCGATCGTCACCACCGGCAGTACCAGGGCGAACACCAGGCTGTGCTGCAACGACTTCCAGAAGATCTCGTCGTCGAACATCCGCTTGTAGTTGTCGACGCCGACCATCTTGAAGTCGGGACTCAGGCCCGTCCAGTCCGTGAACGAGTAGTAGATGGACTGGATGAACGGCCAGACGACGAAGAGCGCGTACAGCCCCAGGGGTACCACCAGGAACCCCACGATGAACCGGTACTTGCCGTGCTGCATTGCTAGCGACCCCGATCTGAAGGGCGGGCGGTGCCGCCAGGGTCCGTCCGGCGGCCTGACCGACCGCCGGACGGACCCTGATGACGAGCCCTCACTGGTGCTTGTAGTGCTTGATCGACGTGTCCTTGGCGGCCTCGTCGGCGAAGCCCTGGATCTTCTTGATGGTCTCCGCCGGGGTGGCACGGCCGGCCATCATCTCGCCGAGACCGGACACACCGATCTTCTCCTTCTGGAGCTGCACGTACCAGTCCTGCATGCGCGGGTTCACCACATTGGTGCCCGCCTTCTCCAGCGCCGCCACACCCGACTTCAGACCGGGGGTCAGGTCGATGCCGGTGGTGCCGCCGTTGTACGCGGTCAGCGACTTCACCTTGGCGGTGAAGTTCTTGGAGGACGCCTCGCTGAGCATGATGCGCAGCTGCTCCATGCCGCCCTCGGTGTTCGCGGCCTTGGCCGGGACGATGAAGGGCTCGCCGCCGGAGGCCCAGATCGTGCCGAACGGCATCTTGTCGGAGCTGTCGAGGCCGGTGGGCGCGGAGACGGCGAGGTCGAAGTCCTTGGGGATGACGTTCGCCGACTCGTTCTCCACCCACGAGCCGTTCGGGATGAACAGCGCGTTGCCCTTGGCCCACGCGGTCTGCGACTGGATGTGGTCCAGACCAGGGGTGCCCTTGAGGATGAAGCCCTTCTTGTACAGCTCGTAGTACGCCTCGAAACAGGCCTTGACGGCCGGGTGCTTCCAGGCGTTCGGCTCCAGGTTGTCGATGGCGTCCAGGACGTCGCGGCCGCCGACCTTGCCGATCATCGGGTAGAGCGAGAACGGCAGGTAGTACGGATACTTGCCCGCGTAGGTCCAGCCGGCCATGCCCTTGGCCTTGGCCTTGGTGCAGACCTTGATCATCTCGTCCCAGGTCTCCGGGTACTTCTCGTCCAGCGCGTCCAGCGCCTTCTGGGAGTACCAGACACCGTAGACGGTGTAGGCGTAGTAGAAGATCCAGACCGGCTTGCCGTCGAACTGGCCCATCTCGACGATGCCCGGCCGCAGCGTGTCACGGACCTTCTTGCTCGGGTCGTCGTAGGACGGCGCGTCCAGCAGCGGGGTGAGGTCCGCCAGCTGGTTCTTGCCGACCAGCACACCCATGTCCATCTGCTCGGCGCCGGAGTTGTCGATGAGGTCCGGCGGGTTGCCCTGGTTGAACCGGGGCTGGAGCGTCGACTGGATCTTCTGGGTGGTGGTGAACTTCACCTTCGCCTTCGGGAAGTTCTTCTGGTAGATCTCGGTCGCGTCCTTGGCGTACTCCGAGCCGAAGCCGCCGTCGAAGAGGACGAATTCCATCTGCGCGGTGTCGTTGACACCGAGCGGATTCTTCGCCGTCTTCTTGCCCGCCTTGGCCTTGTCCTGGCCGTCGCCACCGCCGCTGGCGCAGGCGGACAGGAAGCTCATCGCGGGCACGGACGCGAGTCCGAGGGCCGCGGACCTCTTGATGAGGGAACGGCGGCCGACGCCCCCGTGGTTCTCGGCGGAAGTGGATCCCATGCGCAAGTCCTCGCCTTCTCCAGGACTCAGGCGGTGAACCGGATCCTCCCCGGCACCGCGGTAGGCCAAGCTGGGTCATGCAAAAAGTACTTCGTTGCGTCATCCACCGGGAGCACTGGGAAAACAAGGAGGCCGACGTGTTTCGCACGTCAAACCACCTTTCCGGCTCCCCCGGCGGCCGCGGCCGAGCAGTCGAACGGCTTCGCGGACGCCGACAGGTATAGTCCACTTCAGGCGGACGGAGCAAGATCGAACGCAAGGTTCACTGTCGGTCTTTTCCGAGTTGAGACCTCACGGAAATATGAACCCCCTGTGGGGGTCCTTGACGGAAATATCCGGGACTTCACGCCCGAATGCCGCACCCAACACCCTTGACATCCCTGGCCACTTGACTCCCTACTGGTGCTTGCGCCGAATTTGACAACGTTGTCCGGCGCCAGAAGAACCAGGGAGGGTGCCCTCGTATGCAGCGCAGAGTACGGCACAGATGGAGTCCGGCGGTCGTGGTCACGGCCGCCTTCGCCTTGGCCGCGGGTTCCCAGGGGGCGGCGGTGGCCCTGCCGGGCAAGGCCCCGGCGGCGGACCGGGAGTTCACGTCCTCGTTCGAGTCCGGCGACCCGGCACCGGACTGGCTGAACACGGTCGACACCGGGCGGGACGGCGGCAAGCGCGCCTCGGGCGTGGACGGCGGCTACAGCACCGGTATCCCGGGCAATGTCGACGACCATGTCACCGGGCTGCGGGCCAGCGCCGAGAACAGCGGCTCGGGCGAGGTGAAGGAGAACCTGGTCGACGGCGAGCCGGGCACCAAATGGCTCGCGTTCGAATCCACCGGCTGGGTGGAGTTCGACCTCGACAAACCCATAAAAATCACTCGATACGCTCTCACTTCCGCCAATGACTACGGCGAGCGCGACCCGAAGGACTGGACGCTCCAGGGCTCCGCCGACGGCAAGGACTGGAAGACCGTCGACAGCCGCTCCGGGGAATCCTTCGCCCAGCGGCTCCAGACCAGGACCTACGACCTCGCCGCCCCGGCCGAGTACCAGCACTTCCGGCTCGACATCAGCAAGAACAACGGCGCCTCGGGCATACTCCAGCTCGCCGATGTGCAGTTCTCCACCGGCGACGACGGCGGGTCCACCCCGCCGGACATGCTCTCGCTGGCCGACCGCGGCCCCAGCGGCTCGCCGACCGCGAAGGCCGGCGCGGGCTACACCGGCACCCGGGCCCTGCGCTACGCCGGACGGCACACCGCCAAGGGCCGCGCCTACTCGTACAACAAGATCTTCGATGTGAACGTCAAGGTCACCCGGGACACCCAGCTGTCCTACCGCCTCTTCCCGTCGATGGCGGACGGCGACCGCGACTACGACGCCACGAACGTCTCCGTCGACCTCGCCTTCACCGACGGCACCTATCTGAGCCGTCTCGGCGCCACCGACCAGCACGGCTTCGCCCTGAGCCCGCAGGCGCAGGGCGCCGCCAAGACGCTCTACGTCAACCAGTGGAACAACGTCTCCTCGCGGATCGGGTCGGTCGCGGCCGGCAAGACCGTCGACCGCGTCCTGCTCGCCTACGACTCCCCCACCGGCCCGGCGAAGTTCCGCGGCTGGCTGGACGACGTGTCGATCAAGCAGGCCGCGCCCGAGCGCCCCGAGGCGCACCTGGCCGACTACGCGCTGACCACCCGCGGCACCAACTCCAGCGGCAGCTTCTCGCGCGGCAACAACTTCCCCGCGACCGCCGTGCCGCACGGCTTCAACTTCTGGACCCCGGTCACCAACGCGGGTTCGCAGAGCTGGCTGTACGAATACGCACGTGCGAACAACAGCGACAACCTGCCCACCATCCAGGCGTTCGCCGCCAGCCACGAGCCCAGCCCGTGGATGGGCGACCGGCAGACCTTCCAGGTGATGCCGTCGGCCGCGTCCGGCACCCCGGACACCGGCCGGGCCGCCCGCGCGCTGCCCTTCCGGCACGAGAAGGAGACCGCGCACCCCTACTACTACGGCGTCACCTTCGAGAACGGCGTCAAGGCCGAGATGGCCCCGACCGACCACGCGGCGGCGCTGCGCTTCACCTACCCCGGTGACGACGCCAGCGTCCTGTTCGACAACGTCACCGACCAGGCCGGTCTGACCCTGGACAAGGAGCACGGCGTCGTCACCGGCTTCTCGGACGTGAAGTCCGGGCTGTCCACCGGCGCCACCCGGCTCTTCGTCTACGGCGTCTTCGACAAGCCCGTCAAGGACGGCTCGTCCTCCGGCGTCAAGGGCTACCTCCGCTTCGACGCGGGCAAGAGCCGCAGCGTCACGCTGCGCCTGGCCACCTCGCTGATCAGCGTCGACCAGGCCAAGGACAACCTGCGCCAGGAGATCCCGGCGGGCACCTCCTTCGGCACGGTCGAGCAGCGCGCCCAGCGCACCTGGGACAAGCTGCTCGGCAAGGTCGAGGTCCAGGGCGCCACCCCGGACCAGCTGACCACGCTGTACTCCAGCATGTACCGGCTGTACCTGTACCCGAACTCGGGCTTCGAGAAGGTCGGCGGCAAGGACCGCTACGCCTCCCCGTTCTCGGCGATGACCGGCGAGGACACACCGACGCAGACCGGCGCCAAGATCGTCGACGGCAAGGTGTACGTCAACAACGGCTTCTGGGACACCTACCGCACCACCTGGCCCGCGTACTCGCTGCTGACGCCCTCGCAGGCCGGTGAGATGGTCGACGGGTTCGTGCAGGGCTACAAGGACGGCGGCTGGACCTCCCGCTGGTCCTCCCCCGGCTACGCCGACCTGATGACGGGCACCTCCTCGGACGTGGCGTTCGCGGACGCGTACGTCAAGGGCGTCCCCATGGACGCGAAGGCGGCGTACGACGCGGCCGTCAAGAACGCCACCGTGGTGCCCCCGTCCTCCGGGGTGGGCCGCAAGGGCATGAGCACCTCGCCCTTCCTCGGCTACACCAGCACCGCCACCGGTGAGGGCCTGTCCTGGGCCATGGAGGGCTACGTCAACGACTACGGCATCGCCAAGATGGGCGAGGCCCTCTACAAGAAGACCGGGCAGCAGCACTACAAGGACGAGGCGCAGTACTTCCTCAACCGCGCCCAGGACTACGTGAAGATGTTCGACCCGAAGGCCGGCTTCTTCCAGGGCAAGGACGCCAAGGGCAACTGGCGCGTCGACTCCGCGAAGTACGACCCGCGCGTGTGGGGCTACGACTACACGGAGACGAACGGCTGGGGCTACGCCTTCACCGCCCCGCAGGACAGCCGGGGCCTGGCCAACCTGTACGGCGGCCAGAAGGGCCTGGCGGACAAGCTCGACACGTACTTCGCCACCCCGGAGACGGCCACCTCCGAGTTCGCCGGCTCCTACGGCGGGATCATCCACGAGATGACCGAGGCGCGGGACGTGCGGATGGGCCAGTACGGCCACTCCAACCAGGTCGCCCACCACGTCACGTACATGTACGACGCGGCCGGGCAGCCCTGGAAGGCGCAGGAGAAGATCCGCGAGGTCCTCTCCCGGCTGTACGTGGGCAGTGAGATCGGCCAGGGCTACCACGGCGACGAGGACAACGGCGAGCAGTCGGCCTGGTACCTCTTCTCCTCGCTCGGCTTCTACCCGCTGGTCATGGGCAGCGGCGAGTACGCGATAGGCAGCCCGCTGTTCACGAAGGCGACCGTGCACCTGGAGAACGGCCACGACCTGGTCGTCAAGGCGCCGCGCAACAGCGCCCGGAACATCTATGTGCAGGGCGTCCGGTTCAACGGCAAGAAGTGGGACTCCACGAACCTGCCGCACTCGCTGCTGTCCAAGGGCGGGGTCCTGGAGTTCGACATGGGCCCGCGGCCCTCGAAGTGGGGCACCGGCAAGAACGCGGCGCCGGTGTCGATCACGACCGGCGACAAGGCGCCCGCCCCGCGCGCCGACGTGCTCAAGGGCGAGGGCGCGCTGTTCGACGACACCTCGGCCACGGACGCCACGGTGACCACGGTGGACCTGCCGGTGACCGGCGCCGCCAAGGCCGTCCAGTACACGCTGACCTCGTCGGGCGACCGCACGAAGGCGCCGAAGGGCTGGACGCTCCAGGCGTCGGCGGACGGCACGCACTTCAGGACGCTGGACCGGCGCTCGGGCGAGTCCTTCGCCTGGGACAAGCAGACCCGGCCGTTCACCATAGCCTCGCCGGGCACGTACCAGAAGTACCGGCTGGTGCTCGACGGTTCCGCGACGCTGGCGGAGGTGGAGCTGCTGGCCTGACGCGCACCCGGTGCGCGGCACAGCACAAGGGGCGGGTCCCGGCGGGCCCGCCCCTTCGTGCTGCCGCCGTGCGGCTCAGCCGGTCACTTCACCGCGAGGGCGAAGACGTGCAGGTCGGTGTCGGACGGCAGCTTCACCGAGCGGATCTGCCGGCCCGCCGGGGCCGTGAAGGGCCGGGTGGCGAACACATAGGTGGCCACCGGGTCCTTGTCGGCGCCCGCGACATTGCGGTACGCGGTCTTGGCGACCACCGTGTTGCCGTACTGGACGGTGCCGCCGCCCCCGCCGACGGTCCAGTCGGTGAAGGCGAGGTCGGTCTCGGCCGTGGTGCCGTCGGTGTAGGTGACGGTGGCCTTGGCCTGCTGGTCGCCGTTGACCGCGCTGCCCACGAAGGACAGGGCGGACGCGGGCGCGTCCAGGGTGATGCTCTGGCCGGCCGCGGAGACGTTGTCGGGGCGGCCGTCGGGCGAGCCGGGCCAGGTGAAGGCGAGGCCGTCCGCGGTGCCCCGGCCGCCGGCGGTGAGACCGGCCGCGGCGAGGGCCTGGCGGGAGTAGCTCCAGCCGCCGCCGTCGTAGTCGGCCTCGTCGTGGTCGCCGGTGTCGTCGGAGACGCCGGTGTTGTCGCGGGCGGCGAGCAGGGTGCCGGGGGCCGCGACGGTGAGGGCCACGGGCTGCTCGTAGGACTGCTCGCCGGAGGTCACCGTGACGCGCGCGTCGTAGTAGCCCTGCGCGGTGTCCTTCCCGGCGGTGAGGGTGATCTTCTGCGCGCCGCCGGTGACGGTGCCCTCGGCGGGGCTCGCCGTGACACCGGCCGGGGTGCTGACCCGGAAGTGCGCCTCGGGTCCCTGGCCGCCGTTCAGCGCCAGCGCGCGGACGGTGACCTCGGCGCTCTCACCGGGGGCGAGCGTCGCCGTGGTCGGGCCCACGCCGATCTGGTACGGCTGCTCGCCCTGCCGGAAGGACGGCGGCGCGGCGGACGGGGCGCTGCCCCAGGCGCGGTTCGGTGTCGAGGAGAGGGTGTAGTCCAGGCGTCCGCCGTCGCGGACGAAGGAGGCGGGCAGCCACGGCCGGTCGCTGGTGCGGCCGTTGACCTTCAGGGACTGCACGTAGGGCGATCCGGCCGCCGCTCCCCGGGCGCGCACGGAGATGTCGTTGCCCTGCGGACGGTGGATCTCGGCGCGCTCGAACAGCGGGGAGGCGAGGACCAGTTCGGAGCGGGAGGGCACCTGCGGGTACATGCCGAGCGCGGAGAAGACGTACCAGGCGGACATGGCGCCCAGGTCGTCGTTGCCGGGGATGCCGCCGGGCTCGGTGGTCCACAGCTGCCGCATGGCGGCGCGGACGGTCTCCTGCGCCTTGTAGGGGGCGCCCGCGTAGTCGTAGAGGTAGGGGACGTTGATGGACGGCTCGTTGTCCATGGCGGCCTTGTCGCCGCCCTGGCCCGTGAAGGCCCAGCCGCCGCCGTCCGTGTGGAAGAAGGCGTCGAGGCGGCCGAGGGCCGCGTCCCGGCCGCCCATGGCCGCGAACAGCCCGGCCGGATCGTGCTGGACCATCCAGGTGTACTGGGCGGCCGTGCCCTCGACGAAGCCGTTGCCGGTGTCCGGGGTGAAGCCGGTCACCCAGCTGCCGTCGGCCTTGCGGTTGGCGATGTAGCCGCCGGAGGGGGTGGCGGCGACGTTGAAGTTGTTCTGCCACCACTGGGCGCGGCCGGCGAAGGCGTCCGCGGTCCTCTTCTGTCCGGCCGTCGCGGCGAGCTGGGAGAGGGAGAAGTCCGCCGTGGACATCTCCAGGGTCTCGGCGGCGCCGCCCCAGGCGTTGGAGACGGACGGCATGTAGTGCAGCTTGAGGTACTTGTCCAGGGAGGGCCGCTGACCGGCGGAGAGCACCGGCTTGCCGGCCGGGGAGAGGTCCTGCTCCGTCGGTACGGTGGCCGCCTTCACCAGGGAGGCCAGCGCGCCCCTGAGGTCGAAGTCGGTGCCGCCGAAGGCGCGGATGCCGGCCAGTGCGGTGGGCGAGGGGTCGCCGTTCATGACGTGGGTGCCGCTCGCGCCGTGCAGCCAGCGGTCCCACACGCCGCCGTTCTGCCGGGACAGCTCGTACAGCGACTGGGCGATGTCGGAGCCGGTGCGCGGGCTGAGCAGGGTGAGCAGCTGCACCTGGTCGCGGTAGACGTCCCAGCCGGAGAAGGTGCCGTACTGCGCCTGGTGGCCGCGGGCGACGGTGTGCACCTTGCCGTCCGGGCCCCGGTAGCGGCGGTCGGTGTCGCTGATGACGTTGGGGTGCAGCAGGGCGTGGTAGAGCGCGGTGTAGAAGGTGGTGCGCTCGTCGGTGGTGCCGCCGCCGACCTGGATCGCGCCCAGCCGTTCGCGCCAGGCGCGGCGGGCCGCGTCACGGACGGCGTCGAAGGAGCGGCGGGGCGGGTTCTCGGCGGCGAGGTTGGCCGCCGCGCCCGCCTGGCTGACATAGGAGATGCCGACCTTGACGCCGACCGGGCCGGTGCCGGGCGCGAACTCGACGTAGCCGCCGGCGCCCTTGCCCGCCACCGGCCGTCCGCCGTGCGAGAAGCCGCCGGTGCCGCCGGTGGCCTTCGTGGCGCCGGGGGTCAGCTTGTCGTCCTGCCAGGTGCCGGTGGCGGTGAAGGGCCGGTCGAAGCGGGCGGTGAAGTAGAGCGTGTAGTAAGAGCGCTGGCCCTCCGGGTCGAGGTAGCCGCAGAAGTTGCCGGAGGTGACCGAGCCGGACACGGTGCGGGCGGCCGGGTCGATGGTGACCGAGGAGTCGGTGGAGCCCAGCTCGGAGTTGGCGGTGCGGATCAGCAGCGAGGCGGGCTTGTCCGCGGGGTAGGTGAAGCGCGCCGAGCCGGTGCGGGCGGTCGCGGCGAGGTCGGCGGTGACCCCGGAGGCGAGGCCGACCCGGTAGTGGCCCGGTTCGGCCTGCTCGTCGCGGTGCTGGAAGTCGGCGGCGTAGACGGCGTCCTTGGTGTCGCTCGCCGGTGAGGTGGTGACCTTCCCGGCGTACGGGAAGAACGGGATGTCGCCGCTGCCGCCCGCGCAGCCGGTGCCGGACATGTGGGTGAGGCTGAAGCCGCGGACGCGGGTGGCGTCGTAGTGGTAGCCGCCGGGGGCGGTGGTGCGGGTGGCGTCGCCGCGGGTGTTCTCCGGGCTGAAGGAGAACATGCCGAAGGGCGTGACGGCGCCCGGGAAGGTGTCGCCGCCGTTCTTGGTGCCGATCAGCGGATCGACGTACGGTGTCGGGTCCTTCACCAGGGCGGCCCCGGATCCGCCGGGCGCGGTGGTCGCCGCGAGGGCGGGCGTGGCGCCGCCGGCCGCGAGTACCGCGGCCAGCAGCAGGGACATGGGACGGAAACGCATGACGCGGCCCCTCCTCCTTCAGGACGGGTCGCGCACCACGGAGCACACAAGCCGCAGGGACAGTAGCGCGCGCCGGTGGTACAGCGGAAGACCGCGCGCTCCACCGGCGTGTGCCGCGCCCTCCGGGGGGCGGCGGTCGGCCAAGATGCTTGACATCGTTGTCCGTTACGGCGGTACAGTCATGTACAGACCAGTCAGACAACGTTGTCGCACCACGGCACCACCACAAGCCAGCACTGCCCCGGTCCGGCGTCCTCCCCCGGCGCCCGGCCGGCCGCTCGCGGACCCGGCGGCCACGCTTCCCCCCGCCGCCGCGCCCCGCACGCGCGAGGGCCGCACCCCCTTCGCCGGGGGTGCGGCCCGAGTGCGCCCGTGCGCCTGCCGGTTACTTGCGGATCAGGCTGCGCAGCACGTACTGCATGATGCCGCCGTTGCGGTAGTAGTCCGCCTCGCCGGGGGTGTCGATGCGGACGACCGCGTCGAACTCGACGCCGGTGTCGGTGGTGACCTTCACCGTGCGCGGGGTGGTGCCGTTGTTCAGCTCCTCGACGCCGGTGAAGGAGAAGGTCTCCTCGCCGGTCAGGCCGAGGGACTCGGCGGTGCGGCCCTCGGGGAACTGGAGCGGCAGGACGCCCATGCCGATGAGGTTGGAGCGGTGGATGCGCTCGTAGGACTCGGCGATGACGGCCTTGACGCCGAGCAGCGCGGTGCCCTTGGCCGCCCAGTCGCGGGACGAGCCGGAGCCGTACTCCTTGCCCGCGAGGACGACCAGCGGGATGCCCTGGTCGATGTAGTTCCGGGAGGCGTCGTAGATGAAGGAGACCGGCGCGCCCTCCTGGGTGAAGTCGCGCGTGTAGCCGCCCTCGGTGCCCGGCGCGATCTGGTTGCGCAGGCGGATGTTGGCGAACGTGCCGCGGATCATGACCTCGTGGTTGCCCCGGCGCGAGCCGTAGGAGTTGAAGTCACGACGCTCCACACCGTGCTCGGTGAGGTACTTGCCGGCCGGGGTGTCGGCCTTGATGGCACCGGCCGGGGAGATGTGGTCGGTGGTGACCGAGTCGCCCAGCTTGGCCAGCACCCGGGCGCCGGAGATGTCGGAGACCGGGGTGGTCTCCATCGTCATGCCCTCGAAGTACGGGGGCTTGCGGACGTAGGTGGACTCGGCGTCCCACTCGAAGGTGTTGCCGGTCGGGATCGGCAGCGCCTGCCACTGCGCGTCGCCGGCGAAGACGTCCTGGTAGGACTTGTTGAACATGTCCTCGCCGATGGCGTTGGCCACGACGTCGTTGACCTCGGCCTCGGAGGGCCAGACGTCCTTCAGGTAGACCGGGTTGCCGTCCTGGTCGGTGCCGAGGGCGTCCTTGGTGATGTCCACCTTCATGGAGCCCGCCAGGGCGTACGCGACGACCAGCGGCGGGGAGGCCAGGTAGTTCATCTTGACGTCGGGGTTGATCCGGCCCTCGAAGTTGCGGTTGCCGGACAGCACCGAGGTGACGGCCAGGTCGTGCTCGTTGACCGCCCTGGAGACCTCCTCCGGCAGCGGGCCGGAGTTGCCGATGCAGGTGGTGCAGCCGTAGCCGACCAGGTTGAAGCCGACCTTGTCGAGGTACGGGGTCAGGCCCGCCTTGTCGAAGTAGTCGGTGACGACCTTGGACCCGGGGGCGAGGGTGGTCTTGACCCACGGCTTGCGGGTCAGGCCCTTCTCGACCGCCTTCTTGGCCACCAGGGCGGCGGCGACCATGACGTACGGGTTGGAGGTGTTGGTGCAGGAGGTGATGGCCGCGACCGTCACCGCACCGTGGTCCAGCGTGTAGGTCGTGCCGTCGGGGGCGGTGACCTGGACCGGGTTGGACGGCGCGCCGTTCGGGGTGACGGCCGGGGAGTCGGAGGCCGGGAAGGACTCCTTGCCCGCCTCGTCCACGACGTCCACGTAGTTGAGGACGTCCGACTTGAACTGCTGGGCGGCGTTGGCCAGGACGATGCGGTCCTGCGGGCGCTTGGGACCGGCGATGGACGGGACCACCGTGGAGAGGTCCAGCTCCAGCTTCTCGGAGAAGTCCGGCTCGGCCTTCGGGTCAAGCCAGAGGCCCTGCTCCTTGGCGTACGCCTCGACCAGCGCGACCTGCTGGTCGCTGCGGCCGGTCAGCCGCAGGTACTTCAGGGTCTCGTCGTCGATCGGGAAGATCGCGGCGGTGGAGCCGAACTCCGGCGACATGTTGCCGATGGTGGCGCGGTTGGCCAGGGAGGTGGCGGCCACGCCCTCGCCGTAGAACTCGACGAACTTGCCGACCACGCCGTGCTTGCGCAGCATCTCGGTGATGGTCAGCACCAGGTCGGTGGCGGTGGTGCCGGCCGGGAGCTCGCCGGTCAGCTTGAAGCCGACGACGCGCGGGATCAGCATGGAGACCGGCTGGCCGAGCATCGCGGCCTCGGCCTCGATGCCGCCGACGCCCCAGCCGAGGACGCCGAGGCCGTTGACCATGGTGGTGTGCGAGTCGGTGCCGACCAGAGTGTCGGGGTAGGCCCTGCCGTCACGGACCATGACGACGCGGGCCAGCTTCTCGATGTTGACCTGGTGGACGATGCCGGTGCCCGGCGGGACGACCTTGAACTCGTCGAAGGCGGTCTGGCCCCAGCGCAGGAACTGGTAGCGCTCGCGGTTGCGGCCGTACTCCAGCTCGACGTTCTGCTGGAAGGCGTCGTTGGTGCCGAACTTGTCGGCGATGACGGAGTGGTCGATGACCAGCTCGGCCGGGGCCAGCGGGTTGATCTTGGCCGGGTCGCCGCCCAGCTCCTTCACGGCCTCGCGCATGGTCGCGAGGTCCACGACGCACGGGACACCGGTGAAGTCCTGCATGATCACACGGGCCGGCGTGAACTGGATCTCCTGCGACGGCTGGGCCTGGGAGTCCCAGGTGCCGAGGGCGCGGATGTGGTCGGCGGTGATGTTCGCGCCGTCCTCGGTGCGGAGCAGGTTCTCCAGCAGGACCTTCAGGCTGTAAGGCAGTCGGGCCGAGCCCTCGACCTTGTCAAGCCGGAAGATCTCGTACGACTCGTCGCCCACGTGCAGCGTGCTGCGGGCGTCGAAGCTGTTCGCCGACACGACAGTCTCCTTCATTGATGTGCGCGTACCACCACGATCCTGCCGCCACGCCAACTCGGCCAGTCCGCTAAGGTAGACCTAAGTTAGGTAGCCCTTACCCAGGTGACGGCGGTGGTGCTCCCCGGCAGATATCTCGATGTCGAGATAACTCTAGTACATGAGACCCGGAAGGTCATGCGCGCCCCGCGCCCACGGCCCGTTCCGGAGCCCAGGCGCGCCCCGGCACGCCCCGACACCAACCGGCCCGACACCCGGCCCGGCACCACCCGGCCCGCCCGCCGCACGGCTGCGCCGGAACTCCGCGACACACCCACCACAACAGCGGATGTCGTACGACATCGGGCGATTTGCCAGGTCCGTTCGGGTGACGCGGAACCCTTGCGAGCAGGGCGGACTGACGGCACATCACCCGAACGGACCCCCCGAGAGGTGCCATCTCATATCTGAGATAACCTCAACCCCATGGCAGACGACTACCTCGTACGCATCGGCAAGCTCATCCGCGACGCCCGGCAGCACCGCGGCTGGACGCAGGCGCAGCTCGCCGAGGCGCTCGGCACCAGCCAGAGCGCCGTCAATCGCATCGAGCGCGGCAACCAGAACATCAGCCTTGAGATGATCGCCCGGATCGGCGAAGCGCTCGACAGTGAGATCGTCTCGCTCGGCTACGCGGGCCCGATGCATCTGCGGGTGGTCGGCGGCCGCCGGCTGTCCGGCGCCATCGACGTGAAGACCAGCAAGAACGCGTGTGTCGCGCTGCTGTGCGCCTCGCTGCTCAACAAGGGGCGCACGGTGCTGCGCCGGGTGGCCCGGATCGAGGAGGTCTACCGCCTCCTGGAGGTGCTGGGCTCCATCGGCGTGCGCACCCGCTGGATCAACGACGGCACCGACCTGGAGATCGTGCCGCCGGCCGACCTCGACCTGGGCACCATCGACGCCGAGGCCGCCGTCCGCACCCGCTCCATCATCATGTTCCTCGGTCCGCTGCTGCACCGCCTGGACCGCTTCAAGCTGCCCTACGCGGGCGGCTGCGACCTCGGTACGCGCACCATCGAGCCGCACATGATCGCGCTGCGCCGGTTCGGTCTGGACGTGGCCGCGACGGAGGGTCAGTACCACGCCGTGGTCGACCGCTCCGTCCGCCCGGACCGCCCGATCGTGCTGACCGAGCGCGGGGACACGGTGACCGAGAACGCGCTGCTGGCCGCCGCCCGGCACGACGGCGTGACCGTCATCCGCAACGCCTCCTCCAACTACATGGTCCAGGACCTGTGCTTCTTCCTGGAGGCGCTGGGCGTCCGGGTGGAGGGCATCGGCACCACCACGCTCACCGTGCACGGCGTGCCCGTCATCGACGTCGACGTCGACTACTCGCCCTCCGAGGACCCGGTGGAGGCGATGAGCCTGGTGGCCGCCGCCGTCGTCACGGAGTCCGAACTGACGGTCCGCCGCGTCCCGATCGAGTTCCTGGAGATCGAGCTGGCGGTCCTGGAGGAGATGGGCCTCGACCACGACCGCACGCCCGAGTACGTCGCGGACAACGGCCGCACCCGCCTGGTGGACCTCACCGTCCGGCCCTCCAAGCTGGAGGCGCCGATCGACAAGATCCACCCCATGCCGTTCCCCGGCCTGAACATCGACAACGTGCCCTTCTTCGCGGCCATCGCGGCCACCGCCCAGGGCAAGACCCTCATCCACGACTGGGTCTACGACAACCGCGCCATCTATCTGACGGACCTCAACCGCCTCGGCGGCCGCCTCCAGCTCCTCGACCCGCACCGCGTCCTGGTCGAGGGCCCCACCCGCTGGCGCGCCGCCGAGATGATGTGCCCGCCGGCCCTGCGCCCCGCCGTCGTCGTCCTCCTCGCCATGATGGCCGCCGAGGGCACGTCCGTGCTGCGCAACGTGTACGTCATCAACCGCGGTTACGAGGACCTCGCGGAGCGGCTGAACTCGATCGGGGCGCAGATCGAGATCTTCCGGGACATTTGATATGACGATGCCGCCACACCCCGTCTGACCTGCCATTTAGCGGCTCAGTGAGGGGTGCGGCGGCATCTGTGGGACTTCTCTGGGACTTTGGGCCTGCGGCGGACTACGCGTCACGCTCCACGGGCTCTACCGACCGGCCACGGCCGCAGCTACGCGAAGATCGCGTCGATGGCGGCGCTGCCTCGTGCGCCGGCGCACGGCAGGAAGTGGGAGTACTTCCGCAGCGTGAACCCAGGATCGGAATGCCCCAGCCAGCGTGCCAGGGAGACGACCGATTCGCCAGCCTCCAGTTCCTCGGAGGCGAAGAAGTGGCGCAGGGCGTGGAAGCCGTGTTCCCGGGACGGCTCCCACACGCGGGCACCGTCGGTGCTGCCCTCGTCCAGCGGGGCGATCACGCCCGCCGTGGCCAGAGCGGGCTTCCACACGTAGGAGTTGAAGTAGTTCCGGTTGATGGCCTTCCGCTCGCGTCCCGTGACCAGGAGGTTGCGACTTCCTTCCGCCGGAGCTGCGAGTACCCAGCCACGACCAGGTGGGTGGCTCGATGATGCCATGGACGCAGCCACTCGTCCTCCACGGTGAGATGATCGCCTGCGGCGAGTGCGGCGCGTACCGGGACTGGCTCATCCTCTCCACCCGCGACCAGATCTGGCTGCGGTGCCGGGCCGGCCACCAGCAGCAGGAGAGCCGCCTCGACACCGCCTGGTTCAACCGGAACTCCGGACCGGCGGACGTCGCCACGCACGCCACGTTCGAGGACTGCCTCCGCCACCTCGGGCACTGACCCCTACTCCCACGACCCCACCGGGCCCTCGGGCCCGCACTGACCACCCGTCGCCCAGCATCAAGGGGTCAGTTCCGCATGCGCATGCGCATCCGCACCGCCACCACCACCGCCCTCGGCATCACCGCCGCTCTCCTTTCCGTACCCGCCTGCTCCACCGACACCATCGGCGCCGAGCACCGGGGCGCCGCCCCCGCCCGTTCGGGCAGGACATCCGGCGCTGTCCGGGAGCCCACCCAGCTCTCGTCAGCCGTGCTGGAGATGCGCCTGCTGGACGGCAGCGAACTCCGCAACGGCTACGTGCGCAAGCCGCAGCCCCCAGCTCGGCACGGAGACGTGACGGTCCTGGGCTGCCCGGCCCTGAGCGAGCTGGGCGGCGACGCGGCCACCGGCGGCGCATTCGCCTTCCCGCGCACGACGAAGGCCACCTCCACCTACTCCGTCGGCGGCTCCGAGGTGTCCGAGGAGTTGTACAGCGGCAGCACGACCCAGCTGTCCGACGGCATCAGCCGGATATTCGACGCCATGACCAACTGCCCGACCTATCAGGTCGTCGCAGGCGGCACCACGATCGACATGGCCTCGCGGAAGCTGCCCGCGCCCAGTGGACTCGGCGACGAGCAGTGGAGCCAGCTCCTCACGTTCTCCAGTGAGGGCAGGGGCACCGTGGTCAAGGAGACCGCGGTCCGCGACGGCAGTGTGCTGCTGGTCCTCTCCGGCTCCCCTGCCCTCGTCGACCGCCACCTCGACAACGCCCTCGCCAAGGCCACAGCCACCGGCTGACCCGGCTCTCGTGGCCCCGGCCGCCTTCGTACGGCCGGGGCTCCGGCATTCCGTAGCGTGCGCCCGGCACGGCTGAGGCCACGCACCGCACGGACCGCGCTGCCACGCACGAAGCCCGGCCTCCCTCCTCGGAACTCTTAACGAAATGATCTCCGAGGTGGTTGGATCACTCCGGAACCGATGGTCTGGGGAATCGTTCTATTTTGTGGTCGAGTTGGCCGCCAGAACGGCAGCTCGCATGGGGGCTGAGGTCGTTTTCGCCTGATGTTTCATGCCGGAATCGGCTGTTTGGTCTGTGGTGTCGGGTCGCGCCAGGGGAGGTCTCTCGCTCGCGGGCCAGGCGGCGGGCGGCGGGCGGCGGGCGGCGGGCGGCGGGCGGCGGGCGGCGGAGCATGAGCCAGCCGTAGGTGCGCTGGACCGCCCACCACTTTGGGATCGGGGTGAAACCCTTGGTCCCGGTTTGCGTGCGCTGATTTCCATGTCGATGCCAAGGGTGGCGGCATGCTCGACGAGGTGCCGACCCTCCCCGGCACCGTCCGAACCGGCGGCACCGCTCAGCTTCGGAACCTGGCCCAGGAGGCCGCCATTCACAGCTTCAGCCAGCGGCTCCCGGTCGGACTGGCTTCGAGAGCACCTCGCCGCAGAGGCGACGCACCACCTGTTCCCGACACTCGTGCAGCGGCTCACCCACCGGCCCGCCGCCCGGGCGGCCAGCTCGCAGCTCGTCGCCGCCGCGAGCTCCGCGCGCCTTCCGCCTCGGCGAGCAGCATCGGCCCAACCCCCAGCGGATCAGACCTCAACTGGCGCCGCGACGCGTGAACCTTGCGGGTTGCGACTACGTATCAGAAATGGAGGTTTACATTCGTCCGTGGTGCTACAGCTGCGCCACGGTGCAACTGTCTGCGCCTTCCTTTTCTGTATGTATACGGGGGGTTTTCGGTGGCTGTGGATCCTGCGGTCAATGGTCTTGTGCTCATGCTGACGGGGATGTCGGTTCCTGAGGGCTCATCGGAGCGGATATATGCCGAGGTTGTAGTTCCGCATCTGGCGGTGTCGCAGTTCCTGACCGGTCTGCAGGGGGCCGTCGCGGATGTCGCGGGTGCCACGGTGTCGGGGGCGAAGGGCGAGGCGATCGATGCGTACGTCCAGGCCATCTCGCGGTTCGCCTCGGGAGACGGCGCGGACTATATACAGGGCCTGAAGGACACCGCGCTGCAACTCGCGGACGCGGGCAACGAGCTCGCGTACCAGCTCGACTACACGAACATGATGATCGTGGAACAGGTGGCCCTGTTCTTCGCCGAATTGGCGATCGTCCTGCTCCTGGAGTTCTTCGACCCGATCGAGGCCCAGTTCGAGAAGATGATCCTGGAACTCTTCTTCCGGGACGTGTTCATCTCGGAACTGAAGCTGTTCATGGCACGTGTCGCCATACAGAGCGCATCGATCATGGCCATGAACGTCGTGCTCGCGGCATCTCTGGACGGTCTGACCCGCTGGATCCTGGCGGCCCAGGGCAAGCACACGGCCCACGCGGACGAGTACCGCGATCAGTCGCTGAAGTTCGGGGCGATCCAGGGTGCGCTGTCCACGCTGGTGCCGTTCGTGGTGGGACCGATCGGCAAGGCCGTCGGGAAACTGCCCTTCCTCGGTCCGAAATCGATCAAGAACATCGAGCAGATCATCGAGAAGAGTGTGCACGGCCCCGGGACGGCACCGGCCCGTGCCGGCGGCAAGGCAGCCGTATCCGGCGGGGAGAAAGCCCTGCTCGGCGCGGAGACGGGGGTCTTCGGCAAGGGTGCCCTGGGCGGACTGCACAACGATCCGCTCTCCCGCGAGCTGTTGAGAGGCGACTGGTTCGGGCACGAGATGGCCCGCCTGAGCGTGCCGATGGCGATCCGGCTGCAGAACGAGGTGGTGTGGCAGAAGACCCGGCAGGAGTTCCGCACCGCGGTGGGCGACCAGTTCACGCGGGCCTTCGGCGAGCGGCTGGGCCTGCACCAGGCAGGAGAAGCCGGCCTGCGGTGGGCGGACACCTTCATGGCGCACGCGGGACACGGACCCAGGACGCTGGGCCGGGAGCTGGACTCCGCGCTGAGCTGGATGCCGGCCGGCCTGGACGGGCTGCACAGCGCGCTCTCGCACGGCCTGGCCGGCGCGCTGCCCTCGCCGTTGTTGATGAAACTCGTCCGTGCCTTCCCGGTGGCCGCGCTGCAGGCCGCGGCCATGAACGGGGCGGAAGCGTTCTTCAACCTCAGCGAGACGGGCCAATTCACCACCACGTGGATGACCACGGTGGGTGGTGCAGGCGCCTCGTTGGGCAGCGAGATCGGCCACATCGGCGCGGCCAAACTCGGCCACTGGATCAAGGGGAAGCTCGGCTTCGACCTCCCCCACCACAAACCCTCCCTCACCGACCTCGACCTCACACAGATCAACAGGACACCCGGACACGGGCCCGCTGACAGCAGCACCGGTGGCTTCCCGTTCGGGGACGGTGCCAGGCAAGACGGGTCCGTGCCAGCACGGCCCTACCGAGCCGTTCCAGGGCCAGGCGAAAGCACCCTGCTCCAGGCAAGTGCCCTGCCGGCCACCGGCAACGGCACACCGGCCCCGTCTTGGTCGCCGGGGCCGGGAACACAGTTCCCCCGGTCGGGGCAGGTACGGCTCGACATCCCCGAACGGCTCACCGTCGGCCATGCGGCGCCCGGGGCGACACCGGCCGGGAACGGCCGTCCCGCCCCGCTCACGCCTGCCCCGCGCCTGGCCACCGAGTCCGGCGCCGGCCGCCCTCCGCTCGAGGCCGGTCAGCGGGCCCGGCTGGAAGAGTCGTTGCACCGCTGGCAGGCACCCGAGGAACTGACCCGGCACGACGCCGACCGGACGCGCCTCGTCCTGGAACGCCCCGCAGCCGCCTTCCAGGCGATGCAGCACCTGCGGCAGCTCGCCGCCGAAGCGGGCATCACGCCCGCCGAGCAGCGCCGCCTCCTCGCCCCCGCCGACGCGGCGGCGGCCCGCCGCGACTGGCAGCAGGCGGCCACTCACCTCACCGACCTTCGCGACCACATTCGGGTCACTCTCGACGCGAACACGCCCGAGACACACGGAGCGGCTTCCCGACCTCTACTCGACGCCGAACCCGGCTCAGGCATTCCCGTATCGGGTGCCGACACCCGCTCAGTGGCGGCACCCGACCACCCGCTACCGACGGCCAGTGAAGCGGAGAAGGGCCCCGCAGTCACCGCAGAGGCAGTCAGCGCCGGGAAGGACACAGGGAATGAGGTCCCCGATTCGACAGTGGTGGCAGATGCCGGTGTTGGTAGGGCTTCCGTCTTCCGCGGCGCGGAGAACTCGCTCACGGGCCTGTCCGACGAAAGGCTGCGTCCGCCGACCGACACCGAAGGCCAAGTGGCCAGGCGCACCATTTCGAACACCGTCCCCGGGTCTAACGGTGACCAGTTTCGTCGAGGCACTGTGGGCACCCAGCGTCACCCGCTGAGCATCACGGAGGTGGAAACCGCCGTGCGTCATGTGGCCCAGATAACCCACAAGGAGCGATCAACAGCCAACGCCGATGCGCATGCCACACAGTCTCCGCATGACATGACGGTCCAGGAGTGCCTGACGCTTCTACACGAACTGAGGAAGCAACTTTATCCTCACGGAATTCGGCCCTCGACCACTGTCGACGACGCCGTACTCGGGGTTCACCACCAGGAGAGCTTGATCGCTGCAGGGCCGGGATGGCAGAAAGTTGATTCCTGGCGTTCCGTAATAGAAACGCTGGGGAATGCCCCGGGCAGTGCCGCATTCATCCTCAATCGCCACCTGTCCGGTATGGGACACTCATGGGCTGCCTACTCCCTGCATCCGAAAGACCCGCAGAGTCCCCCTCGAGTCGTTTGGATCGACATGACCGCCGCACAGCACCGCTTCATAACAGAAGACCTACCACAGACGGCACCGGTGGAAGCGCGCGCACTTTTCGTAGGTCCCGCAGGTGGAGTTCTCGCTCTACCTCGTCATTCGAGCTCCAGTACTTCGTCCACCGTGCAAGCACTCATAGATCCGGCGCCCAATCACCAGTATGGAGCGAATCGCTCCGGTCGAAACGACGAGAACGACAGTCTCTTCGGTTCGCCGCCGCCTCCTACACCTGATCAATCGTCTAGCTCGAACCCTTGGAACCTTGCTCTACCTACCGGAAGGATTTCAGCCCCGGAGGCGGAGGCGGAGGCGGCAGACGAAGGATCGCGGCTGGCTCATGAGATCCGTGCTTGGTTCGGTGATCCACAGAACCGTGGACGCATCCCTTCGTTCCTGAACAGTCATGCAAGGAGGCGGCTGCCTGCTCAGGTGCGCGCCTTCGCAGACTGGAGTGGACACTTCAGACGGGTTGGCTATCGGACAATCCACCCTGATGTGATTCAAGCCTTCAGGGACGGAGGAGTTGAGATCGTCCAGAGGAATTCAACGAGCAGCATCTCTGGCGCAGCGTACTTCTTTGCCGAGAAATACCCTTCACGTAAGATCGATGACGCCACCGCTCAGAGGATTTCGGACGCGCACGATGAATGGCAGACCAATCACGGAAGAAATCGGACCGGGGAGCTGCCTTCTTCGTCCCCTCGAGTCGTGCGGGAGCGGTCCGGTCCTTTCGTTGTCATGCGCGGCCCGGAACAACAGCCGACTGCGGGACCCAGCCGGATCCCCGCGGATTCGTCCGGCGAACCGGTGCAAATGATCTCCGTCAATATCCGTAGGGCGCCTGACGGGTCTCTGGCACTACAAGAAGACATATTTGGTGGTGCCACTCCAGATCGAGTCATGGGTGGCATTGGCCAGGATCACCTGCGCTTGCCGACTCCCTCCGGCACGGCCAGGGGTGCGGCTGGCTCCAGCAGGTCGGCGTCTGTAGCGCATGACTCGCCGAGAGGCTCAAGGGAGCGTTCCGTCGGTGATCCCCTACGGGAACAGAGTGCCGACAATTTGCAGGAGATGCTACGCGATATTTTCGAGTTTGATGTCGAAGATCAAGCGCGATTTGAGCAGGCGCCTGCGGCGGCTCACGAGGAGCTAATGCAAATGGTGGATACTGCGCTTCTGGTGCTTGGACATGACCCGCTAAGCGTAGAGGAGGTGCAGACAATGGTGGGCCATCCACTCCTTTCTCAGACCGCGCACGACTGGGACTTTGCTCAAACTATGGCAGAAAACGTGGTGCTGGCACGTTTTGCCTCCGTTCCAGAACCCAGCAATAGCGGCACAGGGGCGTCAAGGGCAGGCGCATCCGCCCAAGGTCATCCAGAGCGCGACCTGACCCAAAATGATGAACTAGTTCAAATGGTCAATCTTGCACTAGGAATAGACGGCCAATGGCCTTTGAATGCACACGAAGAGATTGAACTATTCGGCCATCCAGGTGCAATGCAGGCGCCTGATGATTGGGAAGTGGTGCTAGATTTGGCAAATACCATCGCGGTGGGGCGCCGCGCCCTCACAGTCGACCCCGGCGCCAGTACGGCCGGGCCTTCGGGGGCAGGCAGGTCCGGAAATGAGGAACCCGACTCGCGTTCCGAAGCGGAACAGCTGCTGCTGCGAATCGTAAATGCCGTTCTAGATTCAAGCGGCGGAACGCACCTGCGGCCTGACGAAGAACGCGAAATCTTGCGTCGCGCGAGAGATACGGGAATCTCAGCAGTAGTCTTCGAAAGTGCCGTCGATTTGGCTGATTGGATTTCAGTAGCGCGTTCTACTGGGGCTTCCAGGTCCGACAGTGCTTTCACCGCCCTCACGGGGAGAGGCGGCCAAAATTGACATGGCGTTCGCCTGAGCCGACCACGCGACCCTGCGCCTGGTACTCCAGCCGTAGGTCGCGATCACGGCGAGCCGCTGCTTATGGCCCGTAGACGAGATCCACGCCGCCACCCAGCCGCCCGACTCGCCGGTTCCTGCGTGGCACCACCACCAGCTGCGATCGTCTCCCATTCCTTCCTCGGTCGGGTCGAAGTAGTACAACCATCCCCAGAGCGTCCACGGGCCCCCGTCGGCGGCCGCTCTCTCCTCTGGCGTCATAGCGCGCCATTGACGCAGCCACGCCTCCATGTCGAAGGGCTCGCCATCCTCCGGTTCCGGGGGCTCGGGCGCCCACCGCTGGATGAACCAGGCTGGCAGCAGCTGCGGCCAAAGCTCTTCTGCCGGCCAGTCACCCATCTGGGAGACGACGCACGTCAGTACCGCACGCGCGTTGTCGATGACCTGGGCCGGGTCCTCGGCAGTGAACCGGAGGCGCACGAGAAACGGTCGGGGTTCGTCGTCATCCTCGGTGCCCGGTCCAGATCGAAGGCGCCGCAGCTTGCCTGTCGTGATTTCCACGGTGAGGAAGTATGCACCGGCACCGACCTTGCGACATCTCGATGTCGCGCCGTTCAGGGGACACGAACCTCTGTGACTGGGCGGTTGCTTGCCGTCGGTAGTGGCAGGCTCGGGCACGGGCTTGGGGTGTCGGCGTCGCCAGTGTGACCAGCGCAGGCGGTGTGCAAGGTCGTGGACCGCCCAGCATCTGGGCGGCTCCGCTTAGAGCTCCTAACAAAGTGAGAGGTTTCTCAGTCGTCGCCAGCAGATGATGCTGCAGGCGAGGCTGAGGAAGGCTTCGTGGATGTCGTCGCGGATCTCCCAGCGGATGCGTAACCGGCGGAACCGGTGCAGCAGCGCGAAACTCTGCTCGACGACCCAGCGGCGGACTCCCAGTCCCGAGCCGTGTTCGGTGCCGCGGCGGGCGATGACGGGGGTGATCCCGATGGCCCAGACCTGCTTGCGGTACTTGTCGTGGTCGTAGCCGCGGCCGGCGAGGACGGCCCCGACAGCGACCGGTCGCTGTCGGGGCCGTCCTCGCC